>DYQY01000008.1 GCA_020719045.1 Candidatus Termititenax sp.
AGGGTTCAAGGAACACGCAGAATTGCTACCAATAAATTTTTTTGATTTACAAACAACGCTGGGAAATTGAAACATTCTTTAAATGGATTAAACAGAATTTAAAGATAAAATCCTTTATTGGAACCTCTAGAACCGCTGTAATGACTCAAATATGGATTGCCATGATTACCTACTTAATAGGATGGTATGTGAAACATCTTAAGGACTTGCCTTGTACTCAGTTATCTTTCGGCTTTGGCTGAAAAACTACCGGACACTACTGAAATTGGGTAAATATCCATACATATATGAATGTGAAAATTGCTTTAATAATGACCATTTTCTCCACTACGAATTGCATAAAGAAATAGATGAGAAGCTTAGGAAACACTATGCCATAAAATCAGAGAATCCTATATATTTTCAATCTATTAAAATCTTTCGATATATTCTGAATGCCTTGCCATTATTGACTTAAAAAGCACTTTCCGAACAAATGGCGTTTTTTGCATATATGTTTAAACCCTTTAAATACGGGAATAATGACTTTTGTAAGATAAAAAATAGTTTATATTACTATTGAAAAAAGGAGGTAAGATACGTTATAACTAATATAGGATGAATTGGAAGGTCTAAATCGGATTGGCCCGCATGTCGGAAATCCCCTTTTAAGTTACAAGTGACCTTCCTCCAAATATTTTCTTAGGAGGGAAAAAATGGTTTTAAATACGACAGATGAAAGAATAGTTCTACAAGGAATTCAACAGGGCGACAGAGAAAGTAAGGAAGTTCTTCTTACAAACAATCTTGGGTTACTTTACAAATACACCAGAAAATACAATCACAAATACTCTCAAGATATCTTTCAAGAAGCAGCAATAGCTTTTTTACATGCAGCAAAAAGATATGAATTCGATAGAGGCACAAAGTTTTCTACATATGCTACTTTCTGGATTATGCAAGCAGCTAACAGAGGTTACCAGAAACTAGTTAGAGATGTAAGACTTCCATCAAACATTCTAGAAAACGTGCAGAAAATCAAAAAAGCAATTACTTATTACATGACTGAAAATCATTGCGAACCAGATACAGCTGAACTATCTAAAATAACTGGCATTAACCAATCCAAAATCGAATACTACAAAATGTTCGCAGCCAACTCCTCTTCTTTAGATGTTGTTGTTGATGATAATGAAAATTCTCTTGGTAGTTACCTTGAAGATCCGTCAATCCAAAGATTCGAAGAAAAGCTTGATGAAGAAGATTTAGACAACACATTATATGGTGCATTAGATAGTCTAAGCAGCAGAGAGAAATTTATCATTGAACGTCACTTTGGACTAAAAGAGTTTGAACCAATGAGTCTTTCAGAAATTGCTAGACTATTACAAGTAAGTAGAGAAAGAGTTAGACAAATTAAAGAGAGAGCTCTTGCAAAAATAAAAACCGATTATAGTGAAGTACTAGAAGCTTATCTATAGAAGACTGAGTTTAACAAGAACAAGATTCTTAAACGTATTTTAAAATCCTTCCCTTTTGAAGGGAAGGTGCCCGTTAGGGCGGAAGGGTGAGATACCTTTTTAAAGGCTATTTAACATTGACTCAAGGTCAACTTCATCGGAACTCATATTCATGACTTTAGAGGACTCTTCTTCTAAATCGATGCCTAGGTCATCTATGGTTGCTTCCGTTGGCTCAAGAACTATTTCACTTTTTTTAATTAAATTTTTTGGCTCTTCTTTTAAAACACTAGCAACTTTATTAACAGTTTCTGGAGAAGAAGCTTCACTTGAAAAACTTGGACTAGAGGATGAAAGCATATTCTTAAGTTCATCAATACGAACATCAATCTTTGCTAGCTCTTCTCTTTGCTTTTGAAGAACATTCTCTTTAAGAACTTTTAACTCTTCAATCCTAATTTTTATAAATTCGTCCATTTAGTTCCCCCGTATATCTCTATAATATATGAATTATAACAAACAATTCCTATTTAAGCATATAGTTTGAATTAGTTAAAAATACAGCAAAAAAACACATATATCTTAGATGTTAATCGATTTGCACAAAAAATCAATAGGTAGTAAACTAATAGCCGTTTGTGGAAAACACAAAAATCAGGTAAAGAGGAGTCCAAACAATGAGTAATAATAAAATGGAAACTGTAGACGGAAACACCGCTGCGGCACACGTGGCATATGCCTTTAGTGAGCTTGCTGCAATATATCCAATAACCCCATCTTCAAACATGGGAGAATATACTGATGCATGGTCAGCAGCAGGAAGAAAGAATATTTTTGGTGAAACTGTTGAAGTTATAGAAATGCAGTCAGAGGCTGGAGCAGTAGGAACTTGTCATGGTTCTATTTCAGCAGGAGCATTAACAACAACATTTACAGCTTCCCAAGGTCTACTACTTATGATTCCTAATATGTACAAAATTGCTGGTGAATTACAATCAACTGTATTCCACGTTTCAGCAAGATCTCTTGCTTGCCAATCATTATCTATCTTCGGAGACCATTCAGACGTTATGGCAGTTAGAAATACTGGTTTTGCATTAATGGGAGCTGCTTCTATTCAAGAAACTCATGACTTAGCGATTATTTCTCATCTTGCAACGCTAGAATCAAGAGTTCCTTTCCTAAGTTTCTTTGATGGTTTTAGAACAAGTCATGAAATTCAAAAAGTTGAACTTAGTGACTATGACACACTTAAATCTTTTATTGACATGAAGTATGTTGAGCAATTTAGAAGCATGGCACTAAGACCAGAAAAGCCAATGCTAAAAGTTGGACAACAAGCTCCTGACGTATACTTCCAAGGAAGAGAAACAGTAAACAAATACTATGATGCTATTCCTGAAATAGTAAAAAAATACATGAAATTAGTTGGAGATAAACTTGGTAGAGAATATAATTTATTTGACTATGTTGGAGCTAAAGATGCTGAAAAAATAATCATCGCTATTGGTTCTGCCTGTGAAACTATTGAAGAAACAATTGACTACTTATTAACTAAAGGTGAAAAAGTTGGACTATTAAAAGTAAGACTTTATAGACCTTTCTCTGTTAAAGACTTTGTTAGCGCAATCCCTGCTTCAGTTAAAAAAATTGCTGTACTAGATAGAACAAAAGAACCTGGTTCTATTGGAGAACCATTATATTTAGATACAATTACTGCCCTACAAGGCAAAAACATCAAAATAGTTGGTGGCAGATATGGACTTTCATCTAAAGAATTCACACCAAGTATGGTTAAAGCTGTTTACGACCACCTAGATGGTGCATGCACTCACAACTTTACTGTTGGTATTGAAGATGATGTTACAAATACATCAATAAAGATTAATGAAATCATCGATACTGAACCAAAAGGAACTGTAAGATGCAAATTCTGGGGTCTTGGTTCTGACGGAACTGTTGGAGCAAACAAAAACTCAATTAAAATTATTGGGGATAACACTGACTTATATGCTCAAGGATATTTTGCATATGATTCCAAAAAATCTGGTGGCATAACTGTATCCCATCTAAGATTTGGTAAGACACCTATTAAATCTGAATACTTGTTAACATCAGCTGACTTTATTGCCCTTCACGTTCCTGCATACATCGGCAGATACGATATCCTAGAAGGCATTGTTGAAGGTGGCACGTTCTTACTAAATTCACCTTGCTCTAGAGATGAAGCATTTGGTCTACTAACAAGAGATATGCAAGAAACTATCATCAATAAAAAGATTAAATTCTACACTATTGATGCAGCCAAAATAGCTCATGAAGTAGGACTCGGCGGAAGAATTAATACTGTAATGCAAGCTGCTTTCTTTAAAGTATCTGGAGTTCTACCAGAAGCAGAAGCAATTGCTCTAATTAAAAAATACATAGAAAAAACCTTTAAGAAAAAAGGTGAAGAGATTGTTAAAATGAACTGGGCAGCTGTTGATAAAGCTTCTGAAGCACTAGTTGCGGTAAATGTTCCAGCTTCTGTTAATGATATTAAGGTTTCTGCTGAAATAAAGAAACTTATTCCTGATAATGCTGATGTATTTACAAAAACTATTATTGAACCAATCATGAGAATGAAAGGTGATAATATAAAAGTATCTGAAATGCCAATTGACGGTATAATTCCAACAGCTACTTCACAAATCGAAAAAAGAGCTGTAGCACTAGAAGTTCCTTGCTGGGTTGACGACAAATGTATACAGTGCGGACAATGTGTACTTGTTTGTCCTCATGCTGCTATCAGAATGAAACAAATTGAACCTTCAGAACTAAAGAATGCACCTGCAAACTTTAAGACAATAAAATCTAACACAAAAAACACTAAGGATCTTCAATTTAAAATTCAAGTTTATACTGAAGATTGCCAAGGTTGTGGAAGTTGCGTAGAAACATGTCCAGCTAAAGAAAAGGCTATCTTGATGAAGCCTATTCATGAAGAGTTTGACAAGGGAGAAATTGAAAATCAAAAATTCTTTGATGCTCTTCCTGAAAATGTATTAGATGGCGTAGACCCTACTACACTTAAAGGCAGTCAATTCAAACAACCATTATTTGAATTTAGTGGAGCTTGTGCAGGTTGCGGAGAAACTCCATATGTTAAATTAGTTACTCAGCTATTTGGAGAAAGAATGATAGTTGCTAACGCAACAGGTTGTTCATCTATTTATGGAGGAACATTCCCAACGATTCCTTACTGTGTTAACGAAAAAGGTCATGGTCCAGCATGGGGCAACTCATTATTCGAAGATAATGCTGAATACGGTCTTGGTATGCGTCTTGGTGTAAACACTAACCGTAAACAACTTAAAAGCAATATTAAACTTGCTTTAACCGAGAATATTTCTGGTGAGCTTAAGGCTGCATTAGAGAAAAATCTTGAACTTTGGGAAGCTAAATCATCTGAAGCAATTGATGCTCAAGAAGCAACTAAAACGTTACTAGCTAAAGAAAAGCACTCATCTCCTGTTGTAAGTAAGCTAAAAGAATTACAAGACTATTTTGCTGAAAAATCAGTCTGGATATTCGGTGGTGACGGATGGGCATATGACATCGGCTATGGTGGATTAGACCACGTCCTTGCTTCTGGTAATAACGTAAACGTATTAGTAATGGATACTGAAGTATACTCCAATACTGGTGGTCAAGCATCAAAAGCTACACCAAGAGGAGCAGTTGCGCAGTTCGCTGCTTCAGGTAAAAAAATGGGTAAAAAGAACCTTGGTTTAATGATGACATCATATGGTCATATCTATGTGGCATCAGTAAACATGGGAGCTAACAAGAATCAAGTTATCAAAGCATTAGTTGAGGCAGAAGCTTACAATGGTCCATCCATTGTAATTGCTTACTCTCCTTGTATTGCACATGGTATTGAGATGAAAGATTCTCAAGCCCATGCTAAAACAGCAGCTGATACTGGATACTGGCCAATGTATAGATTCAACCCAGATCTTATCGAGCAAGGGAAAGACCCATTTACTTGGGAATCAAAGCCAGCTACTAAAGAATTTAATGAAATGACTGATAACGAAAACAGATACCAATCATTAAAACGTTCAAATCCTACAGAAGCTGATAGATTATACAAATTAGCTCTAACTGACAACGCAAAGAGAATGTCTGATTTACAAAACTTAAAGAAAAATCCTTCTTCGCTCTAAAGAGCTACGCAGGACAGGCTATTTAATAATCAAAAAAAGCCCCAGTAAAGGGGCTTTTTTGTTAGACTTACGCTAATCTAAAAAACCACGCACAGCCTTATCTATAATATTTCTATGATGGACATTCACATACTCAAATGATTTAGCTGCTGTAATAATATTCGGATTTATTCTTAAGTCCATAATTCTTCTGAAAAAACTATTAATATTTGATTCAAGCTCATTATCTGGAGGATCAATTTTAAACCCACGACGAGTATCGTATCCGCTATTTGAGAAAAAATCATAATCAATATCCAAAACTACATTTCCAGCTTCACAATTTAACTCTGATAACCTAACAACCTCTAGCTCTACTTTCTTATATTGACTAACATTAAACCCACCAAAACCAAAGCTTTCAGCTGTTCGAGATTCCCAACTGTCAAAATATAATCTTGTTTTATAAGGAACTTTTTCAAAAAATCCTAAATTTATCTCGCTTTTAGTTCTAGACTGAAACCTACTTACCTCAGGCAACCCATTTGGAACAACCCAAATAACTTTACCAATAATTCCTAAAGTAATAGCTTCATTAATAAAATTTGCCTTAGTAGTCATAACAGGGTTACGCCCTAAAAACATATCACTATGAGTATCTACATGTATTACAGTTGCACCCTTCTGAATCAATCCATTAGCAACAGCTTCTTGCCAAAAAGCTAAAACTTTCTCATGACTGTCCACAATAGTATTTGGAATAGAACTAAAACTTAACGATGGTTTTAAACTAATTATTTTATACATAATAAATTATCGCTAATTTAATAAAAAAAATTCACTTTTATACAAATGATACAGTTGATTTCTTAAAAAAATCTAAATCCAATAATGTAGCTATTACACTAATAATTTTTTGAAGCTGCTCTTCACTAATTACATAGGCAGGCATTATATATACAATGTTTCCAAATGGACGTAACCAAACTCCCCTTGAAACAGCCATTTTCTGAAATGCAGCCACATCAATAGTTTCTTTCATTTCAACTACGCCTATTGCACCTAAAACTCTCGCTTCTCTAACCGCCTTATTTGAAGCTAAAGGAGCTAGTCCAACCCTAAGTATATTTTCAATACTTAAAACCTTTTCCTGCCAATCCATAGAAGTGAGGAGTTCCAGACTTTTTGTAGCAACAGCGCAAGCTAGCGGATTTGCCATAAAGGTCGGCCCATGCATAAAGGTAGAAATACCATATGCTACTTGCTCAGTTGTTATTGTTGCCGCCAAGCTCATATATCCACCAGTGAGTCCTTTGCCAACGCACATAATATCTGGTGTTATACCTGCCCACTCACATGCAAACATTTTACCCGTACGACCAAAACCAGTAGCTACTTCATCAATGATTAGCAAAATATCATACTGCTCACAAAGTTCTTTTGCTCGCTTAAGATACATAGGAGAATAAAACCACATCCCTCCTGCGCCCTGCACTATAGGCTCTAAAATAAGTGCTGCTAAGTCTTGCTGGTGTCTCTTTATTTTGACTTCCAAGTCATGTATAAACTTATCGTCCCACTCTTTCCCGAGTTTACATTTTGGACGTTCAGAAAAAATCTGTTCCTTAACAACTCCTTTGAATAAACTATGCATACCAGAAATAGGATCGCATACAGACATTGCACCTATTGTGTCGCCATGATATCCACCCCTAATGGTAATTAACTGTTTTTTCTCTGGATGACCCTGTGCTTGCCAATACTGAATCGCCATTTTTATTGCTACTTCCACTGACACAGAGCCTGAGTCTGAGTAAAACACTTTATTCAAACCTTGTGGTACAATCTCAAGCAACTTCTTTGTAAGTGAAATAGCTGGCTCATGTGTAAGACCACCGAACATCACATGAGAAAAAGACTTTGTCTGATTCAATATGGCTTCATTTAAAGCTGGATGATTATATCCATGAATAACACACCACCAGGAAGAAATACCATCAACCAATCTCGTACCATCCTCCAAAATTATCTCACAGCCTTCAGCTCCAACTACAGGATACACTTCTGGAGGATTACTTAAAGAAGTATAGGGATGCCAAACATGTTCTTTATCAAACTTAAGATCCACTATTTGCTCCTCAAGGCAACAGCTAACTGCTCAACTACAAGGTCAAGATTTAACGTCTGCATATATGGAATTCTTATAACACGAAGTACCCCTGACAATTCAGTAATAGTTTTAACATTGTCTGACAAAATTAGCTCATCACAATCTTTGCTATCATTAAAAACCAATAAAGCTGGTAAACATCCAACACTTCTTAGCTTATCGATTGTTAATAATGCCTGATTAATAGAACCTAACTTATTAGCAATAACTAATATTACTGGCAACCTTAGCTCCGTGATTATGTCCAAAACGAACTTACCCTGCCCTAAAGGCACCATTACGCCTCCTGCCCCCTCAACAACCACAGCCTCGTATTGCTCTTTCAGCCTTTTAAAATCATTAATTATTTTCTCTATACTAATATCCTGATTATCTAAAGCTGCTGATAAGTGTGGAGAACACGGCTTCTTCAAAGAATAGGAATAGAATTCATCAGGACTTCCAGCAATATTATTTTGTTCTAAAACAAAAATGGTATCTTCTATACCGCCAGACTGAACTGGCTTATATGGAGCAACGTTAATTGATTTTGAACGTAACAACTTAATAAGTGCAGCAGTTACAATAGTTTTTCCGGCATTTGTATCAGTAGCTGTAACAAAAAAACTATTCATTATTGGGACTACTCTCCCATAACCTTTATGATTATTCTCTTTGGCCTCTGACCATCGAACTCTGCATAATATACCTGTTGCCATGGACCAAAATCTAGCTTCCCCTTTGTTACTGGCACTATAACTTCATGATGAACTAACATACTTTTTAAATGTGCATCACCATTTGTTTCACCAGTCCAATGATGATTGTAATCAGGGTTAAAAGGAGCTAATTTTTCTAGCCATTTATCAATGTCTTGGATAAGCCCACTTTCTGCATCATTTACGTATACGCCAGCTGTTATATGCATTGCAGAAACCAAAATCATGCCTTCTTTAATGCCACTCTTTTGAAGCGCATTTTCTACATCTTTTGTTATGTTTAAGTATTCTCTTTGCTTGTTAGTATTAACCGTTAAGTATTCTGTATGAAACTTCATAATAGGTAGATTATATCATAGAAGTTACTAGCTATGTGACGGAAGGGTTAGCCACTCTACATTAGGAAAGCTTCGATACCAAGTAAGCTGACGTTTAGCAAAGTTTCTTGTTTTCTTTTTTATTAATTCAATACAATCATCTTTACTGAACAATCCCTCAAAATGCATAATTACTTCCTTATACCCTAGCGCTTGCAAAGAAGTAAGGTCTTTACTATACCCCTTAGCCAAAAGCCCCTGAACTTCTACAAACAACCCCATCTCTACCATCCTATCAACACGTTCTCCTATCCGCTTATACAGTAAGGCTCTGTCCATATCAAGACAGATTAGACGAAAATTCTCGGCAAAAGAGGTATCCATATTTTTCTGTTCTGAAAAAGGAATACCTGTTAGCTCAAAAACCTCTAGTGCCCTAATGATTCTAAATTCATCTCTTGGTTTTATCTTTTCTGCTGAAACTGAATCAACTCTCTGGAGCATCCTATGTAATTCCTCGACACCTTGCTTAGCAGATACTACTAAATACTTTGATCTTAATTCCTCGTTAGGTGATGATTCTGGTGCAGCATAATTATTTATAAGTGACTTGATATATAACCCAGTACCACCAACAACTACATATTTTTTATCTGTCTCAAACAATAACTGTCTCGCTTGCTTTGCAAACTTAAACAAATTCCATTCCTCGTCTGGCTCAATGATATCCATTAAGTGATGATTAATTCCTGCCATTTCTTCCTTGGTTGGCTTAGCGGTGCCTATGTCCATATACTTATATACCTGCATTGAGTCTGCTGATATTATTTCCAAATTATTCTCTAATGCAAACTCAATAGAATACTTTGTCTTACCAACGGACGTGGCTCCAATAATTATCGGTATTCTATTCATAACTGTTTAGAATCCAAAATAAAAGTGACAGGACCATCGTTGTGAATTTCCACCTTCATATCTGCCGCAAAGATGCCTTTTTCAACTGGGACATGTGATGATAATTGGCTACAAAAATAATCATAAAGTTCTTTTGCTCTAACAGGTTCTTCAGCGTTATCAAACGACGGTCTTCTTCCTTTTTTTAAAGAACCAGCTAAAGTAAACTGAGAAATAACAAGTGCACTACCATTTACGTCCTTAATGGAAAGATTCATTTTGCCTTGTTCATCATTAAATATTCTTAAATCAACTAGCTTACTAACAACCTTGTGAATATCTTCATAATCATCACCTTTATAAACACCAAGAAGAATATTCATTCCTGTTGATATCTTCCCAACAACAGAACCATCAACAACTACACTAGAGCCAGTAACTCTTTGGATAACACAGATCATATCTAAATATCCTCAACAGATATTTCGTTCTCCGAAGGATCTTTTATGCCTCTAAGGAATTGACCAAGCTCGTCTTGTTTATTATTTCTTCCTTCTTTGTCATCTCGCTGCTCTTTCTCGTTTAATGCAAGTACTGGGAAAATACCATCAGATAAATTTACTGAACTATTAACAGTACTACCTTCTGTCTTTTTCTTACTAACAGAGTCTAATCTTCTAAGTGGAACACCAGAAATATCAACCATTGCATCTCACTCCTTTTGTAAAAACCAAATGCTCTATTGCATTATGGCTCATATTTTCATCCTTTAGAATATCCATTATCTCTTTATGTAACTCATATAAATCAACTGATATTTTTTGATATACATCTGCAAAAGACTTAATATATTCACGAGGAGTAATATCCTGCTGTATTAAACCAATATTTATATGTTTCATATCAGCACTAACTTTCATCTTAAGAGAACCAGTTTCAGCTTGAAAAAATATTCTGCTAATTACGTTCACATAAACATCTGTTTTTTCTTTATACAAAAAAGAAACAGCATTAAAATCTGAACAAACAAAACAAAACTTTTCACTAATTTCTTTTGAAAACTTTTCAATACCTCTTATGCCAAGACTATTAAGTACATCGTTATACTGCCTTAACACATCTTGTGTGTCTATAATTAATTCTTCCAAGCTCCCAGGCTTTAAAAGCTTTATTTGAAGCAAATGACCATAAGCATTAAATCTAAAATATATAGAATCTCTTGAGTACTCGTACTCTTTCTGGTCAAAAACATTCATAAACCTTGAAAATAGACCATTTGCCAAACATATTTCTTGCTCGTCAGCCACTAAGTTTCCTCCAATAAAATTATAGCTATATCAAATATAACAAATAAATAATTATATGTCTTTAATGACTAGTTGTTTTCTGTAAAATATCATCTTTCAACTTCTTCCTTTTAAACTTTACCCTTATACTATGCAAGATGGATAAACACCAAAAAGCACTTGGCGAAATGCCAATCAATAAACTACTCACAAAAATGGCGGCACCTGCAATAGTTGGTATGCTTGCCAATTCCTTATACAATGTCGTTGACACTATCTTCCTTGGTCAAGGAGTTGGAACAATCGCAATTGCTGGAGTGACCATCGCTCTACCGATGCAAATGCTCATAATGGCAATCAGTTTTCTGGTTGGGGTTGGGGCAGCTTCAGTTATTTCGAGGAGACTTGGCGAAAAGAACACTGAGCTTGCTCATCAAGCTGCTGGTAATGCGATTACGTCTATACTCGTTACTAGCACTATCTTAACAATACTCGCACTGATCTTTATTGACCCTCTTCTGATTTTCTTTGGTGCTACAGAAGGCATATTGCCATATGCCAGAGATTATCTTGCTATTGTTCTGCTTGGCTCACCATTCTTTGGTTTTTCTATTGTTGCAAATAACATAATTCGCTCAGAAGGAAATGCTAAAGTAGCAATGATAAGCATGCTAATTGGGCTTGGTCTTAATATTATTCTTGATCCAATATTTATTTTTGGACTTCACTTGGGAATAAAAGGTGCAGCAATAGCAACTGCAATTTCACAAATTATTGCGTTCATGTACGTTTTAAACTATTTCATCTCAAAAAAAACTTCACTAATTCTAGAAAAAAAACACTTTAAAATTAACTTAAATATTCAAAAAGAAATAATCGCACTTGGTTCATCAAGCTTCTTAAGACAAATAACATTTATAATACTAGCTATAGCTATTCAGAATTCACTTAAACTATATGGTGGAGATATTTATATCGCAGTATATGGAATTATTAACAAAATACAAATGTTTGTAATGCTACCTCCTTTTGGACTAACTCAAGCTTATCAGCCAATAGTTGGATACAATTATGGAGCTAAAAAATATAACAGAATTATTGAAGTAAATAGAAAAACTTTAAAAATAAGCACTATATACTGTACTGTGTTCTTTGTTATTATGATGCTATTTCCTGCTCAAATTATAAGTATTTTCACCCCAGACTCAGAAGCAATAAGACTTGGAACAATAGCGCTACAACTAAATATCTTATTCTTTCCCCTATTTGGGTTTCAAATGATTGGTGCTACCTATTTCTTGGCTGTAGGAAAAGCTTGGACAGCATTATTTCTAACACTAAGTAGACAAGTAATTATCTTAATCCCACTGGTCCTAATTTTACCTATTTTTTTTCAAGCTAACGGTATTTGGTATTCATTCCCTATCGCAGATGGATCCGCAATACTAATCGTATTTTTCTTCCTACGTAAAGAACTTAAACGTCTTAATGAGCTAAAACATATAAACCCCACTTCTCATTAAACAAATAGCTACGAGGGGCTAGCAAATAAACCATTGAACCATTGAACTATTGAACGTTATAATACTAACTATGAAGATTCTGATTCTTGGTTCTGGTGATGTTGGTTCATACTTAGCAGAAAAGCTTTCCTCTGAAGGACACAGAATTAGTATAATTGATAAAAAGATTAATCAAATCGAGAAACTTTCTTCATCATTAGATATTCTTGCTATACAAGACTCTTGCTTAAACCCAGAATCACTTAAAGAAGCTGAAGTTGCAAGCGCAGACATGGTTATTGCAGTAACAAACTCCGATGAAACAAATCTGATTGCTTGTTTGTTAGCAAAAGAATTTGGTAACGCATATACTATTGCCAGAGTTAAAACACTAGAAGAAAACTACGGAGATTATTCCTTCCCATATAAAAAAATTGGAGTAAATAAGGTTATAAATTCCGACCTTTCTGCAACAAAAGATATTATAAACCTTAGTGCAACACAATATAATTTTAATAAAATAATGGACTTTAACGAAGGGAAAATGCAACTTATTCGGCTGGACATTAATGATCATCCTCACCTAAAAAATAAACAATTAAGCACACTTAAACAACAAATATGGAAATTCCCTTTTATGGTAGTTTTTGTTGTAAGAAAAGAAAATAATTTTATTCCCAAAGGAGACTTTATTCTTACTGAGGAAGATCACATTTATATTATGATTAATCAAGGTGATATCAAAAAAATCCTGACTACCCTCCAACCTATTAAGAATAAAAACAAAAAGATCATTATTATGGGTGGCGAAGGCATAGCAATAAATGTAGCAAAAAGCCTAGAAGATATATATTCTAATATTACTCTAATAGAGCCTAACCAAGCTAAATGTGATGACGCATCTGAACAACTTGACTCAACAATAATAATAAAAGGAGATGCTACAGAACTTAACCTCTTAATTGAGGAAGGGATACAAGATACTGACATATTTATTGCTGCTGGGACAGACGACAAGAACAATCTTCTGGCAAGTATATTAGCTAAAAACAACGGTGCTAAGAAAGCTATTTGTTTAATGAAAAGACCTGATTATGTAACACTAGTCAACAAACTAGGAATTGACCATCTTATTGCACCAAGAGTTAGTGTATCTAATGAAATAATACAGCACGTACGAGGTGGAAACATTACTTCATTTTATGCACTACCGGAAACAAATATAGAAATAATTGAACAAGAGATAACAAAGGAATGCACATTAACAAAAAACAAATTAAAAGACATCAAAATTCCTATTAGCTTACTCGTTGGTGGTATTATTAAAACAAACAATACAACACTAATTCCTTCTGGTGACTATAAATGCAACGTAAAAGACAAAGTTGTTATCTTTGCTAGAGATAATTCTCAAAAGGAAATTGAGGAACTTTTTGACTAATGAACCCTAGAAGTATCTTCTTTGTACTTGGGAAAATGCTCACTTATTTTTCAGTTATTATCATGGTACCTTTAATTTATGCTTTCTTTGATAGTGGTAGTGATATTAAACCTTTCTTAATGACAATATACTTCAGCCTAGGAATTGGGCTTTCTTTACAAATTCTTACTCAAAAAGTTGACAATATCTCTCTTAAAGATGGCTTCTTAATTGTTACACTGGGATGGATTGCATACTCAATAATTGGAAGCATCCCATATCTTGTATCTGGCACTTTCACTAGTTTTGGTGATGCTTTTTTTGAAACCATGTCAGGGCTTACAACAACTGGAGCTACTGTAATGACTAAAATAGAAGGAACTCAAAACTCAATTCTTCTATGGCGTTCAATAACTCAATATATTGGAGGACTAGGAATTATTGTTTTAGCAGTATCAATATTGCCAGAAATAGGTCTTGGAGCTGTCAGACTATTCAATTCTGAAATGCCTGGTCCAACTAAAGAAAAGGTTTTTCCTAGAATAAAAGACACAGCCAAAACCCTTTGGATTATCTACATTGCACTTACTATTGCACAGACACTATTACTAAAACTAACTGGTCTAAGCTTTTTCGATGCAATTAATCACTCATTAACAACGATGTCCACTGGAGGTTTTTCTACAAAAGATTTATCCATAATTAGCTTTAATAACCCAGCTGCTGAATGGATAATTGTTTTGTTCATGTTTATAGCTGGTCTAAATCTTACACTCCATATCAATTTTCTTAGAACCAAAAAGTTTAATTATTTTCACAACAGCGAATTTAAACTTTACCTCTTTATTGTTCTAATATCTTGGATATTTGTTATGCTTAATATCAATTATCATAATAATATATCTCTCCTTAATAATCTAAGATTAGCTGGATTCCAAGTCATGACAATTATTACTACTACTGGATTTGTTTCAGCTGACTATGAACTTTGGCCTCAATTCAGCCAATTTCTTCTTGTATTTCTTATGTTTTTTGGCGCCATGGCTGGATCTACTGCCGGTAGTGTTAAAATTGGAAGAGTACTGGTAATGGGAAAAAGTTTACTTAAAGAAATAACAAAAGTATTACACCCAAAAATGATTTATAAAATCAAAATAGATAAACAAGCAGTATCAGAAAACATTGTCAGGAACATCTCAATATTCATTTTCCTATACTTCCTTATTTTTATCTTTTCATCACTATTTCTAACCTTATTTCAAATAGACATTATTACATCAACTAGTGCTGTAGCTGCATGTCTCGGCAACATAGGTCCTGGATTAGGACTAGTTGGAGCATTAGATAACTACGCTTTTTTACCTATTGGAATAAAATACTTCTTGGCTTTCTTAATGATGGTTGGTAGGCTGGAAATCTACACGGTTATTGTAATATTCACACCGAGCTTTTGGAGAAAATAAACTAAGCTTCTATCCGATGCATATCGCTATTACGAACAACTATGTAGTTTCCCCACTTTTCCCTGCCATCATCATTAGCTTTTGCAACTTCTACTGCATCAAAAGGCAAATCTGGGATAAAACCTAAATGAGAAATAAGACTATTTCGCTTTCTATTTATATGTGAAGGAATCACCATCCATTTCTCTGAATCAATATAATCAAAAATATGGTCAATAGAAATACTTACAGCTCCACCTAAATAATATGGAATCTGATACAGCACTTCTTCGTCTTCGTTCACGACTGGTTGGTCGCCAAAAACCAAGGGATCGTTTTTAAATTTAGATATCTTTTCTGAAACAATTTTATCAAAAGCAAGTGCCCTATCTAAATCATCCGTAATACAAAGAACATGGATTTCTTCTCTTGTATTAAGCTCCATCCCAAACAATGGGATTAAGCCAACTTTCTCACAAGCAGACTTAAATGCTGGACAATTCTGAGAAGTGTTGTGGTCAGTCAACGCAGCTACTTTTAAGCCTCGTTCAACTGCGTTATTAGCAATAAACCTTGGTGACATATATAAATCTGCACAGGGAGATAAACAAGAATGAATATGCAAATCAGCTAATCCTTGCTTGTTCAGCTCTATTATGCTTAATTTATCCATAGACTAAAGCATTTTACCAATAAGATAACTAACCTTAAATTGGTTAAAATCTGTTACAAAGACTGCAATACGTTCCCTTTTTGCAATATCCATAAATTCTTCATCAGTATCTCTACCATTACAAACAACTAAAGCACCAATATCTAACAACTTACAAACAGCCAAAGTGTTCTTGTGTGCCTGAATAGAAATTAAGACGTTTGCTTCTCCAGCGTTTGCCATAACATCACTTAACAAATCCGAAGTATATCCAGCTTTTATCTCTGTATCTTCATAGTCTGGCTGAACTACTTTAAATCCCTCAACAAGTTCTAAGTCCGATATTTTCATATTAACTCCCTTCTTGGCTATCAATCAAAATAACTGCCTGAACAATTGTTCCTCTTCCAAGCTCAGAGGTAATATTAAACTCATCAGAAACACGCCTAACATTAGGAAGACCCATTCCAGCTCCAAAACCAAGCGACTTAATAGTATTATCGGCTGTAGAAAACCCTTGTTTCAAAGCTAATTCAACATTTTCTATTCCTGGAGAGCTATCTCTTGCAACGATTACAGCCTTCTTCTTATCTAAGAAAAACTCTAGCTCACCACCATCAGAATGAATAGCAATATTTATCTCTAACTCGTAAGCAGCTACAGATACTCTTCTAACAAATTTAGGATCAAAATTCCTATCTTTTAAAAGCTTCTTAATTTCATTTGAGGCTTTACCAGCATTTGCAAAATCCATCTTCTTAATCTTGAAAACCTCTTTTAAAGTTGTTAAATCTGGATCATTATCGCTTCTTATCTCACTTTCCAATCTTGCAACCTCGTGGTTTAGCTGAAAAAGAAGCTCATGAAGAATATCTCTACTGGTTATAATGCCAACTAATTTTCTATTCTTATCAATAACGGGAAATCTTCCATACTTAAACTTTTCAAAATAAGTTATACCAAAAGCAAGTGGCATATCATCTTCTAAAACTATAACATCAGTTGACATATGATTAAGAACTAATTCATCCATATAATCGCCATCAATAGCCCTAAAAACATCATCAATACTAATCATTCCAATTATCTCGTTATCCTCAACTATTGGAATACCAGTAACTTCTGCCTCCTTCATAATTGACTTAGCTTCTTTAATAGTAACCGTTGAAGGAGCAGTTACTAGCTTTGTTGCCATAATATCCTTTATCTTAGACCTATATATAACGTCTAATAAAATTGATGGTGAATTTTCTTGCAATAATTGAATATTCTTAACTGGCATAGCTACCGTCCTTCCTGAAGATCGTATAATAAACACCCAGCATGATACTTTGAATGATGTGATGAAAACAAATTAATACCTAGCTCCTCTGCTAATGCTCTCATATTCTCAGTTACTTCTTTACCGTTTACTATAATTACTCCTGACATATCCATAATGCTTGCTGTTCTAATTGACTGGTCTGTTGCTAATGATGTTACAAGTAAGTCCACATCGTGGCCGACCATTAAAACATCACTCATTAAGTCAGACAAAATTAGATTCTGAACATACAGTGAATCTAAATCAGAAACTTGATTAACTATACCCAACTCCAACCTTGATACTACTTCTGCAAACGATACTTTCTTTAAATCTGAGCTCATATACTAGTTCCTTTTTCCATAAAATTTATATAATAAAACAAATTCTCTATACTTAACTCTAAGTTAACGTTATTCACAAAAACGCCATCTATTTCCCTCAAATTAACTCTAGCAAAATTCAGGAAACCCTTAACGCCTAATTTAACTAACTTATCATATACCTCTGCAGCAACATTGTCAGGCACTGAAATGATGGCAACCTTAATATTTTTACCTAACAAGAACTCTTCTAATTTATCCATACCATATACTGGACAAGTTAATGAACCACTAACAGTTTCTGGACTTATATCAAAGCCAGCAATCATCTCAAAGGTTTCACTATGAAATCCTTTATAGTTAATCAGCGCTCTTCCAATATTTCCACAACCAACTACAATAATACTCTCCCCACTAGTTGGTCCAACAATATCAGTGATGTCTTCTAGTAATTCTTTTATCTGATAGCCTCCTCTTTTATTACCAGCTATCTTAAGTAACGAAAAGTCTTTCCTAACCTGAGAGGCAGTAACCCCAGCAGTGTCAGCAATATTGTCGGAAAAAACCTTTAAAACACCAAGGTTCTTTAACTTAAGCAATGCGTTCTTATACCTTAATAACCTTACAACCAACTCTTTATTAAAAGTCATTAATATCCTCCAGTATCATTATAATGTTCTTTATTGTAACAATAAACAGTATATATTACAAATATTAAAGCACAGCGTTGCTCATAAAATTCATTTAGATAGTAGTTTTATCTTTTTTTATTGCAGATAAATATAGCATAGTATTATAATACACTTAAAATTATTGCAAAAGTGGAGGCGACAATGTCAGAACAGATTAATTTCTCTCAAGAACTAAATGATTATATAGCGGAATGGAAGGACAAACCTGGGAATCTAATAATGATTCTTCATAAGGTACAAGAAGAGTTTGGGTATGTGCCAAGAAAAGCAGCATTAAAACTAACAGAAATGATTGATGTTACCCTAGCAAAAATATATGGAGTAATAACTTTCTATCATTATTTCAAACTTGAAGAACCAGGAAAATATCAAATACAAGTTTGCATGGGCACTGCTTGCTACTTAAAAGGCGGACAAGACATTATTGATGAACTTGAAACAAACTTCGGGATTCCAGTTAATGGCACATCTGAAGATAGAAAGTTTTCATTAGAAGCACTAAGATGTGTTGGTTGTTGTGGTCTTGCCCCTGTTATGATTATTGATAAGCAAGTATACGGAAAACTTACCAAAGAGGAAATTCCAGGGATTTTAAAGAAGTATCAATAAAATGCATTACACTGTTTGTGATTATATTTCAGATATTACTCAAAACTCCATAGAAGCTGGAGCAAGCGTTATTACTTTAGATATAAATGATAACAACAATATCTTTGAAGTAACTATTACAGATAATGGCAAGGGAATGGATGAGTCAACACTTAAAAAAGCTTTAAATCCATTTTACACAGATGAAGACAAAAAACATGATAGAGAAATTGGACTTGGTTTGCCATTTATTGTTCAAGCAATCCAGCAAGCACAAGGAGAAATACTTATTAAATCTGAACCTAACATAGGAACAACTATTAAGTTTTCTTTTAATAAAAACAACATAGATACTCCACCTGTTGGTGATAAAGTAATAACTTATTTATCGCTACTAAACTTTCCTGGCGAGTTCAATCTTGACATCCAAGAACATAACAATGACAAGGCTACATCATTTTCAAAGAAAGAAATCATTGAAGCAATCGGTGAAACAGATTCAGTTGAATCGCTAAGTCTAATAAAACAATATTTAATAGACAACATATTATAGGAGGTAAAAATGAGCAAACTTACACTAGATGACCTAAGAAAACTTCGAGAAGAGAAAACACAAGAATTTTCAAGAAGAAACAATGAGCAAGATAAGAGTTCAATTATCATCGGAATGGGGACATGTGGCATTGCTGCAGGCGCAAAAGAAACCTTAAACGCATTTATTGAAGCATTAGACACGAATGGACTAACCAATGTAAAGGTCAAACAAACCGGCTGTATGGGTTCATGTAATGTTGAACCAACAGTCGAAGTTGTTATCCCAGGGATGCCAACTGTTGTATATGGAAATGTAGATGGAACTGTAGCAAAAAAAATCGTATTAAAACATATTATTGGTAAAGAACTGTTAGATGACCATATCCAGGACAAACCTGCTATGGACATTATTGAGAACTAAAGAAAGGAATATAAAATGGCATACAATACCTTCGTACTAATTTGTGGCGGAACAGCATGTGAATCTAGTAAATCAGATGAAATGTATAAACTCCTCCAAAAAGAAATATTTGATAACAACTTAAAAAATGATGTTCAAGTAGTAAAAACTGGATGTTTTGGATTTTGTGAACAAGGTCCTATCATAAAGATTCTTCCAGATAACACCTTTTATGTAAAAGTAACTCCTGATGATATTAAAGAAATTGTTCAAGAACACCTTGTAAAAGGAAGAACTGTTGAAAGACTTGAATATAAACCATCGGAAGATAAAGGAAGAGTAAAGATAGAAGATATCGAATTTTACCAAAAACAATTTCGTATTGTTTTAAGAAACTGTGGCGTAATCGATCCAGAAAACATCAATGAATATATTGCAAGAGATGGATACTTAGCATTAGAAAAAGTTATTTTCCAAATGACTCCTGACGATATCATCAATGAACTAAAAATCTCTGGATTAAGAGGTCGTGGTGGAGCTGGATTCCCAACTTGGATGAAATGGAATCTTACAAAAAAAGAAAATGCTGACCAGAAATATGTTGTGTGTAACGCAGACGAAGGCGATCCTGGAGCATATATGGACAGAAGTACTCTTGAGGGCGACCCACACTCCGTTCTTGAAGCTATGGCAATTTGCGGAAAAGCAATAGGCGCTAGTAGAGGATTTATCTATATCAGAGCTGAATACCCTCTTGCAATTACTAGACTTGAAATAGCTATTAAACAAGCTAAAGAGCTTGGTTTACTAGGCGACAATATCCTTGGATCAGACTTTAGCTTTGATATTGAAATAAGACTTGGAGCTGGAGCTTTCGTGTGTGGAGAGGAAACTGCCCTACTTCGTTCTATTGAAGGTAGCAGAGGAATGCCAACACCAAGACCACCATTCCCTTCCGTCAAAGGACTATGGGAAAAACCAACTTGTATCAATAACGTTGAAACATGGGCCAATGTTCCAGTAATTATTAATAAAGGCGGAGCATGGTTTAGCAAAATTGGTACTGAAAACTCAAAAGGAACTAAAGTGTTTGCTTTAACTGGCAAAATCAATAACTCAGGATTAATTGAAGTTCCAATGGGAACTACTTTAAGAGAAATCATCTATGATATTGGTGGTGGCATTATAAACAACAAGAAGTTTAAAGCTGCTCAATCTGGTGGGCCATCTGGTGGAGTTATCCCTGAACAGTATCTAGACACACCAATTGACTACAATAACCTTACCGCAATTGGTTCAATGATGGGTTCTGGCGGTCTAATTGTTATGGATGAAGATGACTGTATAGTCGATGTAGTTAAGTTTTATTTACAGTTTACTGTAGATGAATCTTGCGGAAAATGTGCTCCTTGTAGAATTGGTGGAAAACAACTACTTTCTATACTGGATGATATTTCTGCAGGTAACGCAACAGAACAAAGCATAAAGAACTTAAAAGCCATTTCAATAGCAATGAATAATGCCTCTTTATGTGGGCTTGGACAAACAGCAAGTAATCCTGTCATGTCTACCTTAAAATACTTTGAAGACGAATACCTAGAACACATTAATGGAAAGAAATGTAGCGCTGGAAAATGTAAATCGCTTATGACATTTACGATAGTTGCTGATAAATGTATTGGTTGTACAGCATGTGCTAGAAAGTGCCCAGCTAATGCAATTATTGGAACAGTAAAACAAGTCCACGTAATTGATCAATCAAAATGCATTAAATGTGGCGCTTGCGTAACTGCTTGTAAGTTTGACGCTGTCATTAAAGGATAAGGAGAAACAAATGACTGAAACAATGATAAAAATTAAAATAAATGAAACTGAACTAGAAGTACCAGCAGGAACTTCAATCCTTGATGCAGCAAAACAAGCAGGAATCAAAATACCTACACTTTGCTACCATGAAGATTTACTTCCTACAGCATCTTGTGGTCTTTGCATTGTAAAGATTAAGGGTATGAACAAAAAAGTAAGAGCATGTGCTACTGCTGCAGAGAACGGTCAAGAAATAATCACACACGACTCTGAACTATACAATATTCGTAAAATTGTTCTTGAACTTATTCTTTCTAACCATCCTAACGAATGCTTAACCTGTCAAAGGAATGGTAACTGCGAATTACAAACACTTGCTAAAGAATTTGGAATAAGAGAACAAGTTTTCAAGCCTCAACTAAAACCAAAAAATATTGATAAATCAACCACGTCATTAATACTTGATAGACAGAAATGTATATCCTGTGGAAGATGTGTACAAGTATGCCAAAATGTTCAAGATGTTTGGGCGTTAGAGTTTATCGGCAGAGGATTTAATACAAATATAGCACCTGCTGGAGACCTAGAGCTTAATGAAAGTCCTTGTGTTAAATGTGGCCAATGTAGTGCCCACTGCCCTGTTGGTGCAATAGTTGAAAAAGATGAAGTTGATAAGGTTTGGGAAGGTCTAAACGATACAACAAAGCATGCTGTTGTCCAATTTGCTCCTGCAGTTAGAGTAGCTTTTGGTGAAGGATTCAAGCTTGAATCGGGAGAAATAGTAACAAATAAAATCTACTCACTGTTGAAGAAGTTTGGGTTCAAAGCTGTATTTGATACTAACTTCTCTGCTGACTTAACTATTATGGAAGAAGGATCAGAGTTTGTAGATAAGTTTCTTAATAACCCTGCAAGCCTTCCATTAATAACATCTTGCTGTCCAGGCTGGGTAGATTATTTAGAAAAATACTATCCATGCTGTATTGAACATTTTTCTACTGCAAAATCACCTCAACAAATGCTTAGTGCACTTGCAAAAACATACTACGCTGAAAAAAATGGAATAGACCCTAAAGATATCTTCATGGTTTCAGTAATGCCATGTACCGCAAAGAAGTATGAGATATCCAGAGATGAAAACATGTCTGCAAGTGGCATTCAGGACACTGATGTAGTTATTACAACTAGAGAACTTGTTAGAATGACCAAGTCTTCTGGCATTATTTTTGACGCATTACCAGAAGGAAAAGCTGACAGTATTCTTGGTGAATACACTGGTGCTGGAACTATTTTTGGTGTTACTGGTGGGGTTATGGAAGCAGCTATTAGATCCGCTTATTATCTAATTACCAAAGAAGAACTTTCTGACATCAATATTACCCCAGTAAGAGGTCTAAAAGGCGTTAAAGAAGCAGAGATAGACATAAAAGGTACAAAAGTAAGAGTTGCTGTTGCTCACGGACTTAGTAACGTTAAAAAAGTAATGAACAAGATTAAAGAAGCTAAAGCAAAAGGTGAAGAGACTCCATGGCACTTTATTGAAGTAATGGCTTGCGTTGGAGGTTGTGTTGGTGGCGGAGGACAACCTTATGGTGTAACAAACACAATAAGAAACAAAAGAACAGAAGGCATCTATACTGACGATAAACAGTCTAAGGCTAGATGTTCACATCACAACCCGATGGTTCAAAAAGTATATGAAGAATACTTGGATCACCCAAATAGCCATAAGGCTCATGACCTACTCCATACTTCTTATACACATAGACCTGTTTACTTAAAGTAACTTTCTTAATAAATCCCAGACTAGTTCTGGGATTTATTGTATCTATATGTTACTATCTACAGTAACTAGGAGCAATGTTATGACAAATACCTATAATGAGCTATTAAACACTTTCACATCAATTACTGACAAAAATGAAATGAAGAAGTTTCTAGAAGAGATACTAACGGACAAAGAGCGAAACTCACTTACTCTAAGGTGGCAACTAATGAAAGACTTAAACTCAGGCAAAAGCCAACGAGAAATCGCTAATGATTACCACATGAGCCTATGCAAAATCACAAGAGGATCAAAAATACTAAAATCAGAGAATTCTATCTGTAAAAAATATATCGAACTATAACTTGTTTATTGACTAAACCCTTGTTTTAAAATACTCTATACGAAGAAAATCTTACTCACAATTTTAGGAGCTATTATTTTGGTTATCAATAAAAATACTCAGAAAAATTTCGAACCTACAATTTCTATAATCATTCCTGTGAAAAATGCGGAAAGAACACTAAAGACAACGTTTGAATACATGAACAACATTGATTACCCAAAAGATAAAATGGAGCTTATTATGGCTGACGGAGACTCAACCGATTCCACCATTGAAATAATAAGAAACTTTCAAAAACAAAACAAATGGGTAAAATTTGTTCAAGTTAAAAACTGCAAATCTGCTGGTCATGCAAGAAACGCTGCTATTCAAGAAGTAAAAAATGACTATGTTTTGTTTACTAATGGCGATTGTGCTCCTAATGCTGACTGGGTATACGAACTTATTAGACCATTTAAAAATGATGAAGTAGGTGGAGTTGGAGGAGAAATTCTAACCTTAAAAGTTGAGTCTGACAACTGGACAGAATCATATTGTGAGCAAACATTCTTTTTAAGTCCTAGAGAACGATGTGGAATCCAAAGATCTGGACTTATGCCGACAATTACCAAAGGATATGCTCATGAAGTTAATGGTGGCGATAATTGTCCATTCTTTGCAACAGCAAATTTTGCTGTCAGCACAGAGGCAATCAAAAAAATTGGTGGTAAATTCTGGGAACAACCAACTGGTGAAGACGTGGATTTTTCTCTCAGAATAATGGAAGTAGGCTATAAGCTATATTTTGCAAAAGAAGCAGTTGTTAAGCACATGCACAGGGGCAGCCTAGAACAATTCAAAAAACAATTCTACGGATATGGGTACGGACATCCTCTACTTATTAACAAGCATGCTAAACAAAAAGGATTAGAAATTTACATCCAATATGGAAAATTTAAATTTATGGTACCTTTCCCTAAAAAAGGCATTATTCATATTGGAAACTTTCACCTAATGAGATTCTCTTTTACTATGACTATTCTTGCCTTAATACTACAAATTATTTTCCCTGATAATGAGGGACTACCAATCATATCAAGCATTTCTATTAGTTCACTCATTTTCTTTTCTATACTTTACTTTAACCCAATACTTAAGCTTAAACCGCTAAGCAAATTCTTCACTTTTGCAAAAATTAGATACGCATCAAACAAAGCTTTCTACCAAGGCGCAAAAGATGGACAAAAAGTTTTCAATGTAATCTGCATTGAACCTAGCTGGTAAAAACACTGATAATATAAAAAACTATAAGGAGAAGCAAATGACAAATTATGGATATTTTGATGACGAGAATCATGAGTATGTTATAACCAACCCAAAAACCCCAGTTAAATGGATTAACTATGTGGGTACTTTAAACTTTGGTGGAATAGTTGACCATACTGGTGGGTCAATTATATGCAAGAAAGACCCTGCGTTAAATAGAATCGTTAAATACATCCCTCAGCTACCATCCTCAGACTTCAAAGGCGAGACACTTTATGTACGTATCAAAGAAAAAAGTGGTTATAAACTATTCTCCCCTTTCTTTGTTCCTACTCTTGATAAGTATGACCTTTTTGAATGTCATGTAGGTTGCTCATACCAAACCATTATCTCTGAGTTCTATGGAATAAGAACAGAAGTAAAAATCTTTGTTCCAGCTAACGAAGAAGTTGTTATTAGAGATATTACAGTAACTAACCTAAACAACCATGATGTTGAATTAGATATTATTCCAGTTGTTGAGTATTCTCATTTTGATTCACTTAAACAATTTACAAACGCTGACTGGGTTCCACAAACAATGACAGTTGACGCAATTAAGGAAAAAGCAGGAACAATAATTCACAAGCAATATGCTTTCATGAAAAGAGATACTGCGGTTAATATATTCACATCTAACTACAAAGTCGATTCCTTTGAAACAGACAGAAAAAAATTCCTAGGTGATAATGAATATGGAAGCTGGAAGAATCCACTTTCATTACAAGAGCCATCTCTTTCTAACTATGAAACAAGAAGAGGCGACAACATAAGTGCTCTGCTACATAAAATGGGTACTGTAAAAAAAGGTCAAACCGTAAGAGTTATTACATTACTTACACAACAAGATAACATTGAAACAGCAATGCCAATCATTGAAAAATATAGAATAGAAAAAAATGTTGATAAAGCTTTTAGTGACTTAAGGGATTTCTGGAAAGACTTCTTCTCATGTCAGCAGGTTGAAACACCAGACAAAGCATTTAACTCTATGGTTAATGTTCATAATCCAAGACAATGTCACACAACCTACAACTGGTCCAGATACTTGTCTCTTTACCAGCTTGGTCTAGGTTCTGATAGAGGAATTGGTTTCAGAGACAGTTCTCAAGATACTATGGGAATAATGTCTAACATGCCAGCAAACGGTAAAAGACTTATAAAGAATCTTCTTAGCGTTCAAAAACCAGATGGTTCAGCAATGCACCAATACTTCCCTCTAACTATGGAAGCAAACGAAGGCGACTCAAGAGAAGAAGAAGGACATAAATACTATGGTGATGACCATCTTTGGATTGTTCTAGCTGTCTCAGCCTACTTAAAAGAAACTGGTGACTATGATTTTCTAAATGAGGAAATCACGTTCTATGAAAAGCATACTCCTAATGATAAAAGACAAAAGGGAACTGTTTTAGAACATCTAAAAAGATCTCTTAACTTTACCAAAACAAACACTGGTAGCCATGGGCTTCCGCTTCTAGGATTTGCAGACTGGAATGATACTGTTAATCTTAAAGGCAAAGCAGAAAGTATGTTCAATGCAAACCTTTACGGTACTGCTCTAAAAGAAATAATTGAGCTACTTGACTACATGAACGACACAAAGAGCGTTGCATCTTACAAAAAAGACTATGAAGTTATGAGAGATAACTATAATAATTCTGCTTGGGATGGAGAATGGTATATGCGTTATTTCCAAGAAGATGGCACACCATTAGGTTCATCAAAAAATGCAAATGGGAAAATATATACGAATGGACAATCTTGGCCTATTATCTCTGGTTTTGCTCCAAAAGAAAGAGCAGAAAAAGCTCTTAACTCAGTTAATAAATACTTAAACACCAAATTTGGAATTAAGCTTAGCTACCCTGGGTTTAATGGGTTTGACTGGAGAGTTGGAGGCATCTCAACATACCCACCTGGAGCGAAAGAAAATGGTGGTATCTTCCTTCACGCTAATCCTTGGGTAATGATTGCTGAAACAATGATGGGGAATGGTGATAGAGCATTTCAGTACTATAACCAAATTAACCCAGCATCGAAAAACGATATAATTGATTCTTTTGAGTGTGAGCCATATTCTTACCCACAAAACATTCTTGGAGATGAACATCCACAATTCGGACTAGCAAGAAACAGCTGGTTATCAGGAACTTCCTCTTGGACATACCAAGCGGCAACAAAATACATCTGCGGGATTATGCCAACTCATTTAGGGTTAAAAATAGATCCTTGCATACCAAAGAAATGGGACGGATTTAAAGCAACAAGAAAATTTAGAGGAGCTACTTACAAAATCACTGTTAAGAACCCAACCAATGCTTCAAAAGGTGTTAAATCATTTAAGGTTGACGGCACAGAAACAGTTGGAAATATTGCTCCTAGTTTTACAGATGGGAAAGAACATACAATAGAAGTTGTTTTAGGATAACACAAATCAGCTAGCTGATTATTATTTGTATGCTATATTAGAATCGTAATGGCGAATCAGAAAAGCTCTTACTACCAAACCTAAGGCTATTTGCTATTACCTTGATAAATCTCATTAAATAAATTATATCTTTAGATAATAATTAAAAGCAATGACAGTATTTATTGTTGTATACGATATTCACCTTTAGCGACCCATCTAGGACACAACGGAATTATCATTAAGTCAAATCCCTGCTCTCTTGCTAATTGCCTCAAGTTTTCCTGACCGTCTGTCTCTCTAACTAAGATACCTACACGTTTTACTGCTTTTGCACCAAGCCTAATTCTCATTTGTTCATCTTTCTTGACCCTAGCCTCATTTGAAAGCTGTCTTGAAATCTTAGAGACAAGCTGTTCTGCCTTCTCTAAACTATTTACTTCCCAGTTTTTAACCTCTATGCTTAATAAATTATTATTTTTATCTATAATATACATATCAACTTCATTGCCCTCTACTAAGCGGTCATCTACCTTAACATCAAAACCAACTATGGTAGAACCAAAAAACTTGAAATAATAAGCTACTAAGAGTTCACCGACAATTCCCTTTAACACATTCGATGAACCAAGATTAAACCTATTAGCCTTAATCTCTGTTGCAATTTTAGAAATATAAGTTCTAAGTCCATCGGTTGGACTCAAACTAAAACCCCCACTATCCTCCAACTGAATGAACTGACCAAACAGCTCACAAATTGTTTCCTTAAGTAATCTATTTGTAGAACCCTCAACTCCTTCGAAAGCAATATCAGTCAATAATACTTTTGGATCAATGTTTTCTGACTTAAAAGACCTGAAAATAAAGAAAAAGCCCTTAATAATTGAAGCTCCAATATGTCTATCATTATCTAATGTATCAATAAACCCAAACAATAGTCTTCTAGCTTTACTATTCATTATTGCAATAACTTCCAAAGCCCTATTTGTTATCCATGTTAGTCTCTGTGTAAATATTTTTCTATCCTTCTCATCACAACTATCCATTATCTGCTTAACTAATCTTTTCCTTTTAATAAGCTCAAGTTGATCTTTTGTAGTTAGATCACCAAAGCTTTTTACATTAAAAGGGTATCCATAGTTTTCTCCTGCTGACTTAGATGCACCTCTAAAGATAAGCCACTCACGAACATCTTTTCTGTTCGATTCCCATAAAGTTGCAAGCTCACCTAAAGTTAAATCCTCAAGGTCCTTTTCTGACACCTCATCATCTGGCTCAAACCTATCAGCTAGCATTGAAACAAGTGTATCCAACATTCTACTATCTAACCAACTTATGCCAGAGCAACCAGAGAAGGAATTCTCTCTTTTATATCTAAGAATAATTGCTTCTAATGTTAACCCTTTTGGAAAAGCTGGTTGCCTTAAACTTACTAACTTCTTTAACATAACCCATCCTTAATAATTTATATCCAAAAAATTATCGATGAGTTAACCAACATATTGCACACGTTTTGAAAACAAAACAAAACTTAATATTAACGTAACATAATTTTTGAATAAAAATGGAGCTCCCGCCCAGGATTGAACTGGGGACCTCAGCCTTACCATGGCTGCGCTCTACCAACTGAGCTACAGGAGCATTGAGGAAACTAAATTATATCACAGAGACTACTTACGTAAAGAATCAAGAACCTTTTTTAAACACTCAATAAAAAACTTATTTTCTTCTGGTAAACCAATGCTTACTCTAATAGCCTCAGGAAAGCCAAAACCTGTCATAGGTCTAATAATAACCCCAAGCTTCATTAATGCCTGAAAAACGTCCTGTGCGTTCTTCTGAATGTCAATAAAAATGAAATTAGCTTTTGTTGGCAGATACTTAACTCCAAGTTTATCTAATTCTTGGTATAAATACTCTTTTTGCGCCTCATTAATAGCTCTAACTTCTTCTATCCAACCATCCTCTTCTAAAACAGCAACAGCTAATTCTTGTGCAAGTGAGTTAACATTAAATGGTTGTCTTGCTCTATTCAGAACCTCAATAATTTCTTTCGATGCAATACCATAACCTATGCGACATCCAGCTAATGAATAAACCTTAGAAAATGTTCTTAAAATAATTATGTTTTCGTAGTTGTCTAACAGAGGAATTGACTGCGGATAATCATCACCATAGGCATATTCATAATATGCTTCATCTATTACTATAAGCACATCTGCTGGTGCTTTATCTAAAAATGACTCTAATTGTTTAGCTGGAAAATATGTTCCAGTAGGATTATTTGGATTACATAAAAACACTACATTGGTATCATCACCTAGAGCCTTCGCAAAAGCATCTAAATCATAAGTATAATCCTTTAAAGGCGCTACTACACTTTTTGCATTCATTAATTTAGCAGAGAACTCATACTCAGAAAAAGTACCATTTGCTATTACTGCTGACTTCTCCTCTGATAAATAAGCTAAAGCGATTAATTGTAAAATCTCATCAGAACCATTACCAAAAATAAGCTGGCTTTTATCAACACCAAGCTTCTCGGCTAACTTGGTTCTCAACTTATAACATGAACCATCTGGATATAAAAACAATTCACTGAGTTTACTTTGTACCTTTTCTAGAGCTCTTTTTGGTACTCCAAGGTTATTCTCATTACTTGCTAATTTAATAACTCTCTCTAAGCCAAGCTCTCTTTGAACTTCTTCTATTGGTTTACCAGGCACGTATGGTTTGATGTCTAAAATGTTTTTATTGGCTTTCATAATGCTCCATATTTTATCATGTTTAAAAATCTTTTAAATGGGTAAAACGATAACTGTAAGGAGTAAAAAGTGCAAAGCAATCTATCAATTAACAATGTTCCAAACAATATTAAGAGCTACTCACCATCAACTGAGCAGCAAATAACTAAAGAAATTAAAGAATATTTTGAAAAGGAACAACAGCCAACGAATAATGATTCTTTAACTCAAGGCATTAAAAGCTTGCTATCAAAACAATTAACAGTTAAAGATTTTGTAAAAAATATGATGAACTCTAATAGCTCAAAAGCTACTGAAGACATCTCAAGTGTACTTAAAAGTTATGATGTTGAGACTCTATCAGAACAAGCAAATGATATTCCTAAACATATGGATCAATTATTAAACCAATCGCAAAATAAAATTCAACAAAACAATACACAAATGAACAATTCTCCAATAATTGAAATGACTTCTCCTGCAGTACAAATCATGGCTTCAAACTTACTTGTACTTCTTAAGGATGGGAAAGTTAAAGAAGCTATTACAACTTTTGATAAAAATGGTGATGTGCTTGAAAAAATGATAGATTCATTTCTTTCTCAATCTTCCCAATCAGCAAAAGAAACTGCCAGTCTTATGAGCTTTATCCAAAATGTGGTTGCCCAAGGACTAGTGCTGTCTCCTGAACTACAAAGAATGCTAGAAGAAAAATACAAAAAACTTGAAAAACACTTATCCTTTTCTGAAGAAGTTAAAGCTGAAAAAGAAGAAGATATGGATACATTGTCTAATGAAGCCAAAGATTATGTTAAAGAAATAATGGACCTAAGACAACAACTTGAGTTCATGGATGGAGACACTGCTAATGAAGTACTTGTTGCATATGAAGAACTATTAGAACTGATAGGAGCTGAGTCATGACAGATGATAAATCAAGACATCTAGCTCTTTCATATAAAATCAATGAAATGATGCGACATTATGATGAACTACCTCCAGAAACTAAGGAAGAAATATTACGTTTTTTTAAAACTCCTGAAAGAATTACTGCCCTTAGATTAAATCCATTTAGGTTTTCTAAAAGAAAAAACTCCAATAATTCCTTATATATTATGGTTTAATCATCTCTCTTCTTGTTATAGTTAGCAAATAATAATAAAATATATGCATGATTGATAAATATATTGAAAAAGCAAAAATATTATTAGAGGCATTGCCTTACATACAAAAATTCTCAGGTAAAACTATTGTTATTAAATATGGTGGCGCTGCTATGGAAAACAAAGAGCTTCAAAAACTAGTTGCTACTGACATAGTTTTACTTAAATTTGTTGGCATTAATCCTGTCCTCGTTCATGGTGGCGGCAAAGAAATAACTTCCTGGCTTGATAAACTAAATATTAAAACAGAGTTTATTGATGGTCTTCGCAATACTTCACAAGAAGCAATGGAAGTAACTGAAATGGTCCTAACTGGCAAAGTAAACAAGGAAATCGTTGGACTTATAAATTCTGCTGGAGGAAATGCAATTGGACTCAGCGGAAAAGATGGAAACATGATTCAAGGTGAAAAAATCGACGAAAAGAAATATGGATTTGCTGGAAACGTTACTAAAATAAATCCAAACATTATTTTAGACACTATTGCAAAAGGATATATTCCTGTAATTTCTACAGTCGCAGTAAATGAAAACAATGAGACTTTAAACATAAATGCTGACTATGTAGCATCAGATATTGCAATATCAATACAAGCAGAGAAATTAATTTACTTATCGAATGTTGAAGGAATTCTTAATGAAAAAAAAGAAATAATAAAACAGATTATTGCTGAAGACGCAGAAACACTGATAAAAAACGGCACTATTTCTGGAGGAATGATTCCTAAGATTAACTCCTGTCTTGAGTCTATCCATGGTGGCGTTAATAATGTACACATCATCAGTGGCGAAATCACCCACTCTATCCTATTAGAACTGTTTACAGATTTTGGGATAGGTACAATGATAAAGAAAAAGGAATAAAATGCCTCTTAATAAATTCATAAACATTAGCGACCTTTCTAAAGAGGAAATAGAAGAAATTATTAATATGGCAATGCTTCTGAAAAAAGAAGCTAAAGAAGGCGTCGTAAGAAACACTTTAAAAGGTAAGTCATTCGCACTAATCTTTGTAAAACCATCAACTAGAACATTTGTTTCCTTTCATGTTGCAATTACTCAACTTGGCGGACATCCAATTAGTATTCATCAATCCTCTATGGGAGGAAGAGAAAGCTTGCATGATGTTGCAAAAACTCTTTCAAGATATGTTGATGGGATAATAATTAGAACTTTTGCACATGAAGAAGTAGAACAACTTTCCAAATATGCAGACATTCCTGTAATCAATGCTCTGACTGATAAATATCACCCATGTCAGATTATTGCAGATTACATGACAATTAAAGAAAACTTTAACAAAGAAAAAATAAAAATTGCTTACCTTGGTGATGGCTTTAATATTGCCAACTCACTGCTACAATTGTCTGCAATAACTGGCATGGATATAACTGTTGCCTCTCCAAAAGGATTTGAACCTGAAAATGACATGATTAAAGAAGCTAAGCATTTAGCCTTAAAAACAAATAGCAAAATATCAATAACCAATGACCCTAATAAAGCAGTTCTTGGAGCTGATGTTGTTTACACTGACACTTGGACGTCCATGGGAATGGAAGAAGAAGCAAAACAAAGAATCAAAGTTTTTGCTAGCTACCAAGTGAATCAAAGACTATTTTCGTTAGCAAACAAAGATGCAATTTTTATGCACTGCTTACCAGCTCATAGAGGACAAGAAATAACTGATGAGGTTATTGATTCTTCAAGGTCTGTAGTTTTTGATCAAGCAGAAAATAGACTTTGGACACAAAAAGCCATTCTACAACTAATGTACCAATAAGGAGATATAATGTTTAACACTATAATACTTGCAGCAGGCAAAGGAACACGACTTAAAACAGAAAGCAGCAAGGTAGCTGTAGAGCTAATTAACAAACCTATTATCTTGCACCTTTTAGATAACATTTCCAACTGTACTATTCCTAAGGACACCTACTTAATCATTGGTCATATGGGTGAAGAAGTTAGTGAAATAGTTAAATCTAAATATCCTGAAACACAATTCGTATGGCAAAGAGAACAATTAGGAACTGGCCACGCTGTTGCACAAGTTGAACCTGTAATAAACATGAAAAATGACTCTACACTAATCTTAGCTGGGGATGTACCTCTTGTAAACGAAGAAATGATTAAAAACTTTTTCGAATACCATGATGACCAAAAGTCGGATATAACTGTTCTAACAACAAAAATAGATGATCCAAAAGGATATGGCAGGATTATTCGCGATGCTAGCTTTAATAGATTAATAAAAATCGTAGAAGAAAAAGATGCTGATGAAACAGAAAAGAAAATATGTGAGATTAACTCAGGAATCTATTTAGTTAAAACAGCCCTACTCTTTAATTTGTTGAAGGACATTAAGCCTAACAACACACAAAATGAGTTTTATCTAACAGATATCATAAAAATAGGAAACGAAAGACATTTAAGCATTCACCCATACCTATTTAACGAGTATGAGCTTCTAAGAGGAATTAACTCTAGGCATGACTTATCTAGTATTGCTCAATACATCTATAAATCATCTATCGAAAAACATCTTTCTAATGGAGTAACCATATTAAGTCCAGAAACAACTTTTATTGAACCAGAAGTTGAGATTGAGAAAGATGTTATTATAGAACCTTTTGTTCATTTAAAGGGAAAAACCACTATAAAACAAGGTTCAAGGGTTTGCAGCCATGTCTATTTAAAGGATTATGCATCAAAACCCGAAGAAATCATTAAAGCCTACTTTAAAAATTAGTCATTTAATTGTAAAATGACATTCGGCTTTCAAATGGGTAAAGCTTTTTTTGTTTTTTTCTTTAGCTAAAAACTAAAAAATGGAGAGTTGGCCGAGCGGTTGATGGCGGTAGTCTTGAAAACTATTGTGCAGAAATGTACCGGGGGTTCAAATCCCTCACTCTCCGCCATTTTTTTAATAATTGGCCTGTGGTGTAATGGTAACACAAGTGGTTTTGGTCCATTCGTTTGAGGTTCGAGTCCTTACAGGCCAGCCATTTTACTTTGTAAAATGGCTGTAGAAAGAGAATTTCTCTTAAGGTTCGAAAACAACTATCTTTTAACATACTTACTATCGACATATGGATCATTCTCATAGAAATCTCGATAATTCCAGAAAGTTTTCATGATTACCTTCACATAGTTTCTTGTCTCAGTGTATGGTATCTTCTCAACAAACTCTTCTATCTCGAGTTGGCAATTCTCTGATACCCAAATTGCTGTCCTATTTGGACCTGCATTATAACAAGACAAAACGTATTCCGTAGTATTTGGGTGTCTTTTTGTCATGTCTGCAAAATATTTAACCCCAAACTTAATATTTGTTGTTGGATTATCTAAATCGTAATTACTCATTCCAAAACCTTTAGCTACTACTTTTGCAGTAGACTCCAATAGCTGCATCAAACCACGTGCATTGCTCTTTGATCTAGCGGCATAGTTAAACCGACTTTCCTGTCGCATAAGAGCTAAAAGCATATAAGGATCAACGGAGTACTTATTAGCTTCTTCCCTTACCTCTTCCCAATAGTACAATGGATTAGACTTTTCCCAAAAAACAATAGGCATTGATGATAGGTTGCCTCTATATTGAAAATTAGCCCAAACTCTATCACTTATACCTAACGCGTTATAAGTATCCCCAAGCTTTTCATATAACTCAATTAAATACAGCGCTAACTGTAAATTATTAGTATTTGCATAAAACTTTGGTCTTAAATAAATTGCCGCTGTATCATAGTCACCAAGACTAATATATAACTGAGCCTTTGGACTAATCGATTTAATATCAATAGCTCTCTTAAACTCTACTGGCTCTCTATGAAACCTCTTACCCAAATATTGCGCAGCAAGATGACCATAATAAGTCCAAGGGAACTCATTATAAAGACGCTTATAAATCTCCTTCTTTCTTATTGGATTTGCATCTGGCATTAAAGAAAGAATAAACAAAGAAGCTGGAGCAAAAGATTGATCTGGATTATCATTATTAGCAATATCAGAAAAATATTTCTCTGCAGACTGATAGTTGCTAGAAACAAAAAGTATTCTTCCTAACTGAAACCGAATATCATCAGCAATACTACTTTTAGGAAACATCTTTAAATACTTAACATAGCACTCTTCTGCCTCTTTATGCATGTCTTTTACGCGATACAATCTAGCTAACTCAGGTAAAACCATCTCCATTAAGGTACTGTTGGACTCATGGTTATTTCTTAAATACACAAATGCCTCAATGCCATCATCAATCCCCTTCTGCGCATTAATAAGCTTTGCTTTCTGAAAACGTGCTAAATTAATAAACTTATTATCGTTAGAATTTATAACATCTGCAAAATAACTGTAAGCATCTTCGAACTCACCTAACTTTGTAGCATTGATAGCTGAAAGATACGTTGCTTCAACTAACTTGTCTTGTGTTCTATAATTTTGAAACCAATGCTGAAGAGCCTTTTTACTATCAGCCCATCTTGATCTAGAATTATATATCTTTGCTAAAGACCATATCTCCTCAGATGTAAATCTAGTCAAATCATCTTTCTTAAAATAATAATCCATAATCTCATTTCTTAGTCCAGTTGCTAAAATAAAACCTGGATATAAACTAAGCAACTTCTCATATATAGGTATGGATTCTTCCCAAGAAGACAACTGACCAAAGTAATATAAAGAAAAGTCCTGTACCTCAGATGGAACCTGACTTATCTCACTAAAAATAAAATAGCTCTCCATCCTCTGATTATTCTTTAACAACTTCCTTGCCCTAGAATAGTCGCTAAGTGTATCAGCGTTTATTGCTGTGGATAAGAAAATAAAAATCACAAAAAGGAATATTTTATTAATTAAAAATCTCATATATGAATTCTCGAATACTATACCTTTTTTGTCTACAACAAAAAAGGAGGCTTTTGACCTCCTTTTTATATATTTATTAATCTATGGAAAAATTAATCTTCAGAAATAGCACTTACTGGACATGTGTCAGCACAAGCACCACAAGAAATACAGCTAGAAGCATCAATAACTCTTTTACCATCAGCTTCAGATATAGCTTCTACTGGACATGATGAATCACATGCTCCACAATTAATACAATCATCACTAATCTTATAAACCATTTATTTCCCTCCTTTAATAATAAAATCAGCCATATGTTACGACCGCTGAACCTAATTGTCAACCTTAAGAACTAATCCAAACAAGCATACAAAACCTGCCTGATTCTTTACCCTCTTTTCTGTATGAGTAATGAACATTTCCACACATTGTACAGCCATCTTCAAAACGAATATTCTCTTGTTTTATACCACAAGACAATAACTGTGTATTGATAACGTCTTCTAAGTTAAGAAAAAGCACATCACCCTTCACATTCAAGGCGCTATCATCAAAATACCCCCTGAACTCCTCACCTACTTCATAGCAACAACCTTTTGCAAACGGAGCAATGATTACACTGGTGTGCTCATGATTACAATGCATTTCCTCTTTCATGTACTGAAGCACATTACTAATAATACCTGCTCTTGTACCTTTCCAACCTGAGTGTATTGCTGCCACAACTCCACTCTTTTCGTTATAAACAGCTAGCAGTGGACAATCAGCGCCTTGCACCATCAACACCAAATTATTCTCTTTTGTAACAAGTGCATCAACATCTGAAATCGCGTCTTCAAAACTATAAGCGCCCCTACCTTTATGCTCTATAGTTGCTACTAAAAAATCAGCGCTATGGCATTGATTCATCACCACAAAATCATCTAGCTGTAGATTTAACTTTGAACAAACTAATTTGCGATTAACTAATACATCACCTGAGCCAGCATAAAACGACATATTCCCATCTTCACGATTAGAAATGTAATAATTAAATACCATTGCTCTTTTTAATATTTAAGCCTTCTTCTGTTTTTTCAATAAAGACAGCCTCAACATCATCCAAGGCGTTAACTATCTTAAGCCCCTCATCGGCGCCCATCACAAAAAGCCCTGTGGCTAAAGCATCTGCTCTGGCAACATTCTCAGCCACAACAGTGACGCTTACCAAATCGCTAATAACAGGATACCCTGTTTTAGCATCTATAATATGATGATACTTTTTGCCATCTTCAGCGAACCTAAAATTTCTGTAACTTCCACTAGTCGCTACCCCTTTGTTATTCAACCTTAAGGTCATAATTCCTTCTTTTTCTATCTCTGGATATGCAACAACAACATCCCAACCTTCACGATAAAATTCATCACCATGAACATATAATTCTCCACCAATTTCTACCATAAAATCTTTTTTATCTAGTCTTTTTATAACCTCAACAACCTTATCAACCACATAGCCTTTGGCAACAGAAGCTAAGTCAATTGTTACATCTTTCTTCTTAACAACAATATTATTAGTAATTATCAACTTATCATAACCAACATACTTTATTAAAGAATCCACCTCAAACTTTGAAGGATAATTATATCTATCATCCCTACCAAATCCCCACAGTCTTACAAGAGGATCAACCGTTGGATCATAATGACCATTAGTATTTCGATAAACCTCTCCTGCTAATACAAGAACCCTAAAGAACTCATCAGCTACATAATACTCAACATTTGGAGAAGCTGAGTTTAGCTTACTAACCTCACTATCAGGCTCAAATGTTGAAAAAATCATATTCATCCTAGCTATCTCATCTTCAACAGCCATCTTCATAAAATATAATTTTTCTGGAGAAATATATCTGTCATAAACAACTACTTTATAAGTAGTTCCAATCGCGTAACCACTAAAGCTATATGCATGACGATTAAAAATCACATAAAGAATTAAAGAAATAACTAAAACAAATAACGAAATACTAATAATTATCTTTTTCATTTATATATCCTTTTTGAAAATAATATTCACGAAGCAAAATCTTCTTCCATCGCGATAACACCCTTTCCTCTTTTAACTCATTTATCCACTTTTCTTTTAATCCTGGATTATAAGTTAATAATTGATAAATAAGCTTATTAAAAAAATTAATACCTAAGAATGCCTTTAGTTTAGGGTATTTATTAATAATTATATGAACAGACTTACCCATATTTTCTCTTCTATATACCTCTTCTAGATTAGACCACACATGAAAATGATAATTCTCTGCTTTATCCGAATAAATCAATTTCTTATTTCTTTTCCTAAGTAACTCATAGCCAAAAGCCACATCTTCCCACCCATAATTCTTAAAAACTTCATCAAAACCACCAGTTTCATCAAAGTACTTCTTAGGAAAAGACAAATTTCCTGTCAAACAATAGTAAAAATCTAGATTTTGACCATCCTTTACCTTATGAGTTATATATGGCCTCCTTAAATGCTCCAAGACTGGCAATTGCTCAGCTTTCAACACCCAAGTCTTACCTTCTACCAAAACATCGAAATTATGTTTCATTTGGACAGAATAATGCTCTTTAAGCAAATCACGATGAGCAATCATGTCAGCATCTGTTATTAATACTAATTCTGACGATGATTCTTTGATACCCCTATTTCTAGCTGACGCTTTTCCTTCGTTTTTCTGCCTAATATATTTAAGCTGATAACTATACTTTGCAGATTTTAAATATTTTTCAGTATTATCTGAACTTTCACTATCAACTACAATAACCTCAAACCACTCATGATTAAAAGACTGATTTTCTAATGAATCTAATACTAGTTTGAGCTTATCAAATAAATTATAGGTACCAATTACCACGCTTAGTTTTACCATACACATATTGTATTAAAACTATTCAAATTTGCAATTATTCTTTTTATATGATATTTTTTAAATGGGGGAATTCAGTTATGAAAAATATTAAAGTATCATATATTAATGAAGCATGCTATCTAGTAATTGATGGCGATATAGAGTTTAATGAGTCAGAAGACTTACTTAATATCGTTAACACTCAACTCCCGAAACAATATTCTAAAATAGTAATAGACCTTGGAAATTGTAGCTACATTGATAGTCTTGGACTTAGCACCCTCAATATTGCTTATGATTTAGCCAAAAATAACAACAAATCATTGCTTTTGTGTAATCTCAATAGAGACTGTGAAGATATTCTTTTTATGACTACACTTTGGAGTAAAGTACCGATAAAAAAAGACCTTAACCAGTGTCTTCAGTCAGTAGCCTCATAACAGACAACAGTTGCTATTGCCAGTCCAGCATCGTGAGTAATAGAAAGATCAAATGAAAGATTATTCTTTTCTACAAACAACTTTGTCTTTCCACTGAAAACTAAAAAAGGTCTGCCATCCTCATCATGATTAACAGCTACTTCCTTCATAATTAAATCCTTCATGCTTGGGACTGCCTTAAAAAAAGCTTCTTTTGCTGCAAATCTTGCTGCTATTCTATCAAGTTTTACTGACTCATTGTCCGCTTTAAAGATATAAGTTAATTCTTGCTCAGAAAAAACTCTGTTCTTAAAATGTTCATCAATAAGAATATCCTTGAATCTAACAACCGAAACTACATCAATACCCGTGGTATATTTATTTCCCATTTCTCTTTTCACAAAAATACAGCTGTAATAATTCAAAAGGAATAAGGTACATTCTCTTTATTCTCATTGGCTCTTGAAGTAATCTAAAGAACCATTCCATCCCAACTTTTTGCATCCATCTTGGAGCTCTTTTAAGAACACCAGCAATAACATCAAAGCTCCCACCAACAGTAACTTTAATAGGCACTTTAATTTGTTTTTCGTATTTGCTAATAAACAATTCTTGTTTAGGAAAACCAGTTCCAACAAATAAAATATCTGCACCACTACTGTTTACTTGCTTAATAATGTCATTCTCTTCTGACTCAGCAAAATATCCATCATGGAAACCTACTACTTCAAAAGAAGGAAATAACTTTGCTGTCTTTGAAACAGCTTTCTCCACATTTTCTTTCTTTGCACCTAAATAATAAACTTTATATTTTCTATTGGGGTTAGTACCAAGTGCATAAATGGTATCAATGCCAGTCACTCTGTTCGTCACGTTTTTCTTAAAAATCTTTGCTAATAAAACAAGAGTAATGCTGTCAGGTAACAGAATATTTGCAGACTTAAGAATGCCTGATAAATCTGGGTCTTTATAAGATGCATAAAGAATTTCTGTAGTTGGTGTAACAATAAAACAACTCTTCTTTTTAGCTATGTAAGAATTAATCTCTTTAATGAGAATGTCGTAACTTCCTGAAAAAAAAGTAAATCCTAATAAGTTATTATCCATAGGTCCTTCGCCAACAAAGTATTGATATAATTTACTAGAAATAGCTTGTTTTGTCTAATGAAATATAAGTCTAAAAAAACTTTACCAACACGTTTCCTATGAGTTCTGGAACTGATTCCTTCTCCATGTCTTCCATTGTGCAACTTAGCACATTTTTATGCACCACTTTTTCTTTATATGCATTTATAAGAATATTCTTGTTTACATTCTCATTACCAATACATATTTGCTTAACCATCTTTGAAAAACCAGTCCCTTTGTCTCCTTTTCCCAAATATACAAATGGGGTACGAGCTGAAGCACTAAAAACCAAACTATGATATCTTTGACCAATGAAAAAATCCATCTGCTTTATATTTCCCATAAGGACTGAAGGGTTCTCTTCTTCTAAAATGTCTATATTTAGCTTTTTCTTAAGAATATAATAGGATGCCATGTCTGCTGGATTAAAAGGAATAAATATTAAATCTACATTGGTGGCTTTCTGGAAATCTACTAAAAGTTTGAGATAACTATTCGTCAACTGTCCAGCCATTATATTTATACCTACATAACCTTTATACTGATTATCTTTTTGGTATGGCTGAAGAAAAAAAGCAGAATCCATTACAAATCTAATATTCTTTTTTACCTTTAGCTCATTCACTAAATATTCCCTACTTTGATAATCTCTAACACTTACCCTATTTGCTAAGAGTATTGCTCTTTTCAAAAGCCTACGACTAATAAAATGTTTTAAACGATCAAAACCTTGAGCATAAAAAATTACTTTCTTTCTGTAAATTCTACAAAGCTGTGCAACCCCTGTATAATAAAACATATTCAAAATGCTTGTTTGATCCTGAAAAAGGCTTCCACCAGCAAAGACAATAATATCGCAATAATTAACACCAGCAACTAAATGCGTAAGTTTCTTCCTTGAAAAGACTATGACATCATATTTCTCTTTTGTAATCTCTGGAGCATCAGTAAAAACCGCAATTGAAATTGGCTCATGATACTTTTTGCACTGGCTAATCATTGCCTGCAAGATAGCTTCATCGCCAACATTTTGATTACCAAAATAACCAACAAGTCCAATTTTCATTAATAAACTAGAAGATACCTTTCGATTGCTTTTGAAGCAATATGTGCATCGTTAATACCAGAAACTGTCATACTATTAGAATTTAACCGACAAGCACCAATTGCATAAACCCCAGGAATCGAAGACTCCATTTCCTCATTCACTTCTATATAATTATTCTTATACATGCGTTCCTCTGATATATAAAAAGTATTTGCAAGGGGATAACTACAATCAAACACGCAATCCACAGTTATGGTATCACTGTTATCCAGCATAATTTTTTTAATACAAGTATCTCCAATTAAATCAAAAAACTTTTGTTTGTAGATGGTAACATTTGCTAAAGAATATAGTCTATCTGTCATGACAGCACTTGCTTCGAAGATTTCTGATTCTAAAATCAAATGTACCTTTTTAGCCAATGGACTAAAATATTCAGCAATCCTCAAAGCATGGATATTGCCTCCCAACACAGCAATGCTCTTACCAATATAATAAACAATGTCCATCATAGGATCTATAGATAAATCTAAGTTTACATTAGGCACTTCTCGTTTCGTAAAAGTAACTCCTGTTGCAATAACAACTGTTTTACCTAAAAAAACCCCGTCACTCATAAACACCTTTTTAACTCTTTCAGCTATCTCATATACTGAAACAACTTTACTCTGCTTCACATGAATATTCTTTTCCTTCAACATTGTCTCTACTCTACTTTTAGAAAATACATCACTTTTAAACAAGACTCCCAGCTCTTTAAATTCTGAAACAACTTCTAAAACACTCAATAGTCCAGTTTCTTCTATTAGTAAAACACTAAACCCTTTGTCAGCGACCTCGACTGCAACACTTATACCAGAAGTGCCACCTCCGATTACTATCACATCATATACAAATGGAAATTCATCTTGCAGTTTCTGAAAATCAATTTTTTCTAAAGTTTGCATTCTATCTTTCGCCACTTATCATAAAACTAGTTTGATTATCTGAATATATCTTATTCTTTTCCAAATCTAAGGTTATGTCATTACTCTTAAGCACATTCTTCCCTTGATGAACCATTGTTTCACCCTTAAAAACCATCAGCCCCTTATCAATATAATAGACAAGTTTTTGGCCATAAACGACATAATCCTTATAGATAACTTTTACGTCTCTAGATGCATTTATAACATTTAGCTCCCTGTCAAAAACCATCTCATTACAGTAAATTTTTACACCTTTATAGTCTGATACTATATTGTCAAAAAGGTTAATCTTTTTTTTAGACTCCTTATATGTTGCTTTATCAGCCTTTATCTCCAATGCACCCTGATTAATTACTATCTTATCACTTGCCTCAAAATAATTTGTGGCTAGATTAACCTCAAATTTCTCAGCCTTAATCTTAATAGGATTAGCCTCTTCTGCAAAACTAAATATAGAAATAAATAAAGCTAAAACTATTATCCTAATCATTCAAAGTTAACTCTCCTCCGCGAAATGTTTTTAACAAGTATCTTTTCATATCATATTCTAATTCATTACCCCTGTAAACGTGACGACCATGTTTAAAATATACGTTGGAGCTAGCATATACAACATCGTTGTCAGGATAAAAATTAATTACATTAGCAGAAATAGTAAACCCCTTTTCGGAATCAATGGTAGACTCGTACATAACAAATAATTTGTCATACATTTCAATCTTCTTTGCCTTTACCTTAAAGCCTAACTCGCCCTGCAAAAAGTGCTCGATATCAGCATCAAGCAAAACTAAATTTGGCTCTAGCTTCTTATTTTCAGGAGATTTGTAGGTAAAGTCGACACTCGTAAAAACTAAATATAATAATAAAATAATCAGAAAAGGAACAATGTATTTACTTATCATTCTTTAGGTTATCTATACTATACTTATTGAAAACACTGGATGCCTGCATTGATCCTACCTTAACTAAAGTTCCAGTTAATCCAAAGTAATCTCCCACTTGCTGCTGTCCATAACCTTTGGCAAGAAACAAAGCAACACCATCAGGCTCATACCTAATAGCTTCTTCAATTATTTGAAGACCCTTTTTCCAGTCCTTCTTTTCTCCATGTATATAGGCAACATATCCTAGTGCCCACCCCTTTGCAGAGCTCTCAGGACTTAAACTAACTACCTTATAAAAATATTCCTTAGACTCTTCCTTTTTGTCATTAAAATAAAGAGCAAAAGCATGATTGAAGTTTGCCTTCCAATCACCTGAAGCTACTTCCAGCTCCTCAGTTGTTTGACCTAGAATCTTCTTAGCAAAGCTTGGATCTATTTTATTTATACTTGCAAGTTCATTAAAGCCCTCTTGTAAAAAACCTGTTGACGCATAAGCCATAGCTAAATTAAATTTGACTCTTAAGTCGGAAGTTGTCTGTGCTGTTTTATATGCAACCTTAAGATCTTTCCACTGAGCTTCCGAAATCATAGAAAAACTCAAACTAAAAGTTACAAGAACAAAAAAAAGTAACTTACTGCTCATCACTTGGCCTCCCAATAGAAAAATATACAAAACCTTTTTCCTTCATTTTATTTGATTCATATAAATTTCTTCCATCGAAAATTACTTTACGCTTCATTAAAGAAGCCACTCTATCAAAGTCAGGTGTTCTAAACTCATTCCACTCAGTGTGAATAATAAGAGCTTCTGCATTCTTTAAAACATCATAAGCGTTATCATGATAACCTATTCTGTTCCCTAAAATTCTTTTTGCATTATCCATAGCAACAGGGTCAAAAGCATCTATAATGCAACCCTTACTTAGTAATACCTCGATAACATCTAGTGATGGAGCTGCTCTCATATCATCTGTCTTTGGCTTAAAAGAAAGACCCCAAACTGCAATCCTTGCTCCTTTTAATGGTATTCCTTTCAAAGCAAAATAATTAATAACTTTTTGAGCTAATATTTTCTTTTGTTTTTTATTTACTTCCTCAACAGCGTTTAACAAATCCATACTAAGTCCATTATCTTTGCCTGTCTTAACAATAGCTTTAACGTCCTTTGGAAAACATGACCCGCCATAACCAACTCCAGGGAATAGAAATTTATTTCCTATTCTTGAATCAGCGCCTATAGCTGTTCTAACAAAATCTATATCTGCGCCAACTTTTTCACATAACCCAGACATCTCATTCATAAAAGAAATCTTTGTAGCCAAGATAGCATTAGCTGCATACTTAGTAACCTCAGCACTTCTATTATCCATTAAATGTATACGATTATTTGTTCTAATATACGGAGCATATAATTCTGACATAATTGACAAAGCTTTTTCCGAACTTCCGCCCAAAACAACTCTATCTGGCTTTGAAAAATCATCTAATGCAGAGCCTTCTTTTAAAAACTCGGGATTACTAATCACGTCAAATTCAAACGAAACATTCCTTAGCTGTATCTCTCTACTAATAGTCTCTCTAACTAAATCAGCAGTCCCAACAGGAACTGTTGATTTATTAACAACTACTTTGTATCCATTAATATTGTTTCCAATATCTTTAGCTACTTGAATAACATAACTAAGGTCTGCAGAACCATCTTCCTCAGGTGGAGTTCCAACCGCAATAAATAATACCTCGTTGTCTTTTACAGCGCTCTTAATATCTGTTGTAAACATTAATCTTTTTTCTCGAATATTCCTGGTCATCAAAGAGTCTAATCCTGGTTCATATATAATCGGATCGCCTTTCTTTAATCTAGCAACCTTCTTCTCATCTATATCTACACAAGTTACTTGATTGCCAGTATCAGAAAAACAAGCCCCAGCGACTAATCCAACATATCCAGTGCCAATAACTGCAATTCTCATATTGCCCCCCCTAAACTATTGATATTCTATTCTTTGTATATATGACCTATTATCTCTAGTTAATACTTTTAATTTTATAGTATCTGCTATTTTCCTTACTGTTATATTAAACATCCCATTCGTTACAGGGACAACTTCATCATTTATATATAAAGCAACTACTTGATTATCAATCTTTCCCTTTACATTGACGTTGCTTCCTAAGTCGCTAATATCACTTATTGATACTTGATTATCCAGTGCCTTAATGTCTGTTCTTGCTTTAAACACATAATCTACAGCGCCTTTTCCCTCTAAAATAACAGTTCTCGGTGAATCTAAATTAAAAGAAAAAGGTGCGCTAGAAATATCAACCTTAACAGTATACTTTGAGAAATCATCAGCAGGTATAGAATAAAGACCATTTGCATCAGTCTTCATTACTTCTTGATTTACAAAAACTCTTACACCAGGCAAAACCTTGTCTTCATTATCATAAGCGCCATTACTATTTACATCCACATACACTCTTCCATGAACTTTACCTGAAATTAATACACCAAAGTTTGCTAGAACCCTTGATGAATTATCAATTAATATCATTCTTGGATGGTCATAAGTGTGGATAATATCAGAATGCTCTTTATGTATAGCAATATCATAATCTCCAACTGGCACATCTCTTAAAGTATAAATCCCTTGTTTATTTGTTGTAACAACTGATCCATTTGAAAGTTTTACACTAACACCTGGAACACCAACTTCACCTTCATCATAGTTAGCATTCATGTTCTCGTCTTTAAAAACAATCCCTGTAATAACTGAATTACCTCCACCTAAACGCAGATTGTAATCAAAATTCTGTGAATACTCTACTCTCAGCTCATCTAATAAAGAATCTGCTCTCAAGTATGGATCTTCATTATTAATCCTTCTGTATCCTCGAATTACAAACTTCCCATCATTATTAGGATACCAAGTATACTGAAGCATATAATAATGCAGATACTTCCATCCTGATCTCCACTGATTATACATATCATTCTCAACATATCTTGTCTGGAACTGATAAAAACCATCAAGGCTCATATTCCCGTTGTTAAAAAATATTGGATTCATAATTATAAAATTATCATACTCTTGCTCATTACGATTTTCTGAGGCTGTATAATACCTATACTGCTTTCCAGTTGCTTCAAATTGATAAGTAAATGGACTTACAATTGGAACTTTAAACCCAACTGAATGTTGAGTTCTATCATAGTCTCTAGTTGGAGAACGCAAATCATCATAGTCTAAAGGTTTATATCTGTACCACACTGATACAGGACCGATATCATTATAAAGCTTTAACTGATACGACCTATTCTGATAAAAATAATTATCAACTGTCGTTCTATCTGCTTCTGCCTTACTGTTTGAATAATCTGCTTGAATATTAGGCAGTAAACCATTAATTTTTGAAGCCCTATAATTTGCAAACAAATAATCTGTTTGATTGACTAATGGTTCGTTATTAACATGTTTCTGATAATTCTCACCATTGTATCCGACATCCCAAACAGCATCAGGTCTATAAAATAGACTATATTTAAAGCCTGTATAACCAGCATAATTTTCGATGCCAACTGGCATCAAGAAACCTTCATCTATTGCTAGATATCTGAGTGAAGCATTAATCCCTGAAAGTGAATCATAGCTCAGTTTTAAGTCTCTACCTATCTTACTATTACTATCTCTACCTATTTCACCATATACTTTATATCCACGTACTGCCCAATCATACAATAAACTTAAAGATTGGTTACTTAAGTTAATGCCAACCTGATTACTTCTATCGATATTATATAGCAACTTTGCATAGGCAATGTTCTGATAACTACGCATATTTTCTCGCTCTAAAACACTCCCCCAGTAACCAAAATTATTTCTTCCATAAAACAAAAATGCCTCAATGTCGTTATATTTATTCATCCAGCTTAAACCTTGAAGTGGCTGTGAAGGCATTACAATAGTTGATTTGCCTTGTATATACTGGTCTCCAGCCTCAAACACACCTATCTCGCTATCTAATCTAGCATTAAACTCGTATACTCCCCTAAACTCTGGCTTATCCTTAATGCCGACTCTTCCATAAAACCCACCCAAAGGAGTAGGTCCCTTGGTGTCTAGCTTGTAATACATATAATGATAAAACCAATTATTCTCAGAAAATGCAGAGGTGGAATCTCCTCTTCCATATCCAGCAGTAAAGTTTGAAACAAACTTCTTACCACTATAATCAACATTAGACATTTTCTTCTCGCCAAATAAAGGCTTAGTATTAATATTTACAACGTAAATATCCTTTTTAGAGCCTTTCTTAATTACTATAAATTTTGACTTACCTGGTTTTAACCCTTCTATAAGTAAATTTTCTTCACTTATAGAAATAGCAATATTATCAGGATTATCAATAATCAAAACCTTTTCAACATCAACTACTCTTACTGCCTTGGATTCTTTATAATCAATATCAATTACTGCTGAAAATAATAAAGATGAAAGCAAAAAGAAAGCTAAAAGTCTTCTCATTTAACCTTAATCTCTTCCATAAATATCTTATCATTACCAAAATCTAAACTAAGAATTAAAGTGAGCCCCTTCGCATTTAAGGCATAACTAGAAAGAAGCAAAGAATCACTTTCACTTCTTGTTTTGTCTGGCAAGGTTGAAAGACTGGAAATCTCTTTCTTAATTACAACTGTATTTTTGTCATCTAGTAATAAAAGCGTTAAATTTGGTCTTAACAAAACATTCCCATTATTACGAATATTAAATCTATAATACAACTTATTACCGATTAAACTAGCAGACACAGTATCAACTTTATAATTAACTAAAGACCTCTCTGTAATCTCCTTATAAATAATACTGCCTATTCTTCCTCCAAAGCTAACCCCACTTCCTTTTGGCTCAGCAACTGGTCTTGCCTCAAAAAATAACACCCCATATTCGCCAGCAGTATCTGTCTTTGACGCTTTAACATTCATCATTACCTGTTTAGACTCTCCAGCTTTTAGCTTTAGCAAAGTTGGATAATACACTACATCATCAAGCAATGAATACTCTGTTGTTCCTGCTGGAACAAATATCTTCTCCGAACCCTTAAGTTGCCAATCGTTTAAATATACTCTTACTGATATTTCTTCCGAACCTTTATTCGTTACAGTAAATGTTCTTCTAATATTTGAATCAGGATCCATCTGCAAAGTATAATTAGATGGAGCTACAGAAAGATTTACTGCAAAAGCTACACTTAATAAACATATAAATATTTTTTTCATTTTACTCTCCTATTACTCTACAGTAACATTAATCCTAACATTCTTATTTAAAGCTGCCTTTGCATTATTTGGAATATTCATTATCCAATTAAAGGACAGCCACATCCAACTATTATCACCACTTGAATTAACTACATTTAAAATAGTTGTTTCTGCGTTTTTCAACTGAACAGAAGAATTGGATCTGTACTTCTGGGTCCCAACTGGGTCTCCTGCATCTAAATATGCAGTATAACTTGCAGCATCTGCTGGAGAAACAGTTAAAACATTTTGCGTTGAATAACCATAATATAAATCATAATACAAATATGGTTGATTACTGCTATCTAACGGGAATCCATCATCAATAACTTCTGCATAAACCTTAACAACAAAAGAATCTCCAGCAGGAACATCCATCGTAACAGAGGTTGCTGAATATGGTGATGTTAACCCATTAATATACACTAACGGCTTCCTTAATGGATGCACTGTCTCAGCATACATAGTTGACCAACCAGTTGTATAAGTAACGCTCGGTACTGCAAAAGAAAAACTTAACAATAGCAATAAAATAAACAGCTTTTTCATATCAACAGCCTTTCAAATAATCGGCTACTCTGTAAGAGTAAATGCAACTATAGATCTGTACTTGCCACTGTTTTGTGTTTTAGGAACATTTAACCTAAACTTAAAAAACAAATCAGTGCCATCTGGAAAATTATTATATTCAGAAACTGCAGACGAATATGTTAACACTGGGTCTAGTGTAAATGCCTGCGCATCTTTACCGTACCAAACACCTCTCGCATTTGCGCCTAAATGACCATACCAATAGAAATTAGAGTTAGGGATAACATTGTTTCCATCAGTTAGCTCCATTGTGTCATGTATCTTTAGTTGCCATGGTTCGCCGTTATTTGTCTTTACATTAACCTTTATTCCTTCGTTATCAGGAATATCCGACAAAAACTGCCCAGGTCTTACGCTTGGCACTTCCAATGTGTACCTATCAACATCTATTTCATACACACTTTGAACATTAACTACAACATTAAGTCTTGCTGTAGCTGAGAAACCCATAGCTCCCAACAATACAATAACTAATAATAATCTATTCATAGACAACTCCTAGTTACCAACCATGTCGATAAGCTTAATGTCATCGATTGCCATGTCCACACTTCCTTCTTTTTCGTCAGCAAGAACGATAATTTGAAAATGAATTAATCCTCCAGAACCATCTTTTGAATCAAAGTTTCTTTTATTATCGCCAACAGTTGGATTAACGTCTTTAAAATTAACTAATGGAATTAGAATAGCCTTCCAGCCTTTCCAATTAACTGGTTGAGTAAACTCAAACTTGTCATCAAAAATTGGCGAATAGTTGTCCTCAACATCCTGTTCAAGAACCATATTCTTATTATCGTCATCATACACCTGTAAACTTAACTTACCGCTTTTTGGTCCATTACCATAAACCATAAGCTTAAGATGAGTATATCTGCTAGCGTCTTTACCAACGTATGTTCCTAGTCCTCCAACATACCAACCCTTAGTTTTTCCTTTAAGAGCAAGCACTTGTGTGCCTAAATAACTTACCATAGGATCACCTTTATATATCATTGCATTAACAGGAATTGCATTAATATCCCCAAACGTCCACCAAGCCGGAGCCTCCATTATTGTCCCATCGTCAAAATTATCCAAATCAAATACTTTTGGCATCTTTCCCTCTTCGGCATATGCAAAAGCTACTAACATTAATAACACTAATACTATTTTCTTCATTTTTCTATTTCTCCCTTCAATGTTCTTACTGCCTATTATTATACAAGACATGCTCTCGTGTTGGCAAATATTATAGCCAGTTATTTATCGAAAATATTCATCGTTATTCCCACCTATATTAATTAGGGACTATATTTTAAATTAATCACCTATAAAGCAACCTGCTCCAATTGCTCCATTAAGTTGATTATATTTAGGAATTATTATTTCCACACTGTTTTCTTTTTTTAGAAACTCAAGTATTGCCTTATTCTTTGATACTCCTCCAACAAAAACAATTGGTTCACTTTCTACCATTGTAGACAAAACCGATGATACTCGCTCAAACACACTATAATTCACACCTGCAGCAATGCTTGAGTTTGGAACACCCTCAAAGATTTTACTAAGCACTTCCGACTCTCCAAAAACTGCACAAGTATTACTTAATTGCTGAGGATTGCTGTAATAACTGGAAAGGTCATCCAAAGAAATATTAAGCACGCCAGCCATGTTTTCTAAATATCTTCCTGAACTTGCTCCACATTTATCGTTCATGAATACATCAACTATTTTTTTATTGGCAACTTTAACTATCTTGGTGTCTTGCCCACCAATATCTAATAGAATAAAATCACTAAGCCCTGTTTGATGCATAGCTCCTATCGCATGTGCCTTTTGTTCTGATATTGTTCTTATCCCTTCAATATGAACACCATGCTTACCATATCCAGTAGCAGTTATCTTATCGTCCGATGTTAGCCCTAACTTTTCCAAATCTAAAACAAAAGTGCTAGATAATTGCTTACGAAAGCTGTTATAAAAACTTATTGAATCAAAAATCCTACTATCCTTAAGCTCACCTACATCATCTAAATAAGCAACTTTGACAGAGCGACTACCTAGATCAATTCCGACTTTCATATCTTAATCATCTCCTCAAGTTGAGACTCACTTATGACTTGCACGCCAAATTCTTGTGCTTTTTGTAGCTTGGAACCTGCGTTGTCACCAGCAACAACAAAATCTGTATTCTTACTAACACTACTAGCAACTATCCCTTGGTGAGACTTAATCAAATCAGTCAACTCAGAACGAGAGTATTTATCAAAACTACCAGTAATAACAAACTTTTTATTAAGTAAGCTACTGCCTGAAATATTCTTCTCTATCTCAAAATTAAAACCATGCTCCTCTAAGTACCTAAAAAGCTCTCTTGCTCGCTCGCTTTCAAAGAAATCCTTTAGTAAACAAGCTGTTTTCTCGCCAATACCATCTATCTCTGAAAATTCTTCTACTTTCATACTAAAAAAATCATTATAAGAAGAAACTGATGAAACCAATAGTTCTGCTGCTCTTACCCCAACCTGTTTAATGCCTGTTGCGAAAAGAATCTTTGCAAGCCCTATACTTTTCGCTTTCTCTAGCTGAGAAAGTATATTAGTTACTGTCTTTTCTCCCATTCGCTCTAAGCTACTTAACTTCTCACTGTCTAACTCAAATAATTGAACCCAATCCGTAACAACTTCCTGTTCAACCATCTGTTCTATTAACTTATCGCCAATTCCGCTTATGTTAAAGGCGTCTCTTGATACAACATGAATAAGTTGGGCTTTTAGTCTTCCCTTGCACTTAATATTTGGACAATAAATAGCTACATTATCCTCTTCTTGTTTTAATAAAGTACCGCAAACAGGACACTCTGTTGGAAACACTATTTCTTTTCTGTTCTCGCTTCTGTGAGAAACCATCACTACAGCAGGAATAACCTCTGCAGCTCTTTTTACTACAACCTCATCATTAATGGCTACTCCCTTTTCTTCTATAAAATCACTATTATGCAAAGTTGCTCTTTCTACGGTTGCTCCTGATAGCTCAACTGGCTTTAAAACAGCAACAGGTGTTATTGTTCCAAGCCTTCCCACCTGATACAAAACATCCTCTAAAACAGTATTAGCAACTTCTTCAAAGAACTTAAAAGCAATAGCCCATTTAGGTGTTTTCATATTTGTACCTAAAAGCTCTTGATATTTAAACTCCTCAACCTTGACTACTACACCATCAAACTCATAACCCAAAGAATCACGTTTCTTTTCCCAATCTTCACAATACGCTATAACCTGACTAATATTAGCTTTTGCTATGTAATGCTCATTTACTTGAAATCCCTGCTGCTTAAGCCACTCAAGCATTTGAGACTGAACAACTAATCCATGCTCAGCTGCTGCAACCACGAAATATGGATAAAAACTTAGTTCTCTCTCCCCGACTATCTTGCTATCCAACTGCCTAATTGTTCCTGCTGCTGCGTTTCGTGCATTAGCAAACTCAGCTTCACCTTCTATTGTTCTCTGCTTATTAATCTCTATAAGTCTATCCTTCTCTAAATAAACTTCACCTCTTACCTCAACATCCACCTTACTAAGTAACTGTTTTGGTATGTCTGAAATCATTTTTATGTTCTCGGTTATATCTTCACCGGTCTTACCATCACCCCTGGTTATGCCCTTTACCAACACACCTTGCTCATAAATAAGACTGATTGCTAGACCGTCCATCTTAAGCTCACAACAGTAGGTTAGGTCTTCTAGCTCATTTACCTCTTTCAAGAGTGTTTTCTTTACCCTAGCATCAAAATCTAACAACTCTTGTTTAGAATAAGAGTTTGCTAAACTAAGCATAGGAACTTGATGTTTATACTTCTGAAAAGAAGCTGAAACAGTACCACCAACCTTATTCGTTGGTGAATCAGCAAAAATTAAATGAGGATAATTTTCTTCTAAATAGCCTAATTCTTTAACCTTTGTGTCATACTCAAAGTCTGTGATTACAGGCAAATCTTGATCATAATATTTTTGATTATGCTCTTTGATTTCCTTAACTAACTCTTTGATTCTATTTTGTATTTTCTTTTCGCTTACCATAATCCTATTCTAATCCAGAGTGATATACTTCTCCATAGCATTAAACTTGGCTTGACCAATACCTTTAACTTTCAAGAGGTCTTGCTTATCACTAAAATACCCTTTCTCTTCTCTATAAGCTATTATTCTTTCTGCATATGATTGCCCAATACCTGGTATTTGCGTTAACTCTGACACACTCGCTTTGTTAATGTTAACTAGGCCAATTTGCTTTTCAACCTTGGCTGAGCTAGTATTCTTTGCTTCTTTCCTACTACTTGGAATACGATACAGTTTCCCGTCCTTTAACACTTCTGCTAAGTTAAACTTCTGCAAATCCGCATCTGGCAATGGTTCAACTATTAATAAAAGCTCATATAAATGATAATTCTCAGTTACTTTATAAATCCCTGGTTTACGAACCGCACCGTCTACCTGAATAACAACTTTATTAACTTGAGAAGTAGCTTCTGTCCGCTCAAGAATCTGTACACTTTTGCTTTTACCTTGCTCGTAAATATAAATACCCAGTAGGGAAATAAGAACAATCAAAATAGGCCAAAATAACTTATTAAGCTTTTTCAACGTCATTCTCTTTCTCTTCTTGTTTATAGCGATTCTTTCTCTTACGCTTGATCTCATAAACAAGCGCCAATAATTCAGCTACTTCTGTATACAAATCTGGTGGAACTTCTTGACCAACATCTGTAGTATTAAACAAATCCCATGCCAGCACTTTATCTTCTAGAATATAGATATAATTCTCATCAGCTACTTTCTTGATTTCCTCTGCGATTAACATCTTCCCCTTGGCTACAACTTCTGGTGCTTTCATTATCTCTGCATCGTACTTAATAGCAACTGCTATGTGCGTTGGATTAGTAACAACTGCATCAGCCCCGGCAGCACCTTTGGACTGTCTACCACCGGATAAAGATATTGCCATATCCCTCTGTCTTTGCTTAATCAAAGGGTCTCCTTCGAGCTTCTTATACTCGTCCTTTATTTCTTGTTTACTCATTCTCATTTGCTTCATAAATTGGCTTCTTTGGTAAAAATAATCAAAAGCAGCAACAGCCAAAAAGAACATCCCTACCCTAATTGCCACGTCAAAAGCTATTTTGCCAGCCATAGCAACAGAGGCAAGAATAGGCATATTCGATGTTTCCATAAGTTCAGGCAAGATTGGAAAAATAGCTTTGTACATAATGAACACAATTATTGCCATTTTCGCAATAGACTTAGCTAACTCAACCAACCCTTTCATAGAAAAAATTCTTTTAAACCCCTCGATAGGGTTTAATTTACTTAGTTTAGGGATAAGTGGATCAGTAGAAAAATTAAAACCAGACTGAAGAGATTCAATTACTATTGCTACAAAAAAACCAATCAAAATTATTGGCAACAAGGACAATAATAAAAGATGATAGCCTTTTTCTAGAATCTTTGTCGCATATAAAACTGACATCTCATCACCAATGGCATTAAATGTCAGAATAAAATAATTTTTTGTATCTTCCCATATTTTAGGAAGAAAAGCTTGAAGCGAATAATATGATGTAAAAAACAAAAAAGCTGTTGTAATTTCTTTACTCTTAACAACCTGACCTTTTTTACGAGCTTCCCTTAACTTATGGGGGGTCGGTTCCTCTGTTTTGTCTCCCTGGTCACCCATTTCACAACACCTTTACGTTATGATAAAAATACATAATCTGAACAGCTATATCATCCATAACCGTCACGACTTTAGCAATCAAAGTAGGTATCATAAGCAGTAGGATGTATGCTCCCAACATTGGTTTTATCTGAAACCCTAAAAAGAAAACATTAACTTGTGGTGCTAATCTAGCTAGAAGCCCCAATGAAAAATCCAACATAAATATAATAATAATTATTGGCATAGCAATCGTTACAGCAATAAAAAACATTTTTGATCCCAAATCTGCCAAATGTTGTAAGCCCATTGGATAGGCCACCTCGCTAAACAAAGGTATTGCCTTGAAACTTTCAAACATCCCAGTTAGAACTAAGTGATGCCCATCAATAAGCAAAAACACAACTATTGAGGTAATGTACAACAATCTACCAATAATAGTTTCTTGGCTGCCTGTTGAAGGATCGAAAGTTGCAGCAACGCTTAACCCCAATTGCATATCCATAAGTGACCCTGCTAGCTGTATGCCATAAAAAATAAATCTAACTATAAGACCGATAAATAAACCTATTAAAAACTCATTAACAAAAGCAAGCACTAATACAATCTGATTTTGTGGGATTATCATATTCTTTGGAATAGTTAAAAAGAAAATTACACTTACCCAAAAAGCAAACATAAGCTTAACCATCTGAGAAATAGATCTTTCACTAAAAAAAGGCATTAGGATGAAGCATCCAATGACTCTTGCTAAAATAAACATAAATAAAAGAAGACTTGCTCCGTCAATAATCATTTACAAATACGCTATTGAAGACCACATCGTGTTTATCCATGCCTCTAAAGTTGAAGCCATCCAAGGAAAGCTTATTGAAACAACTAGAAAAACAACTATCATTTTCGGAACAAAAGTAAGTGTCTGCTCTTGAATCTGAGTAACAGCTTGAAATAATGATATAAGTAAACCAACGACTAATCCAGCTCCAACAACTGGCAAAACTAAAGAAAGTTGAATAGTAATTGCTTGTCTTAAATAGTCGGTTGCAGTGTTTAAATCCATGATTAATTAGTATACACCCTTTCCTTAACAATTGTAACGGTTGTTGGGTAGTTTGAACCCGGTAATGGGAAGGTTAAAAATCTAACAATTCCAGGTCTATTTATAGTGACTGTTTTGATCTTTTTATCCGCATGACTATAAACACTAAATAGCTCATCACCAAACTTAAAAACACAAGAAGCTGGACCTCCATTTGCGGTAAATAATAGTTGATACTCACCTATCTCCGAGAAATCAATATAGTACTCATAAAACACACCATAATTTCCAATCAAAGTATGGTGACCATTATCTATATAGCCTGGTTCAGCCCCTATCATTAAATTATGCCGAATATCACCTTTGGACACTTTAATAATTTTTGAGACAGTCTTATTCATAAACACATATTGGTTGTAGTCTAATTGTATTAAAGAAGGTTTTTCAAAAAATATTTGAACCCTATAAATGGCTTGATTATTCTCCGGGAAAACATCCACAATCCCAGACAAAACATCTTGGGTTGGCATCCGAACTTTCCATTCTAATGGGAAGCTTGATTCCTGCAAATTATTATAAGTAATTAAAAATCTTTCACCTAACACCTTCCCAACAAATAATTCACTTTTGTTTGGTCCAGCCAAAGCGCTTCTCGTTTTAAATTTTGAATCTTCTGAAGAGGTAATTTGAATATATAAATTACCAACCCTATTGGTACGATTAACATGAGAAAGAAACAACCTAAAACTTCCCGTAACCTGAATATCTAGAACTGATCCATCTTCAACTATACTCTCTGGCTCATTACTAAATATTATCTTATCTGGTTCAATAGAACAGAATACGAAACTTAAGAAAAACAGGAAAAGACTGAGTCTTCTAGCTAGGACCAAGATAACTCATCATAAGACCTCTTGAGATTAAGTTAAATCCATCGACTAACACAAACAAAAGTATCTTGAATGGTAAGGATATCATTACCGGAGATAACATCATCATACCTAAAGACAGTAAAATATTTGCTACCAATAAATCAACAACAATAAACGGTAGAAAAAGTATAAAAGAAATAATAAAAGCTGTCTTTAATTCACTAATCATAAAGGCTGGAATTAACACATATGTAGGGATATCATCTTTTTGGCTAATCTTCTTTAAATCCAACCCTGCAAACTGCGCAAACAAAGCCAAATCCTTCTCCGAGGCTTGCTTAAACATAAACTCCCTTAATGGCTTCTGCCCTATTTCTATTGCTTTTGCTTGTGTTATTTTCCCATTCACATACGGTTTAAGAGCGTTCTCGTTAATATCATTCCAAACAGGCGACATAATAAAAATTGTCATAAATAAAGCAAGCGAAACAATAACCATATTTGGAGGAGATTGCTGTGTTCCAAGAGCACTTCTAAGCATTCCAAAAACAATTGTTATTCTTAAAAAAGAAGTAACAGAAATTAAGAAAAATGGAACGAATGAGATAAGGGACAAAAATAACATTAAATTAACAGAACTACTGAACTGAATCGGTGTGTCTATTAGATTAGTTAAGTCCATCTTTGCTTTCCTTATTTGCCTTTGGTTTTCTTATAACTTTCTCTTTAATAAGTTTCCCTTGAACCTCATTAACCACAGTATCTTTTGACTGCTCTTTTTCCTGCAATATAGTTGAAAAAGCAGGCACTTCTTTCAATGGATGAATAAAGTTAATTGTCTTATTACTAACGCCCATTAAAAATTCCTGAGCATCAACTTTTACGATATAAACAACAACACCTGGATTTAAAAACATTTGATCAATAAACTGAATTCTTCTATTTTTCTTATTCAATTTATTATTACCAGGAAGCTTAGTTAAAACATAGTAAACAACATATAAAATTGCACAAATTGCGAATAGAGATAAGGTTATTCTTAAATAATGAATCATGATTTAACTATGTCTTTAATCATTATCCCGTATTTATTATCGATTGCTACTACCTCGCCAGTTGCAATCAATTCACCATTAATTTTAAGCTCAAGTGGCTCACCATAAAACTTATCAAGTTCAATAACTGACCCTTTTGAAAGGTCATGAACATCCTTTAATGAAAGTGTTGTTTTTCCAAGGAAAACATCAATGGTAACTGGAATATTAGAAAACAAATCTACCTTAAACTTTGAACCAGTTATTAAGTTGTTAATTTCTGGAAAATCCAGCTTCTTAACATTAACAAAATCCTGATTTGTTTCCTCAGAAATTTGATTATAATCATAACCCATGTTTCCCATCTCAGTTCCTTTATTTTCTTCAATCTCTAGAAAATCTTCATCAATATTAATTGTGTCATTTTGAGCATAATTTGTAAATGAATTATTATCTTTAAACGTAGCAAAATCTGCAAAGTCTTCCTGGTCATTTTCTTCAGATTCCTCAGGTTCTTCAGGGATTACTACTTCTTCTTCCGCTTCTTCCTCTTCGTCTATCTGAACCATAGACTTACTCAAGATTTCATTAATGTCACTTGAAATATCCCCAAGTTCATTTTGGCTTACACTTATGTATTCATCACTATTATTAGTTTGATTATCATCAAGCTCTAGTTCCTTGTCTAGCTCATCTAAATCTAAATCGCTACCAAGTAAATCCTTATCATCAAAATTAAAACCATCTAGATTAAAGACATCCTTATCATCACTTTCCAAATCCAAGTCAAAAACTTCTGTTTCTTCCTCTTCTAAAAAAGACTCTTTAACTAAGCTTTCTTTTGAGTCATCACCTAAGGAAAGGTCATCAAGCCCACTTAACAAGTCGCCTTCACCAAAAAAATCATCTTCCAACATTTTCTTTAAATCATCTTTTTTCACTATAGTTTCTCCCAATCAAACTCTTCTTCTTCTGTTTCATCATTTAGTAATGAAACAAAATCTACACCTTTTTCTTCCTCAAGATTAACCTTGTCGAAAGAATTCATCAAAAGTTCCTCTTCTTTAGAATTGTCATCAAAAATAGGACTTACATTACTACTACTTGTATCAGCAACTTGCTCATTATCTATTTGCTCTTCTAATTTTATAGCATACTTACCCTCGCTTTGACCAACTGTTGTTAAAAAGGTCAACTGATCAGCCAATACAAAACGCAGCATCTCTCCAATTTTGTTCTCTAATACTAAAACATCACCACGCTGAATATTCATAAACTCACCGAAAGTTAATTTAGCCTGACCAAACTTCACAGTTACATCTGTACTGATTCCTCTTTTCATATTATCTGACAAAACCACATCATCTTTCTTACTTACCACAATTCTTTCAATAAACTTATCCGCAGAATGTTGTGAATAAAAAAGCTTCATTTTTGACTCTACTCCATCTGAAAAGCCAATACAAAAGTGTACATTTATAAAGTCCTGATTTGCTGCTACGTACTTCATTGTTCCGAATTTACCTTTATGAAAATTTACTTTATAGTCCTTGCCAAGAAAGTTTGTTTCAAGAAAAAACTTAGTAAAAAAATCTTCATAAAAACTATTAATTAAAACCATTTCCATATCAGTAAACGAAAATCCGCCTACTTTACCAATATCCACTCCAAAATACATCCCAAGTAGGTTTCTTAAAAAATCTCTATCTAATGAAAAAACAAAAGAACCCTTTGAGTCCTGATACTCAACAGTAAGCTCATCACCTAAGATACTTTCCATATCGTTGCTGTGAACTTTATTAACAGAGATGGACTTAAGGTTAAACATAAACGAATACTTATTCTTTGCTTTTAAAGAAATTGTTTCCATCCATTTAGATAAAATATTGATATCTAAGAGAATCTTCTTTCGAGAACTTTCAGGCAAATCTTCCTTGATGTCAGAATTACTATCTGGTTGATATAAATGCCACTGCTTTAATGCTTGTGGCAGTTTAACCTCCATGCTAACTACCATTCACTATGTTCCTAACTGTTGTATTATATTTTCTATTTGCTGACTAGCAATTTTAACTGCTGTCAAACTTGCTGACATCGCTCTTTGTATTTCCATTGCATCAACTGTTTCTCCGATGAAAAATACGTTTGATTTCTCTACTGACTGAGACATAACCTGTCCCATACCATTATATAATGGTGGTGCAGGCTCAAAAGGAATTCCTGCAGCTGGAGTAGCTTTATATGTTGAACCATCATGCTGAATTAATGCTGATTTATTTGGAAAGTCAGTAAGCGCAACCTGATATAACGGTATACCAGCTTCTAGACCTTTAGCAGAAAGTGCAAAATCCTCTACGAGAATACCTCTGGTACCCTCAAACTGCCATCCAGCATTAGCTGTATTCTTAATAACAATTGGCTCTATCTTCGTAGTATCAAACTCACTGTTACCTGCATATTTGTATCCATAAACATTTCTTCCTGAATTATCTAATAGCTCGCCCGTGTCATTTAGCTGAAAATTACCTGCTCTTGTATACAAAAAAGTAGTTCCATTATCTGGAGATACAATAAATAACCCGTTACCCTGTATCGCAGCATCCATCATGTTACCGGTTCCAAGTTCTCCTTGAGAAAAATCAATAGCAATATTGGCTAAAGCAACACTAGAACCCTCTTGATGAGGATTTGTTCCGCCTTGTTGCAAAGTTCCAGCTGACCCTGTGTTAATAACCTTATTAAATACTGTTTTAAACGAATATTTTAAGGACTTATATCCCGTCGTGCTCATGTTGCCCATATTCGCTGTCTGAAGTCTTAGCGCGGTCTCAAATGCCCTCATAGCATTCTCGCCATTTTTCATTATGTCTAACATAATTAGCCTGCCTTTCTTACTTCTAACAATTGGTCAATCTGAACTAAGTCTCCATCTATCTTAAAATAAATTCCACCATTATCATTTACCACGCTCTGAATAATCCCAGTTAACCTTTGACCTTTGTAAGAGTATATCGCTTCTTTTTCTATTAGATTCGCTGCCCCGTTTAAAAGTTCCAACTGACTTGAAGATGTACTGGAACCTGACTGCTGTGTTTGTATATTAATCATCTGAGAATAGTAATCATAACTTGAAGAAAAAGGATCATAAGATGAACTTGAACTACTAGATGAACCACCAAGTAAACCACCAGTAGAATCACTACTATCATCCTGAGATAAAAAATTCTCGAATATACTAGTAAAACTTTGCTGAAAATATAGAACTGCTTCTTCTGGTTTTGACGGATCAAACTTGTTTGCTACATTAGCAGTAAGTCCGTAATTGTATATACCTAAATCGCTACTCATAATACTTTTAAAGTTAGCACTGTAAAATTACAGTGTCAATGACGTCAAAACCAATAATATAAAGCCTATCATATAAATTGACCATAAATAAATAACACCCCATCCTTTTTTACCAATAAAAAGCAATTATACTCTTAAGACACCTGTGGATAACTTTAATACATTTATATTTTGTGTTATTTATAAATAACGAACAAGCTCGGCCATTAATTCATCTACGCCCTCGCCTGTTACAGCTGAAATATAGAAAACTTTTTCTGAAAACTCTTGGCTATATTCATCTAAAACACTTCTGTCATGCAATGTATCAATTTTATTAAATACGATTAATTGTTTCTTAGATAATATTTCTTTGTTATATAAAAACAGTTCATTATTTAATACATCAAAAGCTTTTTTTGGCTCCATTTGTTTAAACTCCGAAGCATCTAACAAATGAATTAATACTCTTGTACGCTCAATATGTCTTAAAAACTGATGACCTAAGCCTTGTCCTTGATGAGCATTTTCAATAATTCCAGGCACATCAGCAATAACAAACTGCTTATCGTTCTTATAGTTCACTACTCCCAAATTAGGCACCAAGGTAGTAAATGAATAATCAGCTACTTTTGGTCTAGCATTAGTCACCTTAGATATTAAGGATGATTTCCCAATATTTGGTAACCCAACAATACCGACATCTGCTATCAACTTTAACTCCAAATGAATATTCATTTCTTCACCTGGTAATCCGCCTTGAGCATAATAAGGGGTTTGGTTTACTGAATTTGCAAATCTTGCGTTTCCCTTACCACCAATTCCACCTCTTAAAAGAACAACTCGCTGATTGTTTTCAACTAAATCAACTAATAGTTCTCCTGTTTCTTTGTTGAAAATACTTGTTCCGATTGGAAACCTAAGGATAACATCTTCACCCTTTTTACCATAGCAATCTCGGCCTTCACCATCACCACCGTGTTGTGCTTTATAGACCTTTTTGTATTGATAGTCCATAAGGCTCTTTAAATGATCATCAGCAATAACAACGATGTCTCCACCCTTAGAGCCGTCTCCACCATCTGGCCCACCTTTTGGGACATACTTTTCTCTTCTAAAGCTAACACAGCCTTTTCCGCCATTGCCTGCTTTAACAAAAATATCAGCTACATCGATAAACATATGACTCCTTTAAGAAAAAAAAAGCGGACATAAAGTCCGCTTTTTATTATATAACAAAACTAAATACTTTATTAGGCTACTGCTTCTGCTTCTACGCTGACTCTTTTGATGTTACCTTTTCCTGTTTCGAACTTTACTGTTCCTGCGATTAACGAGAATATAGTGAAATCTCTTCCTAGTCCTACATTCTTCCCTGGTTTGAATTTTGTGCCTCTTTGTCTAAGAATGATGTTACCTGCAATTACTTGTTCGCCACCAAATTTTTTAACACCTAAGTATTTAGGATTGCTGTCTCTTCCGTTACTTGAACTTCCTTTACCCTTTTTATGAGCCATTTTTGTTTCTCCCTATTATTTACTCTGCTTTTTTAGCAGTTGTTTTCTTTACAGTCTTAGTTTCAGCAGAATCAGCAGCTTTTGCTACTTTCTTTACTGCTGGCTTTTTAACTTCTGGAGTTGCATCAGTTGCAACTACAGTTTCAACTTTTTCTTTAACAGGCTTACTATCTGCTTTAACAATTTCTTTAATGTTAAGTAAAGTGTATTGTTGTCTGTGTCCTTGTTTTTTATGATAACCTGTCTTGTTTTTATATTTAAAAACTATAACTTTCTTGTCTTTAACTTCTGGATCAACAACTTCAGCTTTAATAACATATCCTTCAATAAAAGGTGTTCCAACGCTGATTTCTTTACCATCATTTACAAAAAGAACTTTATCTAAAACCAATTTAGCCTTATCTTTCTCAGCTAATTTGTCGACATAAAGTTTCATACCTTTTTCTACTTTGTACTGTTTACCAGAAACTTCTACTATTGCGTACATAATTTCTCCTGTTCATTGCTTAATTAACTGTTTGGTTCATGCAAACCGGCTATAAATTTTAACCTCAAAGACAACTAGTGTCAACAAAGAAAAACGTGTTTTTAAGCTATTTTTCTTCCAGCATAAAAACACAATAATCTGCTCTCAAATTAGGGAGCAACTTAATTATCTTTTTAGCCTCTCCATTTGAGGAAGATAAAGGAATTGTTTTAATAATCTTTATTCCTATATCTTTGCAAAAATCCATAAAATCACTAATCGTTAAGACTCTAAGGTTCGGAGTATTGTACCACATATGTGGTAAGGCTTTTGTTACAGGAGTTCTGCCTTTAAACATCAGGTCAAATCTGCACTTCCAATAGCCAAAGTTAGGAACACTTACAATCGCTTTCTTTCCTACCCTCACAACCTCTTTAATTGCCTGATCTGGCCTTGCAACTTGCTGTAAGGTCTGGGAAAGAATAATAAAATCAAAAGCTTTATCCTGATAATCAGGAAGACCTTTGTTTAAATCATATTGAATAACACTAAGCCCTTTACTAACACATTCGGCTACCTTTTCTTCATCAAGCTCTAACCCAAATGCTTGTATGTTTTTAATTTTTTTAAGAGTATACAGCAAGCTACCGTCTCCACAACCAATATCTAATACACGAGAACCTTCTTCAATATATGCAAGAATAGCTTCTAGGTCTTTTCTTTTCTCAATTAACTTCAATACTTTTTTCATACATTCTCCAAAAATCCATGAATTAACTTCTCGTGCAAGTCATTCTGCAGCAAAAACGAATCGTGTCCATAATCGGCATTAATTTCACAAAAAGAAACATCTGAATTGTTTCTTCTAAGTGCTTTAACCAATTCCTCTGACTGATAAGTTGGGAAAAGCCAATCTGAAGAATATGAAAGAACTAAAAATTTACTCTTCACCATAGAAAGTGCTTCTTCTAAAGAATCATAACCAGCAGATAGGTCAAAATAATCGATGGCTTTAGTCAAATAAATATAAGAATTTGCATCAAACCTTTCAGTGAACCTTTGACCCTGATAATGCAAATAACTTTCCACCTGAAACTCGGTTAAAAACTCATACTGATACTGCTGTGAACTACTAAGCTGTCTTCCAAATTTCCTTGTCATACCTTCTTCTGAAAGATACGTTATATGCCCTAACATTCTGGCTATACTTAATCCTTTGTGAGGTGTTTCTTGCTTTCCATAATAGTCTCCCTTGTTCCAAGCAGGATCAGAAATAATTGCCTGTCTCCCTACTTCATTAAAAGCTATAGCTTGTGGTGAAAGCTTTGTTGTTGTAGCAATTGCAATTACTGACGACACCATCTCTGGATACATCTGCACCCACTTTAATACCTGCATACCACCCATGGAACCACCGGCGATTGAATGGAGACAATTAACTCCTAATGACTTAACAAGCGCATATTGAACATTAACCATGTCCTCGATAGTTATTACAGGAAAGGTCATACCGTATGGTTTTTTAGTAAGTGGATCAATAGAACTTGGTCCAGTTGTACCAGAACAACCACCTAAAACATTAGAGCAAATTATAAAATATTTATTGGTGTCAAACGGCTTACCAGGACCAACCATAACATCCCACCAGCCAACCTTCTTATCACTTTCTT
>DYQY01000016.1 GCA_020719045.1 Candidatus Termititenax sp.
GCTTATTAAGTATTAGCTTTTTGTTTGTAAATATTAGGTAGATAAATAAGCTAACGATTGGGATTATAATCATGTATTTGCTTAAGAAAGCTAGTCCAAACAAAACAGTAAGTATATATAGGTGTTTCGGCTTATTTTCATTTATGTATTTAAAAGAAAAATAGGTTGCCATAGAAAAAAACATTAATAGTGGCTGGTCTACTTGCATTGTAATAGCAAAGATGAAGTTATAAGGTATTAGGAAATAGAGTAGTGCTCCTAAATAAGCCTTTGTTTTGTTTTTAGTTAGATAAATAATCGTTTTGTATACAAATAATAGTGTAACTCCAAGGCAAACACCTGCAGCAATTCTAATGCTTACGAGAGGTTCTCTGAATATAAAAATAAAAATATTATTAATCCATGACACCATCCCTGGGTGATCCATATATGAAAGGGCAGGATGGTAAGCCCATTGTAGGTAATAACTTTCATCTGCTGTAAGTGGAGTTAAGAAAGTTAGAATAACTCTTACTGCAATGAAAAAACCTACAAATGAATGAAATAAGCCAATTATTGGAAATTTAATGGATATCATTAATTAATAATAAAAAATATTAAATTAATCGTCAATGTAATTAGTGAGAAGTATGCCTATACTGGAAACTATCAATAGATAAACTCCCCCTATGTTGATATAATGATAGTATGAAAATAGAAAATAAAGTGAATGAAAAAGAAATGATTAAGAGAAAAGTAAAAGATATTTTTAATAAATATCAAAAAGCTTTTAAGAATTTAAGTAAATAAATGCTTTTTATAATCTCAAAATAAGTATTTAGTAGAAAGAATTAATCCTTCCTTTTACAAGGGAAGGGGGACCGCTTTAGCGGTGGAAGGGTGAATTAATGATAGATAGCAAAATAATACCTGAGAAGACATACAAAGAATTAGCGCAAGAAGAGGGTGTTTCTGAAACACTTATTAAAGATTTAGTTACATCTGGGACCGGTGTAGTTCTGGGGAATAAACATCATAAGAATGTTAAGCCAGTAGCGGTTGGTAAAGGATTAAGAGTAAAGATTAATGCAAATATTGGAATTTCACCAGCAACATCTAGTGTAGAAGAAGAGCTTTCTAAGGTAAAGTTATGCGAAGAGCTTGGTGTTCATTGCATTATGGATTTGTCATTAGGTGAAGATATCAGAAAGTTAAGAAAGACCATAATAGATAGTACTTATATTCCAGTAGGGACAGTGCCTTTATATGGACTATTTTTTGAAAAACCAGACCATCCTGAAGATATGATTGAAAGATTTCTTGATATTCTGGAGGAGAGTGGACAAGATGGTGTGGATTTTGTTGTTATTCATGCAGGCTTACTTCAGAAGCATATTGAGCTTACAAAGTCTCGTTTAATCCCAGTAACTAGTCGTGGTGGTTCTCTTATGATGAAGTGGATGAAGAAATGGAATAAGCAGAATTTTCTTTATGAAAATTTTGATAGAATTATTGATGTATGTAAGAAGTATAATATGACCATTTCTTTAGGTGATGGTATGCGTCCAGCAACAATTATTGATGAAACAGATGAAGCTCAATTAGAAGAGATGCGTATTCTAGGACAACTTGTTTTAAGATGTAGAGAAGCTGGTGTCCAGTGTATGGTAGAAGGACCAGGGCATATCCCATTTCATAAAGTTAAGCTAAACATTGATTTGCAAAAGGAATATTGTCACGGTGCACCTTTCTATGTGCTAGGACCGCTAGTTACAGATGTAGCTCCTGGTTATGACCATATAACTTCTGCCATTGGTGCAACTATGGCCGCTTATAGTGGAGCTGACTTTTTATGCTATGTAACTCCTTCAGAGCATTTGGCGCTACCAGACCTTAAGGATGTTCGTGATGGTATTATGGCTTATAAGATAGCAGCCCATGCTGCTGACTTAACAAGAGGCAAAGATATTGAGTGGGACAGACAGATGTCAAAGGCTCGTTCTGAAGTAGATTGGAAAAAACAAAGAGAACTTTGTATGGATCCTCAGAAATTTGATGAGTATTTTAGTAGAAGAAAACAGGATTATGAAACGTGTACAATGTGCGGTGAGTTTTGTGCATTAAAATAATCGTGAGTAAACCCTCTCTGTCACTTAGTGATGGAGTAGCGACAAGAAATATGATTAAATGAAGGATAGTAAATTTCGCTGGGAGAGGTAAAAGTGAACGAGATTGAACTTATTGATTATTTAACAGAAGGATTTCCAATAAGACATAACAATGTTATTAAAGGTATTGGTGATGATTGTTCTGTATGGAAAGAAGACGATGAATATCGTGTTTTTACAACTGATTCTATGGTTGAAGGTGATCATTTCCTTAAGGATTGGTTTACAGCAGAAGAGATTGGTATGCGAGCTGTTGAGACAAATTTAAGTGATATCGCTTCTATGGGAGCCATTCCTACGTTTTTGTATGTTTCATTAATAATAGATGATAGAACTTCGCCAGAGTGGCTAGGTGATTTATATAAAGGGATTAGATCAAAATGTGATGAACATAAATTAACACTAATGGGTGGCAATGTAACACACGGAAAGACCTTATCAATAACTATTGGTGTACAAGGTGACAGTAAAAGTATGCCTGTCTATAGAAATGGTGCTAGAGAGGGTGATTTAGTTGTTGTTACGGGTACTATAGGTGATGCTTGTGTTGCCAGAATGGTGCTGAATAAAAAGAAACAAATACCTGATGCATTAAAGGATAGATTAGCTCATCCAAGAGCAAGGATTCGTGAAGCTTCTGTAATAGCTAAGTTTGCTTCCGCTATGATAGACATAAGTGATGGTATTGCATCTGAGGCAAGACATATAGCTTCGCAAAGTAATTTAGGAGTTGTGATAGATGCCGATAGTATCCCAACAAGAATGCAAGTAAAAGAGCTTGCATTAATAGCTGGTATAGATGTTTTGGAAGCACAGATGCGTGGTGGTGAAGACTATGAGCTTATGTTTACTATATCACCTGATAAATTCGAAGAACTAAAAAATGAATATCATTTGCATTCGCAGATAGGGATTACACCTATTGGTAAAATGATTGCAGAAAAGAAATACGTATATTTAAAAAATAGTGTAGAAGCCACTCTACCAAAAGGTTTTGACCATTTCTCAAGTAATATTAATCTTTAATTGTAGTCTGCGTTTATTTGCACATAATCATGTGATAAATCTGAAGTCCAACCAGTTACACATGCGTCACCTAAGTGAAGGTCTAAGGTTATGTTTATTTCCTTATTTTTCATGTACTGATCTAGCACCGGTTTATCTTGATTTGTGATAGAGCCATTCTCGTATAGCAGGTATTCACCTAACCATAAAGTAGTTTTATCTGGATCAATGTTTGACTGTATTTTCCCAGCAGAGCTTAGGATTCTTCCAAAGTTTGGGTTCTCGCCAAAGATTGCAGTTTTAACTAAAGGAGAGTTCGCAATAGAGTAGAAGATGTTTTTTGCTTCTATTTCACTTGATGCGTTGTTAATATTAATAGTAATAAACTTAGTTGCACCTTCTCCGTCTCTAATAATTAGTTTAGCAAGCTCAACAGAAACTTCTTTTACAGCTGCTTTGAAAGCTTTCACGTTATTATTGTTTATTTTTACACCTGTATTACTTGAAAGCAGTAAACAAGTATCATTAGTTGAAGAGTCACTATCAACAGTAATAGCATTAAAAGAAGAATCAACAGAGTAATTAAGGGTTTCTTGTAGAGTTTTCGCATCTACGTTTGCATCAGTCATGATAAAAGCAAGCATTGTCGCCATATTAGGTTGAATCATTCCGCTGCCCTTGGTGACACCAAGGATGTTTACTGCCTGACCATCAATAGTAATAGTTTTATAAGCAACTTTTTCGAAAGTATCAGTTGTCATAATTGCTTTTACAAAGTCATCAACATTTTCTGTAAGGCTTAAAACAAGTTTGTTTATGCCTTTTTTTATTGTATCTACTTGGAGTGGTTTTCCGATAATGCCAGTAGAAAGTGTTAGTGATGAATTTTCCTTTAGATTTAGTTCAGCATTAAGAGATGCAAGAACGCTATTAATGTTTTTCATGCCTTCTGCACCAGTTAAGCAGTTTGCGTTGCCACTATTAACAATTACGCAGTTAAGGACGTTATTGTTTTGTGACAGTATCTGTTTTGATGAAGGGATAGTTGGTGATGCAAACTTGTTTTTGGTAAAAACACCAACACATGTTGCACCAGTTTCACAATAAATAAGTCCAAGGTCTTTTTTTTCTTTTTTGATACCACAATGAATTCCTGCAAATTTGAATCCTTTAATTTCTTTCATTTTTTTAATCCTTTTCTAAGTTGATTTAATATTCCACCATCCAAGTATAATTGATAGAAATATTTTTTAATAGGCTTGAATTTTATGCCTACTTTTTTGGTTTTATTCCTAATATATGATTGATTAATGTCTATAATTAGTTCGTCATGGCTATCAATATAGTCAGTATTGGCTTCAATGCAAATAAGTCCAACATTAAAAGCATTTTTATAGAATGGAAAGAAAAATGATTTTGCTAATATTATTTTTATTCCACAGTGCTTGAGTATACTTGCAGCTAATTCCTTAGAAGAACCATATCCAAAGTTTTCTGTTCCAACTAATATTTTTTGGTTAAATGTTTCTTCCATGAAATCAGGAATGATAGAACTAAAAGGTTGGACTGATGTTGGGTCATGATATGACGAGGTAATTGTATTTGCTACAATATCTCTAGCTGAAATAACCTTATTTAGTTTATAAGCAAAGCCTTCAATATTTTCTACGCTCACTCGAACTCCTTTAAGGATGTAAGTTTTCCAGCAATAGCAGTTGCAATAGCTGTTTTAACAGAACCTGTATAAACGCTTGCTTTGCTCTTACCAGCTGACATGGATAAACTAGCAATTCCGCTTGATAGTACGTTTTCATTTTTAAGAACAACCACTCCATTCGTACTTTGGCATATACCTGTTGATGGTGTCAGTAGTGTGCATCCAGCATTAAGAATTGCGCTTAGATATCCTTTATTGGTTGCTTCTCTTAGAATGTCTGAGCAAGCAGGAGTAATAAAACAGGGGATTGATACTTTCTTATTATTTAGTACTTTAGCTAAGAACGCTAAGTCATCTATCGTACCACCAATAGTATTACCTATAAAAACCTTGTGTATATTGAGGTTCTCTAATTCAGAAACATGAAACACGTTATGTTTAAGTTTAACCATTGGTTCAAGCTTTGAGACATCAAATCTAAGTTCTTTGTAGTATTTAGTATCCTCGTCACGCTCTACTGCAGATTGGTTGTTTTTCCTGTAAATAATTGGTGGAAATAAAAAGTTTTCAGCATTAAGCGTATAGTGGTGGAAGGCTAGGGTGTGAAGTTCATTTTGAGATACATTTTGTAGAAATTCACCAGAGAATTCAATAGCATAGTTCTTAAGATTAAGTTGATCCATTTCTTGTTTTAAAAACAATGCTACATCTTTTGCATTAGTTTGTGGAAGTAATTTACCGATTAGATTAATGTTTACAAGCTGAGGTACCAAATAATCCATTTTGCCGGTAATCAGTGTTTTAATAATATCGCTATTTCCACAGCTGATACTTAAGGTGTTAAGTGGTGAAAAGAAGTTAATGGTTGAATCGCTACCAATCAAAACTTCTCCAGGTTTAATTTTGTTTTGGTTTAAAAGGTTATGATGCCAATGTCCTTGCAGCTCGCCCATAATATTAATTTTATACTTTTTAGCATCTTCAATAATTTTTGCCTGTATTTCAGGGTAATGTTTTTGTTGTTGATAATGAAAGTAGGTAAGTCCAAGAAAGACAGGGCATTTAGGTTTATATATACTAAATTCTTCCATTGCTTTAAGGATAGGAACAGCACTGTTGTCAGATATGAAGATATGATCAACTTCAATTGGAATAACGTCTCCAGTCTGAAAATCTTTCTTTTCAGTATGAGCTAGTAGAATTTTTTCAAGGATAGACCCTTTCATGGGACTAATTATATCACGGCTTAAGAATAGTGGTATAATAGGACTTATGTTCTTTTTCTTTAAAAAATCAAAAAAAATTGGATTAGCTTTAGGTGGTGGGGGTGCAAGAGGGATTGCTCATTTAGGTATACTTCAGGTATTAAATGAAGAGAATATTCCTATTTCTTGTATTTCTGGGACAAGCGTTGGTGCTTTTATTGGTGCTTTTGTTGCAGAAGGCAGACCAATAGAAGAGATGATAGAAATGGTAAATTCACTTAAGTTAAAGGATTTTATGGTTCTTGATTTTAAGTTCCAAGGAATTTCAAGTAGTGAAAAAACTATTGGTAAAATTGTAAAAAAGCATATAAAACATGACTCCTTTAGTGGATTAAAGATTCCATTTTCAGTTGTTACTAGCGATATTGATAGAGGTGTGCCAGTTGTTCTAAAAAAAGGCTCTCTTTCGAAAGCAGTTTCCATGAGTGCTAATTTCCCTGGTCTTTTTTCTCCAATAGAACATGAAGGAAGTCATTATGTTGATGGTGGTGTGTTTGTAAATGTTCCTACAAGGCAAGTTAGACACTTAGGTGCTGATATTGTTATCGGGATAGATTTAAATCCAGAGAAAAACTTTTCTTGTGCGAGAAAAAGTGTTCTTGATGTAGCTAATAGATCGATAGATTTATTGATTGATAATCAACAGATTAGGCGTGCGGATCTAATAGTTAATCCAGTTAAAGAGTTTTACTCGTTGTTTGAAACAAAGAATAATAAACTGATGTTAGAAATGGGTAGAAAATGTGCAGAAAACGAGATAATACCTTTCCTAATAAAGAAGAAAGTTATTTAGCTAAACGATAAGCTGTATTTCTTCCTTGTCCAAACTTATCTATTACGCCTTTTGTTAGTAATTCTGTTAGTTCTAAATGTGCTGTTTTGTGAGAAACATTGGTTCGAAGACGATATTCTCTATTGGTTATAGCTAATTCTTTCTTCAGGAACTCAATTGTGTCTTTTTGTCTTTCATTAAAGATATCATTCATTGGGGCTGTTGCTCCAACTCCACCGATACCATATAGGTCTTCTTTTCTTATTTTTTCGATTTCTTTATTCTTTCTAAGGTAATACTTATTTCTGTATGAATATGGTTTAGATCTGCCGTCTGGGACCTTTATGTAAATAATATTCTTCCCACTACGTATAACATTCTCAATATCTATATGAATATGTGGTTCTATTTTTTGTGTAGCAGTTTCAATAAAGCTTAAAGATACGTTACTTCCAACAAGATGGTCATTCTTATCATCTATTCCAATGATAATCCTTCCACCTTTATTGTTAAGAAAAGCAATGATGTATTTTAAAATGTTTTCTGCTGAGTCAACAGATATAAGGAATTCAGTAAATTCATCTTCGCCAGTTCTTAGACAATCTATAATGTTTTTCCAACTCATCTTAGTTTTAAAATAACACAAAAAAATAATAATTACAAATATGTAATAAAAATTAGTTGATGGTTGGGTGCTGATTAGGTTACAGTTGTAATGAAAGAGCTTCTTTTTTATTAAATGATAGCATTTCTTCACTAGTTACGTAATCGGTTATGATTTGACCACAGGTTTCACATAGAAAGCATTTTTCAGGATATTGAGTGTGATGGAATATCCCAAGGAATTTTGTTCGTTTATGTTTACATTTAATCTTAATCATTCCTTTGTCTCCTTATGATTATTACATGATTACTTGTACCTCAAATTTATAGTGGTTAAACATTGAAGGAAATTGGTGTATGCCTCTCTTCGCCGAGAGGGTGGGGTTAGCTAAATAAGCCTAACTGTTCAATGATTTTTTTCTTAGATTTACTAAGTGAAAGCTCTTCTTCTTCTAAATGATTAAGGATATTATTGGCATCTTCAATAACTTTAGCTGGTAGGCCTGCAAGTTGCGCAACGTGTATACCATAGCTTTTTTCAGCGTGACCAGCTACAACTTTATAGCTAAATCTAATAGTTCCATTTTCTTCTAGTACAGCTACATTCATATTTTTGATTTCTTTATATTTTTCTGAAAGTGAGGTCATTTCATGGTAATGGGTAGCAAATACTGTTTTAGCCTTTGTTTCTAGGATAAGGAACTTGGCAATTGAGGCAGCAATACTAAGTCCATCATAGGTAGATGTTCCTCTGCCAATTTCATCTAGGATAATAAATGAGTTGGCTGTTGCACTGTTTAGGATATTTGCAGTCTCAAGCATTTCAACCATAAAGGTACTTTTACCTTCAAACAGGTTGTCGCTTGCACCAATTCTTGCAAATATTTTGTCAGTTAAGCAAATATTGGCTTTTTTAGCTGGAATATATGAGCCTACTTGTGCCATTATTAAATTAAGTGCTATTTGTCTCATGTAAGTTGATTTCCCAGCCATATTTGGCCCAGTAAGAAGTATGAACGGTTTTTTGTCTTGCTCAATTAGCACATCATTTGGCGTAAAGCTAAAAGATGATGAGCTTCTTTCTATTACAGGATGCCTTGATTCAGTTATGGATATTTTCCCTTCGTCGTTAAAGGTCGGGTTACAATAGTTGTTTTCTTTAGCATTTACTGCAAAACAAGACAAACAATCAATTTTTGCAAGTTTCTCAGCAATGATTATTAGCATGTTTTGATATTTTTCTATGAAGGAAATAACCTCATCAAATATCTCAGTTTCTTTTCTAAGCATCATCTCATCAGCATGTAAGATAAAGTCTTCTTTTTCCTTAAGCTCCTGAGTATAGTATCTTTCGGAGTTAACTAATGTTTGTTTTCTTATAAAGTTTTCTGGTATTAAGTGAATGTTAGATTTAGTAACATCAAGATAATATCCAAAGGCTCTTGTGTATTTAATTTTGAGAGTTCTGATTCCAGTTTCTTCTTTAAGCTTATTTTCGTAATTCAAAAACCAAGTCTTGTTGTTCTTTACTTCTTCACGAATAGAGTCTAGTTCTTCAGAGTATCCAGTTTTAATAAATCCACCATTTAGCATCACGGCAGGAGGTTCTTCAACAATCGTCTTTTCTATAAGTTCAGCTATTGTGTTCGTGTCATTAGTCCAATCTTTAGGAAATAGGATATATTCTGCTAGTTCTTCTTTAATGCTTTCTAAGTTCTCAACAATTTTTGGTAGGATATTTAAGGAATTTTTAAAGGATATTAGATCTTTTGGATTGGATTTATGGTTAGAAATCTTGGTAGTAAGTCTTTCGATATCATAAACTGAGTCCAGATTGCTACGAATTTCATTTAGAGATTTAAAGTTATTATAAAAGTATTCTGTAATATCTAATCTTTTTTTAATCTCATCTAAATCCGATAAAGGTCTTATGAGCCATTTTTTTAAACACCTGGAGCCCATAGCTGTTTTTGTGTTATCCATCACCCAATAAAGCGAGCCTTTTTTGTCCTTGTTTTGGATAGACTGAACTATTTCTAAATTATTTAATGTAATGCTATTAAGAAATAGGGTGTTTTTCAAAGAGTACATTTTAGGTTTTTGAATGCTAGCGGCGTTTTTTTTGCTTCTTATAAGATAGTTTATGATTGTTGCTACAGCATGCGTTGCTGATGCGTGTTCAGTTAGTCCAAGAGATTCGAGTGAAAAGATATTAAACGTTTCCTTACAGATTTCTATTGATCTATCTAGAGAAAATGACTCAGCAGTGGTTACATAATTCTTGTCTTTATATTTTAAAGGGTCAATAGTTGTAGGTACGAGTAGTTCTCTAGGTGAAATTCTTTCTATTTCGTTTAAAAAAAGCTCTTCTGATGAGGTCTCTGTATAGTTGAACTCACCAGTGGAAACATCGCAGTAGGCTAAGCTATATATCCCTTTTAGGCTGTTAACATCAATAGCTGCTAAATAGTTATTATCCGTTCCGCTAAGTAAGTGTTCCTCAATAATAGTTCCAGGGCTTATTACATCAACAACTTCTCTTTTAGTTATTCCTTTGCTTTGAGAAGCATCTTCTGTTTGTTCGCAGATAGCTACTTTTATGTTGTTTTTCAGAAGCTTTGGGAGGTAGTTATTAAGAGCATGGTAGGGTATTCCACACATTGGGATTTTGTTGTCATATTCGTCCTTACCTCTGGCGGTAAGTGTTAATCCAAGCACTCTAGAAGCTTTATAGGAATCTTCAAAAAACATCTCATAGAAGTCGCCTAATCTAAACAATAGGAGACAGTCGTCGTATTTCGACTTGATCTCTTGATATTGTTGCATCATTGGGGTTAATGCCATATTAACCGAAGATTAAATCCAGCTTGGTGACGCTCTCTACGATCTTACTGAACTCTCTGTTGACCGTTTCTTCTTCCAGAGTTTTTTCTGGATCTTGAAAGATAAGCTGAACAGCGAAGTTGATTTTATCGTCACCATACTTTTTGCCGTCATAAATATCTACCAAAACAATATCTTTTAAAAATGGAGATTTAGCTTTATTAATTGTCTGAACTATTTGTTCAAAAGATACGTTTTTGTCTATCCAAAAAGATAAGTCTCTTCTTACTGTAGGATAGAGAGAAAACTTTTTGTATTTCTTTTTATCGCTTATATATTTTTTGATGTTTTCTGGCATTATTTCAATAAAAAATAGTTTATTTTTTATGCCATAGAATTTTGTTATATCAGGATGAACCTCACCAAATACGGCTAGTGTGTCTTTGCCAATGCTTGCTTTTGACGAGTTGCCTGGATGTAGGAATTCAAAAATGTCGTTTTGGAAAAACTTAGTTTGTTTTATACCCAAATATGTAAGAATTTCTTCACAGATTCCCTTTAATTCTAAGAAACTAAAGTTTGTTTGGCTTTTTGTTGTAGTAGCTTTATTAGGTGATGAAGAAAACAATGCACCAGTGTGTAATTCTTCTACAACTTTATCATTTTCTGAATAATAAATCTTACCAACTTCGAATGTATTTAAATCAGCTACAAGGTGACGATTGTTATAATCATAGTTTTTTATCAAAGAAACAAAAAGGTTAGTTCTTAAAACTGACTCATAGGAAGTGAGTGGGTTTTTTAAAACTAAAGGTTTTTTGTTCATAATAGCTGGATGTTCGTCTGGTGATACCATTGAATAAGAAACTATTTCGGAATTGCCTTGTAGTGTAAAGAATTCTCTTATTTTTTTATTCATATCGAAGAAGGATAAGTCCTTAGGTTGCTCGAAATTTGTTATAGGTGCTAATTTAAGTTCAATATTGTTATAACCATAGATTCTACCAATTTCCTCAATAATATCAGCCTCTCTATTAACTTCAGCTTGTCTCCATGATGGAACAGTAATTAGGTCATTTGTTACATTAAATCCAAGTCTTGTAAGGATGCTTATCATGTCTGATTTAGGAATTTCAGTACCAAGTAGGGAGTTAACCCTTTCTGGCCTTAGTTTAAGTTCTACTACTTCAGGTTCTTTTTCGAAAACATCGCAGATATCTGACGCTACGTATCCTCCGCAAATCTCAAGAATTAATTTGATTGCTCTTTTAAAGGAGAACTCAACATTCTGGAAATCAACACCTTTTTCAAAACGCTGTGAAGCTTCTGTTCTGATTCCCTTTAGGAAAGAGGATTTACGAACGTTGCTTGGATTAAAGCTAGCTGCTTCAAGGACAATATCAGTTGTATCATCATGAATAGCGGACTGCATGCCACCAATTATTCCAGCAAGTGCAACTGGTACTTTTTTGTCAGCAATAATTAGGTCTTTATCAGTTAGCTCAACTTTTTGGTCATTAAGAGCTTGGATTGTTTCTCCATTTTTTGCTCTTCTGACAACAATTGTGGAATCAGCTAGCTTCTCATAGGAAAAAGCGTGTAATGGCTGTCCGCACTCATATAGAACGTAGTTGGTAATATCAACAATGTTATTTATAGGTTTAATATTAACTTTACTTAGTTTATTTTGCATCCATTCAGGAGAAGGAGCTATTTTGATGCCTTTTATTACGACGCCCATGTATCTTGCACATAAGTCAGTTGCTTCATTAATAACTTCAAGTGGTGCATCATGTTTTATTTTATCAGTATAAGAAATGTCTATTTCCTTAACTGGCAGCTCAAATATTGCAGAGATTTCTCTAGCTAGACCTCTTATGCTTAGTAAGTCACCACGATTTGGAGTAATAGATACATCAAGTAGCTGGTCATTCATTTTTAGATACTCAGCAATAGGTGTGCCAAGTTTAGGCTTATCCGTTAATATCATTATTCCTTTTGCTTCATCAGAAAGTCCAAGTTCCATCTCTGAACAAAGCATTCCATTGCTGTCTACGCCTCTAAGTTTTGAGTTTTTAATTAGCACTCCATTTGGTAAGTCGGCTCCATCTAAAGCAACAGGAATTACAGCACCTACGAAAACATTAGTTGCACCGGTTACTATTTGATACTGATTGGTTCCAGCGGTTATCTGACAGACAACTAATTTGTCTGCATCAGGATGTTTGTCAATCTTTGTTATTTCGCCAACAACTACTTTATCGAACTTTTTCTTTTGGTCGATAATCTCGTCTATTTCACAGCTGTGTTCAATTAATCTTTCAGCTAAGTGACTAACTTCTTCTTTTATATCAACTAATTCTTTTAGCCAGTTAATAGGTAATAACATTAGAATTGCTCCAAAAAGTAGGCGTGATTATCATAATAAAGTTTAATATTATCAATTCCGTATTTAAGCATAGCCAGTCTTTCTACTCCCATTCCAAAAGCAAATCCTGAATATTCTTCAGGGTCGATATTAACATTTTTAAGTACATTTGGGTCTACCATACCAGCACCAAGTACTTCTAGCCAGCCAGTTTGTTTGCAAACGCCACAACCTTTACCACCGCAAATAACGCACTGAACATCAACTTCAACACTTGGTTCAGTAAATGGGAAATAGCTTGGACGTAGACGAATGTTGGTGTCTTTTAAGAAGAACCTCTGTGTAAAGTACTGTAGTGTAGCTTTTAGATTCGCAAAAGAAACATTCTTATCAACATATAGTCCTTCTATTTGATGAAAAACAGGGGAGTGGCTAACATCTGAGTCACTTCTGAATACTTTGCCAGGCATAATAACTTTCACTGGAGGAGCCATTTTTTTCATAACATGTATCTGCACGTTAGAAGTATGGGTCCTTAGCAAATGGTTTTCCTTTGTGTCTAAGTAGAATGTGTCATGCATGTCTCGTGATGGATGGTCGTGTGGAAAGTTTAGTGCTTCGAAGTTGTAGAAGTCTGTCTCAACTTCTGGTCCTTCAGCAACAACAAATCCTAGTTCCTTAAAAATGCTTTCTGCTTCGTATATTACTTGTGTAATAGGGTGTAGTGTTCCAGTTTTAGTTTTTTGAGAAGGTAAGGAAAAATCAGATTTCTCAGAAAGTAACTGTTTATTCATTATTTCTTTATTTATTTGTGAAATTTTTGCTTCTATTTGAGAGTTAATACTATCTCTAAGTTGGTTTAATAAAGGTCCATAGATTTTCTTATCTTCAATAGATAAGTCCTTCATACCTTTTAGCAGTTCAGTAACAGTGCCTTTTTTGCCAAGTAAATCTACTCTTATTTTGTCTGCTGTTTCCAAATCTAAACATTTTTGAATAGAGGAAGCAAAGTCGTTTTGTATAGTCTCTACCTGTTTGTGCATTAATATTCCTATTACTTTAAAGATGGATTTAATTATAAGAGAAAGAGTATTTTATAGCAACACGATAATAGGGACTAAATGAGTGGCAGTGACTATGTTCTTAATTTAAAAAAATGGAATGAATAAAAAAATTATAGGATATAATTTGATTATTTAAATATAATCGATAATAATAAATTAAGGATAGGAGATTTATTTGAATAATAACATTTGTTTAGATACAAAAAAACAAGAAAAACAAATTATTCTTAATCGTCCGAGGCTATTGGTTAAGAGTCAATTATCATTTACAAGAATAAGAAAAGAAAAAAAAGCTTATGACTTTAAGTTTATTGATTTATTTGCAGGAATAGGTGGAATAAGGATAGGATTTGAATCAATTAACGGGGAGTGTGTGTTTTCTTCAGAGTGGGATAAACATGCACAAAAAACATACGAGGCTAATTTTGGAGAAATACCTTACGGAGATATTACTAAAATAGATGAAGCTCAAATTCCTGATTTTGATATTTTGGTGGCTGGTTTTCCTTGTCAGCCTTTTTCTCATGCTGGTCTTAAAATGGGATTTGAAGATTCAAGAGGAACCTTGTTTTTTGATATAGCTAGAATAGTGAAGTTCCATAAACCGAAGGTTGTTTTTTTAGAGAATGTTAAAGGCTTTAAAAATCATGACAAAGGAAATACGTTTAAGGTTGTATGTAATACATTAGAAGAAACGGGATATACTGTATATTCTAAGGTTTTAAATGCTCGAGACTTTGGTGTTCCTCAAAATAGGGAAAGAATTTATATAATTGCTTTTTTAGAAAAGGTTTCTTTTTGTTTTCCAGAGCCACTCAAAAAAGTAGTGAGGTTAGGAGATATTCTGGAAAGAGAAGTTGATGTTAAATATACAATTTCAGATAGGTTATGGGCAGGACACCAAAGAAGAAAAAGAGAATATATAAATAAAGGTAACGGATTTGGCTATTCGTTGTTTAATGAAAATTCAGAATATACAAGTACTATTTCTGCCAGATATTATAAGGATGGATCCGAAATATTAATTGAACAAAGCAAAAAAAACCCACGTAAGCTTACACCTAAAGAAGCATCTAGATTACAGGGTTTTCCAGAACATTATGAAATTCCATGTAGTGATTTGCAAGCATACAAACAATTTGGGAACAGTGTTGCTGTTCCTGTAATAAAAGCTTTGGCTGAATCAATTAAAGAGGCACTTAAAAAGTAAAAGTATTGAATGAAAATTAATAAACTACAAATAGAAAAGCAAAAATTTGATATTAATCTAAAATTTTATTTTTTATTAAAGCAGTTGGTTAAATCCAAATTATCAGAAAATCAATCATTATTAATTTTAGAGATATTGAATTTATTTAATAGCTCAATTAAAACATGTATTGAAAAGCTTACAGGCTTTGCTTCTTGCATTAAAGGTGAAGAAAAAAAAGAAATAGTTTTTTTAATTATTGATACAATCGAAAATGAGACAGACATAGAGTTATTAATTTTTAGTTTGAATTTGTATCTTATAAAGGATTTACTATTAGAGGAGGCAAAGTTAAACGAAGTTATAGGGCTTTCTGAGTTGCAAGAATTAGATCCATTGTCGTTATCATATGATAAAAAATCTGTGTACCGTCCTTATTCTACAAGGGTAAGTGGTGCTTTGTTAGCGTTGCTTTTCTTTTCACATTTAGAAGAAGGGAAAACTAACTTTATGTCTATAGATTCCTATGATTTTGTGAAAAATTTATCAAAATATTCAAATAAACTTAAAATTAAAGGCGTGGAGCCAAATCAAATTTTTATGCTTATGTTTTCAGAAAGTGTTAATCAATCAATTATTTCAGATTCAGGAACTGACTATGAGGATAGAATTTTGTCTGTACTTACTAAAATTGGTATACCAGAAAAAGATATTTTAAAAACACACTATAAGGATGATGCAAGTACAGAATTTGATTTCTTTTTTGAGTTAAATAATAAAACATATGGAATTGGAGCTAAAAGGACATTACGAGAAAGATATAAGCAATTTATAAAGACAGCACATATGAGCAGAATTGATATTATGATAGAAATAACATTAGGCTTAGATTTAAATGAAGATAAGGCAAAAAATATATTAAGTCATGGTGTTTATATTTTTGTGTCAGATGAGGTATATAACGCTAGGGATTTTTTACGGAAACTTGATGGCATTTATTCTGTAAAAGAGTTAACTGTTGAGAAATTGAGTTCATTGAAAGTTATTCAAGACTAAATAATTAGCTCAAAGCTATATTTATATATGTTACTATTATTTGTCTTTGAGAATGTTAGTATCACTCAGTTTATGCATAAAATTAAGTATTTCTTTGTAAGCAGTACAATTTTTAGTTTTACCTATTTTCGAAATAATATCACTATAATATATACAATTAATGCACTTAAGTGGTTTTTCGCTGGATAAGGAATATATAGCTAATTGTTTGTCAGCCCAAGAACCACCAATAACAGAATATGTTGTAAGAGAGTATCCGTTTTTATTTAATAATGACTGTAATTCTATTATTAACTCAAAAATGCTTCCGTCTCCAGAGGATGCTTGTTTTAATAATGTTTGAAGACCTTTATCCTTGGTTTCTTCAATAATCTCATGCATTGATAAATTATTCATAACTATTAATTCCTTTAGAATGTTTTGTAAAATATTAATAAATTATATGATTAAAATATCTTTTATTGAAGATACATAAAATTTATAGGTATTTTTATTGAGTGCGAATCGGAGCAAGATGACTTTGTAGTAATTTTCATTTCATTTGATGAAAATTGTAAGAAGAACATAATTATTTACCCTCCCAGATGTTCAGATATAGATATAAAGAGAGTGGTCAGCTTGGCGGGTGGATTGAAAATTACCCAAAAGTCACGAAGCGACTTGAGCGCTCTTGATTTTTGTTTACTTTTTATCAAGAAAAAGTAATAATTTCATCTATGGTACAACAAAAAACAGTAATCGAACAAAACAGCTACGATGATGAGATAGATATTATCGAGTTAATAAAAGTTCTTATAAAAAATTGGTTCTTAATTCTAAGCATTACTATAATCGCTACAGGAATTGGGGTATATGTTGCAAAAAAAGCTACTCCAATGTACAAGGCTGATACAAAGTTCTTTGTTCCAGCTCAAGACAAATCAGCGTTATCCGGATATATGTCTGCAATAAGTAGTCTTGGTTTTGGTGGATTAAGCGGTGGCAATTCTTCATCTGAAATAGTGCTTAACTTAATTAACTCTAGAAGAATGGCTCGAGATATTGTTAATAGATTCGAGCTAGTTAAGGTATATCAGGACAGAAATTCCAAGAAAATTAATTATGAAAATGGCGTTAAAGAAAAGATGATTTATGATGCGGTAGTTAGAATAAAGAGTAGTCTGACAGTAAATAGCGATAAATCAGGATTAATCACTCTAGCTGTAGAGGACGAAAACCCACAATTAGCAGCAGATATTGCTAACTATATGATTAGGAATATTGATTCAATAAACGAAGAGCTACAGATAAGTTCGCAGAAGCCGATGGTTACTGTTTTAGATGCTGCGGAGAAGCCTTTAGTTACCTCTAAACCAAACAAGAAAATGATGGTTATTGTTGGGTTTATAACTGGAGCTGCTTTATCGGTATTACTTGCTTTTACTTTAGAGTATTTTAAAAAAGCACTAAGAAAATAACTCTTTATGGAAGAAGAGCTAGTTCGTATCCAAAAGTATTTCTCTAACCAAAATATTCTATCTAGAAGAAAAACAGAGGAGTATATTCAAAAAGGTTGGATACTTTTAAATGGAGAAGTAGTAACTGATTTAGGTACTAAAATGAATCCTGCAATTGATAAAGTTGAGATATCGCCATTAGCTGAAAAGGTGGAGTACACATATTTACTATTTAATAAGCCTTGGGGTGTATTTACTAACTGCCCAGACGAAGGTTGTGAACAGATAACAGATTTACTACCAAAACAGTATCGTCATTTGAGTAGCGTTGGAAGACTGGACAGAGACTCTGAGGGTCTTATTTTGATGACTGACGATGGGATAGTTGCTAATCATTTTCTAAACGCTGGAATAGAGCATGAACGTGAGTATGAAGTAACTATCGATACTATTCTGACTCAAGGGATGATTGATAAATTAGAGTCAGGAATAAGGATGATGGATACTATTACCAAGCCAGCTAAAGTTAAGGTTGCTAGTTCAAAACAACGATTTACAATCACTTTATCTGAAGGAAAAAACAGACAGATAAGAAGAATGCTTAGAAAAGTTGGGGCAAATGTTATTAAGCTTACAAGAATAAGTTTTGCTGGATTAAAATTAGGCGACCTTCGTTCAGGCGACTTTAGACTTATAAACAAATTAGATTTAATGTAATATATAATTATGCAAATGGAAAAAACTCCTTTTGGGATAGTAAAGTTCTTTTTATTTATAATAAATATAATAATAGTTCTTATGCTTGGCGTATATTTATATGATATTGCAAGCAGATATTATTTCTTTCTTCTATATCCGTCACCAATCTTAGTTAATTACTACTTATCCATGTTGCCAATCGATGTAAGTGCTTTTGTTTTTGATGCGATTATTATTTATTTCTTATTTTCAGCAAGAAGAATAATCTTGGACCGAGTATTAGGTGGTGCTGGTAACCTAAGTGCAGTAGTCTTAACTGCTTATGTTTTTTATTTATTAAAGTTTATTTTTTTAAATATCTTTGTCTTTTTAAGCCTTGTTCCTTTTGAGAACCAAATGCATTTTTTCCTATTATATCAAGCCTTTATTTTTAGACTAATGGTTTTCTTTTTTGCCTATTTAGCTTTTGCCTTATCTTTGGAATATTCTAAAAGTGTAAAATGGTACTTTGGTCAAAACTATAAAGGTATTTTTTCCATAAAAAGAACCTTGTATTATCCAATCAATAAATATTTGTTACTTATCGCTAAAGTCTTTCTAGCAGTTATTGCTTTGAATGTGGCTTTATTTTTCCCAATCGAGATATATGCTAAAGTAATGATCAGCTTATTATTTGTGGCTGGTACTGTTTTTTTATTGTTTTTTAAAAAGAAAAAATAACTTATTTTTTTTGAAGTTTAGCCCAAGTATCTTTGAGCGTAATTATTCTATTAAATACTGGATTACTTGGAGTAGAGTATTTACTGTCTACACAGAAATATGCATTACGTAAAAACTGATACGGTACACTAGGTTTAGCCTCGGTTAAGCTAGGCTCGATATATGCCTTAATCTTAACAAGTGAATTAGGATTTACTGTTTCTATCCAGTCTTTACCTTCAGCTACATCGTATGGATTCTCTTGTGCAAATAGATGGTCATATAGTCTAACTTCAGCCTCTTTGGCGTGTTTTACAGAAACCCAGTGTAGAGTCCCTTTAACTTTTCTACCATCGGTGCTGTTGCCACTTCTTGTATTTGGATCGTAGGTGCAATGTATCTCTGTTATGGTACCAGTATCATCTTTTACAATGTGGGTACATTTAACAAAGTAGGCGTGCTTAAGTCTAACTTCTTTATCAATAGATAATCTGAAGAAATCCTTGGGTGCAAACTCCATGAAATCATTTCTTTCAATATATAGTTCTTTCGAGAATGCTATTTGTCTTGTACCAGAATTCTCGTCTTCAGGATTGTTATCTGCTTCAACCATTTCTTCTTGATTGTCAGGATAGTTATCGATGATTAGTTTAACAGGGTCTAAAACAGCCATAACTCTAAGCGCTTTTTTATTTAAATCATCGCGTAGGAAATGTTCAAGCAAAGCAAAATCAATAGTGCTGAACATTCTATTAACACCAATTCTGTCTGCAAATGCTTTAATCGCTTCTGGAGTATATCCTCTACGTCTTATGCCAGCAATTGTTGGCATTCTTGGGTCGTCCCATCCATCTACTACCTTTTCTTGCACTAATCTAAGCAACATTCTTTTACTCATAACAGTGTAGCTAAGGTTGAGCCTTGCAAACTCAATTTGTCTTGGCTTTGATGGAACTGGTAGGTTATTTAAAAACCATTCATATAAAGGTCTATGGTCTTCAAACTCTAAGGTGCAAATAGAGTGAGTTATATGTTCAAGTGCATCTGATTGGCCATGTGTAAAATCGTACATTGGGTAAATGCACCATTTATTAGCAGTTCGTGGATGGTGAGCGTGTTTTATTCTATATAGAACTGGGTCTCTCATGTTTAGATTTGGAGAAGCCATATCGATTTTAGCTCTTAAAACTCTGTCTCCATCTTTAAACTCACCGTTCTTCATTCTGGTAAATAAGTCTAGGTTTTCTTCAATAGTTCTGTTCCTATATGGACTTTCTTTTCCAGGCTCAGTAAGTGTTCCCCTATATTCTCTTATTTGTTCTGCAGTTAAGTCTTCAACATACGACTTACCGTCTTTGATTAATAGAACAGCCCAATCATAGAGCTGGTCAAAGTAATCTGATGCATAGTAAATATGATCTCCCCAGTCAAATCCAAGCCACTTAATGTCTTCTTTGATAGAATTAATATATTCCATTTCTTCTTTTTCAGGGTTGGTATCATCAAAACGTAGATTGCATCTTCCACCAAACTTTTGAGGTAGTCCAAAGTTAAGGCAAATAGATTTTGCATGTCCAATATGCAGGTATCCATTAGGTTCAGGAGGGAAACGGCTAATAACTTCTTGATGTTTTCCAGAAGCTAGGTCTTCAGTGACGATTTGTTCAATGAAATTAAGGCTTTTATCTAGTATTTCCATGTTGGGATAATTCTAACATAATTTTTCAAATTGTAGATTGAAATTTATTTAAATATTACAAATACGAGGGCTGGCAAATAATCAAATATACATTACAATTAAAATATGGATTCAAATGCCAAGCTTTTTTTAAAAAAACTGATACATGCAATTATCATTACATTTTCTTTTATTTTTTTAGCTACTTTAGGGTATAAAATTCTTTACCCAGATGTTAGTTATCTTCGAATACTTTTTGCGACGATTATTACTGTTACTACAGTTGGATTTGAGGACGTTTTATCAGTTTCGAGTAATAATATTTCACTGATTTATACAATATTTGTTTTGTTAATTGGATTGGGTTTGGTTTTATATTGTGTTTCAGTTTTTACAGCAATAATGATAGAGGGTTATATGCATTCAGTTTTTGCAGAAAGAAATTCTAAAAGGAGGGCGAAGAAGATGAAAGGACATTCAATAGTATGCGGAGTAGGAACAACTTCTTTTCATGTAGTTGAGAGATTGTATAAGGAAGGACAACAGTTTGTTGTTATAGAGAACAACCAAGAGAATATTAGTAAAATACAAAAATCATTTAAAAATATAACGCTTCTTGTTGGTGATGCTACAACGGAGGAATTGCTTAATGAGGCTAACATCTCGGAAGCAGCAACACTAGTTGCTTCACTTTCTAATGATAGGGATAATTTGTATTTAACAATAACAGCTAAAATGATGAATCCCAAAATACAGATTATCGCCAGAGCCATTGATTACAACTTGCAGGATAAATTCAAGAAAGCTGGTGCTAATTATGTTATTTCTCCAAACTTTTTAGGTGGTCAAAGAATTGCAGCTAGAATTGTTAATCCGAATATCGAGGAGTTTTTAGAAGTTATTATTAAGCAAGACGCGGATAAAACTATAAATCTTTATCATATTTGCATTCCAGAGAATAGTGAGCTAATTGGTAAAACGCTTAAGGAGTCTAAAATTTCTCAAACAACAGGAGTAAATATTATTTCTTATTCACCAGACGGAAATACTGAGGACTATATATTTAATCCATCTGCAGAGTTGGAAATTAGACCAAAATCTATGTTATTATTTATTGGTTCAATAGAACAGAAAAGAATGCTAGAGGAAATGGCAGGCATTGTTTAATGATAGATTGCTGGGATAAGACAAACGAATTTTTAACAAGAGAAAAACTTGAGGAAAAGCAATTAGTCTTACTTAATAAGAATTTTCAGAACGCAAAAAAATCAACGTACTATAGTAAGGCTTTTAGTAAGATTGACAAATTTTCTTCATTAAAAGAGATAGAGAAAGTCCCTTTTGTAACCAAAGATGATTTAAGAGAAAATTTCCCTTATGGGTTTGTATCTGTTCCAAAATCAGAGTTAGTTAGACTGCACTCATCTTCTGGAACAACAGGGACGCCAACTGTCGTGTTTTATACTAAAAAAGACTTAGATGACTGGGCAGAACTAATTGCTAGATGTATGGCAATGACAGGTGGTACAAAAGAAGATGTTTTTCAGAATACAATGGGACATGGTTTATTTACTGGTGGGCTTGGATTTCATTATGGTGCGGAAAAGGTTGGAATGTTAACAATACCTTTTGGTCCAGGAAATTCTCCAAGACAAATATGGTTTATGAAAGAGTTTGGAGTTACAGTTGCGCACATACTGCCAAGCTATGCAATGCATTTGTATTCAGGGTTTGCTGAAGCTGGAATCGACCCAAAAGAGCTTAAGTTAAAAACAGCATATATTGGTGCCGAGCCACACTCTGAGGAGATGAGGAGCCAGATTGAACAGCTATATGGTATTAAAGCTTATAATTCATATGGACTATCAGAAATGTGTGGTCCAGGCGTTGCTTTTGAGTGTAAGTATCAGAATGGTATGCATATCTGGGAAGACCATTTTTATGCTGAGGTTATTGATCCAGTAACTGGAAAAGTCCTTCCTGACGGTGAAGAAGGCGAATTGGTTTTAACGACCTTACAGAAAGAGGCAATGCCTTTGTTTAGGTATCGAACAAAAGACTTAACAAGGATTATTCCTGGTGTATGTGAGTGTGGCCGTGTTCATCGAAGGATAGAAAGAATTAAAGGCCGCTCAGATGACATGCTTATATTAAATGGGGTTAATACCTTCCCAATCCAAATAGAGAAAGCCTTAATGAAAGTTGAAGGTATTGGTAGAAATTATAAGATTGAAATTCATAAACGAGGATATATGGATAAACTAGTGGTTTATTCTGAGTTAACAGAGGAGTCTTTTACAGATAATTTTAAGGATTTAGAACAACTTAAATGTAAAGTAATAGAATCTTTAAAGAGCGAATTGTTAATTACACCTGAAGTTCATTTGGTGAGACCAGATTCTATCGAGGTGCTTCCAGGTAAAGCTAAACGTGTTTTTGATATGAGATAAAAGACAATAGACTAAAGTCGAAAGGAAAAAGAAGCAAATGAAAGCAATACTATCAGGGAACGAGGCAATAGCGAGAGGAGCATATGAAGCAGGAATTAAGGTTGGGGTTGGTTATCCAGGCACTCCTTCTACTGAAATTTTAGAGAATTTTATAAAATACGATGATGTAGTAACTGAATGGTCAGTCAACGAAAAGGTAGCGATGGAGGTTGGACTTGGTTCTGCTTTGGCTGGAAAAAGAACACTTGTTACGATGAAGCACGTTGGTCTTAATGTGGCTGCAGACCCACTATTTACTGCTTCTTACATCGGGTCAAACGCTGGTATGGTTATTGTTGTTGCTGATGATCCTGACTTGCATTCATCACAGAATGAACAAGACAGTAGGCACTATGCTAGAGCAGCAAAAGTTCCTATGGTTGAGCCTTCTGATTCACAGGAAGCTAAAGAGTTTGTTCGATATGCTTGTGAGTTAAGTGAAGGATTTGATACTCCGATTTTCTTTAGGAGTGTTACTAGAATATCTCACTCAAAAACAATAGTTAGTCTTGAGAAGAAATTAGATTATAAGCATGATAAGGGTTTTGAGAAGGAAAACATAAAGAAACATGTTATGATTCCAGGATTTGCAAGACAGAGGCACTTTATTGTTGAAGATAGAATGAAATCACTTGAAGAGTTTTCTAATAGAATAGAGATTAACAGGATTGAAAAAGGGAACGGTAAAATTGCTGTAATTACTTCAGGTCTTTGTTACAACTATGTAAAAGAAGTATTACCAGAGGCAGACATCTTTAAATTAGGCATGATTTATCCGTTACCAATGAAAAAATTGATAGATTTCTGTAAAGGCTATGACAAGGTATATGTGGTTGAAGAGCTTGACCCATTTATTGAAGATCAACTTAAGGCAAAAGGTGTTTCCAATGTTGTTGGCAAAGACATAATGCCAATAACAGGCGAATATAGCCCAGAATTAATCTACACAGCTATAACAGGTAAGAAATTTAATAGTGAAATTAATGTTGAAATAAAACCTTTTCCAAGACCGCCGATGTTGTGTCCAGGTTGTCCGCATGCACAAACATTTAATGCTATGCGTAAGTTAGGGTTAACAGTGAGTGGCGACATTGGTTGTTATACGTTGGGAACATTGCCACCATACTCTGCAATGCATGCATGTGTTGATATGGGCGCTAGTATACCTTTTGCTCAGGGACTCGAGATAGCGCAGGGTAGTGAGTTTAAACATGATGTGGTTGCCGTTATTGGTGATTCAACTTTTGCTCACTCTGGCATAACTGGATTAATTAATGCAGCTTATAATAAACGTCGTATTTTGGTGATTGTGCTTGATAATAGCACGACAGCAATGACTGGTATGCAACCAAACCCATTTAATGGTTCAACAATTACTGGCGAAGAAACCGTGGTTATCGACTACCAAAAACTTGCAGAAGCAATTGGGATTAAGAAAGATAACTTTAGAACAGTAACGGCATATAAGGAAGAAGTTATTTCGGAAACTATACAAGAGTTACTTGCTAAAAAAGAGCTTTGTTTGATGGTTGTGACTGGTCCTTGCTTAATATATAAGAGAAAAAAGGAAAAAGTATAATGGAAAAGGATATAAAAATGAATAAAATCAAAAATATTTTAATGGTAGGTGTTGGTGGACAAGGGATAATAACTGCAAGCGATATATTGTCAGAAGCAGCTCTTTTAGATGGTCATGATGTTAAGAAATCCGAGATACATGGGATGAGCCAACGTGGTGGTTCAGTTTTTAGTCATGTTAGATATGGAGAAAAGGTTTATTCTCCAACAATAAAAACTGGTGAGGCTGACATCCTTCTATCCCTTGAAGTTATTGAAACAGTTAGATGGCTAGTATATGCAAATAAGAGTACTAAAGTAATCCTTTCTGAAACAAGGATACAGCCACAAACTGTTAAAGAATATCCAGAAGGTGTTATTGAAAGCTTAAAGAAGGAGTTTAAGGACTTTTTCTTAGTAAATCCTATTGAAATAAATAAGCAAAATGGAGACAATAAAGTTCTGAATACAACTTTATTGGGTATTCTTTCCAATCTATTAGATATTAGTGATTCTTCATGGGAGAAAGCTATGGAAAAATTAGTTCCTAATGGTACTTATGAAAGTAACTTGGCTGCGTTTAGATTAGGTAAAAAACTTTTTTAGAAAGGTGTAAATATGTGGAATAAGGATATTGAAACTATTGATGTTAAAAAGTTACGCTCACAACAATCAAAGTCACTTAAAAAGTTAGTCGAGAAAGTCTATAAAGTTCCTTTTTATAAAAAGAGAATGGATGAACTTGATGTTGATCCCAGTGATATCAAATCTATTGATGATATTTCCAAACTTCCATTCACAACAAAATATGATTTGAGAGAAGTTTATCCTTATGGTCTTTGTACCTGCAATATGGATGACATTGTAGAAGTGCATATGTCTTCAGGAACTACTGGAACGCCAGTTGTTGATGCCTATACGCTAAATGATATTGAGATTTGGTCAGAGGTTATGGCAAGGACACTTTCAATGGGCGGAGTAACTAAGTCTGATATAGTTCAAAATGCTTATGGCTATGGTCTTTTTACTGGTGGGTTTGGGGTTCATTATGGTTCTAGAAAGATTGGTTGTTTAACAATACCAATTTCTGGTGGAAATACGCAAAGACAGTTACAGGTCTTAAAAGACTTTGGTTCTACAGTTTTAACTTGTACACCATCTTATTCGTTATATTTAGCTGAGGCTGGCAAAGAGATGGGGATTGATTTCTCTAAAATGCCACTTAAGGCAGGGTTTTTTGGGGCTGAAGCATGGAGCGAAACAATGCGTACAGAGATTGAAGCTAAGCTTCATTTGAAAGCATATGACATCTATGGTCTAACGGAGATTATAGGTCCAGGTGTAGCTGCTGAGTGTGAATGTCAGAAAGGGTTACATGTATTCGAGGACCATTTTTATCCAGAGATTATTAACCCAGAAACAGGCGAAGTTCTTCCAGATGGGGAGAAGGGTGAGCTTGTGTTTACTACTCTTACGAAAACAGGTACTCCAATCCTTCGTTATAGAACACGTGATATTACTTATATATTTAAAGAAAAATGTGAGTGTGGCAGAACTCATAGAAGAATTCATAGGTTGCTTGGTAGAACCGATGATATGTTAATTATTAGAGGTGTTAATATATTCCCTTCTCAGATTGAGAATGTGTTACTTAAGCAAAAAGGTATTGAGCCACATTATTTGCTAGTTATTGATAGAGTAAACAATCTTGATTGCTTAGAAGTACAAGTTGAGATGAGCGATGATTTAGGGTTTGATGAAGTTAAGGTTATTGAGAGTATAGAGAAAACCATAGAACATGCTCTTCATAATGAACTGCTTATTTTTGCAAAGGTTAAGCTTGTTGAGCCAAAGAGTATTCAACGTTCTGAGGGTAAAGCAAAACGTATTGTTGATAATAGAAAGATTTAGGAGGCAAAAATGATTAAGCAAATTTCTGTTTTTATGGAAAATAAGCCAGGTAGATTATTAGAAGTTACAAAATTATTAGCGAGTAACAAAGTTAATATTAGAACGCTTTCTTTAGCTGATACAGCAGAGTTTGGGATAGCAAGACTTATTGTAGATAGTCCTGAAGCTGTTGTTGAAATATTAAAGAACAATAGGTTTACAGCAAGGATTACTCCTGTTTTAGCTGTTGAGGTTCCTGATGATGCAGGAGGTCTTGCTAAGGTTTTAGAAGTTTTTTCAGAGTCCGGGGTTAATGTTGAATATATGTATGGGTTTGTAGAGAAAAGACACCCAGATAAAGCTTTGCTTGTATTCAAAGTAGAAGATCCAGAGAGATCAAAAGATCAGCTAATTGCAAAAGGATTAACTGTTATTTCTGAAAAAGATATTATGTTTTAATGCAATATTTAGTTAAGATTTTAACAAATAATGCTGAATTAGAATTAGTTGAAGATTTTTTAAATTTTAAGGGCTATATATTTTCAATAGAATTATTTCCTGGTGAGCATAAGGATACTTTGTTTAATGTATATAGCGGGGATGTTGAGACGAACAACAGCGAGTTCAGTGCAATAGTTGAATTTGTGGTTGAAAATGGAAAACAGGAGCTTTTGGATGTTTCTAAAGATATTTTGCAAGACAAGGACTGGCAGGAAGCTTGGAAAATTCATTTTGTTCCAATTGTTGCAGGAAGATTAGTCGTTGGTATTTCCGAAGAGGAGATTAAAGATTTTGATAAAATCAAAGTAGTGATTGACCCGGGAATGGCGTTTGGAAATGGTTCTCACCCAACAACAAAAGGTTGTTTAATCCAAATAGATAAGTATTTTAAGGCTAAGATGAGGGTTCTTGATTTTGGTGCTGGTTCAGGGGTTTTGGCAATTGCTTGTGATAAGTTAGGTGCTAGCTATGTGGATGCTATGGATAATGATGAAGTTGCGGTGGAAGCTTGCAAGAGAAATGTAAGCAGAAATAACTCAAATGTTAATAGCTACTTATCTGGTGACTTTGTGATTAAAGATGATTATGAATTTGTTATTGCGAATATAACTGTTGATGTAATTATTCAATTTTTTAATTACTTCACTGAAGGCCAGAAGAAGCTTAAATATGTTTTACTTTCTGGTATAAGTGATTTCAGAAAAGCTCAAATGGATTTATTCCTACATACAGAAGGAATTGTTCCTGATGATATTTATGAAGATGATGGTTGGTATACATATTTGTTAACTTATAATAAGGAGAAATAACATGAAAGTAATCGGAATCAATGGAAGTGCAAGAAAAGACGGAAATACTGCTATATTAATAAACAAAGTTTTTGAAGAACTAAACAATGAGGGAATTGAAACAAAACAAATTCAACTTGCAGGCACTGGGCTTCATGGTTGCTTAGGTTGTCGTAAAATGTGCTGAGATGAAGGCTTTTATTGATAGAGTCGGATATGTTGCTAGATCAAATGACCATCTTAATTTCTCAAATTGCAAACATTTCTGGACATTACCAATTCCTTTCTTAAAAAAGAGGAATCTAAAAGTCCCCTTTTAAATAAGCCAAGTTAGTGCAACTAATAAAAAACGATTTTAAAACGCGTAAGCTTTAAGTTCCTTTTGCAGTGCTTTGGCATTTGTGCCACATAGCACACTAAGACTATCCCAAAAGTCCTTTTGATGACCATGGTACTTAAGGTGATTAAGTTCATGAAGTATCACATAATCCATAAGATGTTCAGGAAGTAGTGCAAGCTTAATAGATAGGTTGATATTCCTTTTGGTTGAGCAACTTCCCCAACGTGTAGAAGTGTCTCTTAAAAACACACGATTGTAAGAAAAATTATGTTTGTTAGCTAACAATTCTAACCTATCTGGGAGTATGTTTTTTGCTTTCTTTTTAAGCTCTTTTTTATCGATATTGTTAGTTTGATGTTCAGCTAGCTTTGAGACATTAGTTTTTATCCAGTCAAGATTATTTAGAACAGTTTTCTCAGCGTTTTTAAAACCGTAGAAAGGATGAAAAGAAACCAGAACATATTCTGGCTTAACAGATATGCGAAGACTTCTATTGTTTTTATTTTTTCTAAGAATAACTTTGCCAATATCTTCAATTACTAATATTTTTTCTTTAGCAAACATGGTTAGCATTATACCCTAAACCCTCTCTTTTAGGAGAGGGTGCTGATAATAAAGAAAACATGAAGCACTTATTAGCTTTCAGCGGGAGAGGTTAAATAAACAAGTTATTATCAGCTGTTTCAGCTGCACCTAGATAGGTGGCAACTCCTCCAATTTCAACTCCGTCGATAAGTTCTTCTGGCTTAAAACCCATTAAATCCATAGACATCTGACAAGCAATAATCTTGACTCCATTATCCATAGCATCTTTTATCATACCTTCTAAGGAAGTCACATTCTTTTGCTTCATTAGCATCTTAATCATAAGTGGTCCCATCCCAGCCATGTTCATTTTAGAAAGACCAAGCTTTTTGCTTCCTTTTGGCATCATGAATCCAAACATCTTGCCCATGATGTCTTTTTTTGCTTTCACATTTCCTTCTTTTCTTAAAATATTTAGTCCCCAGAAAGTAAAGAACATAGTAACTTTCCTTCCCATTGAAGCACCACCGTTAGCAATGATAAATGCTGCAAGAGCTTTATCTAAATCCCCACTAAAAACAACTATTGTCTTATCATGAGGGATATCACCTTTAAGTTCTCTTGCTTCTGGTTGCTTACCTTTTTTGATTTGAGCTGTTATTTTGCCTCCAATAGATTCTACGGATAGAAGTTCGTTATTTGTTTTCTCAGCCCAAACACCAACGTCTCGAAGGAATCCTTGGTCTGTAGACTCAATTGCGATAGTGTCTCCAATTTCGGCAATTTCAATGCTTTTTGAAAGCTTCATAATTGGGCCAGGGCATTGCATGCCACATGCATCAACTTTTATGAGTTTCCCAGCTGGTGCAATTATTTTTTGAACATCATCTTTTTTATCTATGTAATCATCATCAAATATCCCTATATTCTCTTGTTTAAAAATTGTAAATTTAAACAGTTTAATACCTCCAGATAAGTTTTTAACATTAGTAAATCCATTTTGTTTAAGTATTGATAAAGCAAAATAACCGGACTTACCTTGATTGCAGTAGGTGATAATATCTTTATCTTTTGGTAGTTCAGCTAACTTTTCTCTAAGATTCACTAATGGAATATTTATTGCATCACCTATATGATCTAAGTCATATGACATCTTGTCTCTTACATCTAAAAAGAGAGCACCATTTTGTTTGTATTTATTGACCTCATTCCAAAAGATAACATCATTTTTGCCTTCTTCTTGGTTAATAGCAATCATAGCTGCTACGTTAACTGGGTCTTTTGCAGAGTTAAACGGTGGTGCATAAGATAACTCTAAACTTGCTAGGTCATAAATCGTTCCTTTATGTTGAAGTAGTGTTGCAATAACATCTATTCTTTTATCAATTCCATCTGCACCAATTAGTTGTGCTCCTAGAACTCTAAAATCAAATTTGCTATATAGCAACTTAAGCATTAATGGAAAAGCATCTGGATAATATCCCGCATGAGAAGATGGCTGTAAGTATACCTTTGAGTAGTTTATATTATTTTTAATCAAGTTTTTTTCATTACTACCAACAGTTCCGACTACCATATCAAATACTTTTGCAATGGATGCTCCTGTTGTGCTGGTGTATTCTCTTTCTATTCCACAAAGATTGTCAGCAACAATTCTGCCTTGTTTATTAGCAGAATTTGCAAGAGGGATAAGGTTCATTTTCTCTAATACACAATCCTTGATTTCAGTTGCGTCACCAAGTGCGTAGATGTCTTTATCTGATGTTTGCATCTTAGAATTAGTTTCAATGCCACCGAGAGCTCCAATATTTAGCCCAGCGTTTCTTGCCAAAGTTGTATCTGGTTTAATGCCAATAGAAAGCATTACAATATCAGCTTTAATAGTTCTATTTGAGTTCAAAACAACCTCTAGTTGTTTTTCCTCATTTTCTCTAAATTCTTTTACGCCATCTTTTAAATAGAGCCCGATATTCTTGGTGTGTAAGTGTTGGTGAATAATTGTAGCCATTTCATAATCAATAACGTTCATTACTTGGTCAGCCAGTTCTACTATTGATACTTTAATCCCAAGTTCGCTTAAGTTTTCTGCTATTTCTAGTCCAATAAATCCAGCCCCAATAATTACTGCTTTTTTAGGGTTGTTGGCATTAATGAAGGCTTTAATTTTATCCATATCTGCTAGAGTTCTGATAGTAAATATTTTTTCGCTTCCAATCCCTGGGAGTGGAGGTTTAATAGGATTACCGCCAGGTGAGAGCACAAGCTTATCATATGTTTCTGTATATTCAGTGTTGTTTAGATGGCTTCTAACTGTAACAACCTTATTTGTTCTATCAATATTTATTACCTCGGAATAATTTCTGACATCAACATTTAACATTTTTTTAAAATCATTTGGAGTTAGAAGTTCTAGTAATGACCTGTCTTTTATTACCTCACCAATATAGTATGGGATCCCACAGTTTGCATAGGAAACTTCTTTACCTTTCTCAAAAACTATTATTTCGGCTTTCTCGTCGTTTCTTCTAAGTCTAGCAGCTGTGCTAGCTCCGCCTGCAACTCCACCTATAATTACTACCTTCATTTTTTGCCCCCTATATCCAAATTTGCTAAGTTTTACGTCTATTAATTTATGCTATAATTACTTTCAAGTATATACCCCCTAGGGGTATAAGAGCAAGAATAATGGTAAGGAAAGCAAATGTCTAAAAAAGAAGAGGTTCTTCATCAGTTAAAGATAGTAAGAGGTCAGCTTGACGGAATAGTTTCTATGAT
>DYQY01000006.1:0-30797 GCA_020719045.1 Candidatus Termititenax sp.
AAAAAACAACATAAAGAACAATTAAAGAGCAAAAAAAGACTTGAACCTAACTTAGTAAGATTAGCACCTTCATTAAAAATAAAACCAACAATCTTAATTGTATGTGAAGGCAAAAACACAGAACCTTCTTACTTTCAACAATTCAAACTAACATCAGCAACAATTAAACCAATAGGGGAAGGATACAACACAATCTCTTTAGTAAAAAGAACTAAAGAACTAGCCACTGCTAATAAATATGATCAAGTATGGTGCGTTTTCGACAAAGATGATTTCAATAACCAAGACTTCAACGCCGCAATTACATTAGCTAATAAATATAAATTTAAAATTGCATATTCAAACCAATCTTTTGAATATTGGATAATACTTCACCTTGATGATCATCAAGGTTGCCATATGAATAGAGATGATTATAATGAAAAAATCAACACACTACTTAAACAATTCGGATTAAGCTACGACGGACAAAGAACAAAAATCATTACAAAAGAAATATTTGAGCTACTAGAGGGAACTGATAACAGAACAGGAAAAGAAAGAAAAAGGTTAGCTATAGAAAGAGCAAAAAGAAATTACAACCAATGGGACCACAAGAATCCTGCAAAAGAAGAATCTTCAACAACTATATTTAAACTTGTTACTGAATTATTAAAATATATATAATTTCCCAAATATTAGAGAATGATTTTTGTGTAGGGAGAGGTTAAAGAATCAAAAAGTTTACTTTTTAAATAGCCTCGTAAGTCACACTTACAAAAAAATACAATCCTTCCCTTTTCAAGGGAAGGTGTCAGCGTAGCTGACGGAAGGGTCATTACCAGCTATAATCATCCTATGCCTAAATTCATTGCTGACCTTCATATCCATTCAAAATACTCCAGAGCGACCAGCCCGTTACTAACCCCTGAACACTTAGAATACTGGGCAAAGGTCAAAGGCATACAAGTTATGGGTACTGGCGATTGCATCCACCCAGGATGGCTGAAAGAACTTGAAACCAAACTAGAACCTAGCGAGAATGGTTTATATGTACTAAAGAAAGAATTCCAATTACCAGAAACAAAAGACCTATCAAATACTCTACAAACAAAACCTGTTTACTTCATGCCTACAACGGAGATTAGTAATATCTATAAAAAAGGCAGTAAAACCAGAAAAGTTCACAATATATGTATTCTGCCAAACTTTGACATAGTACGTGAATTTCAAGCCAAAATAGCGCGTATCGGCAATATAGTTTCCGACGGAAGACCAATACTTGGATTTGATTCCAAGTTACTTCTTGAGATGTTATTAGAGAGCGGTGAACAAACATATCTGATACCTGCTCACCTCTGGACACCTTGGTTTTCTGTGCTTGGCTCTATGTCTGGGTTTAATAGCATTGAAGAATGTTACGAGGATTTATCCTCTGAAATATTTGCAGTTGAAACTGGGCTATCTAGCGACCCACCAATGAATAGAATATGTTCATTTCTAGACAAGTATCGACTTGTTTCTAACTCTGATGCTCACTCTCCTGACAAACTTGGTAGAGAAGCAAACATTTTTGATACTGAAATAGGCTATGAAAACATATACAATGCCTTAAAAAACGATGATGGGTTTATGGGAACAATCGAATTCTTTCCAGAGGAAGGCAAATACCACAACGATGGACATCGAGACTGTAACATCAACTGGACACCTTTAGAAACAGTTAAAAACAATGCTCTTTGCTCTGTCTGTGGCAAACCTGTCACCAAAGGTGTTATGTATCGAGTAGCTGAACTTGCTGACAGAACAGACCCAGCAGAAGCAAAATCAAAACAAGTATTCTGGTCAATAACTCCACTGGCTGGATTACTAGCAGAACTGGACAATAAAAAGAACTCACGCTCAAAAGGAGTAACTGACAAATATTTTAATATGATTAACTCATTAGGTGCAGAGTTTGATATTTTGATTAACACTGACCTTAAGGAAATAGAAAAAATAGCAGGAACCATGACAGCAGAAGCAATACACAGGCTTAGAGAAGGACAAATAAGTACAGAAGGTGGATTTGATGGTGAGTTTGGTAAAATAAACATCTTTGAAGATGGAGAAATCCAAAACTATAAAACAAACAGTCTTTTCTCGGAAGAAAAACAAAGCCAAAATAAAACCAAATACAACAGCCTAACCTTTGACATTCAGCAGTTTAAAGAACTAAAAAAGAATATAACAATAAGCATTGAACACACAAACAAAACAGCTAACTGGATAAATACAGAACAGGACGAAGCAATAATCCACAAAGAAGGACCGTGTATGGTTCTAGCTGGACCAGGCTCAGGCAAAACAAGAGTACTAACAAAAAGGATTATTAATCTAATTAATAACGGCATTAATCCTTCAAACATTCTAGCAGTTACTTTCTCTAATAAAGCTACTAATGAAATGAACGAAAGACTGGAAAAAGAACATATTAAAGAATGTACAGTAACTACTTTCCATAAACTTGGACTAACTATCTTAAGAGAAGAACTTAGCCTAAATAATAACGAGAAATTCTTTGGCATTATTGATAATGACAAACAACTCTCCATCGCCAAAAAACTATTTGAAGATGACTACAAAAATATTCTTAACAACATAAACACTATTAAACAGTCGAGAATTTCCACAAATAAAAACAACTCATCTGTAGACATCTACAACAAAGCTCTTAGAAAAATAAACGCTTTAGACCTAAATGATTTAATCTATTTAACAGTTGAAACATTTCTCAATAAACCAGAAACACTGATAAAGTATCGGCAAAAATACCAGTGGATACTCGTTGATGAATTTCAAGACATAAACGATATTCAATATCAACTTCTAGAACTTTTATCTGACAAAAAAAACCTCTTTGTTATCGGAGACCCAGACCAAGCAATTTATGGCTTCCGAGGAGCTAAAACAGAACTAATCAACAGTTTCATTGCCGACTTTAAGGAAGCTAAACTTATTAAGCTAAATAAGAGTTACAGATGCCCAGATACTGTTCTTAAAAGCGCATCATTAGCAATAAAGAAACCTGATAATTTGTTAAGCGAGAAAGAAGGCACACTTATTGAACTTAAGGAGTTCCCCACTGATGGCGCAGAAGCTCAGTGGATTGCCTCAGAAATAGAGAGACTAATTAGTGGCGTAAGTAACTTCTCAAGAAATAGCGGTATAAGCAACAATCTATTTGAAGATGGCACCAGCTTTAAAGATATTGCTATTCTGTGCAGAACCAAGCATCTCTTTCCAGCGATTAATAAAGCATTAAGCGACCATCGCATCCCCGTACAAAGCCTTAACACCGAAAGCTTTTTACAAGACCAACCATACAACTCTATAATTACTGAACTAAAAAACATCTATTTCGGCATGGAAACTCATTCTTCAAAGCTAAGCAAAGAGGTACTTAGCATGTTCGAAAATGGCATGGCTCTAGCCTTTATACTTCGAAGAGTATGTATTGAGCATGACATAACTGCTGAGCAACAAAAAGCATTAGAAAGAATCACGAAACCATATAAAAACAATTACGCAACGTTCTTGGATGATGTGTCACTCAAAACTGGCACAGACGAATATGATAGCAAAACAGAAAATGTCTCACTAATGACAATCCAAGCATCAAAGGGGCTTGAGTTCAAGTATGTATTCATTCCTGGATGTGAAAGCAAAATAATACCGTTCCAGTTATTTGATAAAAAAAATAAAGACGAACTTAAAGAGGAAGAAAGAATACTCTATGTAGGTATGACAAGAGCTAAAGACAAGCTTTTTATGACTTATTCTCTCAAAAGGAAAATACTTAACAAGCTAACAAAAGGAAAACTAAGCCCGCTAGTAAAAAGGATATCTGAAGAGTTACTAAAAATAGAAAAAATTGAAATAAAAAACAAAAAGCCAGTTGACCAGCTTAGTCTTTTTTAGGCTTACATACTCCACAGCTAGCACAACCAGTCTCTTCTTTTTTAACTACTGGCTTCTTTTTAACTGGACCTTCAATAAACTCGATAACCTTCTGAGGGCAAGCTTTTGCACAAAGACCACAAGCAATACACTTATCTTGGTCAATATATGCAATATTATCAACAACATGAATAGCATCAAATTTGCATGCTTTCTCACATAACTTACAAGCAATACAGCCAACTTTACAAGCTTTTCTTGTGTCAGCACCTTTGTCTTTGGAGCTACAAGTAACCATGTATGTTTTCTTAAGTGGCATAATTTCTATTAAAGCCTTTGGACAAGCAGGCACACATAGGCCACAAGCAGTACACTTCGCTCTATCGATAATCGGTTCATGGTTGTCTCCGAAACTTAATGCTCCAAATTTACATGCCTTTATACAGTCACCAAGTTTTAAGCAACCATACTCACATGACTTCCAACCACCAGAAGTAAGCGCAGCCATTTCACAAGAATCTATACCAATATACTCAAACTTCTTAGTAACATCATCGTCCTTCATTCCCTGACACTTAATATAAGCAATATCCCTTAACCCATCGGTAGTAACTTCCTTACCAAGAGCTGCTGCAAGCTGCTGAATCTGTACATCTGAAGCAACAGTACATTTCTTTGGTTCTGCAGTTCCACTAAATATTGCCTCTGCTAATCCAACACATCCAGGATAGCCACAAGCTCCACAATTAGCGCCTGGCAATAATTCTTCTATCTTAGTTAATAACTCTGGTTTATGTACATGAAAAACATCAGATGCAATGGACAGAAACACTCCAAGCAATAGACCGATTACCGCTAATATAATTATTATTTCAAATCCGGACATCTAAAAAGCTCCAAACGCGATAAACGCAAGTGACATTATTCCACCTGTAATAAAAGCAATTGGTACGCCTTGGAAATGTTTAGGAACCTTTGACTCTTCCAGTCTTTCTCTAAGACCAGCCATTAAAATCAAAGCCAAAAGAAAACCAAGCCCGCCACCCAAACTATTTATCGTACTCTCGAGAAGCGTATATTTCTCTGTTATGTTTAAAACCGTAACACCCAAAACAGCACAGTTAGTTGTAATCAAAGGAAGATAGATACCTAACATGCTTTTAAGCAGTGGAGATGTCTTGTTAATTACAGCCTCCAAAAACTGAACAAGCGCTGCAATCACCAAAATAAAAAATATCGTCTGAAGATACTCTGCGTTAAGTGGTTTTAAAATATATATCTGCATAAACCAAGTAACTATACTTGCTACAACCATTACGAAAGTAACAGCTAGCCCCATCCCCATAGAAGACTCTTGTTTATTAGAAACTCCAACAAATGGACAAATACCTAAAAATCTTGAAAGTACAAAATTGTTAATAAAGGCAGCACTAAACAAAATAAAAAATAATTTTTCCAACTAAAAGTCTCCCTTTCGCTTGACCTGATATACATCTTTAATGGATCTTAATTTACCCAATATACTATCCAACATCTCAATCTTAGTCAAACTTAAAATTAAACTTACGACTGCCACACCCTGTGGTGTAGTCCTTAAATTGAAGTTCACTATATTGATTTTCATCTCTGCAATTTTCGCAACAATATCATTAAGAAGCCCTATTCTATCTGATGCCTCGATCTCTAAAGCAATATCATAAGTACCAGAGTATCCTTTGTCCCATTCAACTTTGATTAGTCGCTCCATATCCGAGCTACGAACATTATTACAATCCCTCTTATGAACAGCAACCCCCCTACCCCTAGTAACATATCCAACTATGTCATCACCAGGCATCGGGTTACAGCAACGACTCAAATAAGCCATAACATCTCCTGCTCCTTCGACTACAACACCAACGCTACTCTTTTTCTGACGTTGCTTAATCTTAGGTTCCAGTATCTCTTTCTCTTCTTCTTTTTTCTTTTCCTCTTGTTTCTTGATTGTTTCTTTCTTTTCTTCATAGACGTCAGTATTCTTTCTAAACCAATACTTAATCTTGGCTCTTGCTGAAGAGGTTCTAACGCTAGCTAACCAAGCAATCTTCGGCTGCTCAATATTCTGAGTTATAATTTCTACGATATCTCCATTGTTAAGTGGCTTATCTAGGCTGACTATATGGTCATTAACCTTCGCACCAATACATCGATGCCCAATAGAGGTATGAACCCTATAGGCAAAGTCTAATGGGGTTGCTTTCTTCGGTAGCTGATAAACATCCCCTTTTGGAGTAAACACAAATATCTCTTCCACGAAAAGGTCAAACTTAAGGTCGTCATAGAAATCTTTGGCATCGCTATCTTTCTGCCACTCGATAAACTCTCGGAGCCAAGAAAGCTTCTTCTCGAACTCTTCTTCCTTCTTGCTTCTTTCCTTGTAACGCCAATGAGCAGCTACACCGAACTCTGATACTTTATGCATATCATCAGTACGTATCTGAACCTCAACTGGTTTACCACTTTTGGAAATAAGTACTGTATGGATTGACTGATATAGATTCTGTTTAGGCATAGCGACATAGTCCTTAAACCTTCCGGGAATAGGCTTAAAGTGGGTATGCAAAACACCCAAAACCGTATAACACTGCTGGACTGAACCAACCACAACTCTTATCGCATATAAATCATATAGGTTCTTAATGCTTGTGTGTTGACGCTTCATCTTATTATAGATAGACCAGAAATGCTTAGGCCTTCCGGAAATATTTGCTTTCATGCCGTTTTCTTCAAGCAATAGCTTTACCTGTAACACAAACTCTTCAATGAACTGCTCTCGCTCTTCTCTTTTTTCAGCTATCTCTTTCTTGAGCTTCTTATAGTCACTCTCATACAAGATACGAAACCCAAGGTCTTCCATCTCCCATTTAATATTAGACATACCCAACCGATGAGCTAATGGCGCATAAATATCCATTGTCTCTCTGGCTATCTTCTTCTGGCTCTCTTCTGAAAGAAAACTAAGCGTTCGCATATTATGAAGTCTATCGGCAAGCTTAATGATGATAACCCGAATATCCTTGGCCATTGCCATAAACATTTTTCTGAAATTCTGAATCTTCTGTTCTTCGTCGCTATCAAATTTAATTCTTCCAAGCTTTGTGACGCCATCCACAATAATGGCAATACTTTCTCCAAACTTTTCTCGAATCTCATCTATCTCAACAGGAGTATCTTCTACAACATCATGCAAAACAGCAGCTATAAGAGTAGCCTCGTCAGCTTCATACTCTACTAATATCTTAAAAATACTAAATGGATGCCAGATATAATCTTCGCCAGAGATTCTTTTTTGGCCCTTATGTGCTTCCATGGCAAAGTCAAAAACATCAAAAAATAATTTTGTGTTGAAATGACGGTTGTAGCGTTTAACTTTCTTGACAGTCTCTCTAAGTTGAGAACGAAGCTCTTGTTCCATAAAGGGTATTATACAATACTTATCTTACATAATCTGCCATAATTTCAGTCATTGCTATTTCAACTAATTGCATAGTTCCTTCATAATCATTCTTTATTAAATTATCAGACTTAACTTTTTTCATAAAAATAGAAATGTATAGTGACATATCAGTGCTAAATAAATCAACGTTTCTGTCTACATCTCCTAACACAGGCTCAATAGTTTGAAAAATAAAATCTTTTAACTGATTAATTTCCTGATTGTTTCTCATAATATCTTTAATAGACTCCACATCCGAATAGTTAAGTTTAGACAAATTCCCTATCATTTTTACTAATGAGGAATCAGGAACCACAACGTAATCGATGTTAAATCCAAACAACAAATAAGCGAATAAATAACCATATTTACTATGAAGGTCACCACAGTAACCTATTTCTTTTCCTGACTGTTTAACAGTATTAATTATATTATTTAATGTAATAAGTTCTAACACATTATAGCTATATCCTCCTTGATTAGAGAGCATTGACATACCAAACCTAGATTCTCCAAACATTAAATGTTTTAAATCATTTCCCCCAATACTAAAAAAATCAGCGACAGCAACGATTCCTTTTAGATTAACTACACTTTCTGGGGTTTCAATCATTGCCCCAACTTTCATTTTATTAAAATTGTCTTGTAGTTTATCAAACCCACCAACACCTTCCATTTCACGAAGTGACTCCTCCACCAAATTCTTCACATAACTAATGTCTTCTGATTTACCAATCATTGGCACTAATACCTTATTAACACCTTTACTAATACAAACCTTTAACATGGCCTTATAAAAACCTTCATTTTGCTTGATAACGTCCATGCCTCTTTGATGACCACCAGATACCTTCAGAAATGGCAAAAGCTTATCTGGGGCAGTATCCAACAAACGGATTACTGCATTTGGATCTTTTCTTAGTATAGTTGAAATAATCGTTGAAACATCTCTAATGAAAACTTTCATAAATTCTGGAGAATCATAGTTTCCATTAAACTCACTTTCCCAACTTGAAAGATAGTCATTAATAATCATTGACTCCAACCTAGTAAGACCAATCGATCTAGCTGACTCTTCATCCTTAATTTGAACGGAAGATATTATGGAGTCAGCTAAAGATATTTGTCTTCCATCTTTAAATGTCGCATTCGCTGCTGAACGCTTAACTACTTGCTCATACTCTGCGTGTTCTGTCTGCTGCAACATACACCAACTCTTTATTTGATTAACATTAGCAATTGTTATAACCTGTGATGGTCGTGTATCTAAATATAATGAAAGAGTATTTAATGATGTGTCATTATTCTTATCTCTTTTAGAAGAAACCCACTGTTGCAACAACGACTTATTTCCAATTAAGCTTGCACCATTAGAAATAAATTCCATAAACTCAGGAACAGTAAGGGTACTAATGTCCACAAACGACTGTTTACCAGTATCCAAAACGACATATGGACAATCCTTTAACGCATACACTAAAGCATCTTGTTCTTCTTTTTTGTCTAGCTTCATATTAGCCAAAGAAATCCTAACTGCTCTTGTATCTGTATACATTGAAGAAACATATTGCTTTCTACTACTTGTTACTACTGGAATTCCTATACTCTTTAAATATATCCTTAAGTGACCAATACCATTAGTGTCTTCCTCAAAATGTATAGCCTTAATTTTATCTTCTTTGACCCCAGTAGCTATGATCTGCTTCATTAACCCTTCTGGAATATTATCGGCATGTATAGTAACTCTCTCCCCTGCATTAACTAGCTCATTATATTTTTCAAAATAATCACGATAAATATCTAATCCTGACTTGCTAAAAATATCTAACACAATATCTTTAAATTGTGCCATTCCTTTACCAAGAACGACTCTGTTTCTTTCAATAAAATCACTAGAGTCAAGAGCAACAGCTAAATCTTTTATTATTGTTCTGACATCAACTTCTTTATTGTTAGCATAACTTGCAAATAACTGTTGTAATGACATTTTCTCAAGCTCAGGATACTTCTCAAAAAGACCTGCCTTTTTAAGAAACAAGTTCTTTTCATTTAAAAATAAGGCCTCTATAAATTTAAAATTGGTCTCTGCATCACTATCAGGAACGCAGTGTTTTAATTCCTCCTGAACATTTTCAATATACTTACTTAAAGCATTTATAACACGCCGATTTTCTATTTTGTTTTCAGGTATTACAACATCTTCAAGCTTTACTTTTTGATAGTACAAAATATTACCAGAATAAACTACTCCTGGAGAAGACTCCTGCAAACCCTCTAAAGCCTTTGAGCCAATACCAATCTCACTATCAGACAAAATTGCTCCAACCATACCAACAGCTTCTTTCGCATATAATCCCTCAGCAACGACTGATATTTTCTGTCCATTAGCAATAGCAGCTGTTGTTAGTTGTGTGAATGACGTTGCCACTATCTCTTTTTTTCCGTCAACAATCAGCCTAATATTGGCACCTGGATAATTTTTTGTTGCAACTAAATTTATTTGTGATGCAGGTCTAAAATGAATTCCATTTGCAAGGTTAACAGTAAACTCTTCTTTTACCACTCTACCAATGTCACTGGATTTGGACGGCAATGTTTCGGCAACAACTTGCACAATATCTTGCTCTATCTCACCGAATCCGCTAGCAAATAAATCAGCAACCTCCTGCGCAGCTTTTGAAGAATTTGGGCCTTTAACCTCTAGTTTAAATGAAGTATCAACCATCATTCCCATCATTAGCACATCCATAACAGAAAAAGTTCCAGAAAATACATATTCATTACCATCGACATTAAAACAAAATGAACACCCATTATACTTCTGCATAGCGTTAACAATCATTCCTGATGGCAACACATGCACACCTGAATCATTCAAAACCTTACAACTCACTGTTGCTACCTTATTCTCATTTTTATCGGCAACAGCAACTATTTTATTCAACATCATATATATTTTTCTCCTTATAACTTCTATTCATTAAAAATATATCGGAACACTGATAAAAAAATCCCACTCTTTTATGTATTTATTCTTTTGCCCAAATGGTTCATAATTTAAACCATGGAAAACACAAATAATCACGAAGATGACTATCTAAATCAACCTGAGTCCTTTAAGGATATTGCAAAAATATGCGTCAAAAAAAAGAACAAAGGCCCATTTGACCAAGTGATATCTTCATTGTACAGATATCAAAAACTTATTGAATATCTTAAAGAAGAAGAAAATCTACCAAAACAAGACAATAAACTACTGTTGGAAATGCTTACAAAGGGATTACGCTACAAAAACTTTAATGAATTCAAAGAAGAAAACGTAGGCTCAGTAGCTTTTGGATTCTTACAACACACTCCAGATATTAAAGCTTTTTATAAGAAAATCCATAACCCAAACAAAAACATCAAAACTACTTTCTTAGAGTTAATTAAAGACAATCTTAAAGAGCATGAAGAAGGTCTAACGTTTTTAAAAAACATCATCGATAAACAAATTGAAGAAAAAGAACGTCAAGAAAAACTTATACAGATGCAACGAAGTAACCCAAGCGGAATGTCTATTTAGGTTGTAATGTTTTGTGTTACTTGCTTAGTTTCTTCTAATAATTGCAAATATAACTTCGCTTCCCCTACTGGATAGGCATCAAATAGTTTTGCTTTCTTCTTAACAGATAATTTCTTAAAAATACTCAATTTTTCCTCAATAGACATTTTTCTATAAATTGTTATTAAGTCGTTCTCAGCTATCTTTTCCCAAATCTGCATATATTTCTTAAACATCTTCGATTTTTCTGCCTCTGTGCCAGTACCTATCATTTTTCGATAAACGCCTACAGCTGTTTCTGAGGTAATTAGTGGCAAGGTTTTAGCTATCTTCTTCACAGATAAATACTTCAATAAGGAAACTATCTCATCTTGCTTCATCTTCTGCAAAATTTCAGCAACTTTTGCTTCAGGCATCTTCTCATATACTTTCACGACAGCCTTTAATTGCTTCTCTTTTTGTTTTTCCTCATCGGTTATAGTAGGAACAGCCTCTGGAGTAGCACCAGGCGCAGCAACTTGTGCTTGATTATTAGGTTGTGTCTGTGGCTGAGCTGCTGCATTCGGAACATTTGCTACATTAGCAGTTGGAATAGCTGCTTTGTTATTCTGAGACGCGCTATCTGACTCTTTTACTATAAACTTAGGCACCTGAAACAAAGAAGCGCCTAAAGCAACCCGCAGGTTATTTACCCATTCATATAGTAGCTCCACCTGCGTACTATTATTAAATATCGCATCTTCTTGGCTAACACGGAAAAGCTCTTCTCCCATTATCTCTGCTTTATATATGTCTCCATCTATAACTGGAAGTAGCTGATTGAAGTCCGCCTTCTCGTTTAATAATGCGTTTACCTTCTTAACAACATAGACTGCTCTAGCATATGGGAAATTGTCTCCCTGCCCGAAATATATCTTAATAACCAAAACATTATCAACCCATATCTCTGCTAACTCTTTATTATTAATTCTATTTTTAACTACCCTTAGCTTATAAAGAAATGGAACAAAATTTTCACCATCAACATCTGCTTCCTCTATTAAATCTACTTGGAACTCTCCTGCTTTCTGGATTTTACTTAAATCATCTTTTTGTTCTTTAGCTAACTTTATTCTTAGTTCTTTTGCCTCAATATTCTTTACTATTGTACTCACTATAGGTAATCTCTCAGATACCTTTTTAGGTAAAACTCCAAAGAACGCTAGATTAGCTAATGTTAAATATATAACAACACCAACAACTGCAAAAACAACTGTTGAAAGTAGCGTATACTTAAGAATAGGAAGAAGAACTAAAAGAAAATTAATTTTCTCCTTAGGCGTAGTATCCTTCGGTTTAACAACTTTCTCTTTTTTCTCTTTTTTTGCTTTTGGTTCTTTCTTTTCTTTTGGCTCTTTGTCCATCTTAAAAACCTTCCCTCATTCCTAATAAATCTCTCATATAGATTAATATCCTTAAATGTATCTTTTTGTAATACCCCACTTTACATTAGTCCATATCCTTGTAATATTCTAATTGTACAGAGAATAATCAGTACATCATGGAAGAACCCAATATATAAAGGATTTTACTATAAAATAGGAGGAAAGTTAATGTTTTCAGCTGATATAACAGGTTCTTTTATAAATGATGTATTTCGCGCCGATAACAGTTCAGCAAATTATGCTTCAAGCTCCAAGGCAAACTCAACGGAGAATTCTTCATCTGATATTTCTTTCCAAAAAGACTTACAAAACAGAATAAACGAACAATCAAACGAACAAAAAAGAGACACTTTTAAAGAAAAAGAAAAGGTTACTCAATCTTTTGATGCACCAGCAAAACCACAGGAAACACAAAAAACACAAGAATCTTCAACAGACAAACCAGTAGCCGAGTTGCCACCAACTAAAACGGAACATAAAACCGAAACTACCAATAAAACTAAAACAACAAAACTAGAAGACAATGAACATATTGAGCTAAATAACCTTTTAGAAAAACTAACTGAATTATTAACTAAGCTTGATACAGAAGGAATTGAGCCAACTGATGAAATAAACAGCCTACTAGCTTCTATCGCAATATTGCTTGAAAGCCTAAGCAACCCAGAGTTACAAACAACTCCAAACAAGAATCTGTTTATGGGAATTGCCTCAAAAATCAAACAGCTAAACCTAACTAATCCAAGAACACAAGAGAATATTCCTATTCATTTTATTAACAAAAAAGACTTAGCTGAATTATTAAATAAAATTTCCGCTAACTTAGCGAACAAAGAAATGGCTCAAGACATCAACACTTCAGCGACCAACGATATTACAAAAGAAATAGCAAGTTTACTTGAAAAGCTAAATGGTGTTATTGAAAGCACACAAAAGAAATCTTATATGATTGCAGAAACAAACATTCAAGACGACTCAAATGTAAAAGAAACCTTAAAAACAGCTGATAATAAGGTAAGTAAGGACATTAAACCTACTAACGAAACACCAAAAATAGAAACAAAGGAGAATGCTAGTAACCCTGAGCTCTCTTCCTCATCAACAGAAGAACAAGCAGTGGAAACAGCTCCAAAGAAACAAGTCTCTGTTAAGGTTAATAATGAAGAGTCTTTATTTAATCAAAACAACAAATTGGAAGTAAAAGACCCAGTTCCAAAAGTTATTTCTCTTGATAATGATTTATCTGAATTTAATACAAAAATGAATATAAGAGAAATAAGAGAGCCTGAAGTTGTTATGCCTATGCAAAAGAACAACCAATCTAATACTGAAAAACAAAACCAAATAATGAACCAATTTCGTACATTTCTTACTATTAACAAAATGAAAACAGATACAGAAATCAACATGCGTCTCTACCCAAGAGAACTTGGGGAAGTAAAAGTTAAGATTACAAAAGAACAAATAGCTGGCAACGAAAATACTCAGATAGTTGCTAAATTTCAAGTATCCAGCGCAGCAGTAAAGGCTATACTCGAAAGCAACTTTGATTCACTTAAAAATGACTTACAACAAAACTCAAACATTGTTATATCAGCTTTAAGCGTTGAAGTCGCTGACAAAAACAATCAAGAACAAAACTTCTCTAACTTCTTTGATAATAACTTCTCATCTAATAAAAGAGCTAAAGCAACAGAATCAATAGAAACATTGACAGAAAAAAAGAATATATTGGAACAAGTTACGGATAACAATGAAATTAATTCATTAGCATAGGAGGAAAAAATGTCATCAATATCAGCGATTGGAGAACTAACTAAAACAACTAATGCAGACAACACTGCAAGTCTAGGAAAGGATGAGTTTCTAAGCTTACTAGTTACACAGCTTAAATACCAAGACCCGTTAGACCCTATGAAAAACGAAGCATTTATTGCACAACTTGCACAGTTCAGCACGCTTGAGTCTATGAAGAATATGGAAGACAGCTTCCAAGGCTCAACAGCTTATAGCTTAATCGGGAAACTAATAGTAGCAAGAGAAGCTGAAACAGGGAAAGAAACAGAAGGAATTGTTAGTGGGATAAAGTCTAAGGCTGGCATTTACTACGCCATTATTCCAAGCCTATCTACCTCTGTTAAAAAAGAAGACGCACTCCAAGCATTTGCTCAAGCTAATCTAAGATTTGACCAGTTTAAACTAAAACTTTTTACACCAGAATCACTTAGCGCTAAGAACTATATTTGGAAAAGCGATATTAAGTCAGCTGATGATTTTATTGAGGCACTTGGCTACTCAAGCGCTAGCGAAGTACCTACTTCATTAAAAGAACTCTGGGATGGCAACTATTATAAGGAAGTTAACATTGACGAGATTACACAAGTTTACGAGAATACACAAAAATAATACGGTATAATATACTAAATAAAGGAGGTGAAAATAAATAATGGTTGATATGGGTAGTTTTAATCAAGAAATCCAAAGAATACAAGCCGAGCAGATTGGGCAAGGCATAGGACAAGTTCAAGGAGACAGAAAAGTTTCTCAACAACTTTTCAAAGATGAGTTCCTTAAAAAACTTGGTCTGGATGGCGAAAGCGACACATTAAAATTCTCAAATCATGCCATAACAAGACTTCAGAAAAGAAATATCGACATATCTAAAACACAGCTTGAAAGAATAAACCAAGCTTTTGATAAAGTTGCTCAAAAGGGAGCGAAAGAATCTTTGATACTACTTGATGAATTAGCATTTGTTGTAAGCGTAACGAATAAAACAGTAATGACAGCCATGGATCAACAGTCCATGAAAGATCAAGTGATTACAAATATAGATAGCGCTGTTATTGGATAAAAGGATAATTGGAAAAGGTTTAAGGGAAAAAGTTAAAGGAAAAAAATGCCGATTGGCCCTCATGTAGGAGATCGGTAAATCTAAGCAGGGGGTAAAAATATGTTAAGATCCATGTTTGCAGGTCTAGCAGGTTTAAGTAATAATCAAACAGGGTTGGATGTTGTCGGTAACAATATCGCGAACGTTAATACCGTCGGATACAAAAGTTCAAAAATAGAATTCACGGAACTTCTAAACCAAACGATTAGAGGTGCTTCATCACCTCAAGAAGCTGGTGTTGGTGGTACCAACCCTATTCAAGTCGGTCTTGGTGTTGGAACCTCTGCAATTTCAGTTTCCCATCAACAAGGAAACCTTCTTTCCACTGGTATCATGAGCGATTTGGCTCTACAAGGTAACGGTTTCTTTATCTTGGGTGATGGTGGATCACAAACCTTCTTTTCCAGAGCAGGTTCGTTCACCTTCGACGCTGACGGTTCACTTGTACATTCAAGCGGCATGAAGGCTTATGGATGGATGGCAAACGCAAACGGTGTAATCGACAGAAATAGTAGTATTACAAACTTATCCATCCCAGTAGGACAAACCATCAGTGCTAATGCCACTACAGGAATAACTTACGCTTATAACCTAGATTCTCGTGCTTACACTATTGGCACACCAGTACTTGCAAGTGGAAACTCTGCAAACATTGCTATAGTAAGTGGTAAATTTACTGGAAACGAGGATGATCCTGCAACGGTAGGGATAGAGCCAACCATTATTGACGTTAAAGGAACTCATACAATTAATGTCTATGCTGAAACTCACAATGGAGTAAACACCTCTTTAAATGGAACTCAAACACTAGGTGATGACATTGGAGTACAAAGTGTAGTAAGTTTCCGAGTAGTTATAGATGGCCAAGAAAACACTATTAATTTATCCAACGGAACAAGTAGTACAGTAAACGAACTTGTTTCAGCCATTAACTCTCAGCTACCAGGAGTAACAGCAATTCTAAACGGCGGGAAAATAATGCTTACTAGAGATACTGCTGGTTTAAACAACCATATCTATGTTTATGATGACAATCTAGTAAATGATACCTCATTCTTTGGCCTAAGTTCAACTGGTGGAAGCGGGGCTACAGTCACGCTAACCGAGGCAGATGACATCTGGGATTATCTAGTAGGTCAAGGTTATGTTAACAGCTCTGGACAATCAATTGGAACAGACGCAAATATTGCGCTTTTAGACCTCTCTGTAGTTCCAAACGCATCTGGGATACCTGCAGCAACCTGGGACTTTAGTGACCTCGAAGTTGCTGCAAGAACAATTCTTACTGAAGCAAAAAATGGACATATAAACTCCAGTAATGGTATTGCTGCAAAATGTTTTGGTTCAGGATCTGCTGAGTGGCTACCAGCCTCAAAAGCATTAGGAACAAAAGCAACACAAAAACTTACAACTGCACTTACTGGACTTGATATTACTAATGACCTTATAGTAAGCCACAACGGAATAACCTCTACGTTTGAACCAGACGATACTGCAAACCCTGCAGCAAGAACACCGCTTGCAGCAACAGATACGATAGCAGACCTAATAAGAGAATTTAACCTTTGGTCTGAGTCAATAACAGCTGGAACAACGAATGACAAATTCTACATGGGGCTTAACCAAGAAGGTAAACTATTTGTTACCTATGAAACAGCTGACAATGATACGCCTATATCAATTGATGATACTGCTGCAACTAATAACGGCATTGCAGACCTCTTTTTTGCAGGAGCAGGCGGAAATGACTGGGGCGCAGAAATAACAGCTAATGCTGCTAATATTAACTTCAATAGACTATCCACTACTGCATACCTTGATCATACTTTTGCACGAGCTGACGGTGGCGGAACATATGTATTACCTATCGATTTTGACCCAACTGACACAAGAATTACCGGCATTGATGGTGTAACAATCACTGCTGACACCGCTGGTTTTAAAACTGGTAGATTCATTATGCAAACAGTAGCTCCAACAGAGCATGTTACATCTACTACGGTCTATGACTCTTTAGGTAAGGAACGTACAATTACACTTACTCTTAGCAGAACCGATGACAATACTTGGAACTGGGATGCATCTGGGATTGAAGTAACAGGCTCTGGTTCATTAGTTTTTGATAACCTTGGGATTCTTCAACGAGGTGCAACTAGTGGAACAATAGCTGTTGGTAGTCAAGGTGGATCAAACTCTTTAACTATTGTTCCTGACTTTACATCAATTACTCAATACGCAGACTCATCAACCATGGTGCATTCTGCACAAGACGGTTATCCTAACGGCTCACTATCTTCCTACAGTATCAGTTCTGACGGAGTAATCATCGGCATCTATTCTAATGGTCTTAACCAAGACATAGCCCAAATTGGGGTTGCTACCTTCAATAACCCAACAGGTTTATTAAAAGGTTCCGATGGTATGTTTATTACCTCTAACAACTCAGGTGAGCCACAGATTGGTACAGCAAATACAGGTGGTCGTGGAACAATATCTGCTGGTACACTTGAGATGTCTAACGTAGATATTGCGGAAGAATTTGCTAATATGATTATCTATCAAAGAGGGTTCCAAGCTAACTCAAAGATTATTACAACAGCGGACGAAATTTTGCAAACGCTAGTTAACATGAAGAGATAGTTGAAGGATAGTCATGGATAAAGCTACAGTATTAGGTATCGGTCTAGGGATATTCTTCATTGTCTTCGGAATGGGCGTCGACAAATTAGTGATGTTCGTGAATATCCCTTCTGCCCTTTTAACCTATGGCGGGGCTATCGGCTCACTATTTATCGGATTTTCCATGGAGCAAATAACCTCTAGCATGAAGGTTGCAAAAAAAGCATTCAACACTCCATCTGAAGATTTAATGAGTATTTTAAACCAAATACTTGCTTTATCTGAAAAATCCAGAAGGGAAGGAATCTTAGCATTAGACAAAGAACTTAAAACTGTCAAAATTCCTTTCCTTGTTAAAGGTCTTCAGTTAGTTGTTGATGGTAGTGACGCTGAAACAGTTCAAGCAATACTTGAGATAGAAAGAGACGCCATTGAGGAAAGGCATAAGATAGGTAAAGATATGTTTGATGCACTTGCAGCATACTGTCCAGCCTGGGGAATGATTGGTACTATTATTGGTCTTATCCAAATGTTATCTGCACTTAGTGACCCTTCCAGCCTTGGTCCTGCCATGGCGATTGCGCTTATTACAACGCTGTATGGTGCAGTTGCTGCTTTCTTCTTAGCAACTCCTATTGCCAATAAACTAAAAATTCGTTCTTCTGAAGAAATGTTTGCTAAAAATCTTATTATTGCTGGAATCATTGCTATTCAATCTGGTGATAACCCAAGAACAATCAAAGAAAAGCTATCAGGTTATCTACCACCAATACTTAGAGAAAAGCTGACAAAATAATGGGTAAGAAGCCTGAATCACCACCGCCTGGGTCGCCGGCATGGATGGCAACATTCAGTGACCTGATGACACAGATATTAGTATTCTTCGTTTTCCTTTTCTCAATGTCCTCAATAGATATTGTAAAAATGAGAACTGCACTTGTTTCATTTAGTGCTGCCTTCGGAGGATACTCAACTTTACAAAACACTGCCTTCCTGCCAAACCAAATGATGGTTCCATATCCTGAAACATCGCTAGACAGAAATCCTGGCGCAAGTGGGGAAGAGGCTAGTGATGATAAACTAGCAGAAAAACTTAATGATATTATGTTTATTGTTAAAGCCAATAGTAATGACGACCCAATTCAAGGCAGATTTAATGATCAAGGAAACTTGGAGCTTACCATTAAAGACAAGCTACTTTTTAAATCAGGAGGAGCTGAGCTAACACCAGAGTCTATTCCTATCTTAGAAGAAATCGGAAAAACAATTAGCGACATCGACAACAATATAATAATTGAAGGTCACACCGATGACTTGGCTCCAGGAGTCAATTCTGGATATCGTTCCAATTGGGAACTATCCTCTGCCAGAGCTCTTAATGTAGGACAAGTGTTTATCAAAAACTCCAAAATACGACCTAACAGAATCTCTATTGCAGGATATGGAGAACATAAACCAATTGTTCCAAACAACTCTGAAAAAAACAGAGCAATCAATAGAAGAGTTTCAGTAATTATTGTCAAACGCAACTTGGATGAGTTATATTAACATTATGGCTGACAAGGGAAATACCACTGAAAATAAAAAAGAAACTGAAGAGAATCCACAACCCAAAAAACCTTCAAAAAAAATTATCATAATCATTGTAGCTGCTGTTGTGGTTCTAGTATTACTAATAGCTACTATTGTCACTGCGGTTATACTATCTAACAAAACAGAAAAAATAGATGTACAAAAAGAAGAAATGCTCTATCTCGTCCCTATGAGGGAATTTCTTGTTAACTTGATTGACTACGGAGGTAGAAGATTCCTAAAAACCACTATTAATCTGGAAGTTGATAACGAAGCCGTTATCAAAGAGATAACTGACAAAGAAACTATTCTTAGAAACTACATTATTAACATTCTCTCAAGTAAAACATTTAATGACATAAAAGATATTGAAGGTAAAACTGAGCTAAGAAAAGCTATTATTTCTAAATGTAATTTAATATTAAAAACTGGTAAAGTATTGAATGTCTATTTTAACGAGTTTATTATACAATAAAGATATATTATAAAAGGATAGAAAATGGCAAAAGATCATAATGAACTAGATACACCAAACGACACATCTCTTCCGCCAGATATTGAAGCAGAAGAAGGTAATGTATCTGAACCACAACTTAGAACGCTATCTAGTGATAATAAAAATAATATAACAAATGATATTAGCATTATCACAGAGATTCCACTTGAACTTACTGTTGAGCTTGGAAGAACAAAAAAATCAATCAAAGATATTTTAAATTTCGGGATTGGAACCGTCGTTGAACTTGAAAAAATTGCTGGAGAACACGTAGACCTATTAGCAAACGGAAAGCTATTAGCTAAAGGCGAGGTTGTTGTAGTTGATGATAACTTTGCAATCAAAATAACAGAAATAATTAACAACAAACAAAACACGAATAATGACTAACGACATCCTTTCTTGGTACCCAACAGATAGCTCAATAATAACTAGTGACCTAAATCAAGTTGGGTCTGGCATCGGCTCAATCAATATTTTAAATTTCATTTTGTCGCTAATATTTGTTTTACTAGTCATTTACGGAATATACTTTTTGCTTCAAATGCTTAATAAAAACAAAAGTAAGTCTCAAGAACATTTACTCAAAAAAATAATTATTTCACCAACCCTAACTATTGATTTTATTCAAATCAATAAACGCCTATATATTCTAGCTAATAACCAAAACTCTATTGAACTACTTGATGTAATTAAGCAAGAAAAAGAAATCCTAGAAATACTCGGGGAAAACTCTGAAAACCTTGATAAACAAACAATAAACGAAAGATTTGAAAATGCCCTAAAAACAATCTTAAAGAAAACAGATGAAATAGAGAAAATTAAAAAATGATCTCCATACCTCAAGTATCACTAGCAGTAACCCAGTCTACAAACCCAAGCACATTAAACTCAGCACTACAGATGTTAATAATCCTAACAGTGCTAACTCTGGCACCGTCTATTGTTATATTATTTACCTCTTTCACTAGAATAATTATTGTATTAGGATTTGTTAGAAGTGCTCTTGGCACACAACAAACACCACCTACACAAATACTTGTTGGGATAGCTCTTTTTCTTACTTTCTTAATTATGACCCCTGTGATGGAAAAATCATATGCAGAAGGAATAAAACCATATACCGACGGCAAAATATCTCAAGAAATTGCTATTAAAAAAAGCATGGATCCAATAAGAGAGTTTATGTTTAAACAAACACGGAAGAAAGACCTACTACTATTCGTTAGATATGCCAAAATTCAACCACAAAGTAAAGAAGATATCCCTACTCATATACTGGTTGCTTCATTTGTAATATCGGAACTAACAACAGCATTCCAAATGGGGTTTGTCCTATTTATACCATTTCTAATAATAGATATTGTTATAGCAACAATCCTGATGGCGATGGGTATGATGATGCTGCCGCCTGTCATGATTTCTATGCCCTTTAAAATATTATTGTTTCTATTAGTCGATGGCTGGAACTTGATTGTCCGCTCTCTGCTTCTGAGCTTTAATTAATCATGGGTGAATCATTTATCATAAGTTTAGGTAGACAGGCAATATGGATAATCGTCCTTGTTTCTGGACCTGTCCTTATTGTTACACTTGTACTTGGCATTGTTATATCTATCATTCAAGCAGTAACTCAGATCCAAGACATGACGCTTACCTTTGTTCCTAAATTCTTTGCTGTACTGCTACTATTAGTCCTCATTGGCGGATCAATGCTAAGTACATTACAAGGATTTACAATTTATGTATTTTCTTCCATCGCTATGTTTGCACGATGATAAAATATGGAACAACTATTTGAACAATCCAAACTTATTCTTTTCCTGCTTATATTTGTAAGAGTTTCTGGAATATTTATAACTGCACCAATATTTTCAACAAGAGTTATAACTGTTCATCTAAAAGTTCTCCTTTCCTTATACTTAAGCTATGTTGTTTTCCAATTTAGCGGAGTATCTCATCATATTTACAGAGATATTCATCCTTTTATATTTTTGATTCTTGTTTTTGCTGAAGCAATTGTTGGAATACTTATCGGATTTATTGCTAACTTAGCTTTTAACATGATTCAGTTTGGCGGACGACTACTAGACATACTAATGGGTATGCATATTGCCAGCATACTTGACCCACTTTCACGTGAACAACAATCACTGCTTGGACAATTACAATACATCATTGTTATCCTCCTTTTTTTAAACATTGGTGGTCATCACTTGATACTAAATGCCTTAATGCAGAGTTTCGATATTCTACCTATTGGAACAATTACCTTCACAACCACCTTTAGCGAAACATTCATGCGAGCAATAACCCAAACTTTTATTATTGGATTACAGTTTGCGGCGCCCATTATGGCCATCCTCTTTTTAATCGACTTTAGTCTTGGAGTAATTGCTAAAAGCGTACCACAAATGAACGTTTTCCTTACTGGCATGCCACTTAAGACTATGGCTGGTTTCTTGCTAATATTCTTACTATTCATCTTTTATGGTAGTTATTTTGCTTCTGTTCCAGAACTTATGTATGGGCACATCATTACCATACTTAGGGTGCTCTAATGGCTGACCCATCCAAAACAGAAAAAGCCACCCCCCGGAGACGGCAAGAGGCAAGAAGTAAGGGTAATATTGCTAAGAGCCCAGAGGTAAGTACGGCAGTTACTCTGCTAGTTGCCATAATTATGCTAAAGGTTGGGGGCAAAACGCTCTATAATTACTTTGCAGGTTTTACAAAAAACTATTTCACTCATCTTTATGAAATAGAAGTAAACGCAGAATCAATATCCTCCATCGGGATGGAAATGCTCTTTCACCTACTTGTAATACTCGTACCTGTAATGATGATTTTCTTTGCAGTAACAATACTTAGCAACCTTCTTCAAGTAGGATTTATTATTACTTTTGAGCCAATTAAGCCAACACTAAGCAAACTTAGTGTTATTAAAGGAGTCCAGAACCTTTTTTCAAAGAACGCTTTAGCTACACTTATAAAATCTATTGCAAAAGTCGCAGTAATTGGCTATCTTGCTTTCTCAACCATAAATGACAGCTTACCGTTGCTTGTTAACTTTTTCTTTCAAGGGATGGAAACAAACCTTATGGCTATATCTGGGATAGCGCTGAAAATATTAATAAAGCTAACTATAGCATTTATCGTTATTGCGATACTTGATTATTCGTTTCAAAGGTACAACAGAGAACAACAGTTGAAAATGAGCAAACAAGAAATCAAAGATGAATATAAACGTACAGAGGGTGACCCAATAGTAAAAAGCGCAATCCGCAGAAAACAAATGGAAATGGCTAGAAGAAGGATGATGTCAGAAGTACCAAAAGCTGATGTTGTTATTACAAACCCAGTACACTTAGCAGTTGCTATTAGCTATAATGCCAAAGAAATGAAAGCTCCAAAAGTTGTAGCTAAAGGTATGAACAAAATAGCTGAGAGAATCAAGGAAATTGCTAAAGAAAACAATATCCCTATCGTCGAAAACCCACCTGTAGCAAGAGCGTTATTTAAAGCCTGTGAGGTTGATAAGGATATACCTTCTGAACTGTACTCAACCGTCGCGGAAGTGCTGACTTATGTATACAAGATGAGTGGAAAAACGTTTGGGATTTAGGTTACTTTTTGATTTTTTTATCTAAAGAGGACTTTAAAATCCTTTTTTAACAAGGGGTTCCGCACCCCATATTAATCCCCTCGTCCCTGAACAAAACTCTCTCCCTAAAATTTGGGAAAATTTTTATCACCCTGTGAGGATTGCAATACTATCATCGATATAGTCCACACCAATAAATGATTGCAAAATTTCTATAATTTTAAGTCGTTCAAACAGTTGTTTAGGGACAATGCTTAGTTGCAATTTAATTGTAATAACAAAATTATATTATTCAGTTATCTACTAATTTAGAACTTTACCACAATGTAACATTGATACAAAAAGGTATTTCAAGTATTCTTAAAATATAACCATCGTTAACAAGGAGTCTAAATATGCCAATACAAATCTTTTCAGAATTTACAAATCAATATAGTTTGTCAAAAACATTAAGGTTTGAGTTGAAACCAGTTGGGAAAACACTGGAACATATAGAATCTAAAGGATTACTCTCTGATGATGAAGGAAAAGCAGAAGATTATAAAAAAGCTAAAAAGCTTATTGATGAATATCATAAAGTATTTATCGAAAATATCCTAAATGAAGTTGTGATTGAAGGTGAACTATTAGCTAAAATTTATGAATGTTATAAATCTTTAAAAAGAGATAAAAATAATAATGAACTTAAAACTGTGTACTCTGATTATCAAAAAAAATTACGCACATCTATATACAAACTTATTAACGAAAAAGGGCTATCTATACTTTTCGAGAAAGAGTTTATTGATGGTGGGAAACAAGAAATAACTGATGAAAATGGCAAAAAGAAAAAAATCGAAATGAATAGTCAAGTTATTGATTGGCTTGAATCTCTTAAACTTGAAAGGGAAATACCTGACTGGATTACAAAACATAAGTTAACCTCTATCGAAGAAGCTATTTCTGTAATAAAGAAATTTAAAGGCTGGACGACATATTTTAAAGGATTCAACGATAATAGAAAAAATATTTATTTATCAGATGACATCCCAACATCAATAATTTTTCGTATTATTCATGATAATTTGCCTAAATTTATGGATAATCTACAAAAATGGGAAAAAATACAATCATATTTATTACAAGGACTTGACCTCTCCCAAATAGAAGAAGACTTCAAAAAAGAACTATCCTATAAAATAAACCACTATACAGGTGAAATAACTAGTATACCTTTAAATTTAGAAAATATTTTTTCTCTGGAAAATTTTAATAATGTTCTAAATCAAAGCGGTATAGATAAATTTAATACAATTATTGGTGGTAAATTTATTGAGGGAGAACAAGAAAAAAGAAAAGGAATTAATGAATATATCAATCTTTACTCTCAGCAAAACAAGGAATTCTCAAAAACTATCCGTTCCTTAAAAATGACCACGTTATTTAAACAGATATTAAGCGATAAAGAAAATCACTCATTTATTATGGATAAATTTGAGAACGATAAACAAGTAATAGATTCTATAAATGATTATTACAAAGACACTTTCATTAAACCAATTGAAATAGGAGAAAACAAACTATCAATCAGGGAACATATAAAGCAACTTGTTTTGGATTTCTCTTCCAATAAGCTTAATTTTGAGCATATTTATTTAAAAAACGACCAATCATTGACTAATGTTTCTTCTAGTCTTTACGGTAATTGGGAAATAATAAAGAATGGATTGGTTTTACTCTACAAAAAAAGTAATCCTTATAAAAATAATGACGCTCCAAATGACAAAGAAAAAAAAGAACAAGACAAATGGCTTAAAAGTAATTATTTTTCAGTTTCAGACATTCAAAAAGCAATTAATTTATATTTTACACACAATCATAATAATGAAATAAAGACTATAGAAAATCCAATAACCTCCTATCTAAAAAACGTTATAACTCTTATTGATGGAATAAATAAACAACACTCCGAAACAAAAAGTGTTCTTGATGCAACATATTATGAAACAGGAGATAAAAACAAAGAACTTCTAGGTCAAAGCAGGGAAAAAGATACCGAAAAAATCAAAATATTACTTGATTGCATATCCAATTTACTACATGCCATAAAGCCTTTTGAGCTAAACACTGAAAAAGAAGATGATAGCAGTAAAAATGATAACGTGAATGTATTAGAAAAAGACACTGAGTTCTACCTAGTCTTTGAAGCATGCTATGAAAAGATAAAAAGCATAATCACTCTTTACAATAAAGTACGGAACTATGTCACCCAAAAACCATATTCAATAGAAAAATATAAGCTAAATTTTGAAAATGTAACATTAGCTGACGGATGGGATAAAAATAAAGAATCAGCTAATACATGCATACTGTTTTTAAAGGATGAACATTACTATTTAGGTGTCATGGATAAAAAACATACTACTATTTTTTCAGATGAAATCATTGAAAAAACTAAGGGTGTTGGATATAAAAAAGTTGTCTATAAACTTCTCCCTGGAGCTAATAAAATGTTACCAAAAGTTTTTTTCTCAGAAAAGAACATTAATTACTACAAGCCAAGTACAAACATTTTAAGGATTAGAAATCATTCAACTCATACAAAAAATGGTGAACCTCAGAAAGGATTTTTAAAACAAGACTTTTGCTTAAATGATTGTAGAGAAATAATAGATTTTTTTAAGGAATCAATCAGTAAACACCCAGAATGGTGTAATTTTGGCTTTAATTTCTCATCGACACAGTCATACAATTCTATCGACGGCTTTTACAGAGAAATTGAGGAACAAGGATATAAGCTTACATTCCAAGATCTCAAAGAATCTTACATTAACTCACTGATTGATGAAGGGAAGTTATATCTTTTTCAAATATATAATAAAGATTTTTCGCTATATAGCAAAGGAACACCAAATCTTCATACTTTGTACTGGAAGGCACTATTTGATAAAAAAAATTTAGAAAATATTGTGTACAAATTGAATGGTCAAGCCGAATTGTTTTATAGAAAAAAATCAATTGAAAAAAACATTACGCACCCTAAAAAAGTCTCAATTATGAATAAAAATACACTTAATGCAAAAAAGGAAAGTATTTTTGATTACGACTTAATTAAAAACAAAAGGTTTACAGAAAATAAATTCTTTTTTCATTGTCCAATAACAATTAATTTTGGGAAATCATCACAGCCATCGTTGTTTAACAACAGAATAAACAACTTCCTTAAAAACAATACCAAAAATATTCATATCTTAGGCATTGACCGTGGAGAAAGACACCTTGCTTATTACACCTTGCTTGACCCACAGGGGAATATCATAAAGCAAGGAAGCTTCAATACTATTACCAATAAAACAAAGGATGGAATAGAGTTTAATCAAGATTATCACCAAAAACTATCAAAAGTCGAAGGTGACAGGGATGCGGCAAGAAAAAACTGGAAAAAGATTGAAAATATCAAAGACTTAAAGGAAGGGTACTTGTCTCAGATTGTTCACAAAATAGCAGAAATGATTATTGAGTATAATGCCATTGTTGTTTTTGAGGATTTAAACACAGGTTTTAAAAGAGGTCGTTTTAAGGTTGAAAAACAAGTTTATCAAAAACTAGAAAAGATGCTTATTGATAAACTTAATTATCTGGTTTTTAAAAATAAAAATATAGATGAATCTGGTGGACTTTTAAAAGGCTATCAATTAACTGCTCCTTTTGAATCTTTTTATAAGATGGGCAAACAGACAGGCATAATCTATTATGTCCCTGCATATCACACTTCAAAAATTGACCCAATAACTGGTTTTGTTAATTTACTGTATCCAAAATATGAAAGTGTAGATAAAACAAAAGAATTTATTAATTACTTTTCTTCAATCCAGTATAATAAAGCTAAGGACTATTTCGAATTTACGTTTGATTATAATAACTTCCCTAACAAAGTTGAATTAACAAAAACAAAATGGACGTTTTGTACATATGGAAACAGGCTAGAAAATTTCAGAAATCCTGCTAAAAATAATCAGTGGGATACTAGAGAAATCAACCTTACAGCAAGCCTTAAAGAGTTACTTTCAAAGCATAACGTAAGTTATGTAAATGAAAATAATTTATTGTCAGATATTGTTAGACAAGAATCAAAAGAGTTGTTCAAGTCATTTATACATCATCTAAACCTAACCTTACAGATGAGAAACAGTAAAACAGGTACTGATGAAGATTACTTGATTTCTCCGATTGCCGATAAGAACGGTGTTTTCTTTGATTCTCGTAATGCAGATGATAGTCTACCAAAAGACGCAGATGCAAATGGTGCTTATCATATTGGTTTAAAAGGGTTAATGCTTTTAGAAAAGATTACCAAATGGAATGGAGAAAAGAATCCAGATTTAATAATAAGAAACAAAGACTGGTATGAATTTGTTCAGAACAGGAACAAGTAAAACTATGGAAACCACACAAATTTCTTTATTTAAAGGACAAAAAATAAGAAAAATTATATATAACAATGAATGGTGGTTTTCTGTTTTAGATGTCATTTCCGTACTTTCAGAAACTCCATCTCCTAAAACATACTGGGCAAAAATGAAAGAACGAGACAAAGAAATGTCTCAACCGTTCCCATTTTGGGAACAGTTGAAATTATTAGCCGAAGACGGCAAAATGCGTTTAACTGACTGTGCCAATACCGAAGGTATTTTTCGCATTATCCAATCCATGCCATCACCTAAGGCAGAACCTTTTAAACGTTGGCTTGCTAAAGTAGGTTATGAGCGGGTGCAAGAAATCGAGAATCCAGAATTAGCTACAAAAAGAACAAGGCTACTCTATAAGTTAAAAGGCTACAGTGACGACTGGATAGAAAAACGTATGCGTGGAATTGCTATCAGAGAAGAGCTTACCGATGAATGGCAAAACAGAGGTGCTACAGAAAACAGAGATTACGAAATATTAACTGCTGAAATATCAAAAGCAGCTTTTGGTGTGACACCAACAGAATATAAAGAACTCAAAGGTTTAACTAGAGAAAACTTAAGAGACCATATGGATGATTTTGAATTAATTTTTACCATGCTTAGCGAAAGAGCAACGACAGAAATTCACAAAACCGAAAACTCCAAAGGAATGAATAAACTCAAACAAGATGCAAAGGTAGGTGGCAAAATAGCAGGAAATGCACGTAAAGAATTAGAAAAAAAGTTAAAACGTTCAATAGTTTCAAACGAAAATTATCTGGAAGAGACAGAAGCAAGTAAAAAGAAACAGATTGAGACACAAAAAACACCAGATACTGCATTAAATGCAAACTTATCTTAAAATATCAGAGCTAAACGATTTTATATTTTGTCCACGCTCAATATATATGCACAACTTGTATGAATCATTTGAAAAAGAAGTTTATCAGGAAAAGCGTCAAATAAGAGGGACTATTGTCCATGAAAACATTGAAAATAAAAAGTATTCCAGCGAGAAAAGATACGTCCAAGCAATGGAAGTATATAGTGAACGTTATAACCTTGTAGGTAAAATAGACATTTTTGATATTAATAGTGGAACATTGATTGAAAGAAAATATCAAATAAAACAAATCTTCGACGGATATTGGCTACAACTTTACGCCCAAAAAATGGCGTTAGAAGAAATGGGCTATTCTGTTAAAAAATTAAAACTATATTCATTAATTAATAACAAAGCGTATTATCTTAAAGAAGAAGAAGAAATAAGGAATAAGTTTCTAAGTGTCGTCATGGACTTAGAGAATTTTACCGTTGAAGATTTATCTGTTCAGCAAAATATAACAAAATGTTTGAATTGTATTTATAAAGAATTATGTAGGGGGGACGTATAGTGCTAACAATGCCAGATTTTCGCCAAAAGACAGTTGTTTTCTTTCAAGCCAGTAATGACTTAGAGCATAAATTAAAATTCCAAAATCAAAATGTAGTTTTTGTAAAAGACGGAACAACAGAAACAAAGCTTTCCTGCCATAGAATATTGGCGATTTTTATTGTTGGAGATTTTTCTCTTACTACTCAACTTATCAAGAATTGCGTAAAATATGGCATCTCGTTAGTATTATTGAAGCAAAATTTTATGACCTATGCATCTTGTTTTGCAACTACTGAAGGAAATGTACTTTTAAGAAAGAAACAATACTATTGTTCATTTAATTTGGCTCTAGAGATTTCAAAAAATTTAATTGAGAATAAAATAAGGAACCAACTAAATCTATTAAGATACAAAGGCGTAGACTTCATAAGGGAAGAAGAAAGGAAAGAATACAGAAAAGTAAAGATTGATGAACTTAAACAAGCTACTAGTTTTAAAGTTTTACTTGGTATTGAAGGAAGTGTGTCACGAGATTTCTTTGGCTTATATTTTAAAGAATTGGATTGGAAGAAACGTGCACCACGTACAAAAATAGATGTTTTGAACTTTCTATTAGATTTAGGATATACTATGCTTTTCAATTATGTTGAAACGCTATGCAGATTGTTTGGTTTTGATGTCTATAAGGGAGTGTATCATCAGGAGTTTTATCAAAGAAAATCTCTAGTTTGCGATTTAATGGAACCTTTCAGGTGTATTATTGATAAAACTATTTTAAAAAGTTTCAATCTTAGTCAATTCAATTTGTCAGATTTCAGTATTACTAAATATAAATGTTCATTGCCTTATGAGAATACAGCTAAATATAGTCATATTTTTTATAAGGAACTTCTCGAAAATAAAGAGGATATTTATTCATTTATAAAAAGCTATTATTATTTTGTTCTGAATTGTGCAGGTGATTTCCCTGTTTTTACAATAAGGTAATTCAATGTTAATAGTAACATACGATTTTGAAGATGATAAAAAGAGAACTAAATTTTCTAAATTTTTAGAACAGTACGGTAGGAGAATACAGTATTCTATTTTTGAAATAAAAAATAGCGAAAGAGTGTTGACGAACATTTTAACAGAAATTGAAGGAAAATATAAATCAACATTTACTGGAGCAGATAGTATAATAGTCTTTCAAGTATGTGGAAACTGTGAAAATAAAATGTTAAAATATGGTTATTCAGAAAATGATGACAAAGACTTCTTAGTTTTTTCATGAGCAAATTGATATACTTAATAAAATGTAAAACCTAGGTGTTAATTTTTTTACTTTCGCTTTAGACCAATTAAATCAAAGGTTCCTTATTTTTCTGCTTAGACTATTTTTCTCTAAAGCTGAGTAACTGCAAGGAAAAATACTGTCTAAAGCACCTATAAAATTTCTACTGTTGTAGAT
>DYQY01000006.1:30897-134899 GCA_020719045.1 Candidatus Termititenax sp.
GTGGCTGTATGTGAGATGCGTCTAAAGCACCTATAAAATTTCTACTGTTGTAGATTGATGACGTATTCATTTTCAATTTTTGTCTAAAGCACCTATAAAATTTCTACTGTTGTAGATGATATTTATAGTCAGTATGGGAATATGTGTCTAAAGCACCTATAAAATTTCCCCATAAATTGCACTGAAGAACCAGCTATAACCATTCCAAGCAAAAAAGACGATGGTGTGGTTGTTATTTTAGGATTTGTTAAAGGTAATGGGATTGCTGTTTTTGTAAATAAAGAAACGAACGTTATTATTACAGTGAGAAGAATGAGAAAAAATGAAGAAAAATTATTTATGGAGAGAATATCATGATATTAAAATACGATAGCAAGTTAGACGAAAACACTGATTTGCTTAATCAAGCCAAATACTATGATGAGGTAGAAATAAATGAACCATTTGACCTCTCAAAAGCCACTAAAACTTGCCATAGCTATTGGTTTACAAAACTTAAAAGAAAACATACTGCCTAAGCTAAAACAAAACTTAAAAATTTTTTCCCCTAAACTGTCCTTAATCATTGTTTGATGAACAACAAAGAGTAAATAAGCGTTGAACGGCGGTGTATAAAGTTTAGTTCAACTAAACGGCAAGAGAGCTGACGAGAAAAATTAGCAGAGAAACCTTATTTATACTCTTTGTGTGATAGAGTTTTGATTAAGGACTAGCGGATTAATAAGGCCGGCAATGAGGCCTTATTGAAAAGATTTCAAAAGTTTACTTTTAATAACACCAGATTCCCGCCTACGCGGGAATGACAACAAAAACAAGCGGGAATGACAAAAAGAAAGCCTGTGAAAGACAATAAATTTGGATTTAATCCTTCCCTTTTCAAGGGAAGGTGCCCTGGTCACTGAGCCTGTCGAAGTGAAGGGCGGAAGGGTGAGCCACCGTTAGTGCAACTTACGAATAATACATTACAATTAAAACATGTTAATATGCGTTAAATTGTGGCATAATACAATAAAACACAATAAGGGAGTTAATTATGGCTCAATCCGTAAGTCTATCTGATGAATTAATTAAAAAAGCAAAAACATATTCAAAAATAGAACACCGCTCTACTGCTGGGCAAATTGAATATTGGGCAACGATGGGAATGATAGCCAAAGACAACCCTGATATACCGATGAATATGATAGAAGAAATTCTTATCAGCGAAGTAGAGCTTCTAAATAATGATGTTTCGGAGTTTGTTTTTGAATAGAATTCTACAGTCCAACAGCTTCAAAAATAAATATAAAAAGCTACATCGCAATGTTAAAGATGCGCTTAATGAAGCCATTAAAACCATCCAAAAAGAGCCAAATATTGGTGAAAATAAAAAAGGTGATCTGCTTGGCGTAAAAGTATACAAATTTAAATTCAACAACCTACTCTTGCTACTAGCATATAGAATACTAAACAATGATACTATTTATTTAGAAGCATTTGGCCCACATGAAAACTTCTATAGAGACTTAAAAATCTAATCCTTTGGTTTATCCTACAAAATAAACTTTATTGTCTTTAAATTTTAGCTTGCCTTGGAGGAACTCCATATTTATTGGAACATAAAAATTATTGCCCTGCACTATCGGATAGGTGTTTTCTCCCATTACAACTTGTTCCATATTGTTTTTATTCATTATCGCAAAACATGATTCCCCGGTAGCAGTAATACGTCCAAAAATGTTACCCTTCACTAAATCCATCAGAACATTTATATCTACTCCTTCAGTTACAAGACTATTTGAGTTTAAAAAACTACTTACTTCTGTACATAACAAAGACTCGATTAGGCTTTGTAAGTCATATTTAGTTAGAACCTCACTTAAATCACTCGCTAGCATTGTTTTTAGTAACTCTAATACATTTTGCTTTTGTGAGCCGACGGCTACTTGATCACCTAAAAACTCACAACTACAATCTTCTAGTGAACCAAAACTAAAAATTGACCCACCCAAGTTCATTACAAAATAATCGGTATCTAAGGTTGTTAAGTTATTTTGATAATCAAAAGCAATATTACCATTACCATCAACTGCAATACCAATAGAAACAGTAACAATGACTAACTTACCACCTATGTTAATAAATAGCTGTTTTTTATATGGCATTACTTTTATTTGCTTATCATTAACTTGCAGGACTGTTTCTGCTTTATTAGTAGAAACCTCAACCTTTCCAGAAAAAAGAAACTTACTTTTAGCAACCTTTACTGTTTTCTCTTCTGGATTAACTTTAACTACTTCATTTAAATGTATATTATCTTTTGTTACCCTAACGATTGAACCTTCTGCAATATTAAGAACCATTTCAGCAACTCTAATTGAATTATTGGATTTATCTAATACGGCTAAATTATCTTGATGAAGAAATGCGATACCACCTCTTCTGTCTAAAACTATTCGAGAATTAATATCAAAAACTAACCATAAGCTACTTTCCCTAAATACAAGTCTATCTACTTGTGCCAAAAAACTTAGATTAACATTAGCATCTGTTGCTACCCTTAACTCATCACTATTAAAAGTCAACTCAGATTTTCTCGGAACTTTAACATATGAATGCTGATACCTAACAACACCTTCCTCAGCATTAAACTGAAGACTGTTACTAAGCTTTATCCATTTACCACTTATAACTACTTCCTGCTTCTTATCTTCTAAATTAAGGTGATAGCCATTAACATCCATTTTTCTATCATTAAACCTAAAAGCAGCTATTGTTTCTAAATAATTTATAGCAATGTTCCCATCATCATCTATATATATATTGCTTTCATCATTATTTGAAAGACGATAATCCTTATTCTCTAAAGTAATCTTCTTTTCAGACCAATATATAATTAAACGTTTACCAGCTAATTGAATCATTACAAATAATGGATATAAATAAACATCACTCCCTTTTGGAACACCAATCACATGATTATCTAAATAAAGAACATTTTCCTTGTCGTTATAATGAATATTTTCAGCAAAACGAAGATTGCCATCAGTTTCTCTTGTAATATCGATATCCAAATAAGAATATACCTCTGAGCCTGTCGATGAGTATAACTTATAGTCTATACTTCCTTTATTGGTTTGCTTTTTATCAATATACTTATTATCGTCATCACCAACAATTACTACTTTATCCGTATTTTCTAAAAAAAGCGTTTCCGATGCTTCCGTTGGTTTCAACCCTTTAAATCTTGAAAAATCAAACTGACTTATAGCTAAAACATCGTTATCGTGATTATCAACCTCTAATAAATGGTTTACCCTCTGAAGCTCAGCCACAAATATCCCCTTATGCAGATTCTGCTATAGTGATGTTGTGAAACTTATCATTACCACCATAGTTATCATCAATTTTTGACTCTTCTTTTAATCTTTCTATCAATCTCTGCATCTCTCTATACTTAACAACAAGTTGTGGAAAATCAGCATCAGATAGCCTTACCTCAATTAGTTCCATTTGCTTCTTAGTTGTTTCATACATCCTGAAATTAATTTCATCTCGCATACTATCAAACTGATCTTTGGATATCTCCATTCCAAGTTTATCGGCGTTCTTTAAAACACCCTTTATCTTATTCTCAATCAGATCATAAGCAGAACCTTTAAGGTCATACAATGAAGCACGCTCTTCTAGTGCCTCTTTAAGCATATCCATTGTTCTGTCCTTGGCAATCTCTTCTGCTTCTTTTTGTACTTGCTCGTTTAAAACCTCTGTAAAAACCCCAAGCCTAACTAACCCATTCTTCATTTTCCTCATTTTGAACTCTGTTTTTAAGTTCGTGGACATACCTGGATTAAGTGCTCTTTGTAAATACAATGCTCTAAGCCTATTTAAGAAAATATCTTTTTCATCTTTCGCATCAAACTCGTAGTCATGTTTTGGCTTTTGTTGGTTACCTTGATTAAACCCTGCACCACCAGACATAACATTTACGCCTGCTCCAGCTACTTGGTCTGGGAGATTCATCTTCTCTCTAGCTAACCCATAATCCTTCATAAAAACTTCCATCGCTGTCTGAGCCCACTCTTCAGTTACTTTTGGATTATTAGTAATCAAATTTAATTCAGATACTTTTGATTCAAAATCCTTAATTTTATCTGCTCTTGTCTTTGATGGATCCATGGATTCATGGATGACAAACCCTTCCATTTCCTCAATAGAGAAATTAGCTAAATTCTTGCTAGCAAAATACATAGCCTTATTTACAAGTCCTTGGAAATTATCATCAAATCCACCAAAATCTTGACCACCCAACAATAAGTTCGACACAAAATAATCTGTAAACTTATTTAGCCGAGTATCAGCTGTAAGTGAATCTAGCTTATTACCAACACTTAGCTGCTTCTGAATAATAGCCTCTTCAATTTTGCCTCTTATTTCCATCTTAATTGTCTTCTTAACCGCTTGCTGAATATCCTTAATCTGTCTGGAAGTAAAACCCATAACCTTCAATAGTTCCTCTTCTTTTTTCATTAATCCATCCAAATCCTTGTTTGGAAGCATCAAGTACTTGCGGTAATTATCAGTATACTTTGAGATAACCTCTTCCCTTGGCTTAAGCTCTGTTCTTTTGGCTTCATCTACTCTGTCTTGTGAAGCAACTGCTTTCTCTCTATCACTTTCACTAGTCTCCAAAGATTGAACTCTCTCAGCAGAAACCTGAACAATCCTTGATTCTTTCTGCTTAATATCCTCAACATTAACTTCCTCTATTTCATCAACAACATTTTCATCCTCCACTAACTCCTCAACCTCTGCTATTGCCTGTTGCTTTAATCTATTAATTGCTAGAGTATCATCATCCTCGATTACTTCTTGTTGGTTTTGTCTGTTCTTGCCACTATTATCCTGTTCTTGATCTTCCTGAAAATACTTATCCTTATCTGATCTATCTAATATTCTGTCTCGTTCCTCGGCATCTTTGTTTTTATCTGCCCTATCTACCCCTATACGATTTCTAACACCATCTTTTTCTTCGAAAACTTGCTTTTCTAGCTTCTCCAACTTGTCAGCCTTTTCATTCTCGTCATCTACTTGAGTTAATTCTTTCCTCAAGGCTGCAGCTGCTTGGTTCTGAGCTAAAGTATTAGACATACCCATCATCCTTGCCTGAGAACTAATTACAACCTCATCATTCTTTATTGCATCCTTACCAAATAAAAGCTTCAACTCACCCATTAGTTCTACGTCTTTATTCCCTTTATCTGCACTAAATAAAATATCAGACTCAGAGCCTGCAACTTTATGGATAAACTCTTTTAATAGTTCTTGTTTTGCCTCTTTTTCATTTCCCTTAAGTAGCTGCTGCAGAACCGATGTAGGCTCTTTTGCCTTAGAAGTATCATCAGCTCCCTTTACCTGATCGGCAGCCTCTGCCTGAGCACTTAAGACTAGTTTCTGAAGAGTATCTGTATTAACATCTATCTTGCTATTGCTATTAATAGAAGAATTACTTACATTATGTGTTTGCGACAAACTTCCTTGTTCCATTATTACTCCTTAACGACCTGCAGAAATCTTGCTACTAGTAGAATGCATATACTCAGTAGCTTCTCTTGACGCCAAACTATCATGCATAATTGATAATCTTCTCTCGTGAGCATCTATTCTTCGCTCAACATTCTTAATCATAGAGTTTAGTTTTGTAATCTTCATATCCACTTCATTTGCATCTATTGTTTCTTCATCTTTTTTATCAGAAACAAAAACAGACACTCTTTCAGGAACCTTTTTGTTTTTAGTTAACTTATCTTTCATCCCCATTTATTCCCCCCATACACAAAGACACTTATCCAAATAGTAGTATCGCCAAAAATTGCATCCTTTATTCATTCGAAAATACCGTTATATGATATACTATAGAACTAATGAAAAAAATAACCATATATGCAGATGGCTCATGTAGTGGAAACCCAGGTCCTGGAGGATGGGGAGCACTACTTATTTACGGAGAACATGTCAAAGAACTTAGTGGTGGCTCTCCTCAGACAACCAACAATATTATGGAACTTACTGGTGTTATTGAAGCTTTAAAATCCTTAAAAGAACCATGCCAAACAGAAATATATTCTGATAGCAAATACGTTATTCAAGGCATTACTGAATGGATTCATGATTGGAAAATAAGAGGCTGGAGAAATGCTGCAAAAAAACCCGTTAAAAACAAAGAACTTTGGATGGAACTAGAAGAAGTTGTTAGCAAACACCAAACAAACTGGCATTGGGTCAAAGGACACGCTGATAATCCTTACAACAATCGCTGTGACGAATTAGCGGTCAGTGCAACTGAACGCTATAAAAACTATCTTTGACACAAAGCGCTGAAACACAGCAACAGTGATGCTACTTTCTCTCGCCATAATATCCACCACCACTCTAAAGTTAGCGGTCAGTGCAACTGAGCTATTTAAAACTTAGTATCAGATAATAGTGGGGCCAGTTTGTCTTTTTCAGACAATATAGGTTCTGCAATTGGCCAATCTATTGCCAACTGTGGGTCATTCCAGGCTACTGAACGCTCATGTTGTGGAGAGTACAAATTAGAACACTTATATTCGAACTTTGCATAATCACTTATTACACAAAAACCATGACCAAACCCTTTTGGAATAAACAACATTTTCTTATTTGTCTCTGACAGATACTCGCCAACCCACATACCAAATGTTGGTGAAGCTATCCTTAAATCAACTGCAACATCAAAAACTTCACCTTCTGCTACTCTAACCAATTTATCCTGAGCAAATGGACTAGCCTGAAAATGAATTCCCCGAAGGATTCCTTTTTTGGAATAACTAAAATTGTCCTGAACAAACTCAACATTAATACCATTCTCAAAAAATAAATCTTTCTTATAGGTTTCCAAAAAATAACCACGTTCATCGCCAAATACCTTTGGCTCAATAATAATTACTTCTGAAATTGCTGTTTCTATAAATCTCATATTAATAATTATACTATATGTTTTTCTTTTTTCCCTGCTTACTTTTTACTTTTCACCATTCACTAATAAGGTCTCCCAATAAAAAAAAAATTATAGTATACTATCATTTAACAAAAGGAATAAACTTCACCAATGATTAACAAAAATGAAAAAAAATTAGTATATATAAGAAAATCAGATTCTTTTGATGGAACCATAAACAGCCCAGACAATATATATCTAGAAGGTATTATTTCTGGAGAAGTTACTACAACTAAAAACATATATATTCTCAAGGGTTCTATTCTAAACACTGACCTAGTTGCAGAAAACATTCAAGTATTCGGTGCAGTTAAAGGAAACTTAACAGCAAAAAAAAAGATCATTATTAATGAAGCTGCTAGAGTTTATGGCGACATTAAGTGTCATAGCCTTAAACTTCTTGAAGGAGCTATCTATAGTGGCAAAATTGAAGTTTCGGAGTTCTCGAACAAATGAAGTTCAGCCTTCTTAAAGAAAATCCAATCTTTGTACTTCTATTAGGTCTTTGTCCTACGCTAGCAGTTACCACCTCAGCCGTAAACGCAGTAGGCATGGGTCTGTCCACGCTGTTTGTTTTGGTTGGTTCAAATGCAATTGTTTCTCTTCTTAGAAACTCAATTCCAAAAGAAATAAGAATACCAGTATTTATTACTGTTATTGCTGCCTTTGTTACCATTATACAAATGCTTCTTGAAGGCTATGCACCAGCAGTAAACAAGTCTTTGGGAATCTATATACCTTTAATTGTTGTAAACTGCATTATTCTTGGACGTGCAGAAGGATTTGCCTCAAAAAATGGTATTTTCGCATCAATAATTGATGGTCTGGAAAAAGGTTTCGGATTTACTTTCGGACTTTTAGTTCTTGGCTCTATTAGAGAAATCCTAGGTAACGGAACTATCTTTAATTTCCCAATTTTAACAAGTAGTTATGAACCAATGCTTATTATGATTCTTCCTCCTGGGGCGTTTATTACGCTAGGACTAGTTCTTGCCGCAATAAATAAATACAAAGAAGTAAAATGAAATATAATAAACTTTTCACAGAGAACCTATTAACAGAACAAGCACCAGAAGCTGATATTCTGTATATTCCTGCCTGCCAACATATTGGCGCTCCAGCAAAAATAATAGTCAAAAAAGACGACTTAGTTAAAGTTGGTGAACTTATTGCAGAAGCAAATGGGCACTTTTCATCTAACATTCATTCAAGTGTCTCAGGAAAAGTACTAGACGTGAAACCTCATATACACACAAACGGCTCAAAAGTTATGACTATTGTAATAGAGAATGACAAAAAATATCAAACCATTTCTGCTAAGCCGATTAAAGATTATAAGTCTTTATCTAAAGAAGAACTTATTGCAAAAATAAAAGAATTTGGCATTGTTGGGCTAGGTGGCGCAACATTCCCAACTCATGTAAAACTAGATATAAACAAACCAATCCAAGAAGTAATAATTAATGGGGCTGAATGTGAGCCTTACCTTACCGCTGACCATAGACTAATGGTTGAAGATACAAAAATGTTTTATACAGGACTAGAGATAATTCAATACATTCTTAATCCAGAAAAAACATACATAGGAGTTGAGGACAATAAACAAGAGTGCATTAAGGCTCTTAAAACATATGGCATTAACTTCAATAATGTCAGCGTATGCTCATTACCTACAAAGTATCCTCAAGGAGCTGAAAAGGTTCTTGTTAAAAACATTACTGGCAAATACGTCCACAAGCTTCCTGTCGATGTCGGAACAGTAGTTCTAAACGTAGGAACTGTTACTCAGATTGGCAAATCCTTTACAACAGGTCTACCGCTAATTGACAGAATAGTAACAGTTAGCGGTGAACTATTAGACAAAAAATACAATTTCAGAGTCAAAATTGGAACACCTTTTAATAGTTTACTTCCTTCAATGTCAGGCTTAGAAACTAAAGACTATAAAATTATTGCAGGTGGACCAATGATGGGTACTGCACAATATGACTTATCAGTTCCAGTACTTAAAGGAACTTCAGGAATACTTGTGATAAACAATAATTCTAAAGAAGAAGGAACTTGTATTCGTTGTGGTAGATGCGTAGATAATTGTCCTGTTGGACTACTTCCTATTGCTGCTGCAAAAAAAGGACTTCAAGCAATGGACTGTATGGAGTGTGGGCTTTGCTCTCATAACTGTCCAGCAAATGTAAACTTAGTTCAAAGAATCAGACAACAAAAAAATAAAATAAGAAAGATAGCCTGCGAGTGTAAAAAATGAGCATAATAGTAACATCATCACCACATATAAGAGACCATAACACAACAGATAAAGTAATGTTGCATGTAATATTAGCTTTATTACCAGCATCAATTACGGCTGTATTCTTTTTCGGAATTGGTGCCTTAAATATCATAGTTTCATCCATGGCTTTTGCCGTGATTATTGAATATGCAATAAATAAAATAAAAAAAGAAAAGACTACAATATATGATGGGTCGGCTGCTCTCACTGGGCTAATCCTTGCACTTTGCTTACCACCGTCAATACCAATATGGATAGTATTCATAGGCAACTTAATTGCAATAGGTATAGCAAAACACACCTTTGGTGGATTGGGGCATAATATTTTTAACCCTGCTGCAGTAGGACGTGCTTTTCTGTTTGTTGCGTATCCAGTAGCTATGACCACATGGATATTGCCTTCTGCTTGGTTTAGTTCAACGGCTATAACCTCAGCCACGGTTCTTGCAAAAGAAGCCCCTTACTCTGCTACTATCTACCAACTTTTCATGGGAAGTGTCCCTGGAAGTTTGGGCGAAACATCAGCTTTTGCACTTCTGCTTGGTGCTGGCTGGCTATTTTATAAAAAGATTCTAGATTGGAAGATACCAGTTAGCTTCTTTGGAACAATTATAGTTATTGCACTTATCACTCAGTGTAATCCATTCTTCCACTTGTTTGCAGGTGGTGCGATGCTTGGTGGACTTTTTATGCTTACAGACTATGTTACTTCTCCTGTAACTAAACACGGTAGAATACTATTTGGTATCGGCGCTGGTATCCTTACCATGAGCTTAAGACTTTTCAGCACTCTCCCAGAAGGAATGAATTTCAGCATTCTACTAATGAACATTATGGTTCCTCTTTTAGATAATATGGGTGTTATTATTCACCTAAAACTATATAACAAAAGATATGGAGTAAAGAAACAATGAAAAAGGCAATTTTATTAGCTATCTACATGACTGTTATTACGCTTATTAGTGGAAGCATTCTTTTCTATATGAACAACCTAACTCTACCACTTATTATGAGCCAATCAGAAAAAGAACAAACAGTTGCATTAAGCAAAGTATTACCAATAGCTCACTCGTTTGAAAAAAAAGACGAAACAACTTACAGTGGGCTTACCAAAGAAAAAAAACTATGTGGATACATCTTTAACGTAAAGCCAGTTGGTTATAGCGGAGAGATTAACATGCTAGTAGGAATATCTAATGGCAAAGTTACTGGTATATCAATTTTAGCGCAAACAGAAACACCAGGACTAGGCGCAAAAGCACAAGAAGATAGCTTCCAACAACAATTTATCGCAAAATCCATTGAGGATGCTTTCGAGGCGAAAAAAGACATACGAGCAATAACTGGTTCGACAATTACAACCAAAGCCGTTGCAGATGGCATCAAAACAGCAATCGCAAGCTACAAAAAAATCCTAGAAACCAAGGAGTAATTCAATGTCTGAAACATCGCTAAAAATAACTGTTGCAGGAATTAGAGGAGAGAACAACCTTTCATTACTTCCAGCCACAGCACTAAAGTTTGCTGAAATTTTTGGTACAATCATGAAAAAAGGAACAATTATTTTAGGAACCGACACTAGGCTAAGCACTCTTCCTTTTAAGTCAGCTGTAATCGCTGGGTTATCTGCTACTGGCTGTAACATAATAGATATTGGCGTAGTTGCGACTCCTACTACCCAAATAATGGTAAAGAAACTTAAAGCACAAGGCGGAATTATGATTACCGCATCACATAATCCAATCCAGTGGAACGGACTTAAGTTTATTTGTGATAAAGGGATATTTTTTGATGAAGAACAGATGCAAGAGATTTTTGACCTATATGACAGCTATAATCTTAACCTAAAAGAATGTTCAACAAACGAAGAGTTTGTAAATAAAAAAGCTATCGACTATGCTGACGTACGCTCACTTGGAACAATCTCTTCTTACTCTACCGCTGCTGAAGAGCACATAGATCATCTGCTTAAATTCGTGAATGTAGATTTAATCAAAAAATCAAAACTCAAAGTTGTAATAGACAGTTGCAATGGAGCTGGTGCTGTTTTAAACCCTATACTTTTTAAAAAATTAGGAATAGAGTTTACGAATATTAATAGCTCACCTGACGGAAAATTCACAAGAGGTCCAGAGCCATTACCAGAAAACATTACGCTACTAAGAGAAAAAGTATTAGAGGAAAAAGCTGATATTGGATTTGCTCAAGATGCTGACGCTGACAGGCTTGCTATAGTAAATGAAAAGGGACAATCTATCGGAGAGGACTACACCTTAGTTCTAGTAATGAAGTACCTTCTTGAAAGACACCCAAACCCAGCTGGTAAAATAGTAGCTACTAACCTTTCTACCACTAAAGCCTTTGATGATGTTGCAGAAATGTATAAAACTAAAGTTGTTAAGACAAAAATTGGCGAAGTAAATGTTTCAAAAGTCCTACTCCAAAAAGATGCAATTGTTGGTGGAGAAGGAAACGGTGGGGTTATTATCCCTGAGATTGGATTAGGAAGAGACTCATTTGCTGGCATTGCTTTTATGCTTGAGTATATGGCAAAAACAAAAATGTCAGTCTCCGAAATAGTAAACACTGTTCCTCGATATGAAGTAGTTAAAACAAGCAAAAAACTTTCTTCACAAAAAGAAGTTGCTGGTATTCTTGATTTAGTAAAATCAAAGTTCTCTGGCGAAACTATGGATACCCAAGACGGTGTTAAAGTGATTTTTAAGGACTCATGGTTACATGTGAGAGCATCAAATACAGAGCCGATAGTAAGATACTTTGCTGAAGCTAAATCAAAAGACATTGCGCAATCACTTATCAATCAAGTTTTTTAAGGTTAAAATTCCAATATGAACAAAAAAGAACTAAGAAATAATATTTTAGAACGCAGAAGAGCACTTCCTGCGCTGGAGGTTAAGCTTAGGTCAGAAAAACTTTTAGCTAAACTAGAAGAGTATCTGGAAGGCTTAAATTACACTTCAATCGCAGTTTATTACCCTATTCACAACGAAGTTGATATAAGACCACTATATGAATACTTATGGAAAAACAATAAAAACGTATTACTTCCTTATTCATACAAGAATGGCGATATGGAATTCAAACTATTTAACAAAAATACTTTTCTTAAAAAAGATGACTACGGCATACCATCACCAAAAACTACTTCAATCTTTCCTGTTGATTTAATAGACCTAATTCTTGTTCCTTGTGTAGCCTGTGACAAAGAAAATAATAGGATGGGATATGGAGCTGGATTCTATGACAGATTTCTTGAAAAAGCTTCTGCAAAAACAGTTGGAATATGCTTTGAATTTCAATTGCTTCACAAAATTCCAACCGACGAAAACGACAAAAAACTAACCTCAGTAATAACCGATTAAATAATTTGACCAATATGGAGCTATTGCATTATGCCTAAATTTTTACTATACTACCTAAGGCGTGCTAAGGCGTGATGTGTGTTATGGAGAAGGAGAATGTCCTTGACTATTAAAATAAACGATAACATCTGCATTGGTTGCGGAGTTTGCTCTGCAATGTGCGAAGATGTATTTGCAATGGATGAAGAAAGCGGTTTGGCAAAAGTAGTATCACAAGATATTAAAAATAAAGAACTACTAGATGAAATTATAGACACCTGTCCAGTAAATGCTATTTCAATAGCTTAAAATATTTACTTTACAGCGTTCTTTATTTATATTGGATAAGGGAGAATAAGGTACAACAATGGAATTCAGCACAGAACTAAACACAGACGAATCGTTTGCCGCCAACTTGGTTACGCCTGAAGATATACTACAGGTTATTGCTAACCCAGAAAATAATTTAGATCAACTTGAGTCATTTATTGATGACAACCATCTCGATATTGTTGACCAGGAACCAGAAAACATCACATTAGATGGCGATGAAGAAGACATTCTCAAAGCAGAAATTGATCAACGCGAAGCAGAAAAAATCAAGACTTCTGACGTTGTAAAAATGTATCTTAAAGAAATAGGAAAAGTAAATCTACTTTGTCTTAAAGACGAACAAAGTATTGCAAAAAGAGTTGCAGAGGGTGACCCTATTGCTAAACAGGAATTAATCGACGCAAACCTTAGGCTAGTTGTTAGTATTGCAAAAAAATACATTGGCAGAGGCATGGCTTTTCTTGACCTAATCCAAGAAGGAAACATTGGACTTATAAGAGCAACTGAAAAATTTGATTATACCAAGGGTTACAAGTTCTCAACATATGCTACATGGTGGATTAGACAAGCGATTACAAGAGCAATTTCTGACCAATCAAGAACCATCAGAATACCTGTTCATCTAGGTGAAACCATGAGCAAATTACGTAAAGCTTCTAGACATCTAATGCAAGAGCTTGGAAGAAAACCTACTGAAGAAGAAGTATCAGAATATATGGAACTCCCTATCGATAAGGTTAGAGACATCTTCCGTTCGTCATTAACACCTATCTCACTTGAAACACCAATTGGAGATGAAAGTGATAGCTCAAAACTAGGTGACTTTGTTAAGGATGACAAAACCGACTCACCTGAAACTAGCTTATATAGGAATCTATTAAGAAAAGATTTAGACGAAATAATGCAAGAACTTTCTGAAAGAGAAAGAATGGTTATTAAGCTTAGATTTGGACTTGTTGATGATAGGCCTAGAACACTAGAAGAAGTAGGAAAAGTATACGATGTTACAAGAGAAAGGATTCGACAAATAGAGGCCAAGGCTATTAAAAAGCTACGACACCCTTCTCGCCTTAAAAGGCTTAAGGGTTATCTAAAAGAGGAATCCTAGTTGAAAATCCAGATTGGTCTTACCCACCAAGAAAGAAATCTTTTCAATAAAGAATTAAATCAACACATAGGTTATATTGAGAATAGCCTAATTTCATTAGAACAAGGTTATAAAAAAGAGCTCATAGAACAACTATTCCGTAGTTTTCACACTATCAAAGGGAATGCTGGCATGATTGGTTATACTAGCATGCAAAGCATCTCTGCAGAAACAGAACATGTTTTACAGTATTATAGACAAAACGATATCCCTCTTAGTGAAGAAACTAATGAAGCATTGTTTGCTGTGCTTGATTACATAAAAAGCCTAACTGAGAATCTTTCCAAATCTTCTTTTGAGGTTGATGATGCTTTCCACAATGAACTCGTAAGCGCTGTTAAATCCTTAACAATAACAAAAGAAGAAAAAATTGCACCTAATCAAAATATTGAGGCACCAAAACAAGAAAACCGAAGCAACAAAACCAGAATAACAATTGAAATTTATATTTCCAAGGATGCAGAAATGCCTGCAGTAACCTTTTATCAGATTATTCATACACTTGAAGAAAACAAAATTCCTTTTGACTCAGTACCATCAAGTGATGACATTAAAAACGGTGAATCAGCTGAATTTCTAAAAATATTTCTACTAAATGAGCTACCAGAAACAGAGCTAAATAGTCTAATAAAGAAAATCTCAATAATTGATGATATTTCATTTATAAAAAAGATATTTAATCCCCCAAAAAGAGAAAAAGATAAAAGAAGCGTAGAATCAAGAGAGCTTAAAAATACCAAAGAAGAACTTAGTGAAGTACAAGTGAACATTGCACAGCTTGATAATCTAATTAACGAACTTGGTGAAATCATGATTGATAGAAACAGAATTGTTGATGTACTTTCATCTTTAGAAAACAAGTATCCTTTGGACTCAGATGTCAGCAAACTCTCTGAAGCTACAAGTAAACTTTGGAAATCATCTTACAGACTTCAATCACAACTTCTTAACATACGATCAATTCCTCTACATAGTATTTTAGATAAATATAATCGTCTAACCAGAGAAATAGCTAAAAAAATGAATAAAAAAATTAGACTGGAAACAACAGGACAAGAACTAAAACTAGACAGAATAATCCTAAATTATCTAAATGATATCTTAATTCATTTAGTTAGAAACTCCATTGACCATGGATTAGAAGATACCGAAACAAGAATAGCTCTAGGCAAAGACCCAACAGGAACTATTAAAATAAGCGCTGAGCATAAAAGTAACAAAGCAATCTTTCAAGTCTCTGATGATGGAAAAGGGATAGATACTGCTGTTATCCTACAAAAAATTATTGATAAGAAACTAATAGCTGCCAATGAAGCTAAAGAGCTAACCAAAGAACAACTCATTGATTACATTTTCCACCCAGGCTTCTCTACTAAAGAAAGCGTCTCTGACATATCCGGCAGAGGAGTTGGCATGGATGTCGTAAAAAACACAATACAAAAGCTTGGAGGAGGAATAACCATTTCCAGCGAAAAAAATAAAGGAACAACCTTTAAAATAACACTACCGCTTACCATGGCTATAATTAAAGGATTAATAACAGAAATAGAAAATAAAATTTTCATTATTCCAATAACCTATATTGAAGAGGTAATTGATGTCTCTGACTATAAAACAAAAACAATAAACAAACACCCTCACCTCCTATTTCGCGATGAGGTTCTTCCAGTGTTTCATCTAAAAGAAATTTTCTTTAATAAAAAAACAGAAATTTCAGCTCACACCAAAGGAGTTATCCTCTCTTTCTCAGACAAAAGCATCATACTTATTGTGGATAGAATACTTGATGAACAGGAAATTGTTATTAAAAATATAGACTTTGTTGACCAACTTTACTTCCTAATTCACTCAGCAACAATTTTAGGAACTGGTGATATAGGATTAATTTTAGATATTTCCTCATTGTTCGATGAGATAAAAAGAAAGTATAATCTACATTAGAGATGAAAATATTAATTTGTGATGACTCAATGTATATAAGAAACAAACTATCTTCTTTTTTGAAAGATTATGGTTTTACTATTATTGAAGCAGAAAATGGCAAAAGAGCTGTTGAGCTATCCCTTAAACATACCCCAGATGTAATAATTATGGATATTATTATGCCAGAAATGGATGGGATTACTGCAATGCAAGAAATTAAAAAGACATTGAGCATTCCGACAATTGTTCTTTCTAACATTGGACAACAAACTCAGATTATTGAAGCACTACAAAAAGGGGCAGATGAGTATATTGTTAAGCCTTTTGACCCAGGCAAATTATTGGCTGTGGTTGAAAAATATAACTTAAAAAAACAAATCAATGATTAACGTAGAACTATTTATGCTTATGCTAATAATCTCTAGCATCATATTAATTATCATTCCTGCATTTCTTTCTTTATTAACTAACAAAAAAATACAATTGTCCCCTAAACACCTCTCGCTTGGCATGCTATTTTCTTTTCTAACACTAATAAAACTACCATTTTTAGCTTTGACTGGTGGACAATCAATACTTCTTGCAACTCTGATAAGCACTGGGATTTATGTCTTGACTGAATCAATTTTCAGAATTTATCTATATAGACAACATTCCCATCAAACACTAAATAATATCCTTAGTATTGGTCTTGGGTATGTCCTCTTAAAACTTGTAGCTATTTTCCTATTTCAACTTTACAATTTTACTCAGTTTACGGTTACATTAAGACAACACCCAGAATTGGTATCAGAACTAGTCAAAACTATTGATACTAACGTATTGTATCTTGGACAAATCTTTCATTCAGCCTATGTATTACTATACTGTGTGATGATACTTTTCTTTATAATGATTCAAAACCAAAAAGTGAAACACTTTTTTAAGTACGAGTTGCTTTTCATTTTAATTAACTTCATGGTAGTTTTAATTGTTACAACTATGAACTACCTTGCCTCTACTCCATCATTTTTTCAAATATACTTTTACTTTAACATATTTTTAATACTACTTCTTATTACCTCACTGTTTTCAATATATAAATATGTCTCAACCTTTGACTCCAGCAACTCTTAATCAAATAAATATCATACTTTCGTCAGGAGGAATAATTGGATTTCCTACCGACACAGTCTATGGGCTTGCCTGTGATGCATTTAATCTTTCTGCTGTTGATAAAATAACTCAAATCAAAGGCAGAGAGTCATCCAAATTTTACGTACTTCAAATAGCAAACCATAAACTATTAGAAAAGCTAGTGCAACCATTAACAAATTACCAAAAAGAAACCATCAATAAATATTGGCCAGGTGAAATCACATTCATTTTTAATAAATCCCCATTTGCATCACTCCCTTATCTCGAAGAAACTATTGGCATAAGAATACCAAACCATAAAACAACACTAGATATTCTTGCTTCTTACCCAAATCCTCTTGTTGTAACAAGCCTTAACAGATCAGGAGAACCAGCCTCCACCTGCTATGACGACATACCAGAAACACTTAAGCAAGAGCTTGATTATATTGTTGCTTCAAGCGAAAAAGGTTCAACCGTAGCATCCACAATTGTAGATCTATCCAAAGAAACACCCATGATTATAAGACAAGGGAAAGTACTATTCTCATGAAACTAGCTTGTTCAATTGACTATTCCTGATATAATAATCTTCATAAATAATATAGCATGGTGAAAAATGAAAGTATTAGTAGTAGACGATAATAAAGATATCCTTCTCTTGGTTAAAACAATCCTTGAGTTCTCTAACATAACCGCAACAACCGTAGATAACGGAAAAGATGCTTTACTGTTATGTGAAAAAAATAAATTTGACCTTATATTCCTTGACCTCATGATGGAAGGAATGGATGGATATACTGTAGCTAAGGAACTCCGCAAAACTGATAACTACAGTAAAACTCCGATAATAGCTCTTACTGCTAAAGCTTACCATAAAGACAAAGAAACCGTTCTTGCAAACGGTTTCACTGATCATCTATCTAAGCCATTTCGTACTGAAGATATTTTGGCTACTACAAAAAAATATACTAACTAGAAACTTTTTAAAGCCTCTTCTTCATTATTGTATATATCTATTTTCTTTGAAATTTTAGTAATATCTAATACTCTTTTTACATCAATATTTGGGTTTAATATTCTTAATTGACCATCTTTTTCAACAACTTGTTTGTAACTATCAAAAATTGCTCCTAATCCTGATGAATCAACGTAGCTAACGTTCTTCAATTGAAGAATCAGCTTGTTATGACCTTTACTTAATTCTTCTTCTACTGCCTCAATAAGTAAGTAGTTGTTATCAACATCTAGTTCAACTTCGCCACTTACCGTGCTCCCGGATTTGTTTGCACCCAAACTCAACAATACAATATTATTTTTTACTTCCTTTTGAATTTCTAACACTTATTATCCCTCCTAACTAACATATTATCATATCTAACTTTACTTCAATTATATAGCATATACCTTACAAAAACAATTAAACTAAAGCCTTTTAATAATCATTACAGTAAAATCATCATGGGCAGGAAGACCCTCAGCAAACACAAAAACTTCCTCTTGAATCTTCTGAACTAAATCGCCTGCAGAAAGATGCTTATATTTAAGTAATAATTTTTTAAACCTCTCCTCGCCATAGTCCTGTTGAAACATGTTTCTAGCTTCTGTAACTCCATCCGTAAAAACACATACGATATCACCAACATCCAGCTTAAGAACTTCTTGCACATACTCTGAATCCTTGAAAGCTCCAAGAGGCAACCCTCCCTCTTCAAGAGTACGAAATTCCTCTGTTTTATAATTTAAAAAATATGGATTCTCATGACCTGCGTTTGTATAACAAAACGTTTTTTGTTCATCATCCAAGATTCCAAAAACTGATGGAATATAGTTCTTAACACTTTTATTTGCATATAAATTCTGACTTATCTTTGCAAACATCTCTTTTGGGCTAAGGTCATCCACGACTGATGTCTGCATAACCCCCTTAAAAAAAGCCATAATTAAGGCAGCAGGAATACCTTTACCAACAATATCTGTCATATTTATTCCTAGCCTATTTTCATCAAGCTTGAAAAAGTCATAATAATCCCCTCCAATAGCTCTTGCAGGTATCGATACTGCTGCTACATCAAAACTCTTCAAGTGAGGCTCAATCTTGGCCTGCATACTTTTCTGAATATTATAGGCTACCTGAAGATCCTTCTGCGTCATTTGCTCTTTTAATGTTTGTTCATGCAACTTATTATTCTCAATAGAAGATGATGCCAACGTAGCGATTGTTTCTAACACAGAAATGTCATTATTGGTAAACTTTTCTTTCATAAACTCTGTTCTAATAAGAAGTATTGCCCCAACAGTACGACCTCTTTCCACAAGAGGGATGACTAGTAACTCTGGCAATATTACATCGATTAGCTCTGGATTAGAAACCATCGTTACCTTTAAGGAGTCAAACTTCATAATATGATGCTCCTGTTTAAGGATATCCATTAAGCTTCCTTTGCCTTCAACTTGTATCCTGTCTATGCTATATGGAAAATCCACAATAAACTCACTAGCCTTCTTTGAGGTCTCAATAGGCATGCCATTCCAGCTGGCTCTAACCTTGAACTCCTCGCTCTTGTCATCTTTAATTAAAACACCGCCTATTTTAGCTTTAGCGTGCTTTAAAACAATATCACCCAAAATAGACAACATATCATCAAGATTAATAATCGAATACATCATTTCCCTTGCTTCATTTATGGCTTCTAATTTTTTATTCAAAAGTATCTTATATTTGTTAGCAATAACATAAAATCTCTCTTGAAACATCCATCCAGCAAAATCATAGGTCTGTGCTTGCCAAGGTAGCTCCTGATCCAGGTACACAAGCATTGCACCATGTAGCTGCTCATCAAGAACCATAGGGTATACCTTTATTTTATCTAGCATAAACCCTACATCGTCTTTCTCTTCTCGTTCTTCAATATATATTTGAATTGTTTTACTTGGAAAAACGAAACCTGTAGTTGACTCTATTCGCTCAACTATTCTATCCTTTGCCATGTTTAATAACTCAGCCGGATATTCACTAATACCATAAAGAACTGCACGGTTGAACTCATTAATAGTAAGAAATGCTGTTAATGGAGTTATCATTAATCTATCTTTTAAAAATTTCAGGATGACGCTTGCTAAATCTTCTTCTGTTTTAGATTGCTCTACTTGATTTTTTAAATCATGAATATCACCAAATAAGTTACCTATCATTACCATTAACTCCTTATATATACTATATTAAACTATTTGCAATAAAAATAGCTATATTCTTTTATGCCAATACTATATATTTCTTTAATTTTATCAGTAAACCATTTATAATGTTACCCGATATAAAAAAAATTAAACACAGGAGAAATTACAATGAGAAAAAGACATGAATGTGTATTCAGCTCAGAAAGCGTTTCTGAAGGCCATCCAGACAAAATGGCAGACCAAATAAGCGATGCTATACTTGACGCTTGTCTAGCACAAGACCCTAACTCAAGGGTTGCTTGTGAAACTATGATTAAAACAGGAATGGTAATTGTTTCAGGCGAAATTACAACAAAAGCAGTAATTAATTATGAAGAAATCATCAGAAATACAGTTAAAGAAATCGGTTATGCAGATTCATCAGATGGCTTTGACTACAAAACATGTGCGGTAATGAACGCTATTGGCCAACAGTCACCTGACATTTCTCAAGGAGTTACTGAAGGAGAAGGACTATTTAAAGAACAAGGCGCCGGCGACCAAGGTATTATGTTTGGTTATGCAAGTCATGAAACACCAGAATATATGCCACTACCAATTATGCTTTCACATAAGCTTCTTCTAAAGCTTACTGAACTTAGAAAAACAAAGGTTCTTCCATATTTAAAACCAGACAGTAAATCACAAGTATCTGTTCATTATGATGAAAATGGACCTAAATGCATTGATGCTATTGTTATATCTACTCAACATGGTGAAGATGTAACTCTTGAGCAACTTAGAAAAGATATTATTGAAAAGGTAATAAAAGTAACTATCCCTGCTGAACTACTAAAAGATATTAAAGATGAAAACATCTATATTAACCCAACTGGAAGATTCGTTATTGGTGGACCAATGGGTGACTGCGGTTTAACAGGAAGAAAAATTATCGTAGATACATATGGAGGCATGAGCCGTCACGGAGGAGGAGCTTTCAGTGGTAAAGATCCTTCCAAAGTAGACAGGTCAGCAGCATATGCAGCAAGATACATAGCTAAAAACATAGTTGCAGCTGGAATCGCTGACAAATGCGAGATTCAACTTGCATATGCAATTGGCAAAGCTGAACCAGTATCCATTTTTGTTGAAACGTTTGGAACAGGAAAAATGTCAGAAGAAAAAATAACAGATCTAATTTATAAGCATTTCCCACTAAAACCTAAAGATATCATTGATACCTTTAAACTAAAGAGACCAATATATATAGAATCAGCTAAATATGGTCATTTTGGAAGAGATATCTTCCCTTGGGAAAAGCTAGATAAAGTAGACCTGCTTAAAAAAAGCTAAAGAGGTTTACTATCAATATTGGTTTTATCAGTTTAGGCTGTCCTAAAAATCTTGTAGACACAGAGACAATGATAGGACATATCAAAAAAGAACATACGCTCACTACTGAGATGGATGACGCTGATGTTATGATTCTTAATACCTGTACCTTTATTGACTCTGCAACACAAGAAACTATTGATAATCTGTATGACCTTAAAGATTGGAAAGAATACAATCCAAGAAGGAAAGTCATAGTTGCAGGATGCTATGTAGAGGAAAATAAAGATAAAATCCTTGAAGAGTACCCATTCATAGATGGCATTCTTAATACTGGTGCTATTTCTAAGATTAACCAGCTACTCTGCTCACTAGATGTTCAAACAAAAATTATTGAGGACAGAAAAAAGAATCTTCTTGAGCAGGACTGTAGAGTATTAGCCACTCCATCACATTACGCATACTTAAAAATAGGTGATGGCTGCAGTCACGGTTGCTCATTCTGCAAAATCCCATCGCTTAGAGGAAGTGCTTACTTTAAGCCTCCAAAAAACATCATGGCAGAAGCAACTATTTTAGCTAATAATGGCGTTAAGGAACTTATTTTAATCGCTCAAGATATTACTAGCTATCAGTACGAAGATAATTACTATTTATCCGACTTATTGCTTGAACTAGAAAATATCGAAAAAATAGAATGGATAAGACTATTATACCTTTACCCTGACAACATCAATGAGCGTCTGGTAAAAACAATTAAAGACTCAGAAAAGATTGTCAAGTATATAGATATGCCAATTCAGCATATAAGTGATAAAATATTAAGTAAAATGAATAGAAAAAGTTCTAAAAAAAGGATAATTGAAGTGATTAATCTTGTTAGAAAAGAAATACCAGAGGCAAAACTTAGGACTACGGTTATTACAGGGTTCCCTGGTGAAGATGAAGATGATTTTTCAGAACTACTTTCTTTTATAGATCAAACTAAGTTTGATCACCTTGGAGTATTTGCTTATTCTGATCAAAAAAACACTGCTTCTTATAAACTAGAGGGAAAGTTAGAAGAGCAGACTAAAGAAAAAAGGGCAAAAATGATCATAAAAACACAGAAAGAAATAAGCAAGAAACTAAACAAAAGTTACATAGGGCAAGAACTGAAGATATTGGTAGACAACATGAATGGCGGTAGAAGATATTTTGATGCACCAGAAATAGACGGAGTGGTATTCATTGATAATATTCAACCTAAAGACATCGGCCAATTTAGATCAGTTAAAATAAAAAAAGCCCTTCAATATGATTTGATTGGCGAGATCACTTGACGCTTGCAACAAAGATAACACTCTTCAGAATAGCCTCCGTTCCCCTCTTAGTGATTCTTTTGCTCTTAAACGACATTCCATATCATAATATAATTTCATTATCTTTCTTTCTTCTTATTGCCTTCTCAGACTATCTTGATGGATACATCGCAAGAAAATATAACCAAATTAGTGATTTAGGTAAACTGCTCGACCCTCTTGCAGATAAAGTCTTAGTGACTACCCTTCTGCTGTTCTTTACACAATACGGCAAAATTGAGTTCTACTGGACTGCCATAATTGTATTTAGAGAATATACTGTACTTGGCTTACGCTCAGTGGCTGCCCTTAAAAATGTCGTCATTAAAGCTGATATTTATGGAAAAATTAAAACAGTGCTCCAGTTTGGACTAATCTGCTTTCTTATAATGAATGTACCTGGCTATAACATACTTATTATTTTAACAGTCATTGTTACTATCCTGTCTGGCATTAATTACTTTGTTGCAAATAAAGAGGTACTAAATGGCTGAATTTAATAACATTCTATCTAGCAAAGAACTTAATAACCTCAACATGCTTCCATACAAGGTGTTTGATTTACTTGTTGAACAAGAACAAACATTAATAACAGCAGAATCCATCACTGGTGGAGACATCGCTACATCATTCACCAAAATTCCTGGAGCTTCAAAAGTATACTTAGGAGGAATAATCGCTTATTCTAACTTACTAAAAGTACAAGAGTGTCTTGTTGAACCAAAAACTATTAAAAACTACGGACCTGTAAGTTCTCAAGTAGCAGCCGAAATGGCTATTGGAGTAAAAAAGAAGTTCGGATCAAACGTTAGCATTGCAACAACAGGCTATGCTGGTCCAAAAACAGGACAGGAACCTGTTGGAACAGTCTTTACCTCTGTAGTTGTTAATGAAGAACAAATCACTCAAAAACATCAATTCGAAGGAGAAAGAATAGATATTATAAAGCAAACCACTTTTTCTGTTCTGGAAATCTTAAAATACTTGCTTACTAACAAAAACAAAGGAGGTAAAAATGGCTGATAAAACAAATAAGAATCTTGAATTAGCTATTCAGGAAATAGAAAAAGAATTCGGAAAAGGGTCAATTATGAAAATGGGGGAGAAACTTAATCTAAGTATTGAGTCTATCTCTACTGGCTCCATCAAACTAGACTCCGCACTAGGTGTTGGGGGAATACCAAAAGGAAGAATAGTAGAAATATACGGACCAGAGAGTTCAGGGAAAACCACTGTATCTTTACATATTATCGCAGAAGCACAAAAAAAAGGTGGCATTTGTGCCTTTATTGACGCAGAGCATGCATTAGATCCCACATATGCAAAAAATATTGGTGTGAATACTCAAGAACTATTAATCTCTCAGCCTGACTACGGAGAACAAGCTCTTGATATTGTTGAAACTTTAGTGAAAAGTGGCTCTATTGATGTCATCGTCATTGACTCAGTTGCAGCTCTTGTACCCAAAGATGAGCTAAATGGGGAAATGGGAGATAGACATGTTGGACTTCAAGCTAGACTCATGTCTCAAGCACTTAGAAAACTAACAGCTGTTGTTAGTAAATCATCTTGTATTGTTATTTTTGTTAACCAGTTAAGAGAAAAAGTTGGCGTAATGTTTGGGAATCCTGAAGTAACTACAGGAGGAAATGCTTTAAAATTCTACTCATCAATCAGGCTTGATGTTAGAAAAAAAGAAAGCATCAAAAAAGGTGAAACATTCATTGGCACGCTCACGAAAGTCAAAGTAGTCAAAAACAAAGTTGCTCCACCATTTAAAGAAGCAATCTTTGAAATCATCTACGGAAAAGGTATTTCAAAAATAGGAGAAGTACTAGATTTAGCCGTTGACTACAACTTGATTGAAAAATATGGAGCATGGTTTAGCTACAAAGAAGAAAAGATCGGTCAAGGAAGAGAGAATGCTCAGATATACTTAGAAAGCCATCCTGAAATCTATAAAGAAATCGAAAATATGGTAATAAGCAAAATGTCTAGCGAAAAATAAAAACAAAGAAAGGAAAGAAAATGATAACAACAATCTTAGTAATAATAATTGCGTTACTATTGATTGCTACCTATGTTTTATTCTTAAAAGATAAATCTATACTTAATAGAGAAAAAGATGCAAAACAAGTAGCAGCCAAAATAGTAAAAGAAGCAGAAAGAAAAGCGGAGGACATTAAAAGAGAAGCGATTCTTGAAGTAAAGGAAGAGTTCCTACAAAAGAAAAACGAATTAGAGGATGAAATAAAAAAAGAAAGAGACAAGTTCATAACTGTTGAGAATAGATTAATTCAAAAAGAAGAAAATTTAGACAAAAAAGAGGCTAATCTTGAACTTTTAACTTTCGAAAACAAAAAAAAGGAAGAAGCTCTAGCTAAAAAAGACGAGGAAGTTGATAAGCTATATCAAGAACAATCAGCCGTTCTGGAAACCATCTCTAAGCTAAGCAAGGATGACGCAAAAAAACTCTTACTAGACAATATGGAAAGAGAAATTAAATTCGAAGCATCAAAAATGATTAAGGAAACTGAAGAGCTAGCTCAAAAAACTGCACTTAAGAAATCTAGAGAAATTATTGCAACTGCAATACAAAAATGTGCAGTAGATAATGTTGTCGAAGTTACAACATCTGTTGTATCACTTCCTGGTGATGACATGAAAGGTAGAATTATTGGAAGAGAAGGTAGAAACATTCGAGCCTTTGAAACAATGACAGGTATTGACCTGATAATTGACGACACGCCTGAAGCCGTCGTTTTATCTGGTTTCGACCCAATAAGAAGAGAACTAGCAAGAATAACTCTTTCTAAACTAGTATCAGATGGAAGAATCCATCCAACTAGAATAGAAGAACTCTACAATCAAGCTAAAAAAGACTTAGAAGTTACAATAATGGAATTAGGAGAAAAAACTGCTATTGAAGCTGATGTTCAAAATCTTTCTCCAGAAATAATCTATCTTCTTGGAAGACTAAATTATAGAACAAGTTATGGCCAAAATGTTATGCAACACAGTATTGAAGTAGCTCACCTTGCATCACTTATGGCACAAGAGCTAGGAGTTAACGTTAGACTTGCAAGAAGAGCTGGACTTCTACATGACCTTGGAAAGTCTTTTGACTTTGAAAAAGAAGGAACACACGCATTACTAGGCGCTGAGTTTGCAAAAAAACATGGCGAAAACGATGAAGTTGTTCATGCAATTCTTGCTCACCACGAAGAAGTTAAACCACAAACAATAGAAGCTATCCTAGTTGCAGCAGCAGATGCTATCTCTGCATCAAGACCTGGAGCAAGAAGAGAATCTATCGAGGCTTACGTTAAAAGACTCGAAAACCTAGAAACCCTTGCTACATCATTCACTGGCGTAGAAAAAGCCTTTGCAATTCAATCTGGCAGGGAAATAAGAGTAATGGTTAAGCCTGACATCATCAATGACAAGCTAACACCAAAACTTGCAAGAGATATTGTTAAGAAAATCGAAAATGAACTTGAGTATCCAGGCACTATCAAAGTAACAGTTATTAGAGAAACAAGGGTTCAAGAAGTAGCTAGTTAATGATAAAGATACTTTTCTTTGGTGATATAGTAGGTGAAATAGGGAGGGATGCTTTCTACAAGAAGCTTCCCTCCCTTAAAAAAGAACACAATCCAGACCTAATAATTGTTAATGGTGAAAACCTAGCAAATGGAAAAGGGATTACTCCTCATCTATATTACGAACTACTTGATAACGGTATTGACTGTGTTACCTCTGGAAACCATGTATTCGACAATAAAGATATTATAGAAAACATGGACGAATATACACGCTTAATTCGACCATTGAACTATCCAGCATCTGTTCCAGGCAATACTTATTATCAAACAACAATTAAAGATACATCAGTTTTAATTATAAACCTTTTAGGACAAGTATTTTTACCTCCTATAGACAATCCATTTCATGTTGCTGAAAACTTCATAAACGATAATCCAAGCGACATTGTATTTATTGACTTCCACGCGGAAGCTACTTCAGAGAAAAAAGCATTCTTTCACTACTTTCAGGGCAAAGTATCTGCAATTGTTGGAACTCATACACATGTACAAACAAATGATGCAGACATCACAAACGGTACTGCCTATATTACAGATGTAGGAATGATTGGAGCTAAAAATAGCATTATAGGCATGAAACCAGAGCCAGTTATTAAAAGATTCCTAACTTCTATGCCAGAAAGATTTGCTCCTCCGAAAAAAGACGAATTCTGCATATTGAATTATACTGAAATTACCGTTGAAAAAGATGGTAAAGCTAAAAGCATAACCCCTTTTTCTTTACTAATTAAAAATGAACTTGGGTAATCTTTACTGCGTATTTCTTGTTTGATATTCCAAGCTCACCGCTAAACTTCTTAAACTCACCTACATTTAATAAAACTGGCGAATTACAATTAATACCAAAATCTATAATATCACCTTTCTGCAAGGACAAAATATCAGCAACCTTCACATCTGTTCTGCCTAAAATAAAGGTAATTGGCACTACAGCATCATGAATATTACGAATAATCTCTTGCGTCTTCTTCTCGCTCTTTTTTATCTTACTATCTGAAGACTCGTCTAAAGAAAACTGAGGTATAACATTCTCCAAGGCATTAAATGGTATACAGTAGGTAATATTGCCTATTTCATCGCCAATGATTATTTCAAACTTCATGCTAAGAACTGCATCATTTGACTGTGCTAAGTGAATAAGCTTAGGGTGATTGTCTTGCTTAATTATCCTTGGAACTTCTGGCATTATTTTGCCCCAACTTTCCTTTTGCAAAGCAAACACCTGATCCAGTAAATTAGCAATTACCTTTGACTCTATTTCCGTTGGATCGCTTCTATTAATCCCAGTCTTTGTTCCAGTCCCACCAAGCAATTTTTCAACAAGAAGTAGTGCTACATTTGAATCAATACCTACAATTGCCTTATCCTCTATAAAAGAAACTATGTAATAAAGAACACCTTCGCCGGCCTCTTCGATATAATCCTGATAAATACGTTGCTCTAAATAATTTAAGTACACCTTAATATCCTGTCTTAAAAAGACCGACATTGAAGCACTAGCCATTCTAGACATATTGTCATGGATATTTTTTAAGGATCTTAAAAGTTCTTTGGAAAACTTATTCGGAACCATAAAATCATAGTGCCTTGCCTCACCTTCGGCTGGTCTCTTTGATTTATTATCCTCTTCCTCTAGACTCCCATTCAGAAGGGCATCAAGCTCTTCCTGAGTTAAAATATTCCCCCCCACCTACTACTCCTTATTTACGCGTTTCGAAAGGATGCCAAGGTTTCGTCATTTTCCAACTCATCCATTATGCTCATCATAAGCATAGAGATGTCTTCTTCTTTTAAATTCAACACTGATAAAGATTTTTCTGAAATCTTTTGGTCTACACCGCCAGCCCCTATTCCAAGACCCATTATTGAAACAATAATATTTGCTATGTGCACCATATGAACTGATATATTACCAGCTGAAGCTTCTTCTGGATTATGATGACAACGGATTGTCTCAACGATATCATCTGATAAATTCCATTTCTGACACACCGCAGAACCGATGTCTCCATGGTCAAAACCAAGGACTTTACGCTCAGCTTCATAAAACATTAGTCCACCCTTATTATATTCCTCAATTACTTTATTAAACTCCTGTTCAGCAAACTGATTCAAAATAACTTTACCAACATCATGCAGTAAACCCATTAAATATACTTCTTCTGCATTTGGATAATACATTTTAGTAGCTAGTAACCTTGAAGCAAGAGCAGTTCCAAAACTATGCTGAAACATAGCACCTCTGTCTAAATAATACCCATCTAATTGCTTATCTAAAACCGAAAAACTATGCGCTGTAAGTGCCATCTGTTTAATGGTATTAAAACCTAAACAAACAACTGCATGAGAGATAGTTTTTACTTGTTTTGAGAATCCATAAAAAGAAGAATTAGCTAACTTAAGAACTTTTGTTGCCATTGCTTCATCAGACTCTAGTGCATCGGAGATTTTCTTAAGAGGCGTATCAGGATTTCTAGTTAAATCAACGATTTTCTGAATTGTTTCCGGTAATGGCATTAATTCAGTAATCTTATTAACTATTCTTGCATATAATATATTATCCTTATCTACCATATTGATCCCCGCTCTCTATTATTAATAATATACTCATAAACCAATACCTACAATACTATTACAGGGCAACCGAAAACCCTGGAAGAAATAACTCCCTGCTTCATATCAACATTCAAAGTCCTACCATTATTGCCACCAATATCTTCACCTGAAACGCTTAAGTTAAACTTGGATAAAGCTTTCTTAACAGCCAACACATTCTGGTCTCCAATATTAAAAATGCTATTGGAAGGCATATTTGCTCCTCCCGCAATAACAATCTTACACGCTGCAAAATTTCCACCAAGACGCATAAATTCTTTAAGAAAAACTGGCACACCGGTATCTGCAAATCTCACAGGGTGATCATTTTTAGACTGAACATCACTTGAAGGCATAACAATATGTATCATTCCTGCCAAAGAGGTTGTTCTATCAAAAATTGCTAAGGCAATACATGCACCCAATCCATGAGCTACTAATGTATCTTCCGATTTATTTGAGAATCTCATCTCAGCTAGTTTAACTCTTATTTCTGCCATCACTTTCCTCTATTATAGTCTTTTATTTGTTATTTTTTAACTATTTTCTTTGTTTCTTCTCTTAAATCATTCAATCCCCTTGTTATGCTTCTAATCTTTTTCTCTAAATCAACGTATTCATCCATAAGTGGGTCAGGAACATTTCCTAAATTAAAATTAGATTCAGTATTTTGTTCCTTTACTTTAACTATTCTTGCTGGATTACCGACAACTGTTGAAAATGCGGGGACATCATGCAACACAACTGAGCCTGCCCCTACCTTACAGTTTTCACCAATTGATATATTTCCAAGTATTTTAGCTCCTGCCCCTATAATAACCCCACTATTAATCGTTGGGTGTCTTTTACCATGCTCTTTACCTGTTCCACCAAGTGTAACTTGGTGATAAATAATAACATTGTCTCCTACTTCTGCTGTCTCCCCAATAACAACACCGTCGCCATGATCAATAAAGAATCCTCTTCCAATCTTTGCGCCTGGATGGATTTCAATAAATGTTAAAAACCTTACTAATTGAGACAAAATTCTTGGAATAAAAGGTATTCTTAATTTATACAACACATGAAATATCCTATAATTTGATACAGCATAAATGCTGGGGTAAAACAAAACTTCTACTATATTCTTTGCTGCTGGGTCACCTTTAAATACGGCTTTAATATCGCCGAAATACCAAGCGATGAAAAGAATTAAAAACAAATAAAAAAATAAACCAATAAACAAATAAATCATTTTACAATTATATCACTAATGAATAACACCTACCATCAGCCTAACAGAACCAATAGTACCTGATGATTCAGAAGTAGCACTAACTACCACAAAATACCCACCCTTTGACACTTTTCTACCAATAGAGTCTGTTGCATCCCACTCAACTTTATTTGGCTGATTACCTCTTCCACCGTTATCCCCTGCTCGGAAAGTCATCTCCTTAACAAAGTGACCTAAAGCATCATAAATCTTAATAGAAACATTTGAGTCTTCACTTAGCTCATAATAGAAAGTACCCTTCTCATTTAAAATTGCATTAACAGGATTAGGATAGAAAGATAAGTTTGAAATAATATCCCTTGCTTTCGACATTCTTGAATAATCTGATACCAACCAATCGCTTGTTAATCTTGCACCATTAATAGCACTTATTCTGTATCTATATCTTAAATCACGCTCTCTATTAGCAATAATATAGCCAGTTGCATTAACTGTAGCTTCATAATTCCACCTTTGAGATGTTCCTCTTTGGTATTCTATTGTGTAATACCCTACCCCTGATTCTGAATCTAATGCAGGTGGCCAGCTTAAACGATGAATATCAGCGGTTGTTCCTTCTTCATTCTCTACCAACTGATGCAATAACAAACTAGCACTATCACTAAACTTAGGAGGAGTTAAGTCAACGTTAAATGACATTATAAATTCACTAGATATAAAATTTTGAGACTCTTTACTACTTGTTGCCTTAACCTTTAACCTATATGTATATCCATGCACTAAAGATAGATTAGAAAAAACAGTCCTATCTATTGTAACGCCTCTCAACTCAAAACGATTGGAACTTGTTATGTTTTGACTAATACCAATATTTACGGTTCCAACCCTTTCCTCATTGCCTTGCACTATACGAACAAGCACTGCCTGAATACTCTGGATATCAGTTTGACTATCATTCACAAAACAATCTATATCAAAAGTTACAAGGTCTGATCTATTTACATAATTAAACATCCTGCCACTAGATATAATTGGCTGACTGCTATCAACTATTGTGAAGCTTCCAACGTTAATGGTAGCCATATTTAAAATAACGCCAGGCGCTACCAATAAACTTAAATCTGAAGGATAAATCTTAATGTCTATATCTCCAGTAGCTGCTGTTGACGCAATATTAAATGCCATATTCATTGCTTGAGGTGAAGCATTGATTAAATATGGACTCACAAATGGAAGTCCTACTAAATCATAATCATTGCCAAACTCTGTAATATTAGCTAACCCTGACAGCTTAACATTAGTTGAAACCTCAAAAGGTGAACTACCTAATAAGTTAAAGTTATTATAAGAAACTCTTAAATTAAGCTGACTTAAGTTAGTGCTGTAGTAATCATTACTTATTTGTATTTCACCTATCTTTAGACTGGATCCTTGATGTATCTCGCCGCCCTGAACTGGTGTAAATGTAATAAACATTTTCTGACGATAGCTACCTATCTCAGTCCTGTCAGACTTAAGTGGCATCGAGCTATCATTAACTACATTTAACGCTCCAACACCCAAATTAGATGTTGTGCTAAATTCTAAAGCTATACTTCTGCTTGGCTCAGCATTAATTCCAATATCACCGACAACAAAGACTCGCACCTTCTTGTGAGTAACCATCTTCCTAAAGTCTTGAAATGTAATTGTTTGGTTTGTTTGATCAATGATTGCATCAACATGATCTATCCACTTGCCATCTCCATTATCAAACACCTCATTCCACCCACTACTCTCATCCTCATAATATAAACGAATATTACTTAAATGACCTACTGACAAGTCACTTGCGGAAGTTCTATTGAAAATCATCCTACTAATCTCCGTCACATATGGATATGAGTTCATCGCAAAAGTAAATAACACAACATCCTTATCCTTTTGATATGCGATATTAGAAGTAACCTTCTCGTTTGATTCTCTATAAACATGCAATACGTTCCAGCCGTTTCCAATAACAAAATAATTTGAAGTATACGTTAAGACATTGCTTGATACTTTATGATACACATCTAATCCAAATGAAGATGTAACTATCCTCAATGCAAAAGGATCTAACGCAGAGTCTCTAATGTCTCCGTAAATTGAAAGAATTGAATTAACGGATATGTTTTGCTGATCAAATAAGAAAACAATATTTCCTGTTCCAACAAATTCTCGTGAATCTATCAATTGACCATTTAATTTTAAATACAACTTTTTAACTGTTAAGTTTTGTTTATCACCTATTTTATCTAAACTAAAACTGTTTAATAATACCTGAGTAGAAGGAGAAATAATAATATCCATCAAACGAAGAACCTCGTCTCTTCTGTTCACAGTATTGGTTGCCATATTTATAGTAACAACATATAGCTTTGGCTGAAGCTCAGTTGTTGCATTTAATGTATTACCAGCTAAGTCAACAAGTTGTCTCCTTAGAACTGGATGTAGAGACTTATCTGCACTTGTTAAATCTGCTGTTAATATAAAATTAAGAGTACCTGGTTCGATAAAGAAGTTCTTAGATGTTCTAAAAGTGTCATATGCAAAATCTATCCAATACTTATTAATTGTAAGAACTTCATCTATAGAAATATTAAATGTAATTCGTTGATTACCTGTTTCATCAAGATAATTATAACTAATCCTATCGACTGGCTCACTTATATCTACAGTCAAATTCCATATTGATGGATATTGTGATATGTCTCCATGGTCTGTTCTCACCCAGATATAGGCATTAACTGTTAAAAATCTTTGTCCGTTTACTCCATGCAATTGAATAATATCACTGTAGTCTATTGTAAGTCTTGCTATATTCCATGAAGTAATGTTCCCGTCACCATAAATATCATCGGTAACGTCTCTTGAAGCACTCCAAGGATCAAAACCTCTCCATCCAGTACTTGTTGAGCGTGGTCTTTCACTATTATTAAACTCTATTTTAAACTGATTAATGTTATTGTCCTCGGTCTCATCATAGGAAACTGCTATCCAAAACAAAAGGTCTGAGTTTAAGGTATTAATATATCTATCACGCCTAACATCATTAATTTGTGAAAATCTAATTAATGCTGGATTCGGATAAAAATTCTCTAGCCATAATGTTGATTTACCAATATTTCTTGTTGAAATATTTCCAGCCAAATCTACCATTCCTATGTCAACGGTAATCGTGCCACTAACATTTGACTCAACAAATGTATATCCTGCTGAATAAAATAAGTCGTTAATCCTTTTTACATCTGTAACAAGCTTTGTATTCTCTGGTTCTGGGAAAATAATAGAAACTGTTGGATTCGTTGCCAAAATTTCTGAAGTTTTGATTGTAAATACAAATGAACCATAGTTAACTGTTGGCCATTTACTATATTCAAAATTACCTGTTGGCGGAAGCGTATCATAAATAATTGATGAACTTACAGCATTCAGATTAATTCCTGCCTCGTTTCTTGACCAAAGATATACTGTCTTACTCCCTTGTGCTCCTAATGGAATAGTGAACGTGCTTGGGAATGCACCCCACAATGAAGGATTATTCTCGCTTGGTCTTGCATCTACGTTATATGTAACATTCCAGGAAAGAGTCGAGTCACCAGAATACTCACAATCAAGACTTACAGTTAATGTATTAGTATGTCGAGTGCTTCCATTATTTGGATTTCTCATGTTAAAAATAGGATCTTTTGGTTTATTTCTTCTAAACTCTATTCCCGCAAATACCTCGCTAGCAACATTCCCAGCATTATCAACAAGATTAATCTCTAGCGATGCCCTATTGTCGCTCACGTTACTAATCGCAGCATTTAAAGTAGCAACAAAAACAGTTGGCGACAATTGGTTAGCTGTTAATCTATATGACTTAATAATTTCTCCATCATTTCCTAAGTTCATAGTAATAAAAAGCGACTGAGAAACGCGATTAATTTGCTCTAAAGAAGAAATTGTTACAATAAAAACATCTTGAGTTAAATTAACAAAATACAGTTCATTCACGGCAACAGTAAAGTCAGGTGAAATAGTATCTACGTTAACGGTAAGCAGCTTAACACTATAATTCCCTGCTTTATCAACAGCAATTACTGATATTGTATTAATACCTTGATTATCCAGACTTATCACTGATTCTAATAGACCTAACGACCTTTTTTGTGAATCATCAATTTGTCTAGGTATTTGCATATGTATATCATTCGTTAACAGTACATAAAAATCTAAATCAGTGTCACTAACTGCTTCCCATGTAACAATAATCGCATTGCTATCATAATAGCCAATTATCGGCTCGAAACCATCCATCAAGGAATCAATGTCCGGAGAAATAAAAGCATTCATGGTTGGTGGCGACTCAATATCAACAGTTACAAGCGTTGAAAATGTTGATATGTTTCCTGCTTTATCTATAGCCTTAACGATAAGCTCTTGTCTGCCCTGAGTAGTTATATAGTTATTATAATCTGCGTTGTTCTGTGGCACAGTCCAATTAACGGTTAAAGAACTTCTTACCTGATATGGCTTGTTCCTTAGAATGCCGTCCGGTTTATTCCAATAAAAATTGACCTTAGTTTGATCATAGTACCCTGTTCGTGGATTAAACCATCCATCATTTGCGCTATCTGGAACTAAGAACACCCCACCAAGACCTGGTGCATCTAGATTAACAAACACATTTGCTGATGTATATATAATATTCCCTGCTTTATCTCTTACATATGCAGTAAATATTACTGCATGTGTCCTGCCTGGAACAACTTGAATTGCAAAAGTTGAAGTAGCATCTACAAATCCGATAGTCTCATACGAACTTGTCTTATTTCCTTTAATAAAAATACTTTCTGTTACCAATGCGATATCATTTACCTCTGTACTACTCCACGTAACATATCCATAAATAATATCTTTGTTATACCAAATACCATACTCATCTACTATTGGTACTTCTCCAAGTCCATTTGCGACATCAGGAGAAATAACAATAGCAAAGGTTGAAAAAACTGGCGCATACATATCTAAAACAACCGTAAGCGATGTACTTGCAATATTACCTGCCTTATCAACAAGCATAACTGATATTGTGTTATTGCCTGACGTTAACGCAGCACCCCACAACTCGGTACTAACAAGCTCAGACCAATTACCGGTATTAATCTTATATCGAAGAGGCTTGCTCTTAAGTGCCACATTATCATTCTTATCTAGCACCTTGAAAGAAGCAGAAGGAGAATTATACCAACCATAATAAGGCATTACACCATCAAATATAGGTGTTCCCTGAACTGCTTCAATTATTAGACGATCTGGAGTAATTGTATCAACATAAATAACCATCTTATCTGATATTTCCATACCATTAGCAAGCCTTATACCAAAATCTATTGTTTTACCACCCACACCAGTATCTGGAATATAGATATTATTGATTGTATTAATATTACTAAAATAGGAAATATTTAATGCCTTAATCTTAACAAAAAACTGTGCATCTCTTGTTAAAAAATTATTGCTTAATATCTCTTGGAAATTATGACTAACCCTTACATTAATTGTATTTGTGTTAAACCAATCAATATCTGCAGACACTCCAAAAACGTTTGTTAGTCCAGCCTCGAATATGTCTATTGAAACAAATAGATTATCAGAAATTAGCGCTGATGCAAACGGTGCAATATTAACCTCTTTTGTTGCGCGAGTACTATTGCCTGCGATATCTCTAACTTCTAACACAAACTCTTTTGGCACACCATAACTCATTGTTATTACACAGTTTGCCGCTGACTGCCAAGGTGACCAATCCATATTATTAGAAACTTCAGCATAACGATATGCGGCTGGCGGTAACCCACCCTCATCTGTTGCTATCCAACTCCAAGCTATATTTTGTGTAGAATACCATCCATCTAATAATTGCTTACCATCTGCCGCATAATCAGGAATCAAGAATAAATTTACAGAAGGAGGTACGATATCTACTTTGAATTGATTACTATAAACAGTATATGCATTTCCAGCATTATCAAGTGCCATAAACTCAACCCTTCTTGAGCTCATAGTTGGACTTGATATGTAAAAGTTATTGGTTGCTTTTACATTATTCGCAACGTTAATTGTTGTCCACACTTGCTCTCCCTCTACTCTTGCAAAATAACAATTTGTAGGCCTAATACCACCCAAGTCACTAGCAGTCCATTCAATACTTAAAGAATTCTGGTTATACCAAACATAATCTGGTTCGACATACGGATCAAAGGTAGGATACCCATTAACATTATCTGACAGAATCTTAACTGTAACGTTTACAGGCGATGTCTTATCTATGTTTACACTTACATATTTTTCGCTATAATTACCTGCTTTATCAACTGCCCTTACCCATATTTTCTCAGTTCTGAGTGTGAATAAATCTTTATATCCCTCTGGCAATAAAACATTATAAGCTCTTGTAATAGAAACAAACTCACCATATTCACCAATGCCCCTAATCTGATATGGGCTTGTTTTTAAAGTTCTATTATCTGAAACATCTTTCCAATAGATATCTACCCCGGTATCTCGGTACCAATCATATAATGGAACAACGGAACCTGTTACATATCGATTATAATCTAGATATATGTCAAAGGTTCCAGGCTTCTGTGTGTCAATCAATACAGTTCCGGATACGACGATGGACCTGCCAGCCTTATCAACAGCCTGCACTTGAACATTTATTGTAAAAAGAGCCTCACTAACATAGTAATCTTTTATTACCACCTGGTTCATATAATCTGACCATGTTCCATTATTTATTCTTATTCTATACGGATCATTTCTAAGTGCTATATTATCCGTAGCTCTCTTCCAAAAGAAGTCTAAAGTATTATCATTATACCAACCAGCCTCAGGCAACACTTGTCCTACGCTAACATCTTTATCGTCCTCTATTGTTAATTCAAATGGACCTCCAGGATTAGTAGTATCCACAAAAACTTCAGCACGCAATTCTTTAACATTTCCTGCTTTATCCTGAACTAAAACATAAATATAATTAGGAGAAAGCTCACTATGAATCTGGTCTACGGTAATTGTAAAAGCTGAATTGTCGCCTAAATTAACTGAAATAGTATTTTGCGTATTACTTTGAGCATTAGGATTTGATGTTACAAAGTAATATACTCCTCCCTCTCTAATGCCAGAGAAATCATCTGCAAGAGCTAAACTACCAATACTCACTGTTATAATAAACTGAACCTTGTTAGTATCGTACCATTCATCTAAAGGAAGCACTCCATTTCCATCAGTATCTTCACCTGGAATAAGGTCTAAGTAAATTGTAACCCCAGTATCTCCTGGTTTTATAATATCAACAGTAACCTTAACTTCTCTTGTAATAAAATTTCCAGCTCTATCAGCTATTGCCCCTACTATCGTATAACATCTACTCTTATTATCGTTTGTTACAAAAATACCATCAATGGAAGGAGTATGTGAACCTTTACTGTTTGCACCTAATGCATCAAAAGCATCGTCAAAATATCTTATTAATGAATTATTTGTTGTTAAATAGTTAAATGTTGCAAAACTCATAACATTAAGCGAAGGGTGTTCTGTTTTTACAAAGAACCTATTATGCCTAAACCCACTACTTAAATCAAATAAAGAATTGCTGGTTACAAACACCACTGAAATAGTTGGACTATCATAATGTCCTGCGATAGGAGGAACGCCATCATCTTTTGAGTCATCATCTTGAACTAGCTCTAAGAGAAAATCATTATATACAGAAAAACTTGGAGGTGTTCTATCTATAACAACTTCTTTTGTTACAACTAACAATCCTCCTGCTTTATTAGATATAGCAGTATATAGAACAATAGCTCCTTCAAAATTTCTAGATGGAACATAGTCAATTAACTGATTAACTGTCTGTCCATAATTTTGACTTAAAAGAATTTCCTCCTGGCTATTCGCAACCGCTAGATAACTATGATTAAAGAAATTCCTTGTGATAACGACAGGATTTGCTAAATTCTTATAGTAATAAGCCGCCAAATACCTATTATCACGAAGTCCAGAATTGCTATCAACAACATTATTAGATATTGTAAAGTTAATCGTTGCGCTCCTATAGAAACCATTAATTGGATTTATTCCTGTGCCTTCAAAGTCTATATCATCAGACAGAACTAGCTCCGCACTACCAGTAGGTGGTGTTATATCTACTGTCACAAAAATTTCTCTTGTGACGACGTTTCCTGCTCTGTCAGAAATATATACAGTAAGATTTTGGTTACCTGTTGTGGTATACACATCTCTAAACACTACCGCAACTTGACCGTACTCGCTTTCAGTAAGCACAAAACCATTAAAGTTATATGTTGCACCTGCCTGACTATAACTATATGCTATACTGCCAGTTACGCTTGCTCCAGTTGACTTAACAAAATATGCATTATTTCTAGTATTGGCATCCCAATATGAAATAGTTACAATCATTACATCAACACTTACATCATCAAAGTAACCATAATATGGATGAATGCCATCATCACCGCTATCAGTATCTCCGGTTATTACTCTTAAAGAATTATCTCTTAATGTAATGCTTGCCGTAGCAAAATTAATATTAAAAGTAACAATATTTGGTGTAATAGTATCTACAACTATCGAATAAGAAGCGTATTGAACATTTCCTGCCTTATCAGCTAAGCCTAACCAAACCGTCTGAATCCCCTCTGATAACTTAATACCATTAAATATTGAGTCTCCAATGCTTATTGAATGAGTAGATATTTGAGTGCCAAACATATCATCATCATCATCATAGTTTTCACTAACCTTAAATAAACCGCTGGAATTATAACTAACATTGCTTATCCACCTATAGTTTGGTGATGTATAGTCTGCCCCATAGCCAAAGGTAGCAATTAAAAACCTATTTTCTCTTAATCCTGCAATCCCATTATCAGTCACACCAGAAAAACTAAAACTAAACGATATTAATCTCTCATCAAAATAACCTTTATCAGGGACTATTCCACTAGCCTTACTATCAGTTGTATCAATTAGTTCAAAAACAAAATCAGGATGGCTAGGAGCATCCATGTCAACATACACAGTATCTACCTTCGCAATATGAGAATCTCTTGCAACATTTATGGTTGTTGCATTGCCTGCTTTATCAGAAATCATTACAAGAATATTACCTGATGAGTTGTTTGCAAGCACCAATTGTGCTTTATGGGTATTATAGTTACCTCCTGACATAAATCCTGTTCCACCATAAAAAGACCCTACATCATTCCAAAAAGTAGAATAAAATGCTCCAGCTGGAATATTTGTACTATCAAAAGTTACTTGTTGGGTTGGATTAAAGAACGAATATCTAATAAAAAATGGCTTATCCATAAACCCAGACAGATTATCCGAACATGATTGATTTAAGAAAGAACTATTCCATTTACCTTGATTTACAATCTCTATTTCTAAATTCAAGGTAATGTTATCATAATACCCAATCAATGGATTAACCCTACTACCTTTACTGTCTACATCAGGGATAATAGAAATAATACCTACAAAACTAATGCGCTTACTGCCATCTAATGGATATAATTCCGGATCTATTGTTGGAGCAGTGGCATCATAAGTTACGTAAATATGCGTTGAATAGCTGTGCCCTGCTTTATCCCTTATATATGCCTCATAAACATAACTGTCCTCAGTAATTACATTATTAATAGCATTAAATGAAACAATACTGGCATTATCACTTAAGGCAATTCTTTTAACACTAGAAACATCTCTTTCATTTGTATTAGCTATCTTTAAAGAATTATCCCACCACGTTGAAGAGGATTTTCCTTCTAGTGTAAATAACCTGAAGAATACCCTCTTATCCATATCAGCAAATCCATTTGATGTTACCAAGGAGTCATACGAAACATGGGCTCTGATAAACGAGGAATCATAGAAACCGAACTCTGGCAGAATACCGTTTTGATTATTATCATCACAATCTTCAAGCGTAAAAACAAAAGCTGCTGGATGATTAACGGTAGGAGCATTAAGGTCGATTGTTATTCTTGTTTCAAATCTTTCTTGTCTCTTAACACCTGCCCTATCAATTAGCTGAAAGCTTAAATTTGCTGCTAATCCTCTGAATTCATTATTTGAGTAGTACTCTAATAGATTTTGAAAATCAATATCAACGGTTATACCAACTTGATTCTGGAAATATGCAACCTCATTATAGGTAATATAATAATCGTATAAACCACTATCTATCGTTACATATCCATTTGATGTTGCATATTGAACCAAAATATTCTTTGTTGATATTCCAGTTACTTCAGCTACAGAATCAAAAGTAATATAAAAAGATATTGTTGTTTGATCAAAATATCCGTAATAAGGAATAAGTCCATCTTTAGGAGATGAGTTATCTGTTCTATCAGGGATAAAACCAAACCCTTGTGTTGGAGGAACATTTTGCCAGTCAAAAACCAAATTCATATAATTAACGGCACTATTACCTGCATAATCGTATACTGTTATCGTAAAAGTAACGGCTCCTTGCTTAATGTCATCAGAAATATCATCTGCTGATAAGAACCATTCCATACCACTAAATAGCATGCCTTTAGTAATAATCTCACCTCGAGAAACTGCACCAGTCGTACTAGTTTCCCACGACAACTCAACATACCAAATACCAGCGGTTGGAACTATTCCTAATTGATTATTATCTTCTCCCAAGTTATCAAACATATCCCAAGTTAGCCAAATAGCTTGCTTATTATAAAAATTATCTTCTTCTGGCAAATAACTATCTTCATCTACATCTATACGAGCTGTTCTGTTAAAAGTTGTTATTTCTGGACTAACCCTGTCTATATATAATCGTTGTTGATTCCAAGTAACGATACCAGCAGAATTATTAACCTTCATAACGATATCCAAGGAAATAACATCATAATCTAAACTTGAAACACCATATAAGCCCTGACTAGTTAAGTTAAAAGTATTATTAGCTTGCCAATTAGAGAAAACACCTAACACTCCCAAATTACCAGAACCATCTCTTGTTGCAACTGAATTGCCTGTTGCAAATAGGTAATATGGATTTTCAGCAAGACCTGAATGACTATCAGCAAACATACTAAACGTAATTACAAAATTAGCTGTGTTTGAAAATAATCTTCTTTCATAACCTGCGGGAATGCCTTCGCTGTTATTAGTAACACCAGTAACACCAACATTCCAAGGTGTAGTTGCCGATGATGTAGGAGCTGATAAATCCACAGTAACAATCAAGTTCTTTTTATCATAACCACTTAACATACCTACACCATCAACAAATTTAAATGTTAGCTGGAATCTACCCTGATATCCATCAACTACATTAATCGTTTGTTGAACGTCAAGCGTTACGTCTATTGTAAGACCAGCTATTGTTCTTCCGTTCAATAAATCCTGTACTCCAACAATATTGTATGTAACTTGCACAAACTCTGGACTAACAGTAACTATACTATTGTTGAAGGAAACAAATGCTACTATTGGATGTTGGTACATTAAATAACTAAGAGCAGTGATATCCCCAGCATCACCAGTTAATACTATCTGTAAATTAATCGTTGGCTGGTCATAAACCCCAACCATATAACGCGAATTAGAAGGTGTTCTATCATCAAAAAGATATCCATGACTATCCGTAACTGATAAATTAGAAATGTTATCATATGTTACTATAATATCTTTAATTTGCAGATTTATAGTATTACTCCAGTCAAACCAAACAACATTATAGGTAGTTGTAACATTACCTGCAAAATCAATTATATCTACACCAATCGTAACAATCCCCTGCATTATTGTATTTTCTATATATCCGGTGGTAATTACATGCTGATTAACCATATCTAGATGGTTAATAGTAATTATGTTCGTTCTGCTACTATTCTTACTAAAATAAATTACTGCATTATAAATACCTTGGTGGTTAGCTGTTGCAAACCCAAAGAAACTCTGACCAGCTAAATCAACATAATAATTATCTGAAGCTCTCCAATTAATTGTTAGTGGTTGTAGACTATAGTAGCTTGACGTAGAGCTAGACATGTAGTCTCCAGCCATTTGCTCACTAAAATAATACTCATTAACTGTTGGCACAATAGTATCAACGACTATCCATCTGTCAAAAGAAGTAACCAGCGCCACATTATTACGGACTTGATATTCAATGCGATAAATACTATTTGGTGTTAATGATGTATACACCAGACCATCCCCTGTAGCGATATCTATATCATAAGTGCTCATCCAGCTTAAGTTCTTATAGTCCTCACTAATACTTAAACTATTAAAAGGATATCTTCTAGCCTGATAATAATACTTATTTTCTGGCAACCCAGAATGACTGTCATTAAAATCAGCACTAAGCCTAATATTGCGAGTTGAACGACTAAAGGCTGTTCCATCAACTATTCCATATTCCGTATAGTCCCTAGTTGCAATAAAGAAATAGTCACTAGCCCTAAATACCGCAGAGCCCGTCGGAGGCGTCACGTCTACAGTTATTACAATGCTGTTTTCTGGCACCAATGCACTATCAAGATTACCAGCTCCGTCAACAAATAAGAAGGATACACTAACTGGTCCTTGATATTGTCCTTCTCTACCAATCCACTCTGACATATCAAATGTAACATTAACGGTTAACCATGCAAGATTATTAGCCATGTTTCGATTGCTTTTCATGTCTGCTAAGTTATAAGAAGCAACCACTGTTTTAGTACAAATATATGGCGATCCATTTATTGTTGCACATATTTCTATTGGAATATGGTTACGCGTAAGATAGCTTAGCTGAGTAATATCATTAGCATTTGAGCCAAACTCTAGAATAAATGTCACCGTTGGCGAATCATAATATCCAGCATTAATACTTATTGGTGCTCCACCCAAACCATCCTCATTACTATTATCACTTACATTAATTATAGCTATCTGAGAATTCATTGTATTTATTGAATCAAAAATCAATGGTCCAATAGTTCCAGTTCGCATATTATATGCAAAATCATAAAAATCTAAATTAACAGATATCAGTTTCCCATTAAAAAACTCTAATACAAAATCACGAGATAACTGCTTACTGCTTGAAGGTGAGATTCCTGAATCCATGCTAACTATGTTGTTTGTAAGAACAAATACTTTAGGTCCAGACGCTATAATGTCCTGATAACTAATATCAAAATGGTGTATGCCAAAATGCGTATTTTGCCTATTATTAGCAAAAATTCCAGCTGTAATAATATTATCAGAAGCAACATATCGTATTGTACTTGTTGCAACTTGAACATAAAGCGGATCACTCTTAGGATAGGCCGTTGCTCCATCTGGGATATCTAATGTTGGAGTCTGAACCACTGGTATTTCAGAGTCGAAAACAACGTTGAAAGTAGCGCCCTTCGATACTGCCCCAACATTATTCCAAGCATACGTAAACAAATGATACAAGCTGTTAGCTGATAATACATTGTTAACACTTGCAATACTCATCAGCTCACTAGTTCCGTTTCGCGTGCTTATAGTGCTTAAGTTTCTTGAAAGAAGAACCAGCTGATTAAATGTTGTTGGTAGCATACTATGTGAATCAACGAACAATACCTTTAGTTTTGGAGTACTATTGCTGCTAATAAACACAGTGTTTGTACTTAATCCATAGTGACCAAACATTGACGCGTTTCCTTGATATCCAAACCCAACATCAAAACTTACACCACCGAAAACAGATGTGGTTGGCGAGGAAAGATCTACTGTTGAAATAAAAGCCATTGAGCTCGTTGCTGAAAGATTACCTGCACCATCAATAACCTTAAGTTTTATTGCTGTTTGACCTTGATAGCCTGTCTCTTTAACAAACTCCTCCAGGTTAACTGTTACTGATACAGTCAAGGATCTCAAATTGCCTGTCTGAAAAATATCCTCAGTAAAACTATAAGTTGAAATAACCTTATCAAGACTAACTGGCACAAAAATTTCTGAATTAGCTGTAGAAACAAAAACCTCAAAAGGGATATGTGGGATACGTAAGTAACTAAGTTGGGTTCTATCATTTGCAGTAATTGTGAAATGAACTATAAAATCTACAGTCGTCTGATCATAGTAGCCAGACATCCCGCTTGCCTCATAAGGATTAATGGTTAGCATGCCCCCAACACCTAAATTCTTCACATTATCAGTTACTGCTTCATATCTTTCTATTTGCGCATTTAAAGTATTATTGATATCTATAATAAATGGACCAATATTAAAGGTAGCTATGTTGCCAGCAAAGTCTATGGCTATTAATGAAAAAGTAATTGAATGTTCACCAATGCCTTCTAAATATTCCTTAGATATAACAAAGTTATTCTGAGTATTTGGATTCAAATCACTTGAAGCGATCGACACATACTTATTAGAAGTAATATACTTAAGTTCATAGCTAAATATGCCCAAATTATTGTTATTATTAAATATATTTGAAGAAGCGATATAGGCATTATCAGAAACTATCCATCGAACATTTATGGTTGATAACTGAATAAAATTCTCAGATGAAGAACTATAGGTAGACCCTCCACCCTGTTGTTTTGCTTCAAACAAGGATGAAGTTGGTGGAACATTGTCAATAACTATATACTTTGGCTCTGACTTATTTACAACTCCTGCCATATTTGCTACATAATTATGAACAACATAGTAATAATTTGGACTAGCACCACCAAAACTATTAAAACTAGCGATTGAAACTGTTGGCGAATTATTCCAACCAGTATTCCATGATGCAATATGTCCACCCGATAAACTAAACTTATCTATTAAATAATTATTCCAAGTTACTTTTAAACTACTATGTATATCTGTTGCAGAAGAACTTATAATTAACTGATTGCTAGTATTATGGAAAGCAAAATTAACTGAAATACCATAATTCAATAAAGAGTTTTCTGTTGATACAAAGAAATAATTATTATTCTCAGTTATAAAGATAAATTCTTGCTCTGGAGGAGTAAGGTCAACAGTAACTAAGATAGCATTAGATGTTGGAGACAAGTTGCCAGCACCATCTATTATTTTAAATGACAAAGAAACTATTCCCTGATAAAGACTAGTTCCAATATATTCCTTAAGATCAATTGTGACTGAAATAGTTACACCTGCCAAATTAGGAACTAAGATTATACTTGGCAACTTGTTATAAGTAGCCATAACATTTACGGAAGATACTTCTTTCCACTGCAAATCTGAAGTTGCAACGTAAACAACCAACGGAATATGATTAGCTGTCAGGTAACTTAACTGAGTCGTGTCATGAGCATTTAAACTCAAGTGAATAACAATATTAACTGATGTTTGATCATAGTACCCAACAGTAAGAGCTGCTTGGTATGGGGTAAGCTCAAATCCAGTATAATTAGTAACATTGGCAACATTATCTGTAACTTTCTCAAAAAACTTAATCTGTTCATTTAATGTATTTGACCAATCAAAAAAGTAGTAAGAAGAATTTTGGGACGCAATGTTTCCGCAAAAATCCTGTGCAAAAATAGTCATACTTACAGAACCTTCGCGAATATTATCACTTACATATAAAACAGATAAATTATATGAAGACTGATTGTACCTTGAATAAGCATAGTTAACATTTAAACTAATCCCACTATCAATAGTAATCCTTGAGCTATTCTTATTATAAAATAACTCATAATTATAAATGCCATTAAAGGAAGGTCTTTGGCTCTTTTCATTAAATATTTCGTCACCTAATAAATCATAAGCATTATCCGAAACTCTCCACCTAACAGAAACTGATTCGTTAGAAATAAAATTTAAAGAACTTCTTTGGAATGCTGATAATTGTGAACCAGCTGCTTCTATATAAAAACTGTTAATTGTTGGCGCTTTTGTATCAAAAACATAATTCTTTGTATTAATAACAACTCTACCTACCTTATTCCTAATAGAAGAAACTATTTGATACAACTGGTTTTCGGAAACAAAAAGTTCTGGAGTAAATTTATCACTTAATCTAACACGGGGATAAGATTCCCATCCATCAAAAGATTGAACCTTTTGCTCTAATGCTAAATCTGAAAAATCTTTTTGTATAAACTTATACCAGTATGCTTCTCCTGCTAAACCAGAATGAGAGTCAGCAAAATCTTCAACTGTTTGCCCTACGTTTGTAGTTATAATAAAAGCCGTGTTGCTGCTAATACCATAAACGTCAAACAAGTTATTGTAAATTTCTCCATTATAGAAAATATCTGAGGAATTAACAAATAAAGATGAACCTGTTGGGGGACTAAGGTCAACTGTGATTCGACTAGTCATATTGGCCGTACTAGATAAATAGCCTGCACCATCAACTAGCTTAAAGGATAAAGTTACAGGTCCTTGATAGCTATTTAGACTAACGACTTCGCTTAAATCTACAGTTATAAAAACAGCTACGTTCTCTAAGTTGCCTGTTAAATAATCTGTATTAAAATACTTATTACTACCATCTAGTATTGGAGGCATTTGACCAATAGAAGCAGTAACATAGTTGAATGATACTCGTAATTGCCGTGAGCCAGTAGCAACAAAAACCTCTACCGGTAAATGAGAAGGAGTTGTAAGAGTATTTATCTGAGTAACATCATACGCGTCTTTTGTTAAGTGAATAACAACACTTACCTCTTCTTGGTCAAAATAACCAGAACCACCTGCATCTGAAGGTGCTACTCCATCCATCTGACCATCAGTGTTATCAGTCACTGGAATGATTTGCTTTATACTATTCTCTAATGCATTTCCAGTGTCAAGATATAGTACCATCTGAGTAACAGCATAGTTAAGAGCATAGTCCCAAGCATATATACTGAAGGTCACTTTACCCTCCAATATATGGCTCATAACATCTGACCAGTTGATTGTCACTGATGTAGAAATCGTAGGAACAAACCCTTGTGCAGATTCTCTTACTCCATCAATGTTCATAATTGAAGTATTTCTGGAACTAAAAATATATCCTGATGTTGGATTATTAGCGTCTATGTGGTCGTATTCTAACTCATAAAACCATATACCTTTTCTGTCTGCACCAGTTAGCCAACCACCAGATTTAACAGCCAAATCATCAGTTGCTTTCCAAGAAATAACCAAATTCTGACTACCATAAAAATTCCAAGTTGCTGGAAGATAATTCCTGTCTTCTGAAACAGACTGCCTTATACTAAATGCACTAATAGTAGGTGGTGTAGTATCTCTTACTACTAAAAAGCTGTTTCTTGTAATAATTCCTGCATTGTTAGCATAGTAATTATCAACCATATACAGTTTGTCATACTCTTTATTTAGGTATACGCCGATATCTAACGTAACAGTAGTAGAACTTTTTTTACTATTCTTTGTGTACAATAAACTACCACCATAGGAACCCTCAATATATGCATTTTGTGCTAAATTGCTGGTTATAGCCGTGGCATACACTTTTGTTCTTAGGTATTTGTCATTCGTTGGAACTCCAGAATCAACATCAATAAACTGTGCCATGTTAAAACTAACCTGATTAGTTTTAACATAAACGATACTATTAACTGAAGCAAAAATGTTCAATGAGGCAATCTGAAAGTTATTTACTGTGGGAAGGTTGCCTGTTACTTGACCATAATAAATATATAAACCCTTGTCTTTATTTAAAACATTGCCAGAATGAATATCAAAAATTAATCCACCAGATAGCTCTGGAGGGGTAATATCAATGGTAATTATTGACCATTTTGAACTCGCAGTTGGAAATACGGGGTTACCTGCAGCATCTGCCAAACTAACATAGAACCTAACTATCTTTGTGCTTTCAGTAATAACGGTTGTGGTGTTAATAGACGTATATTTCCCCTTACCATCAACAAAAGTATCCATAGTAACTTTTATTGTTCCTGGTTTTGGATTAAACACGTCAAAAGTAAACGATGCGGTTACAATAATGCTAGAATTTATTGTTCCCCAATTACTTGTTGCATAACCATAATAGGCATAAAAAACATTTCCGTTATTATTATAAGAATCATTAGTTGTCCAAACACACACAAACTGTGCGCCTGGTTTAGCATAAATCAGACTATCCATAGTTGCCCTAAAACTGAAACTTACAACCCCAGAATTGTAGATACGATTCTGTAAATCACCTGAACTACAATGAACTGGAGCTAATAGTTCATTGTTCAGCAACTGTGCTCCAAGTACAGAAGCTGTTGCTAACCTAGAATTTCCATCTGAACGATAGGTTGTGTCTGGCAAAACATCCACGGTGATAATTAAAGACGCTGTTGGATTTACATTATTAACCCATAACATGTCCGAATAATCTGTTGTTGTTATATTGCCAGCATAGTCAACTATTGATAGTTTAAACTGGAATAAAGCATCTTTGGTGGAACCAAAAATAGCATTATTAGAGATAACACTGTCTCTGGTTACAAAGAAACAATAATTAAAAGGTGTTACTTGTCTATTATTAGTTGTGAATCTATCTCCGGAAGGTCTCTTTGTTAAAATATCATATGGAGAGCTTGCTAATACTTTATATATTCCATAATTATTTGAAACTAAGCTACCAAAATTATTAAAAGCAATATCTAAAGTGGCTACTTCCTGTCCATTTCTAGAAACTAAAACTCTTATAAAAGAAAATTCATAAACATTGGTACTATTTATACTAAGAACTTTTTCATTATAAGCATCATCATGCACTGTAAAATATAGTCTTATCCCTTTATGCCCGTCTATATAGAAAGTTGGAGTAGTTACTAATGAATGATTGGGCATTAAAGGCTGAATACCCCAAGTGCTCACATATGGTTTTTCAAAAAGTAGCTTTCTTTGGTTTTCATTTTTCCACCAAGATTCTTTAACACTTATTGAGCTTATAACAGGCGAGTTAGCATCATAAACAACTATAGCATTGCTTGTACCAGAATAATTCCTAGCCTTATCCTCCCAAATTAAATCGATCCAGTTAATTCCAACATTAATATTAGCCGTAATACTATCCCATGCGTCATACCATCTCTGATGAGAAGCTCCCTTATTCCCTTGAGTGTCGCTTGTTATTACTCTATATCTAAACGGATTCACCGGAAGACCAATGCCTCCATTATCTGTAATATTTCCAACAAACGCCACACTATTTGCTGTTACCCAATTCTGTTTAGCTAATGCATTTAAAGTATTAACGTATATCATTTCTTTATACCCAAAGAAAGCTGGCATTATCTTCGATTTAAATTCTGTTGAAGGAACATCAAACGTAATTCTTTGCTCTGAGATTATAATTCTATTATTTGTTGCGCTTAAGGCACCAAGGTTCTTCTCAATATCCAAATCTAATAATTTTTCATATAAATAATATGAATTTAAAGTAACCGTCGGATTCCTTGTATCTACATAATATGGAACGACAATGCTAATCGCACGGTCGCCATACATGTTGGGGATATTTACGGAAAGATACTGCTGTGCATTTACAGATAGCCTATCTCTATTTGCTGTAATTAATGTTCCAGTTGTATTCTTTGTTGAATAACCATAAAAACTATTGTAGTTATAGGTAATAAGTATTGGTGCTGTAGACCAATTATTATGGGTGGGTAAAGCCATGTTTGATGAAATAGCATTAAGTCCACTATAAGCATTCACAGATGAGCCATTAGAGAAAAATATAGGACGCTGATTCCATGCTCTTAACTGGTATGGCTCACCAGATACAACTATCTGCATGGAAACACGAATATCATTTGTGTTTGTACCTATCACGCCATCTACTAACCATGGCTGAACTTGATAATCCATCCATGGTTCACTATTAATTGAATAACGTGAAGCATAGGTTTGTTGAGTAGGAACGCCAGCAGAAGTCATGTACAAAAACTCCATTTGAGTTTGTGCTGTTACAAGCTCTATTGGTTTAGACTTATAAACATGTGAGAATTTAATCTCGTCAATATTCTTCCCATAGTCCATTGCCCCAAGATTTAAAGTCGCCCCATCCTCTAAGCCATTAATGCTTACTTGAACTAAATCTCTAGCCCAGTCCCACCCCCCAAGACTTAAGTTAAAAGAAATATCATGAGTTGTCCTGCCAGTTGACATATTATAATAAGCACCTTGAAGTGGCTCACCATTAACATTTTTAATAGATAAACTCTCGTTATTAGATAAAGAATTCGATGCATTTACCCATGATTTCTCAAACCTATCCTGCGTATTCTGATAGAAAGCGAGCTGTTCAGATGACTCATCAAAGCCCCTTAGATAGAACTTAGCAGAACTGGAAACTACTATAAAATCCCGTCCCCACCTTCCTGCAACAGTTTCTACATATGGAAAATAATTCTGACTTGGGAATATCCCCCAAGCATGTTGCAGTCCAGCTGATAAAGTATCAAAAGCTGAATATATATACCTTGCACTATTACCTGTTGGAAACACATTCATTCTGTTGGTCTCAGAAGCGTAATGATTAATCTTATAATCATTGTTCTGCTCTGGTTGCTTTGTGTCATAACCATTCTCGCCACCAAAATTAAGATGCCCTTGTTCGCCTAAAATATTCTTTACTTTAAACTTATAGTCTGAATCTAAATAAACAAATCCACTAAACTTTTTATCTAAAGTAGGTGCATTAAGGTCAGTATAGAAGTAAAAGTCTTTTGTTGCAGAATTACCCGCCCAGTCTTCGGCATATAGTCTAAGTCTATAGAACTGATCTCGTTCTCTAACATTAAAAGTTATTTGATTCATTGTAATCGTTGTATAAATAATATTCGTTGTACTAAACCAATTATTTGAAATAACCAAATCATTACTAATAAGAGCAAACTGAGCTAAATTAATAGTTTGGTCAGAGTGAAAGGAATTTATAGTAAGACCTGACGGCGCCTCCGAGGTTATTCGTTTGACAATATCCTGTGCAAAATTAAAGGTAAGTCCAGCTAAATTATATGTAGCATATTCTGACAAACTATTCATGCTTAAAAAGCTACCATTTTCTTGCCTTTCAGAAAGATCAAAACTAATCTTCTTTATCCCTGATCCAACGTTACCTGTTTGAGTTGCAGAATAATCTTTCATAAAAACTTGTATACCAACATTGTTACTAATAACTAAAGCATACTCGATACCACCAACAGTTCTTCTGGCATTATTCGCACTATACTCTGAATGTAGTACTAAGTTCAAAGAAGGCTTAATGGTATCTATAAGCACGGACTGACCTTGCGAAATATTACCAGTATTACCAGCATTATCCGTTACCCTAATATAAAAACTATAAAGGTTGTCAGTAAGAGGCTTAGAAAAATAGTAATTCTTAGAATTTACTTGATTCATGGTTATCCTGACTGATTCAGTAACCTTACTGCCATCCTCTGGGAATGGTGCAATATATGCATAATAACAAGCTATCCCTGAACCACCAGGATCATAAGGGTTGGTCCAATTCCAAGTTAAAGATTGAGCTGTTTTAACAATACCAATATCCTCTCCAGTGTTATCCAAGGTTGGCTGAAAAACAGCGTTTGGTGTATTTCTGTCCATCCAGAACATATAAGACCTAACTAGCGGTTGCGACTTATTCCCAATCTTATCTTCAATTAAAATATAGAAATAAACATTCTTACTACTAACATCTACACCATTAAGTGATAGAGTATCCAATGAACAAGTATACAAATATCCCTTTGTTACAGGTACGCTGTTAATAAGATGTCTTAATCTGGGGTCACCATAATCAACAGTAACCGTCTTAATTAAAACTGCTTCATGCGCATTAGAAATATCATTCCCAGTTGCATAAATTTCTATATAAAACTTTGATATCCCTGCTTCTTCTTGATAATCTGGCCAGATAATATCGACAGTAACTCCATTATAGAATCTACCATCAACGCTTTTAGAAAAACTATTGCTGTTGCCATCTATCTGGTTGATACAATCTTGAAAAGGTAATACCCATAAAGAATCTACAGGATGAATAAACGTATCATACTTAGTTATATAAACTGTTTTCATCGATGTCCAGTTCCCTGCATTATCACATGCTCTTATTCTCAAATGATGTTGAACCTGACCTAGATTAGGCATAACACTTTCTGGTTTATAACCTTGGGATCCGACAGATATCTTAGCTCCATATTGTCTATTTAGCTCTGGCCCCCAATATATCTCAAACTGACTAATTCCTGAGTCACCATCATCCGCAAAACTAGTAGCCAATTGACCAAAATTAAAGCTTACAGCGTTTGTAACAGATTGCCATACATCATGAGGAATCCCATTTAATTCATTTACTGTAAAACCTTGTTTAAAACTTGGCGGTGTTGAATCAATCTTCAATGGGAAATCCGAACTAGCCCAAGGTGACTCATTACCTGCATAATCCACTGCTTTAACTTTACAACGAATTTCTCCAGTTAAATTGATAAAACTATTATCTGACAAGGACAGAAAAGATGCGGTAACTATTGCAATAGAAGAATAGGAACCATCAGATATCTCCACTACATATTGAGAAACTCCAAACTCATTTTCCTCTGGTGGCGTCCAAGAAAAAACACTCTGGGGAATGCTTTTACCCCAATATTTACCACCAACGGCTACTCCAGAATTTGCCCATACCCTAGATATATTCCCAGGAGCAACTGTGTCGATAGCAAAATCAATAGACTTAATAGCGTCACCCTCTAGATCTGCTTTATTAATGCCACTTACCTCTACCCTAAATCTCTTTCCATTATTACCTGTTATTGGGATACTAATACCAGTACCGCCAATAAGCTTAGTATCCACTTCTTTATTATCTAAATTTACCAACGCATAACAGTACTCCTTTAATGGTGCTTTTGTATCCGTATACTCATAATTTGTTCCAAGAATACTGAGGTTAGAGCTCAAATAACTATTAACACCAACAACCGTAGTTACTCCTTGTTTAGGTATTGGTTTAGTTCTATCAAATTTATAAGATATACCAGCGCTCGTCGTCTTATAGAAATTATTAAGTTCAAGAGCATAATTTTTGTTACCTTCAGAATCATTAAGTATTGCGAAATCTACAAACCTATTAGAAAATTTTGTTAAAAAGTTATTGGTAGAATATATATGATCTGGCGGTTCATTATATGAATACCAACTCAGATTTTTTCCTTGGTTCCAAAGGGACTTTCTAGGATGATTGCTACTCCAAGAATGCTCTCTATTTGGTAATAGAATATCCTCTGCAAAATAATGGACTACAAGACGACCAGGTGAGTTTTCATCGATAAAAATATTATCATGATAGTCACCATCTCCTGACCAACCTGAAGTATTCCCTGCAAAATCAGTTACTCTTAATTTAATTGTAGAATTAACATTTAAAGTTGCTAACCCAAAATTACTAGCACTAATAGTTGGGGTAAAAGCATCACAAACAATAATATCTTCATTCTTTTGATTTGGAGAAACATCTATCTCAACCTTTGCTATACCAGAACCTAATGAATGATCATCATAGCCTCGAATCTTCCAAACAAAATAACCATCCATGTTTAAAAAGTCTTTAGAAACTAAAGCGAAGCTTGAAGGATTTTCAACATCATGTTCTCTTAGGAACTTCCCTAAATTTAATCTTAACTCATCAACCTGACCATCAATGGAAACAACTATACTTGTAATTATCTCTTTATAGTCAACAGTAATTTTATTAAATAATATATTTAGATTCGTTGTGCTAAGCTTAGATTCAGATAGCACTAAATTATTATATAAATACTCACCATTAATAATAAACCAACCGCTATAATCACCCGCAGGAAGCAAGGCCCCCACAGCTGTCATATCTTTCGTAAGAGCATCTAGTTCATCTATGCTTACTCCTGATTGCTCAAATATATTTTTAGAACTTACCACCCCAAAAGGTATGATTCCGGCAAAATGAATATTCTGTATTGCATCTTTTGTGTCTCTTACTTCATCTCTAATTCTATAAAAAGGAGATGAAACTTCCTCTGAAGATAAATAATCTTCACTAAATGCTATTACTATCTCTTCAGCTAAAAACTCTGGAATATCATACGTAACGCCTGCTTCTGTAGCTTCAGCTGTAATAACATCAACAAACAACTGCTTATTTATAACTCCATTATTCTTAATAGCATTTTTTAAAGAAACTAGGCTCCCTTCTGTATTAATATCATCGTCATAATAGCTTTTCCTAAAAATATTCCCACCACTAATAAATGGATTCTCTCTAACATACTTCATTTCATCTTTTAGTTTTACCAATAACTCTGCATAAGTATAGTCTCCTTTACCATTTTCTGTTGATAAAAGACCTCCTGCTTGAAACTCAGCAATCATATTTGCTGATGTAAGCCGTCCATACTTAAAATAATCTACTATTGGATCTATTCTTTGTTCCCAGTTATTAATAATTAAATCACTGAAAGATTGGTTTGATTGAAAGTAAACATCTTGATATTTATCTCCGTTTTCACCAGCAACTACCTTTCTAATAATCTCATTAGGTAAATTAAAGTCTCCTCCTGTTCCTCCATCAACGTCATTTTCTTCAATAAACTTAAAAATATTCTTCATCTGCGCTACATTTGTAGTGGAGATTCCACCCTGATAAAGCTCCAAGTATTTATCTGGAGCAGAAGGTGTCGCTGGACTGGTCTTATCTACGTTAAACCATTGTGAAAGTAAAGCAAAATCTGTTCTAGGATTCTTACCAAAATCTTGGTTTCCAGGAACATTATATGCTCCAGTATCTTCTAGCTCAAACTGTCTTATTTTATTCCCAAAACTATCATAAGCATTAACCAACGCACAGTATCTACCCTCGGAAATATCAGTAGAAACATATTCTGTACCATTCAGTGTTATCATTAATTTATTTTCCAATCCTCCACTCTGCTTAGCCATATAGATATCTAACGAATAATAAGACACAGCCCCACCCGCCTGGTCTGCAACCGCTGTCCAACTAAAAGTAACGCCTGTTGAGTTTACTGTATTAGTTGCAGGACTTGTAAAAACTGGTTTATTTGGTGGGTATCTGTCAATTTTAGTTTGGAATATTTTCTTCCATGTAGCGCTCTTATTTCCTGTTTTATCAATTGCTTTGATACACAGATATTTAACATCACCAGATATAAAAGTTGTATTGTTTTCGGCTAATCCTTCCTTTTTAAATCTCGTATTAAATGGGTTCAAATTTAAACCAATATTACCAAAAGGATAACCTCCTAATAAAACAACTTGATTCTCGTTAGCTAATAGCGTACCAGTTTCATAATAATAAGCGGCTACGGAGGGAGTATTTACTTCCCCATCAAGATTATAATATCCGTAATAATACTCATAGCCATCTACCCCACTATCGTCTGATGGCCTATCCCACGAAAATCGGAAATTAAATCCTTTAACAATACCATTTATGCTTACGTTATTATAATCATATCTTGAACCTGGAGCCTCTCCAACAAAAGCATATACCATTATATTATCCAAAGTAGGTGCATTACTATCATAAATGCAAACATTGCTAGTATCACTCCAAGCCCCAAAATTCCCCGCTCTGTCTATAGCCCTAATCTTCACTGAAAACTCATCAAGTTGTTTAGGTGGAAAACTCACATCCTTAGTAGAATATAAATCCCGAACTCGATTAATTGCACCAAAAGGTATTTCCACGTATGGATTATGCACGGAACCATTTACATATCTTTGCACTTGATACTTCTCTATTCCACTTCCAGCAAAGAAACTATTGTCATCATTAGTATCCCTCTTTGGTAAATAAACCATTTTTAAATTATTCTTAGAAACATAAACCTCTCCATCTGCTATTATTGGAGAATCCATCGTTGGAGGATTCTGCGTATCAACAAAAACATAATCTGACCCATAACTCCATCCAGATATAGAATCTCCAGAACTTCCATACTGAACACGATACTTCACAAAATACTGAGCATTTGGCGATAAGTTATAAATAGTAATATCAGTGTTATCTGTTGGGAAATTTAAGGTTACTATGTCTCCACCCTCACTTAAGCTACCGAAGGCAGGTTGAACATAATGTGCTTTATACACGCTTACTTCATACTTTGGATACGCTGGATTTATATCTCTGTAGTAGCTTTCTGCTCCTTTATTGTCCTTACTCGTTATTGTAAAGCTAAAGCTATTTTTACTTGTATACAAAGGTGTTTCAATAACTGGTGAAACTGGTCTAGTTGGAGAAGTTCCAGATGAACCAAAATCAACACTATAACGATAAACTTCTTCCCAATCTGTAGCCTGATTCTTCGCGAAATCTTCACTCTTTAAAAGAAGGCTATACGTACCATTTACGCTCGCAGAAAGATTTAAGGTACGGTCTGTCGTGGTCCCGGTAGTTTGTGAAGAATTATCTTTCAGCCACCGGTATTGGTAACTGTAAATACCAAACCCTTCGTCTTCACCTGGCATCCAAATAAAATGAAAGAAATCCTCTTGTCCACCTTTAAAGGCTCTTGGTTTTGGCAAACCTTGGATAGCATCATTAGCATAAATTGAATATAGTGACTCATCTTTAGTTGTAGCTATTGGTGGGTTAATTGGAGCTTTAATATCAATAGGTAGCTGTCTGACTGTAGCAGTCACAGACTCGTTCCCAGCATAATCTATAGCCCAAATCTTACTAATAAAATCTATCTCTATTGGGACATTATATATAAGCTGGGTATCTGTTATCATATCATAAGAAGTTCTCAATGCACCTAATGGTTCACCAATAAACTCGGTATCCTCTGTCGCATAATTATACATAGCTAGCCTATATCCTTTTATACCTGAGCCATTCGTTCCTTCTGGGTTATCTAAGGGCTCCTGCCATACTATCTTCACAGAGGAATCAGTTCGCTGAACAGCTTTTGGATTAATAGCTGCTTGTGGTGAACTCCTGTCAATAAGCACAGGAGTACCTCCTTTGATAGTAACATTTCCTGCATTGTCATAGATATGTACTACAGGCTCAAATTCACATTCATTCACGCCATCTGAGTTGAAAGCTACTGTATAAGCATGATTGACAGTTGCAGTCAACCAAGTATTTATCGTTGTCTTTAATGATTTATCAATTTTATAAACATAAAAATTATAATGACTTATTTCTGACCCACCATAATCTATCGCTTCTCCAAATGAGAAAGTAATCTGACCACTATCTCCTCTAGTATATGGATAATTATTATTACCATAAATATATGATGGACTCTCTGGCTTCAGTCCATCGTACTTTAATTGTGCTATGTTTTTCCAATCCCATTCATTCGCAACATTATCTCTTAATTTTATCCATAAATTATAAACATCTGCAGAAACTGAACTTATTAAATCAGGCTTAATACTATATTTAAATCCTGAAGTTTCTCCGTTTAATGCTTGCGCTGGAGTGTCTTCCCTAGTTAAACAATACCTTTTTGCCCTCCAATCCACTAAGGAACCAGTAGGAGGCTCCCCTTCTAAGTCTTTACTAACTGAAACACCTGCTATTATCTCAATACGAGTATTATTAAACCATTTTGATTTATCAATAACTTGCGAACTATATCTATCTCGAATCTCTACTGTAAAATCTGAGGTAGTAATATTAGGAGTTGAAACATCTATAGTATAAATATAATACTTAAGGTCAGCAGTATTCCCAGCATTGTCTATTACTCTTAACAGCCAATAAAACTCTTGATATTCATTCCTAATACTAAACTGATTAAAATTTGGTTCTGCCTCAGTTAACAGATTACTAGTTATCTCATATTTATTAGTAGAATCTCTAACTAAACGTTCAGTGAAAGTTGAGTAATCAACTTCAATATTAGTGGTTAGCATCCCATAACAAGCACTAACGCCAGAACCAGCATCTGATATCTTAATAAAGAATTTAAAATCTGTTTCAACTAATTCTGGAATCCAACTTAATAAACTTAAACTTCTTTTTATTAAAGTTACGTCTTTATTAGCAGTGCTAAACACAGGACTAATAGAGTCAACTTGCAAACGATAAATTAATCTCAATCCATCATATAGATTTCCTGCATTATCAATTGGTCTAACATATATATAATATGTACCATTAGATATATTAATATTTATAGTAACCTTGCATTCTGTTGCACCTGCTTGTTGAAAATTAAAACTTGCGTTTACTATCTCTATTGTTTGTAATGTCTCATTTTGCGTAATAACATAGTAATAGCCTAAAACTCCAGATAATGACTGATTACGCGCTGAGTTCTGATCTCTAATAGCATCAAAAGTTATTACCTTTGGCCCTTGCTCTTTAGTTAATAAATACCCTGGTTTATTATCTTCATTTTCATAATCATACATTGAATATGGAGCAATATTATCCCAACTAACTATCATCATTAAGTTCTTCGATGTATTCCCTGCATTATCTTCTAAATAACTGTATATATAATTAATCGTCTCACGTAGTTCTGATACTTCTATACTCCACGTTACGGGATTGCTAGTAATTGTTTTAACAAAAGTCCCAAGAAGAGCATAAGCTGATTCTATGGTGTACCCAACATCTTTTAGTCCAGAAAACCCTCGGTCACTAAACTGAACCGTAACTATCTCCATCCACTCTTTATTGCCTTCAGTTGTAAATCTAAAGCCTGAATAATCTACTGGATTTAGTTGATTAAAAGATGGCGCTAATGAGTCTTTTAAAAATGTAAAAAGATAGCTCTCTGTAACTTGATAGCGCTGACTATTATTAAAAGAAACGAAGATATCATTTGTCCCTTCTGAAAGATGTTCCCACTGAATAGAGAAAGTTGGGCTATACTCATTACGACTAACTCCACTAGCGAATATAGTCCAAGTAATAGGTTGCCCATTAGCAGAAACACCATATTGTAAAACATTTAGAGTAGAAATCCCTGAAATATCTTTAAATGTAGTTAGAACATTATAAATTAAATCATTCGTCGAACTATTATGCCAATTTTTATAACGGTATGTAGCATAAGCTGTATAATTATATGTTAATGCTGATTCCCATCTATATACTGAAAACAACTTATCGGTTGTTATTGTATTCCCAGCTCTATCGCTAATCACTAAGAAAACATTATTTGTTCCATTATAAAAATCATTTGCCTGCATAGCCCAAGGTGGAACTTCAGGATAACGTATCTTCCCGCTTTTTACATAATCTGGGCCAACACTGATATCTGTTGTAATCCAATAATAAACGTCTCCTATTCCTGAATCACCTATATCAGTAAAACTAATGGTTACTTGTTTATACATCTCTGGCAAATGCCAATACTGACCCTCTTTAACTCCTTTATGAACTTTGTTTTCAACTGAAGAACTATCATAAGTTGGAACCCCAGTGTCAACTTTTACTTCAAAAGCAAACCGGCCTATAGCGTTCCCTGCATTGTCGGTAACAAAAATATATATATTATTCGTTCCTGCTGATAAATTATTAAATGAGAGTGGCCATTCAGAAACATAACTAACAGAGTTAACCGAGGTTGCAATAACTACAGGAACACCTGTAGCTGTGATCCTATAAGAGATACTTGCAATTCCTGATAGGCCAGCCTGATCAAAAATATTTAAACTAACTGTCGCTAACCATTGGTTATTAAATGTTGAATACCAGCCTGTATGTTTACTATTAACTAGGTAACCTAACTCAAAATTTGGCGTTAATGTATCCTTTTTCACTGTAGCAATTATTGCACTATTGGTGTTCCCTGCATTATCTGTAATGGCTACATGTATCTCTGAAATACCGTTTGTAATAATATCCCAAGTAATAGTCCAATCATTAGCAAGGGAGATTGTTGAGGTTGGGATATTATAAAAACCTGTATAGAAAGCTGAATTTCCACTAACCCTTAAGGCAAACTTAACAGAATTAATCCCTGATAAGTTATCATTAAATGTTGCTATACTTTCTACATTATGACCTAACCAATCGGGGGTATTCCTATACCAAATATCACTCAAAGCGCTTGTGGTATTAATGCTTGGAATAAACGAATCTTTTTTAATTGAAAATGCTTTATTACTTGATACATTACCAGCTCTGTCTGAAACTATTATCCAGACGTCATTTGTGCCTTCTCTTAAATCTTCCCAGTTTATACTAAAAGTAGGACTAAACTCAATAAGCACCACATCATTAGAAGAAATATTTACAGTAGGGCCTATGCTACTAGTTACTATCTTATAAGAAACAGTAACTATCCCAGAATATCCGACTTCTTTAATGTTAATAGTAACATTTGTTAACCATCCTGGAGCGACTCTATACCAATTAGTATCGAAAGTCCTTTCACTTGGTATGCTAAAACTAGGAGCCGTGTCATCATACTTGATGGTAAAAAGAAGATTGCTAGTCACTTGCCACCCAGCATTATCAGTAACTCTTACATAAATATCATTGCTTCCACTATGAATATTTGTCCACGCTATATCCCAAGTAGTAAAACTCTCTATCATTACACTGTGAGTTATGCTATGCCACTGAGTATTTGGATTAAAATTATTGTTATAAACTCCGTACTGGATTCCTGAAATATTAGAACTACCAGTATCCGTAAATACACAAGCTGTAATACTAGATATAAAACTTGGTTGATTGCCTAACCTATACCAAATATCAGTGTCATAGCTATTTAGTCTATCATAATTAATTGCAATGGTTGGAGAGATTGTATCCTTGAGTAGCGTGACTAAATGATTATTGGTAATATTCCCTGCGCCATCAGCTATCATAATGGTTATGTCGTTTGTACCATTATGTAGCGCTGTCCAATCAATAGTTAATCCACTAATAAACAAATGATCAACCACGAAATTCGTAGTAAAAATACTTGCATCAGAATATCTATAAACGCTATATGTCACTGACTTCATGCGAGAACCTTCTAAATCTGACATATCTACAGATGTTTTACTTAACCATGATGGGGTAATCATATGCCACTTATCATAACCTTTTCCTGTTGTTGGGTTATTCAAAGAAAATGATGGCGCTACGTTATCATAAAAAACCCTAAAAACTTTATCTGAAGTAACCACCCATCCAGCATTATCACTAACAACTACATAGATATCGTTAGTTCCATTAAAAAAAGCTGCTGAGTTTAAGTTCAGAAATTCACTAGAACCATAATCAATCAAGTTGCTATTAACATTCTCATAGGGAAGACCCCATTGACCACCAGAAAAACGATAATTAAAGGTAATAAAAGTATTTGTGTTACCAGAAATCCAATACATATAATCATCGATTAATGACCCACTTGCATCATCAGAAACTTTTACTTGTAACTCTCTAATATTTATAGAGTTATTTTCAAACCATTGAAGATTATTCCAAGAATTCACTAAACCTTGTTTAGGACCAAGATTAGTCCCTAATGAAATATTTGGGCTAATACTATCTTTCTTAATATAAAATAATAAATCTGAAGTATTATTATTTGCCCTATCGTAGACATCTATATATACATTAGTTGTTCCCTCTTTAAACCAATTCCAATTAAAATAAGCTGAAGAATTGATTGTTTGAACGCTTTCATCTGTTGGCAAAAGAACATTCACTGACCTAAAATATTCTTGCTTGTCACCCGTGCTAAGTAAAAACTGAATAGTAGCTAAAAGAGCTGGGCCAATATCATTTATTGTAATAGACACATTGCTTAAAAATGAAGCATCTTTAGAAGACTTAAACCAAATATTTTGATAGCTAAAAGTTACATCAGTGAAAACAGGGTTCTTAGTATCTATAAGTAAAGTAAAAGCCGCAACTTCAAGCGTATTACCTGCATTATCGCTTATATTTATCCAAATATTATTTGTGCCTTGCTCTAATTCATCAAAGGAAATCCTTAGCTCTATATTCTTCGTTGTTAAGTTTATACCTAGAGAGATCTCTTTTACTACAGGCTGACTACCATTTCTTGTTACTAAACTCCAAGAATAACCATCCAACAGTGAGCCACCATTATCAGATATGAGAATACCAATAGTAATTACGCCACCTTCAAAACTGTTATACCAAGAATTCTGGCCATAATTACCTCCAGCTGTCATTTTATAAAAAGGAATAATAGTATCTTTTCTAATTGTACCGATCAGCGTATCTAACACATTGCCAACACCATCAGCTACGTTTAGATAAATATCATTCTCCCCATTATCTAATATCGACCAAGAAACAGCCCATAACTTGTCATAACTAACAACTGACATGTTCCAAGATATTTTATGAGCTTCTCCATTAACACTGATTCTGTAACTTATGGAACTTAACAGAGAATTCTGTTTGTCTAAATCTACAGGATCTTCGATTATCATGTTAAAAGTAATAATATTCTCAGGTGTTTTATACCATGAATTAAATGTTGGAATAATCCTCCAACCGTAAGAAGGAGATATGGTATCTTTTCTTACTATAAAGTATGACCCATCATCAAAATTATGACTACTGATACTATTATTAGCATGGTCTCTCACCATAAAGCTAATAGTAGTTATTCCTTCCCCTAGTGAATTAAAAAATCCTTTTTCAAAATTATGAGTAGCTACAACATTTAAAGAACTACCAGAAACCGTTTTAATAAGAACTGACCATGACTTATCTTCATAATTAATTACGTATATGCCAGAATGAGAATCAGCTACATTTATAGTAACTACCTTATAAGTGTTTCCTTCTAAAATGTTTATTATAGCCTCTGACAACCAACCATCTAAAAACATCTTAAACCGAGAATCTCTAGTAATTGAAACAAAATTTGGGGTAACAGTATCTTTCCAAACCTCGCAAAGAACGTCTTGGGTTTGCTGACCTGCCCAATCTGATGCAGAAATAATTATCTCATTAACACCTTGGGTTAAAGCATTCCAATTAATTTGCCAACCATCTTCAGGATATACCCTTGTAATTGGACTATTCGGTCTTTGGTCTGTTTGCCTAACTGTGGCAATATACTGACCACTATTTGCACTTGTAAAATAATTAATCTCTTTTAACCCAGAACCCAAGACAGTCTCATATGCAAAGGCATTAAGCTTATAGTTAGATTCATTTGACCAAACATTTACCCAAGATCTAAATGGAGACTCATTCTTAATAATATTATTTGATACATTCGGAGCACCATCATCTCTTTTAACATAAAACACAAAACCATAATATTTATTATCTGCAAAATCATTCATGGAAATCCACACTTCGTTTACTCCTACAGATAACTGATTATTCCAACTAATACTCCAATTTTCTGTTACAAACAATAAACCAGTAGTGGCATTACTAAAGATAGTGTTACGAGATATGATTTCACCATTAACGCTTGTTATAACCTCTATTTCTTTTATACCTGAAAGTCCTAATTCGTTAAAATCTATATCTATTGAGGTTATCCAACTAGGTTCGTTTATATACCAAACATTAAAAGTTGCCTCAGGAATATTCTTAGATACAACTGGAGATTTTGAGTCCTTACTAATCCTAAACCATAACTCTGACCTTGTTACTAATCCAGCATTATCAATTGCCCATAAATAAAGGTCTATCACATCATCGGTTAAATCTCCCCAATTAATTGTTATTGCCTGAAGATTACTCGTTCCAATATTATAAGCATATGTATAAGTAACTATTTGATTACTAAATGAAACAATATATCCAACCTGATTTAAATTAGAATATCCTTCATCCAAAAATCTTACATTAATTGAGGTTAACTGAAGACCATTTTGCGTTGCACTGTTGTACCAAGTATTAGGAGCAATATTCCTACTAGCAATAATTATAGACGGAGTGAGCACGTCTTTCCTAAACTCAATTCCTGTAATACCGCTCGTTATATATGAATGATTGCCAGCAACGTCATTAAAGGAAATAATAAGCTCATTTACACCATTTGTTATAGCTGCCCAATCAATATTGAACCAATTTCTAATTCCCTGATTATTGATAACATCTGCTCTATCAACTGTAGTGGATATTCCTGTACTTCTATTAAAATAAATAAATTGTCCATAATTAACTCCTGAGGAGTTCAGCCCATCACTGAACATTAGCTTAACTCTATGAGAAAGTTCATTATTTGCATTAAACCATGTACTCTTTTCATATCCTATTTGATTAACAGTCACGCTCGGGGAAGTCCAGTCCTGCCTTATATCAATTAACTTATTTGTTGTAAGAATATTACCTGCTGTATCCTTTAATAATGAATATACTCTATTAGTTCCCTCTCGTATATCTCGAGAGCTAATACCCCAAGGAACAGCAAATCTAAGTCGAGAAAAAACATCTTGGGAAATAATCCTAGTAGCTAAACCAACAACTGTGGAATCAATATCATTAGTAGAAATTAAATAACTTACTGAAACAAGCCCTGAAGTTTCATCCTTAAAAGAAATATTAATCGCATCAAAAGTAGTATAGTTTGTACTTAACCATTTTGCATTATGCCACTGATATCTATTATGTCCTGAACCTAATGTACTATCCTCTAAATTGCTTGAAACTGAAGGAAGCACAGTATCTCTTTTAATATATAAATTATTAACAACTGATTCTGTACTATTATCTGCATTGTCAACGATTCTTAAATATACATTATTTGTTCCTTCTCCTAAAACGCCCCAAGAAACTATAATCCTATTGTTATACGTTGTCGACTTAATACCTGAAGTAATCTCTTGCCATAGACTTGAATGAACTGGCACATCCATTGAAACTTTATACCAAATATTCTTAATACCTGAATGACCATTATCTGTAATTATAATGCTTACTGTTGATATCCATTCTGGCTCAACATTATGCCAAGTTGGGTGCAGTTGTTCATTATTGCTAAATCCTGGAGCAATATCATCCTTTAAAATGTGAATCGCTTTTCTGCTAATAAAATTATTTGCCCAGTCATTTACTGAAATAATAATATTATTTGTTCCTACTGATAAATAATCCCAAGTTATATAAAAAGACCCTTGATATGTTTGACTATCATGGCTTATCTTTATTGGAATCCATGCTTGTTGTCCACTTGTAACAACTGAATACATTATGTCTTTTAAATTAGAACTGCCTATATCATTAACACTAACAACAACTGCGCTTAACCAATCTGGAGAAGATTTGTACCAATACTCATTCCACGCTGAATCTACTGGTGTGATTATTTCAAAATCTGGACATCCATTATCCTTTTTTATTGTCATTACAACAGATGAACCAGTAAGAGCATTGCCAGCATAATCATTTCCTGAAATTAATATCTCATTAATTCCGTTATTCAATAAATTCCAAGAAATATTAACAGGGGTAGTGTATGTAGAATGATTTAATTGGCTATTAAGTGTTTGCCATGTTCCATTATTTACTAATCCTCCATTCCAAGAAACAGTATAGTAAACTGCTTGCAAATTTGAACTACCAATATCATTAAAAGTAATAATCAAAGGATTAGATATCAGTGTAGCCTCAAAATCACTTGTTAAACTTATCCATCTATTAAAGGCATTAAAAGAAACGCTTGAAACGTAAGTTGGAGCAACCTCATCTTTTCTAACATAAAATGCAAAGTTAAACGTAGAATTATTTGCCCAGTCGAGAAGCTCAACATATACATTATTTGTTCCATTATCCAAAGCAGACCAACTTACATCCCAATTATTACTATAAGAATTGTTGCCTGATACCGATGGCATAATATCAGTTGTTACTTTTGCTTGACCCGAGTCATGACTAACTATATACCTTGCTACCTGAAGCTTTGAGTACCCTGTATCACTAAAGTCTATATCTATTGCACTTAACCAACTCGCGCTTGGAACACTTGGTGAACGCAACCACCAATTGAAAGTTGATGTCCATCCGATTATATTATTAGTAATGTTTGGACTAATTGTATCCTTTAAAACTTGGAAAACAGAACCAGACAATACTCTATTGCCAGCTCTATCATTAAAAGAAACAAATATCTCATTGACACCATTTGTTAATAAACTCCAATCAACCACCCAATTAACTGTAAATGCTGATTGATTATAAACTGCTTCATTTTTAGTTATGCCAACAATAGACCTATATCCATTATTAAAAGAAACGACATACTGTATGGTTGATAAGTTAGAGTATCCCACATCATAAAAATCAATATTAACTTCTGATATATAAGCAGGAACTACTCGATGCCACCTATTAATTTCACTAATATTATTAACTAACCAATTACCAGAAACATCATAATGTGGAGAAACAACGTCTTTCTTAATCTGGAACTCATATACAGAAGACGTATTAAATTGTTGCCTTGAGAGATCTCCTGCATTATCAGCCACAACTATTGCAATATTGTTGGTGCCATTATTTAGGTATTCCCAATATCCTAGACTATTATTTGTTACAAAATTATTTAATAACAAATTATTTATACTCGCAACATCTCTATTGCTAGTTACCCAATAGGTAAATGGATTTGTTGTTACTAATATCCTATTAAATGTCAAAATCTGTAACTTAACATACTGAATATTGGCTGACCCCTTATCACTAACGTTAACCGTAAGTGTGTTTATCCAGTTTGCAGATGTATTATACCAATGGGTTGGAGAGCTATTGTTAATAATAAAAGCACTATCTATTGAGAGGTTTGGCGTAAGAGTATCTTTCTTATAAGAAAATAGGTTGCCACTCAATACCTCATTACCAGCATAATCCTTAAAATAAACATAAATATCATTAATGTCGTTTGTTAATAGACTCCAATGAGATATGCTCCAATTAGTATCATATAAACTATCTCCTCGCCAGGATGTACCGCTTCCTGCATTAACTGTCTTAATGTTTGTTGTTATCCTGTATCTATTAGCAGACACGACAAAATTTATAGAAACCAGTCCAGAATAATTGTAATCATAAAAATTAAAGTCTATGTTAGAAAGCAGATTATTGCTTTCTCTATACCAATAATTATAGGATGACTGAGGGTTAGTATTTATATAACTAGCCGTAGGATTCTGTGTATCAATTTTTATAGTAAATACTGAGTTAGTTAAAGCATTAAACCCTCTATCTTCTACTCTAATAAATATTTCATTCCACCCTATGTTTAACGATGCCCAAGCAATATTAATAGAAGTATATACATCAACACTACTTAAATTATTTGTAATAACTGTCCATGCACTATCAAACACACTATTCCTTGATATTCTATAAGAAATAGTTGAGATATGTGCGCCACCATTATCTGTTATTTTTATTGGTATGCTTGACCACCACGAAGGAGTACCGTTATACCACCTATTCAAAGTAACATTGCTATTTAATGGCAACACCTCCGTTACCATAATAGTCGGAATTGTTGTGTCTTTCTTAATAAAATAACAATTCTTTGAGGCAGAAAAACCCGATTGGTCGGATGCATAATAATAAATAGCATTAGTACCTTCACATAAAGCATTAAAGCTTATACCAATTGGTGCAGTATAAACATAATTCCCTTCACTTGAAAAATCATTAACCGTTACCCATACAAAAGCATTATTTTCACTGACTTTCTTTATCCCATACTTAATTAGTTTTAATCCTGAGCTCCCCTCGTCCTCTGAAAAAGTAACTATGAATGGCGTCACAGTTAATGGCCTTAATGCTAAAGGATAATAGGCCTCAAAAACTTGCCCTACGTTAAATGTATGATTTATATTTGGTGGCTCAGTATCTTTTCTTAAAGTAAAAACACTTTGTTGTGTTCTTGTATTGTTACCTGCTAAATCGTTAACTGAAATAAATACTTCATTAATGCCATCTGTTAAATTTAACCAGTGTAACTGAACATTGTTAACACTTGCTACCCTATTATATGTAGCACTACCAAACCATCTAGTGCCAACATATTTATTACAACTAACCCCATATTGAACAACATAAATTCCTGAATAGCCATTATCTGTTATGGTAATAGGAAAGTTTAAAGATGCAGCGGAGTCACCATAGCCTGGGAATCGATAACCATAAACATCTGGAGAATTTACATTGCTACTAATTTTCGGTGCAATTGTATCTTTATAAATTGTAAGCACCTGCTGAGAGTAGCTATTTAATGCATAATCATTAAAAGATACTGTTATATTGTTTGTACCATTATCCAATGAAGTCCAACTAATGGACCAACTATTAATTGTCGCTACGCCATGTGCATCTCTTGTAATGTCTGCCCAAGCACCTGAGTTTACTTGATAAGAAATGCTAGCTAATCCGGAACCTCCTCTGTCAAACAAAACAACATCAAACGTTGCCATTCCATTTGGAGTAGCAGATGAGTACCATAATCCAAACTTTACGTTCTTTGGTGATAATGCTTCATTATTAATTAAGCTTGGGACCACGACATCCTTCCGCACACTAAACACATAAGAGCTAGTTGAATTTAAAGCAAAATCATTTACAGATACAAATATTTCATTAACACCATTTGTTAATACATCCCAGCTAATTGGCCACTGCTGAGTATACGAATTATACCTTCTTATAAAATCCTGAGAAATCCCTTCGCTGTTAGTTATCGTATACCACTTAATTGCGTTATTTATTGAAACACCGTATTCAATCTTATAGATATTTGAGGAACCTGAATCATTAAAAGCAACCATTACTTGAGACAACCATGCAGGATATCTGGAATCACTATACCAACCACTTGACCCTGTTTCACTGTTTACAATTTGTGGCAACTCTCCATCTTTTACTACCTTAAAAAGATTTCTTGTACTTACATTGCCTGCATTATCATTAACTGTTACAAAAATATCTGTATATCCATTATTGATTGATGCCCAAGCAAAACTCCATTGAGCAACATTATAGGTAACCGCATCCCTTAGTAAAGTGACCTCATTTTTAGCAACATTGTGTGAAACCCAAAATACAATATCCTTTATTCCTGATCCAGGGTTAGAATCCGTAAACGAAACAGCTATATTCTTGGTTGGGTTATCATAAAACGCTTTATTGTAGTAAACAAACTGTTTCTCACTATTATTTATATTAGGTGTAATGCTATCTTTTTTTATAGTCAATGATTGTTGTGCTGACAGGTTCTCTGCATTATCCTGAATGGTAATTTGAATAGTTGATGTTCCCTGATTTAACAAATTCCAACTTATTGGCATCATATAAACAAAATTACTTGAAGCAGTTAAGAACCCTACGCTTTGACTTGAAAAAATCTCAGTACCATAGATGTACCCCTGACTTAATACATACTTAACTTCTTTAATCCAAGACTGTCCACCATCCATAATATGAAGAGTAACTCCAAGGTAACTTGGCTTCTGCATATTCCAGCCTAAAGAATTATATCCAACTGAAATTATTGAAAAGCTAGGAACTAATGTGTCCTTATTAATAGTTAAAACAAAGCTCATTGTTGAATTACCAGCAAGGTCATTAAAACTTATAAATAATTCATTAACTGAATCAGAAACTAAAGCCCAGTTTCCTGCATCCTTTAGATTCAATCCTACTTTCTTAGTAAAACCATCTATCTGAGATATTGCAGGCTGATCAAGTAAAAACCCACCATTAGCAGAAATCTTCCACTCAACTAAATTTAATCCACTACCTCCTGTATCATTTAAGGTAACAACTACTGCATTCATTAACGACCACCCTGAACCTCTTAGCCATCCAGCAAACAAGCTCTTGTTGATATTTTCAGTAACAGTTGGAGTCTCTGTATCCTTGTTTATCGAAAAAACATGATGTGTGACGGTGATATCAACAGAATCAACCAATACAACCAATACCTCGTTTACTCCATTTGATAATGTATTCCAAGTTATTCCCCATGGCTGTACATACCAATTAGCACCCCAAATATTACTACTTAAATTTTGAGCAAACTCTCTATTCGCAGAAACATTTGAAACCACATACTTTGCTGACTTAAGACCTGAGTAAGTATCATAAAAATTAATAGACACCCTATTTAATAGATTTACAGGAGCAGTATTTTCTTTATACCAAACATCGAAAGAAGCCGTCCTGAAATCTCCAGTAACTGCCCACCATGCCTCGCTAATATCTTTTCTGACCTTTAAATAATTTACTGCTGTAAGTGTATTGTTCGCACTATCTACTGCTACCAATGTAATATTATTGGTTCCTTCTGCTAAGTCGCTCCATTGTACATCCCAATCTCTAATGAAGTTCTTAGAGGTTCCATCCATATTAGTAAACACATCTGTTTGCTTTGAATAAGCACCAACACTATTAGTAACCAAATAATAAAATTGTTTTATACCTGAATCACCAAATCTATTGTCAGCGAAATCAATATCTATTGATTCTATCCAGCTTGGAGTTGATGCATACCATATATTTTGAATTGCGCTACTTACATTTTCTTTATCGTTCATTGTTGGTCCGAATGAATCCTTTTTAACAATAAATACATTATCGGTTGTTATATTCCCAGCGTAATCAATAACAACCACCTGAACAGTATTAATGCCCTCCTCAAAATAAGACCAGGATAAAGACCAAGCAGTAGTATAACTTGACTGTCCTACCGATAAACTAACAATTACACTAGAAGATACTGAACCATCTTGATGAAATACGTTATAAGACACTTGCCTAATATTACTATAACCAGAATCAAAAAATGATATATTTATTCCATCAAACGACGCAGGAACAGCATTGTACCAAATTGCAAAGTCACTTACCTGATTGTTAGAAACTACTGGCTTAATTATGTCTTTCTTAACAGTAAATACAGGAGATAACGAATTCCTTGAATTGCTTGCAAAATCCGTAACAGATACATAAACATCATTTATCCCATTAGTTAGAACGTTCTGCCAGTCGATAGACCAATCAGCTGTTAACGCTAATATTCTTTCTGCTGAGGATTTAGTTATAATAACTTGATTAGTTCCGTCAACATTTACAACTATATATGATATTGTTGAAACTCCTGAATATGTGTCATAGAAATCAACATTTATGCTATTCATCCAGTTTTGCGATGTATTAAACCAATTATTAAACTTACTATCTCCCTGCTCTATATTATCATAGGATGGCTTAACAACGTCTTTTTTGAAAATAAATTCATTATTATAATCTCTTGTATTTGTTGCTCTATCCTCAAGCTTAATAGAAATATAGTTAACACCATTTTGTAACGGATAATAAGATCCTTTCTGTGTTTCAAACTCAATAATCCAAGGAGTAGTATAGTTAGAAGAATTTATGTTTGTCCTAATAGGAATCTCTTGCTTTCTTATATCATTTGAAATAACCTGAGATGCATTTTTAAGACCAGAACCACCTAAGTCTCTAAAGCTGATTGTTACACTCTTTAACCAATAAGGAGAATAGTTATACCAATTAACTTGGTCAATTACATAGTCGCTGGTATCAGCCTCTGGGTGGATCGTGTCTCTATTAACATAAATAAACTTATCAGATGTTGTTATATTACCTGCATAATCACTAATAAACAAAACAAGCTCATTCACTCCTTCAGTTAAAACATTCCAAGACACACTCCAACTATTGTTATTAAAGACATAATAACTTGCAGTTGCAAAATCATTACTATAAACATTACCACTAATATCTTGTGTAACACCATTATGTACTAGCTGATATCTTGAATTTTTAAGACCAGAACCTGGATTTGTATCACTGAAAGACAAATCAATGTATTCTGGTAATTGGTTAGCAGTATTTAACCATCTTCCACCATATACATTTAAATGATACGCAGGGTTGTAACCTGGATATATAGTATCTCTATTTATCGTCAAACTAGTTGCTGATTCAACTAAGTTACCAGCTAAATCCAAAGCTTTAATTTTTATTTTATTCTTACCATCAACTAAATTATTCCAAGGGATAAATATCTTATTATTATAAGTTGGAGTATCTTGCTCAATTACTACTGGACTCCAAGTAACAGAAGCATTATTGGCTTCTTGTACACCATAGTTAAGAGAAGCAAGATGGCTTGCAGGGTCGTAAACGACTATATCTAATGAATTTGCAAAATAAGTGAGATATGTACTACTAGAATTAATCCATACTTTAAACTTATTATCATCAACGCTCTCATTTACAGAAACCCTCGGAGACGTTACATCCCGTCTAAATAGGTACATAAACGCATCAGAATATAGCCCAACATAATCTTTAACCCAAACACTAATTGTTGATACTTCCTCATCAAATATATTACTAAAGCCTACATTGAATACACTTGTATTAAAAGAAACTGCATTTAACTGACTATTAACTGTATGGGTATATGTATTTGATAATTTTCGTACTTCATAACCGAAACTACCTAAGCCAGATTCCTTATCCTCCATATTCACAGTAATATTTGTTAGCCAGTTTTGAGTGGTTCTATACCATATATTCTGAGAACCAATTGTATTTATAACTACATTAAAAGATGGTGGATTTGTATCTCTTTTTATTGCAAACAGAAACTGCTCCTTCGTATTGCCTGCATTATCCGTAGCAACAACATAAACATCATTTGTTCCACCGTTTACTAAATTCCAAGAAATAAATAATGGTTCCACATATAAATAATTGTTAATGTTTGTGCTTACAATCTCATAAAAGACTCCATGCCTATTTACAACTTTATACCTAATCTCTTTAAGTAATGAAGTACTATCGCTAAAATTAACTGTAAGTGCGCTTAAGTAGGTTACCCAATTCTCATTACCTAAAAATATGTTACTCACACCTTGGCTAACAAGAGAAACATCAATTAGTGGGGACACATCGTCAAACTTGATTGTAAAAAGCTTATTCGTGGTTACAGTATTTGCGGCCCTATCAGCAACATTAACATATAAATTATTTGTTCCTTGCAATAGATTTAGTGAAGAAACATCCCATGGAATATAATATGACAAAATTCCTAATTGATTTTCAGTAACTGTTCCATACGCCTCTTCAAAATAAGCATTTCTGGACGTAACATAGTATCTAATATGCTTTAATGTTGAAAAATCAAAATCTTCGGCTCCTACAGCAACTGCTTTTGCATAAGTAGGCACAAAATTATACCAAATTGCTTGCTCACCTTCGGTAGGGGAAACGTAATTATTGCTAATAATTGGAAAAACAGTATCTTTCTTTATTGTTAGTACTTTAGCCGAACTTGTAATACTATTTCCAGCCCAATCCAATGCCCCAACAAAAATATCATTAGTGCCATTTACTAAATCAATCCAAGATATTGACCAATCACCAGAATAAGACTGAAACCTAGAACTATAGACCTGTTCATTAAGTGTGACAACCTTACGACCGCTAGTAACAATCTCATACCAGCATGACTTCAACCAAGAATAACCTTGGTCTGAAAAATCAATATTAATTCTTTGATTAGCCCAATCTGGAGTTACAGAGTACCAAGAATTTTGGCTTGGTACTGACACCACAGTTTGAACGCTATATGTTGGAAGTAAGTCATCTTTCCTAAGAATAAAAGTTGCTGTTTCTGTTACGTTACCAGCTCTATCCTCTAATAAAAATGAAATCAAATTTGTTCCTTGATATAAAGCATCCCAACTAACAGATATCGCAGAATAGCCAAATTTATCCATACCAATTACATCGTCATAAGCTATCGTTACTGTCTTATACTGTCCTGGAGTTTCTTCTCTAGAAAATTTCCACTTAACTGATTTTAATAATGAATAACCACTATCAGAAAAATTGGCTGATATTTGCGTTGCCCAAGTTGGTAATGTTCCATGCCAAACTGTACTACTATCTGCCGTCACATTATATGAACAAGCAGGTGCAGTTTCATCTTTTCTAACATTAAAAACTTCCAATTGTCTTGTATTTCCAGCCCAATCCTCTACTCTTATGGAAACAGTATTCACTCCATCACTTATTTCATCCCAATTCCATATAAAAGCAGGGCTTAAGTTAGATGTTGAACTTTCATGATCAACAAAACTTGCCATATTTATAGTTGCTTTTGTTCTATTATGCCTCTCAATAATATAATCCATGCTCCTAAGCCTTGAATATCCAAAATCATTAAAAGTAACAACAACTGCATAATCTGCATTCAATTGATATGCTGGTGAGTCTTGATGATATTTCTTATACCACTTCTGCTGATATGATGATGACACTGTGCTAATGGTAAAGGTAGGAATAATAATATCTTTTCTAATTACAAACATCGCACTGCTAACCACTCTATTAGTTGCATGGTCTTCCACCATAACATCAACAGTATTAACATTATTTGTAAGATTTGACCAATAAATAACCCAATTACTTAAATATGAAGGAGTGCCTAGTGTGTTCGTAAAAATATCGAATGTATTAATCCCAACATCATTATAAACAATATAAGACGACCTACTTAACTGAGAATGAAGCGAATCGTAAAAATCAATGTTTATTGACTCACAAAAACTAGGAGTTGCTCTATACCATATATTAAAACTAGCTACATTTAAATTCCTATTGTCAACAATTAATGGATTGATTGTATCCTTATTAATAGTTAACACACGGACTTCAGTCCTATTCTTTGCATTATCAGAAGCGAATAATAATACACTGTTTCTTCCATCATTCATTCCAGAAAATGATAAGGCAAAATCTGCACTTAAATTTAAAGATGCCATACCAGATTGTAGTACAAATGAAACACCATTAGCTAAATAACCAATCGCATTGAGGGATGAAACAGCGCCATTTCTTGCATTTATCGTTATTTCAATAGCATCAAAAGTTACACCAGACATCCACTCCTGGTCAGTGTTATACCATCTATCTTGTTTTGAAACATCTACACTAACTGAGCTATTTAGAACTGGGTATGTTGTATCTTTCTTAATGGTAAACAAGACTGAAGACACTGATACATTCCCAGCACCATCCTCCACCTTTATTCTAATATCATTATAGCCCTGTGATAATAAGTTCCAGCTAATGCTCCATCCAACAGGATAACTATTGCTATTTACTGAACGACTTATTACAAACCAGGTCGTATTATCAGTAACAACAGCATAAGAAACTGTGGAAATCCTTGATCCTCCACTATCACTAAAGCTCAACTGAATACTACTTAACCAGCTAGGAGCTGTTCCATGCCACAATTGTGCTTCAGCATTATGCTCACCAGAATAACTCCAAGAAGGAAATGACTGATCCTTCCGTACCGAAAAAATAATTGGTGATAATAAATTATTTCCAGCATTATCAGTAAGAGCTAATCTGACATCAGTTTGGCCTTCATTAAAGGAATTCCAATTAGTTGTAATTGAAGAGTACACTCCACCATAATTACCCATAGCCTCTTTTATTATTATATTTCTTGTTGCTCCACTGTTTATAAAAAACAAACCTATATCCTCAAGACCTGAATAGCCCATGTCCTGTACCCTAAGTGGTAACTCATCATAAATATTTGTGGTGTTATACCATATACTATATGGTGCTGTTGAAAAACGATTATCAGTAACGTTATAACTAGGGACAAGTGTATCTTTTTTAACTGAGAAAATCACATTAGTTGTTGCTACGTTAGCGGCATTATCTGAAACATAAGCTAATATATCATTAGTACCCTCGGCTAATACAGCAAAGCTAATAGCCCAGTTTTGTAAAAAATTATTAGAAGGTGAATTGTACTCTCCAATAGCATTCCTAGTTAATGTCCCATTAATTGAAACAACATAATCTATTCTATTAATTAAAGACATCCCGCCATCATGAAAATCTATATCAAGATCAGTCATCCATGATTGTAAGTTTTTATACCATATATTCTGAAGAGACAAAGTAGGCACAGCATTAATAACTATTGTAGGTACAGCTATGTCCTTTCTAATCTTAAACAACAGCTCGCTATGGTTATTGCCTGCATTGTCAGTAATAGATGCATAGATAATATTTAAGTCAGAAGTGATGTCAGCCCAAGGAATTGTCCATTTACTATTAAATACGCGCTGTCTATTTGGTAAACCGCTAGCAATATTAACTCTCTTATTAAAAACACTATCATGATACAAAATGTAATCAATAGAGCCCAACCCTGAATATTCATAACTTGCGCCACCAGCGTCTGCAAATTGAATAGGCATTGTTGGCCACCATTCAGGCTGTAAGCTAGACCATGAGCCCTCGTTATTCCAAAAATATGGCTCACCAAATAATTGATTAATTACAACCGGTGCCCATGTATCTTTGTTAAATGAAGCGACGATTGTTGTATATTCTTTTTTGTTCCCTGCAAAGTCTTCTAACCCAACTACTATATCATTTGGTCCTTGGTTTGCGCTTTCAAAACTAAAACTAAAAGATGAGATAGCCATATCATATGTTACATACTCGTTTCTTGTTAAAGACTCATAAGCATTTATAACTACTGGAGAAAGACCTGCTCTACTATACTTATAATAAACTTTTTTAATCTTTGAAAGCTCTTGATCATAGAATATAAAATCATTGCGAGTCACATTTAAGTACATCCAATTAAGAGTAGAGCTAAAATAAGAGTCACTCTGTGTAAAGCTAAAACTAACAACATCATAGCTTGGAACTACCGTGTCTCGCTTAATGCTAAACAACACATTACTTATATTATTGTTGCCTGCATTATCCGTAACAGATACCTTAACATTATTCGTTCCCTCACCAAATAAAGACCAATTCATTCCCCAATTCTCATATGTTTGATAGTTCCCATTGGAAAAAATAACGGACATTGTTGTATTTGAACCATTCTCAATAATGTATCTAGCTTCTTTAAGATTAGAGCTACCAATATCTACAAATACAGCAGGAACATCTGAAATATCAGCCTCTTCATAAAAAACCCCTTCGTAGAAAAAGGCATCTGCTGGATTTGCTAATGGCTCGTGGTTATACCACCTCCAAATATACTTAAGGTCTTGAGTATTTATGCTTTGAATAACATCAGGAGAGGTAATATCTTTTTTAATCCAGAATAAAACACTAGATGATGTAATATTTCCAGCATTATCAGAAACAACTACTGAAATTGTATTAACTCCATTAACTAAAATACCCCAAGATACAGCCCAATTATTGCTATAACTCATTACTGACGAACCAATATTATCACTAATTACCATAAAAATAGAGCCAGAGGCATTTTCAACCTTATAATATATCTTAGAAATACCTGAGCCACCTAAATCAGTAAAACTAACAGAAATACTGTTCATCCAGTTCTGAGGTTTATTGTACCAAGTATTATATGTTGCAACTGGTAGCGTCATCCCATTATTATAAGAAGGAGGCACAATATCTTTTAAAACAGTAAAAGCTTTACTTACTATTGACCATCCCGCATTATCATTAAAGGAAACATATACCTCGTTAACACCATTTGTTAACAAACTCCACGACATGTTCCATGTAGTGCTTCTAACAGCTAGGTTTACATTTGTATCTAGTGTAGTTGTTCTTGTCCAAGAAGAAACATTGTTAGAAACAATATAATAAATATCTTTTAATAGAGAATACCCTTCATCATAAAAATTAATGCTTATCGTATTAAAGAAGTCTGGTGTTGTGTTAGTCCAAACTGGAGAATAATTAACATTATTACTAAAAGATGGCGCCTTAGTATCTAGCTTAATATTAAACAGTAAATCCGTTCCAAGTAAAACTAAGTTTCCAGCATTATCAGAAATAACCACATATATATTATTCGTGCCATCCTCAAAATAGTCTGTTGTTAATATCCAACTACTACTATACGATTCAATATTCATATTTCGTGAAATATCATACTGTCTCATTCCACCTGTAAGTACCGCTACAATGTACCCAAGATAATTTAAACTTGAACCACCAAAATCATAAAAATTTACATCCTGAATAGAAATTTCTGATGGCAACTCTCTATACCAAATATTAAAAGTATTAATACTTGAACCAGTTACAAATCCTGGTCTAGTTGTATCCTTCCTAATTGTAAATAGCTTGTCCGAATATTCTACGTTACCAGCATTGTCCTCTATTGTTGCATAAATATCATTTATTCCCTGCTGAACCCAGCCCCAAGCAAAACTATCGCCTAGATCATATGTTTTACCAGAAACTCCTAATAATAAACGATTAGTTGTTGTATTAGTTACTCTATCATAAACGTTTAAAGTCACCACTTTAAGGTTAGAGTATCCTTCATCATTACAAGTTACACTTAGCTCATCCATCCAACTAGGTCTAGCAGAATACCAGCTGCTATATTTAACATCATCTACACTTTCTGCACTTATTATGTTTGGAGAAGTTATATCCTTCATTATATAAAAAAGAATCGGAGAAATTGTTTCGTTATTTGCATTATCTTTAATTCTTAATTTAATATTATTTGTACCATTACTTAAGTTTAGCCAACTAATGCCCCACTCCTGAGTATAATTGTAGCTATTAATTGGAGTTACTCCAGGCAACTGAACAGCCGTCTGCCCTCCTCCCTGAGTCTCAACTATATACTCTACTGTTTTAAGTAATGAATGACCTGAATCTGAAAAAGTCACAGCTATATTACTTAAAAAACTTCTATCTCTCGACTCGTTATACCAATAACTATACTGTGCATCCAATGAATTAACAGCAGAAGAATAATTTGGCGACGTAAAGTCCAATTTCACTAACAAGGTATCACTTGTAGTGTTTCCAAGCATATCATCCCTAGAAATAACTATAGTATTTAACCCTTCAGCTAAAACTGAATAAGATACGATCCATAAAGAAGAAGCATAATTTGATGAACCACTAAGCGAAGCAACAGAATACCAATTATGAGTATTATTATTTGAAACCAGATACTCAATATCCTTAATTCCTGTTTCAGAATCACTAAAGCTAAGTGGATTATTGTAGCTTACCCAGCTTGGATAATAATTCATCCAAGAACCGTAAGTCTCAAAAAAGTTAGTTCTAACTGTATCTATTCCACTCATTACAGGCGCTACAATATCACGCTGAAATGAAAATATTTTCTGCTCAACACTATTTCCTGCATTATCCTGAACTATAATATAGAAATTATTTGTTCCATGTCCCATATAATCAGGAGAAGGAACATTGGCTAAACTAAATGAAAAACTTGAAGTAACAGCATTCTCGGTAATATATTTCGTTGATACTACTACTGCACCAGCAGCATTCTTCACATAATATCCAACTTTACTTAACCGAGAATACTGGTTATCAGATGCAACAAAGTTAATTGTAGCAATATTATTTGGAACAACTCTATACCAAGAATTAAAATATGAGGTATTATCTGGACTTCCAACATAAGATAACTCTGGCTGAACTATATCTTTCTGAAAAAAGAAAACATTCTTGTATTCAGAAAATCCAGCTCTATCATTAAACGAAACATAAACTTCGTTATAGCCATTACTGAAACTAGCAAAAGGAATTGACCAATTAACAGAAGCATTAGCAATCGCAGATTGACTAACAATGCTACCACTAGCAATAATTGAATTATTATTTGAAACAATGTACCTAATATTTTCTATATATGACTGCGTATCAACAAAATCAATATCTATTGCTTGTAAATTGACACCACCACCATCACCATCTGCCTCGAAACCATTTATATTACTAAACCACCTACTCTCATAAGAGGCTGTAGGTAAGTACCTTGAAATGTATGGAAGCGTCAAATCTTTTCTAATTTGTAAAGGTGTTATATTCCTTGTATTCGTTGCATTATCGTCTATGGAAATAAGTAACTGACTTAATCCCTCGGGTATTTCTGACCATGCAAAACCCCAAGGTGCATTATATGAATCGCTATTAATATTCAAGGAAATAACTTTATTCGTACTACCATTTTCACTATACAATCTAGCTCTAATATCTTTTAAACCAGACATACCAAGATCATAAAAAGAAATACTAATCGTTTGATAAAAAGTAGTGTTTTGGGTTATCCAACTTGAGAAAAAAGTATTTAATTCCAAGTTAGCACTTACATTAATCGACGATGGCTGAGTGTCTTTGTTAATATTAAAATAATAAGTTAATATATTGCCTGCATTATCACTAACTACAACTGTTATCGTATTAATACCTTCATTTAATCGCGAGAAACTAACAACAAGCTGTTTGGTAACGCTTGACTGATCCTTTAAAGAAGTTATTTGCACAGTAACGCCATTATAAAAATAATACCCACTATCCAATTTTGCTTCGCTTGGGTGGGAAAAATTAACAGTTATTCCTAGCATCCAGTTCTTTGTTGAGTTATGCCATGCATTAAGGTCGCTTGTAGGCACCTTAATACTTATACTTGGAATGTTATTATCAAACACCCTAAAAGAAGCATTTGCCGTTGGACTCCATACAGGGTTCTCGTCCCTAAATAAAATGCCCCAATTATATGTTACCTTCCACTCCAATGGAAACCAGTTCCCGTTGGAAAGTGCAATGTTACCTGCCGGATAATAAATCTTGGGGGATAATTGATTCTCCGTTACAGTAACAACGCGTGGTTCAGACCAAAAAATGAAATCATTGGTTCCAAATTCATTTTGAGAGGTAATTATTATTTTATAACTATCAGCTGGTCCTTGATCTGAATTATACACTGCCTGAAAATATACATTGGAACCACCTAGCTCATTTATAGTTACGGCACTATTTGCTGTCACTCCTTGTACTCTAAGGTCTGTAGGGGTTATTGTTGCTGAAAAAACATAGCTGTTTCCTAATAAAAATAGGAAAAATAAAGACACTACTAGATTATGTAAGGCTTTACGAACCGCTATAAACAAAAAAATCCCCCTTAAATGATGCACCAACGCTATCCATAATACCTAATAAATCCAAGTTTTATAAGGGTTTTATATTAATTTTTATTAATATAAAATGACCAAAACCACTACATTACATTTTCAGATATGCCCACCCAAATAATTATATAACACAGAAGCCATGAAACCCCTACAAACATTGGGATACAGAAATAACATAATAACACGATATATGCTTTTGAAATTATTTTAAAAAGAGTGAGAGATTAAACCAAAAAAAAACGATATAAGGCAGAGGGACCCTCTGCCTTATAAAAACAAACTACACTTTCTCGAATTGATCCTTACCTACACCACATTCTGGACAAGTCCAATCCTCTGGAAGATCTTCAAACGCTACGTTATCATTATCTGCTGGATTATAAATATAACCACATATCGAACATTCGTATTTATCCATTTATTGCTCCTTAATTAATAATTTATGTCATGAACTTCAAAAAACTTCTTAGCATGTAAACACGCAGGGCACTTGTCTGGTGCTACTTTACCACTTGCTACATAGCCACAGTTTCTACATTTCCAATCAACTGAACTATCTTTGCTAAAAACCTTACCGCTCTTAACATTCTCTAGTAATTTTGTATATCTTTCTTCATGAGCCTTTTCCACTTTCGATATTTCCTCATAACAAATAGCGATATCTTCAAATCCTTCTTTTCTAGCTATTTTTGCAAACTCAGGATAAATCAGAGCCCATTCTTCATGTTCTCCACCTGCTGATGCTGCTAAATTCTCTATTGTTGTACCAATAGACCCAGCTGGATAGGTTGCTGTAATTTCAAGCATTCCACCCTCAAGAAACTTAAAGAATCTTTTTGCATGCTCTTTCTCGTTGTCTGCTGTTTCTAAAAATATTGCAGCTATCTGTTCATATCCCTCATTTTTAGCTACACTAGCAAAAAAAGAATACCTATTTCTTGCCTGTGACTCACCAGCAAATGACTTTAATAAATTTTTCTCTGTTTCTGTACCCTTTATACTCATACTATTTACCTCCTAGTAAAAATTTTAACCTTCTGTTTAAACAAATTCAACAAATTACTTTTCTTCACCCCCTTATTACATTGATTACACTCTCCCTCGAAATATCCATGAAACTCCACAGCCCTATGTCCACCTAAATCAATGGTTAATGGCTCCTTAAAGTTCTCTGAAAGGTCGTAAACTTTATGGCAGACGTTACAATGAAAATGCAAATGATTAGAAATATTAATATCGAAGATTGCTTTATCACCTGGCCCGTTTAGCTTTTTTACTATACCCTTTTCTATAAAAATGGACAAAGTATTATAAACCGTTGCCAATGACAAAATATCCTTCTTATCATATATTGATGAAAATATTTGCTCTGCAGTTGGGTGTATTCGTTCTGCTAGTAGGTAATTGAGAACCTTAAGCCTCTGACCTGTAACCCTAATTTGATTATTCTTTAAAATTTCTATTGCTTCCATAATCTTTCTTCTTTATAATTATTCTAAGTTTAGAATGATTATAAACTTAAGAAAAATAAAAAGCAAGGATTCATACAATGCCAGAACTACCAGAAGTTGAAACAATTAGCAGGGACCTAAACTCATATATATCAGGAAGAAAAATCATAAGTGCTGACGTATATGATAGTAGAAATTTAAAAAACATAAGCAGCGAGCTATTCATTAATAGTATTACTGGTACGACTATACTAAGGGTTTATCGGGCTGGAAAGGCTTGTGTGTGGGATCTGTCAAACAACCTATCAATAATATTCCACCTTAGAATGACTGGCAAATTTATAATACAAGCAATTGGAATCCAATCAGAAAAACACACCATGATCAGAATTAACACCGACAAAGAGGATATTATATTTATAGATATAAGAAAATTTGCAACAATAAACTTAGTTAAAACATCAGAGCTTAATAGCAATAACTATATTAAGAATATTGGCATTGACCCAACAACTGAAGCTTTTACTATTGAATACTTTAGATCAATTGTAAACAAGCTCCCTAGAATGAATATAAAACAATTTCTTCTTGAACAAAAGCACGTTACGGGGATTGGGAATATTTACGCTTCAGAAATTCTCTTTGCATCAAGGATTTTACCAACAAGACTTATCGAAGGCCTATCTAAAACTGAGATTAATCTACTATATACTTCCATAATCACAATTCTCAATAAAGCCATTGAGTTAAGAGGAACAACCTTTTCTGACTATAGAGATAGTTTTGATAAAAAAGGGGGGTTCCAAAATGAATTAAAAGTATATAATAACACTAAAGGTAAGTGTTCTAACTGTAACAATACTATAACCAAAATTAAACAAAACGGCAGAAGCACCTTCCTATGTAGCCAATGCCAAAAGTAAAGGAGTATCAACATGAAGGCCTATAAACTATCTGAAAACATTTACTGGGTAGGAGCTATTGACTGGAATCTAAGAAACTTTCATGGATACCTTACACAAAAAGGATCTACATATAACGCATACTTAATAATTGATGAAAAAATAACATTAATAGACACAGTAAAAAGCTACCTTACAGATGAAATGCTAAGAAGAATATCCTCAATCATTGATCCAGCTAAAATAGACATTATCATAGCTAACCACGTAGAAATGGACCACTCTGGTGCACTCCCTGCACTATTAAACATTTGCCCAAAAGCAAAAGTATACTCCTCAATTGCTGGTGTTCAAGGATTGAAAGAACATTACAAAAAAGACTGGGATTTTGTACCGGTCAAAACCGGAGATAGCCTATCATTAGGAAAGAAAACCATCAATTTTATTGAAACAAAAATGGTTCATTGGCCAGACAACATGGTCTCATACCTGGTGGAAGACCAAATCCTATTTTCTAACGACTCATTTGGTCAACATATAGCTTCTTCAGAAAGAACAGACGAGGATTACCCTATTGATATAACAATGCAAGAAGCTAAAAAGTACTATGCCAATATAGTTCTCTCATTTGGAGCACAAGTTCAAAAAGCAATGCAATCACTCGCTGGCTTAAAATTCAAAATGATTGCACCAAGCCACGGTATCATATGGAAAAAACACATTAAGGAAATATTAAAAAGCTACTCTAAATGGATGGTTAACGAGACAAAAGAAAAAGCCATTATCGTTTATGACACAATGTGGGGATCAACTGAGAAGATAGCCAAGTCTCTTGTAGATTTTTTTGAAAAAAATAACGTCTCAGTAAAAATGTTCAACATTCAAGAAACTCATATGTCAGATATTATGACCGAGCTTATTGATACAAAATATATTTGTATTGGCTCAGCTACCCTCAACAACAATATGCTACCGACTATAGCGGGTTTTTTAACCTACATGAAGGGTCTAGCACCAAAAAACAGAATAGGGCTCGCTTTTGGCTCTTTTGGTTGGGGTGGACAAAGTGTTGGACAAATAGAAAATGTGTTAAAAGAACTTGAGTTCACAATACTTCCACAAATTAGACTTAAGTTTATACCAGACCAAAAAGATATTGATATAAATTTAGAAAAAATACAAAACGAGTTAAATAATTTTTAGAAAGGAGAGAACTATGGGAATATCGAAAAAAGCAAACATAATAGATGTTATTAATGAATACCCTACTGCTATGGATGTACTAAGAAAACATGGCGTTCATTGTGTAGGTTGTATGATGGCTCATTCAGAGAGCTTAGAAGAAGGTCTTTCAGCTCACGGTCTAGACGTAGATGAAATTATCGCTGAAATAGAAGAAACAAGCGCTGAGTAGCTACTCCCATTCAATAGTACTAGGTGGTTTTGAGGTAATATCATAAACCACCCTGTTTATTTCAGGTATTTCGTTTATTATCCTCGAAGAAATATTTTCTAAAACATCATATGGCAAATGTGTCCAATTTGCAGTCATTGCATCTTGGCTACTTACTGCCCTTACAGCAATTGTATGACTATAAGTCCTTTTATCACCCATAACACCAACAGTCTTAATAGGTAGTAAAACAGCAAAAGATTGCCATACTTCTCTGTACAAGCCTGCTTTCTTTATCTCATCCATAACTATATCATCAGCTTCCTGAAGAACTCTTACTCTTTCAGGGTCTATCTCGCCTATAATTCTTATTGCTAATCCTGGACCTGGGAAAGGATGTCTAAAAACAATTTTCTCTGGCATTCCAAGCTCCAGACCTACTCTTCTAACTTCATCCTTAAATAACTTCTTAAATGGCTCAACAATCTTAAACTCTATATCATCAGGCAAACCACCTACATTATGATGAGTTTTTATCTTTACAGCGTTTTTAGAGACACCAGTAGTAGCACTCTCAATAATATCTGGATACAAGGTTCCTTGTGCTAAAAACTTAACATCTTTAGCAACCTTAGCAACTTCTGTTTCAAAGACTCTTACAAACTCATTACCAATTTTTTTACGCTTTTCTTCAGGATCAGTAACACCTTTAACTGCTTTAAAGAAACGTTCTTTGGCATCAACGTGGATTAAATGGATATTAAAGTGATTATTAACTGTAGCTACTATTTGTTCTGCTTCGTTCTTACGCATAAACCCTTGATCAATAAACATACATATAAGTTGATCACCAATAGCTTCATGTAGCAATACTGCAGCAGTCATAGAGTCAACTCCACCGCTTAAGCCTAATAATACTTTTTCTTTTCCAACGACTTTTCGAATATCTTCGATTTCTTGCTTAATAAAATCCTTCATATCCCAATCTTTTTGAAGCTTACAAATCTCAAAAAGAAAATTTCTAATAATCTGCATACCCATCGTAGAATGTGACACCTCTGGATGAAACTGCACACCGTAGATTTTCTTTTCTTTATTTGCAATTGAAACAAAAGGGGTATTCTCTGAATGAGCTAATTTAACATATCCAGCAGGTAATGCCTCTACGCTATCCCCATGACTCATCCACACTGTTGTTTTAGTATCTATGCCAAAAAATAAATCAGAAAAATCATCGATCGAAATCTCTGTTCTTCCGTATTCTCTTTTAGAGTAATGTTTTACTATCGCACCTGAAAAATCTGCTATCATCTGCATTCCATAGCAAACACCTAAGACAGGAACACCTAGCTCAAGTATTGCTTTGTCACATTTTGGCGCATCTTTCTCATAAACAGAAGAAGGTCCACCAGATAAAATAATTGCAGTAGGCTTCTTCTCAAGAACCTTATCTAAGGAAACATGACCATCTAAAACCTCGGAATATATCCCACACTCTCTTACTCTTCGAGCTATTAAATGAGAATACTGAGAACCATAATCCAAAATTATTAGCATATGTTTATCCTATGCAGAATCTTACAAATTTAACTATTTTAGACTTTCCTAAAACTTCAGAAATCTTCTTTTCAGTATCAATAACATACTTTTGTTCAAGAAGACAAACTTCTTCAAAGTATTTACGAATCTTTCCATCAACTATTTTTTCTGCAACAGCTTCTGGCTTGCCCTCATTAATAACTTGTTCTTTTAGAATTTCTCTTTCTTTATTTATCTCAGCTGTAGGCACTTCTTCTTTAGAAATGTACAAAGGAGCTGCAGCAGCGATATGCATACATATCTGCTTAACAAAAGCATCTTCACCTTCACTTACTACTAAAGCTACACCTATCTTTTGATTTGAGTGTATGTAGTAACCTAACACTTCACTACTAGCAACGCTTAATACCTTAGCGCTTGTTAATTCAATCTTTTCACCAATAACGCCACTTAGTTCTTCAACTTCCTGCGCTACTGTATGACCAGAAGCAAGAACCATGTCTCTTACTTGCTCGATCTCAACATCTCCCTTGCTTTTCTTCATTACCTCAAGGATTTCTTTTGCTAAGTTTTGGAACTTATCATTTCTTGATACGAAATCTGTTTCAGAACAAAGTTGTAACATATAAGCTGTTTTATTATCTTTACTAAGCTCTATTTTAACTACACCCTCTGTTGCTTTTCTATCACTTCTTGTTGCAGCCTTTGCCATACCTTTTTTTCTCAAAATATCTACAGCAGCTTCCATGTCACCATTTGCATCTTTAAGTGCCTTTTTGCAATCCATAATTCCACAATTTGTTTTGGCTCTTAAAGTTTGTATCTCTTGCATTGTTACTTCAACCATGTTTATAAACCTCCGAAAATATTACTTACTCTTCTTTATTTCTTCCAAAATCTCATCATCACCTAATAATTCATCAAGTGATACTTCTACTTCAGTATCCCCAACAACTGCTTCTGCGCTTTTTACAAAAACTTCCTCTACTTCTTGAGTTATAGCCTCATCGCCACTTAGTCTTGATTTCTTGCCTTCGATAACTGCATTTGCAACAATACTAACTAATAGCTTAATTGTTCTTATTGCATCATCATTTGCAGGAATTGGATGATCTACTAAGTCTGGGTCACAGTTTGTATCTACAACGCCAACAATAGGCATTTTTAAAACATTTGCTTCATGAACTGCAATTTCTTCTTTCTTTGTATCAACAATAAAAATAATATCTGGTAACTTCTTCATATCTTTTATACCATCAAAATGGTAATGAAGTTTGCTAAGTCTCTTATTTAATACTGATTGTTCTTTGGTAACAAAAGCATCAAATAGACCAGAAACTTTCCAGCTTTCTATTTCTTCCATTCTTTTAATAGATTTTTTAATTGTTTCAAAATTTGTTAACATTCCGCCTAACCATCTGTTACAAACATATGGCATTTCGCATCTCTTTGCTTCTTCTTCAATTGCAACTTGCGCTTGCTTCTTTGTTCCAACGAATAAAACAGTTGCACCTTTAGCTACTTCATCTCTTACATAGTCATATGCTTTATTGATATAGCCTAATGTTTTTTGTAAATCGATAACGTGGATATCGTTTCTTGAAGTATAAATAAATGGAGCCATCTTTGGGTTCCATCTTCTTGTTTGGTGGCCGAAATGAACTCCTGTTTCTAAAAGCTGTCTCATTGTTACAACTCTTTCAGAAATGCTTGTCTTAAGCTGTTCCTTGTGTGGTTTTGCTTTCTTTATATCTTTTTCTTCTGTGGAAATAACTTCAACTTTATCTATGGACTTTTCTTCTGACATTTTTTGCTCCTTTTGTTTTTCTTCTACCTTGCTTAAACATAACAACCATAGGGTCACAAGTTATGTTCATTAAATACAAAGTATGTTTATTACGGATTTTTTCCGCGTGATAAGTTTATCACATCGTTATTTATTAGCCAACCGCTATATAGTTAAACTGATCAGCTGAGGAAAAAACATGGCGGATATAAAGAAGTACAGACTAGCAACAATTAGCCCAATACCTATCCAAAAAGAAGCTAAACTGACAGCAGATTCACCTTCTGTCAGATTAACCAACATCGTACCTATTCCAATTGAAATCAAAGTTAATAAACCTATGATGATAATCATATGGCTATCAAATCCACTATAGGCTAACTTTTTTTACCAAAGTAACGACAGTTCCATTTGCAGAAGTTTCATAATCAACATGATCCATTAAACTTCTCATAAAAACTATCCCTAAACCTAATCCAATTTTTTCAGGATCATCTTCTTTTGTTTTAACTTCTGCATCAATATCAAAACCCTTACCAGAGTCTGATATTCTTATTTCTAACTTATCGTCATAAATATTAAAACTAATCTCGATATCTCCTGGAGAATCACCGTATGCGTATTGTACAGAATTCGTACAAGCCTCTGAAACGGCTATTTTTATGTCTTCAATATCCTCATGAGTAAACTTCATTCTATTAGCAATTCCAGAAGCAGTTAATCTTGCCACCCCAACATAATCAGAAATACTTGGGATTGTTAATTTAATACTATTCATTAGCTTCCCCCCTACTTACTCAAACTACTTACAGCATCATCTTCATTATCAAATATTTTAAAATTTGCAGAAATCAATCCGGATACATCAAATATTTTTTTAATCTGAGGCGTTGCGTTAGTAATATTTATATAACCATTGTTTATCTTTTTAATCTGATTAGCACCATTAGCAATTACACCTAAACCAGTACTATCAATATATCTAATTCTATCTAAATTCACGATAAGGTCTTTGGCGTTTGGATATGTTTCAAAAACATACTGAAGCGCATCACTTAATTTGGGATAAGTATACACATCAATTTCGCCCTCTAAATCAATAACTGGAATACTCTTATTTTCTCTGATAGATACATTTAAATCTAAAACCATGTTACCACCTCTCGCCTGTAAATTTTTAATCTTACTTTCATATTACCAAAATATAACAAATTTGTTTATAGTCTGGCAATAAATTACAGTATTTCTACTAATTGTACATCAAAAATTAAATTCTTGCCTGCTAGATCTGAATTAGCATCTAAAAAAACCTCTGTATCAGTAAGCTCTTTAACTGTTATAGGAATCATAACTCCATGCTCAGATGGCATTTGAAGCTTCATTCCAACCTGAAAATCTATATCAGGAGGTAGTTGCTCTTTTAAAAAAGATACGACTAATTCTTCTTGATACTCACCATAGGCTTTCTCCATTGGAATAAAAATCTCTTTCTTTTCATTAATCTTCATACCAACTACGCCCTCATCAAAACCAGCAATGACATGCCCAACTCCAACCTTAAAAGTTAATGGCTCTCTGCCTTCTGAAGAATCAAATACCGTACCATCCTCTAATTTGCCAGTGTAATGCACCCTAATGTTATCGTTACTTTTTACAACCATACCTTACGCTCCTCTCTAGATATAGATACAATCATAACATAATTTATTGATATATATTAGTTTGGTGAGAATGTTACAAAAGCTTCACTTACATGTCTGCAAAAAGCTCTGCCATTTGACGGATACCCTCTGTTGGCTGAACGGCATCTGGTCTAAAACTAGCACCGTGACCTTCATATCCTGGAGGAGCAGCTCCACCAACACCCTGCATCGCAAATATTTCTTTTGCATCATCATATCCTAACTCTGATGAAGCAGGCATCGAAAAATTAAACCCGCCAGAATCTAATCCTTGCATAGAAACACTGGAAGATATTGAAAGATCACCAAGCCCAGCAAATTCATTTATTGCCGGCGAAGAATACTCTGTTGAGGCAGCCTTATCCGCGGGGTAAAAAGACGTAGGCAAAGACTGAAGGTTGTCACTATCTACCTTTGGTATTGATATCTGAGAACTTATATTTCTTGTGTCACTAAGTCCTACATTTATACTTCCGATACTTATTCCATCACTCATTCAGTTTTCCTCCTTACCCAACAATCTTACTAACGTGATATGACAAAGCATTTTTGTATCCATTGTTTCTGGTGAATAAGGCTTGAGAGCTTTTACAAATCCTAACGATATATTTATATGTACACTAAATTAGTATCATTACCGTTAAAAGAACCAAAAAAAGAATACTTATTCTTTATCCCATGGTGTCATTTAATATGATTCAATTCGGACTACCAATGAACCATTGAACTAAAGAACGATTGAACGGTATAATATGTTTTCCATTGTGGAGAGATCGCCTAGTCCGGTTTATGGCGCACGCCTGGAAAGTGTGTATACCGCAAGGTATCGAGGGTTCGAATCCCTCTCTCTCCGCCAGTAAGTCAAAATCTGCGATACAGATGGCACTAAGCTTACATTGTATTTTGCAATCCAAAAATCATTAAAAAAGTCGAACGCTTTGGATTTATGGTGGAAACTCCAGCTGGATAGTTATAGGCCACGGTAACGCTTTAAACTGTAGGTCTAGATGGCTTTTATAAAAGATTATTTGGCTCAAGTGTTGGGACAGAAAAACTTTGTGTTCTGAGACGGAAAATTGTCCAGAAATCAGGCTGTCGAAGAATTTGTCTTTGCGTGTTTCTAGCTGATTTAGTTGGGCTTCTTGCAGGCGTATACTTTCTTGGATGGCTTGGATTTCTTTTTCTATTGCTAGGTTGTGCTTAAGAATCTGGTTTTCAACTGGCGTAAAACCTTGTTCGTTAGTGAGGCTCAGAAGGCTTTGGCGGTCAAGGTTGTTGAGTGGTTGTCCAAGAATTTATTGAAGATAAACTCAACCAGATCTTTTTCTTTTTTATAGGGCACTAACTCTTTATTGAGGTTGGTATTTCCACCAGATTTGCCACGTTCAATGTAGAGATTATGGATCTCGAAATTACGGAAATCGCAAAACTTCTTAAGTTCTTTTTCTTGTTCTTCCAAAGAATCCCCTTCATTAGCTTGGCGTTCTGTAGATACTCGAAGATATAACGCTACTTTAAAATTGTTTTTCATTCATTTCTTTTCACCTTTCACTGTTCACTTTTCACTCAAAGCTGGCTACTTTAGGTAGACAGCTTTGTAAGCACCTTCCCAGCAACCACCACAAAGAAGAGGCTTCCATTTGATATTAGGAAACTCTGGAAGAGCACAATCCAGACAAAAGATAACGACCTGCAACTGTCCAGCAAGTGCCTTGCGGATAGTGAACAAACTTCCCTTGCTCTCGCCATGCAAAAAGGCAACTATACCAGATACAGCCTCGATTAACCGCATGTTACGTTGCAGGAGCCCAGTGCGAACTATGGAATATTCTTCCTTACCTTGGAGACTGCCCCAAATAACTGAACCACCATACTGCTTGAACTGCCTAGTGAGTGCGCGGACTTTGAATGGAAAACCCTCATAGGTACTCCAAGGACTATACAAGGTGCCTTTACAACTTTCGCCAAGATGAACTAACTGGCTAAGACAATATTCATCTGCACCAATAGCCCCACCACTAGCTATATGGTAACGACCTAGAACCTATAACCCCGATATGTTTTACTACTGACATTTGTGCCTCCTTTTGTCGCAGCTCTAGCTGGAACTGCTTTGATGGGGCACAGAAAAACCAGAAAAAGAAATACTTGTCAAAGCACTTTTTTATTTATTTTTTAGGGAAAACAACAATTAGTTATAATATTATTCTTTAATCAACGACACTAGCCGTCATACCAAGTATGATATATATATAGGTTGTGGGATGCTTTGCTTTATAAAAGGAGCTTATTAACATATAATATTAGGTATTACATAAACTGGAGAAAAGATGACAATACCAGACTACCAAAACATAAAGAATCGATACTGATTATTTTGAAGAAGGATTAATTTTGAATAAAAAAGAATTATCAGAAAGAGACATTTGCACAAAATATATTACACCTGCAATTCAACAAGCCGGATGGAATATTGAAACTCAATTTAGAGAAGAAGTCAGTTTTACTGCCGGTCGTATTTATGTAAAAGGAAAACAATACAAAAGAGGAAAACAAAAAAGAGCCGATTACATCCTGTACTATAAACCAAATATCCCGATAGCAGTTATTGAAGCCAAAGATAATAAACATTCCGTAAGAGCAGGCATTCAGCAAGCATTAGATTATGCTATTTCTTTAGATGTTCCTTGTGCATTCAGTAGCAATGGAGACGGTTTTTATTTTCATGACAGAACAGTAAAAGAAGGGAAAATTGAAACAGAAATCTTTATGAACGATTTCCCAACACCTGAAGAATTATGGGAGAAATATAAAACTTACAAAGGGATTGAATCTAAACAAGAAGAAAATATAGCTTCACAAGATTACTTTTATGACAAAACAGGACGAAGCCCAAGATACTATCAACAAATTGCTATAAACAGAACGGTAGAAAGTATTGCGAAAAATAATGGAAATAACAGACATTTATTAGTAATGGCAACTGGAACTGGGAAAACCTATACTGCATTTCAGATTATTTATCGTTTATGGAAAAGTGGAATTAAAAAAAGAATTCTTTTTCTTGCAGACAGAACTTCTCTAATTGACCAAACTGCTCGTGGAGATTTTAGGCATTTTAAAGATGCGATGACCATTATTAGACATAAAAAAATTGATCATGCATACAATGTTTATTTGTCCTTATATCAAGGATTATCTGACAGTAAAACCGAAGAAGATGCTTACAAACAATTTTCTCGTGATTTCTTTGATCTTGTTATTGTAGATGAGTGTCATCGAGGTAGTGCCAAAGAAGACAGTAAATGGCGAGAAATATTAGATTATTTCAACTCGGCAACCCACGTTGGGTTAACAGCTACTCCTAAAGAAACCAGTGAAGTTTCCAATACTCATTATTTTGGCGACCCTGTTTATACCTACTCATTAAAACAAGGTATTGATGATGGCTTTCTTGCACCCTATAAAGTCGTAAAAATAACCTTAGATATTGATGCAGAAGGATGGAGACCACCTATAGGTTATCTCGACAAAAACGGCAATCCAGTTGAGGATAGAGTTTATAACCAGACAGACTTTGATAGAAATATTATTGTTGATGAACGTCGAGAAATAGTTGCAAAAAAGATAACGGAATTTCTTAAAGGATACGACCGTATGGCGAAATCTATTGTTTTTTGTATTGATATTGAACATGCAGAGGGTATGCGAACGACTTTAGCAAACGAAAATAGTGATTTAGTTTCTATAAATAGTAAATATGTTATGCAAATTACCGGCGACAATGAGGAAGGAAAAAGAGAACTAGATAACTTTATTAATCCTGAAGAGCCTTACCCTGTTATTGCCACTACTTCAAAACTCATGACCACGGGGGTTGATGCTCAAACCTGTAAATTAATTGTATTGGATAGCAACATTGGTTCAATGACTGAATTTAAACAGATTATCGGCAGAGGTACCAGGGTTAATGAAGAACATGATAAAACCTATTTTACGATTATGGATTTTCGCAATGTAACCAACCTATTTGCTGATCCTGGTTTTGATGGCGACCCAGTTATGGTTAAAGAATTTGGTGAAGATGAGGATATCTCGGTTATAGAAGATGAAGTTTCAGATGAACCAATAATTGACATTATTGATGGTGAAGAAGTGGATTTTCCTGCTGATACACCAGAGATTATTGAAGGTGGAATAATTGAAGAAGGAAAACGCAAAAAAATTAGAGTTAATGGCGTTGAAGTTAAAATCATTAATGAAAGAGTCCAATACCTGGGTGATAACGGGAAAATTATTACCGAAAGCTTAAAAGACTACACCAAAAAAAACATACTAAAAGAATATGCTACATTAAGCGAATTTTTAAACAAGTGGAATACCTCCGATAAAAAAGAAGCTATCTTAGTTGAGCTTCAGGAACATGGAGTGTTCTTGCATGAACTACAGGAAGAAGTTGGAAAGGAATATGACTTATTTGACCTAGTATGCCATGTGGCTTTTGAAAAACCACCTCTTACTAGGAAAGAACGGGCTATGAATGTGAAAAAAAGAAGTTATTTTGGCAAATATGGTGAAAAAGCTAAGCAAGTATTAGACGCTTTACTTAAAAAATATTCAGATGAAGGTCTTGGCAATATTGAAAGTATGGAAGTACTCAGACTTGATCCTATAAATAAACTGGGTTCACCAATTGAACTCGTAAATGCTTTTGGTGGAAAAGATAAATATTGGAAAGCAATAAAAGAACTAGAGAAAGAACTATACAGGGAGGCAGCATAAACCATGGCAAATGTAGGAGCAGTCATTAACAATATAAGAAATATCATGAGGCAGGATAGAGGCATTAGCGGAGATGCTCAACGTTTAGAACAGCTTGGATGGATGCTTTTTTTAAAAATTATAGATGATAAAGATCAAGAACTGGAGTTAATTAAAGAAGATTACGTTTCTGTAATCCCTTCTAAATTCCAATGGCGAAATTGGGCGTCTGACCCAGAAGGCATAACCGGCGATGAATTGCTTAATTTTATTGATAGCAACAGTGAATTAAATAAAGGTCTATTTGCTTCTTTAAAAGAACTAACAAAAACAAATCAAAGTAAACGAGCTGAACTAGTACAAGAAGTTTTTGAAGGAAATAACAATTACATGAAATCCGGCTATGAAATGAGAAAAGTAATTAATAAATTAAATGAAATTGATTTTAATAGTTCTGAGGATAAGCATATTTTTGGTACTATCTATGAAGGAATACTTGAAGAGTTACGTGATGCCGGTAATAAAGGAGAATATTATACTCCAAGAGCTATAACTAAATTAATGACTATGATGACCGCCCCAAAGCTGGGAAATTCAGTTCTTGACCCAGCTTGCGGAACTGGTGGATTCCTAACTGCTGCTATTGACCATATTCGAGAAAACTACGTCCATAATGTAGAAGAAGAGCAAATACTACAAAAAAGCATTACTGGTTGGGAATTAAAGCCTGTTGCTTATGTTTTAGGATTAACTAATCTTATCCTGCATGGAATGGACGTGCCGAATTATCATTATATAGATAGTTTAAAAAAAGAATATAATTCTATCTCTAATAAAGATCGCGTGGATGTAATACTTGCTAATCCCCCATTTGGAGCTTCAATTGCGGATGGCGTAGAAACAAACTTTCCAGCAACTTATCGTTGTAAAGAAAGTGCCGATTTATTTGTTATATTAATGGTTCAACTATTAAAATCTACCGGTAAAGCTACCATTGTTTTGCCAGACGGTTCTATTACTGGTGATGGTGTTAAAGCAAGAATTAGAGAACGATTACTTACGGAGTGCAATCTACATACTATTGTTCGATTGCCACAAAGTACTTTCTTCCCTGCTACGGTGAGTACTAATTTGCTTTTTTTTGAAAAAGGAACACCAACAAAAGAAATCTGGTATTATGAACATCGTTTACCAGAGGGACAAAAAAGTTATTCTAAGAATAAACCGATTCAGTTCGAAGAATTTGAACCATTGTTAAGTTGGTGGAATGACCGAAAAGAAAATGATATTGCTTGGAAAGTTCGAATAGAAAATTTAAAAGACTGGGATTTAGATATTAAAAATCCTACAAAAGCAAAAGAAGAAGATACTCTAAGTAGTAGAGAAATATTGGATTTACTACATGCCTCTTTTTCAAAAAGTGATGGATTGTTAGCAAAGTTAAAGGAAGAATTGAATGCCACTCATTAATACAATACAACAAGCCATTTCCAGAGGTGAAGGGCTGACTGTGGAATTTAAAAAATGTAAATCTGTACTGAACAAAGATGTGTTTGAAAGTGTATGTGCATTTCTTAACCGTGCCGGAGGAGAACTACTTTTAGGTGTTAATGATAACGGAACAATCGAGGGGGTTAGCCCAGACGCTGTTCAGAAAATAAAAGAAGAATTTGTTACATCTATAAATAATCCACAAAAGATTAACCCACCAGTTTATTTATCTATAGAAGAAATCAAAATAGAAGGTAAGCATATTTTATATGTTTACATCCCTGAAAGCTCACAAGTTCATTATTGCAAAGGTAAAATATATGACCGTAATGAAGACGGCGATCTAGATATAACCAACCACCAAAATATTGTAGCTAATATGTTTTTAAGAAAACAGAAGGGTCATTCCGAGAATGAAGTTTATATTCATGCTGAAATGTCAGACTTAAATCCTGAGGTTATCGACTATGCCCGTAAGTTAGCTACAGTTAGACAAAAACAACATCCATGGGAAAACTTATCAGACCTAGAACTTCTACAGAGTGCTGGACTATATAAAAAAGATTGGGAATCTGGCAAATACGGTGTTACTTTGGGAGGCATCTTATTATTTGGTAAGGATGCAACTATTCTTTCAGTGCTTTCCCATCATCGAACAGATGCTATTTTAAGGAAAGAAAATGTTGATCGTTATGATGACCGTGACTTTATTGAGACGAATCTTATCCATAGTTTTGACCGCCTAATTGCCTTTGGGATAAAACATTTAAATGACCCTTTTTATTTAGAAAAAGAAACTCGTATAAGTCTGCGAGATAACATCATGCGTGAAATAAGCAGTAATATTTTAATTCACAGAGAATACATGAACGCTTTTCCGGCTAAGCTAATCATAGATAATGAGGGACTAAAAACAGAAAATGCCAATAGACCACACGGATATGGAGCTATCAATCCAAATCAATTTACACCCTTCCCTAAGAACCCAACAATTGCTAAAGTTTTTCGTGAAATTGGGCGAGCTGATGAACTTGGCTCAGGCGTTAGAAACCTTTTTAAATACTGCAAAGCCTATGCAAAAAATGACCCACAACTCGTTGAAGGAGACATTTTTAAGTTTTTTCTACCATTTACCCAGCAAGTAACCCAGCAAGTAACCCAGCAAGTAACCCAGCAAGTAAAAGAAAAGGAACTGGAGTTACTAAAATATGCGTTTAATCCAAAGTCACGGCAAGATCTTCAAGAATTTATTGGTATAAAAGATAGAGAATATTTTAGGAATAATTACCTAAATGCTATGATAAATCATGGGTGGTTAGCGCCAACTAACACAAGCTCATTTACAGCCCCTAATCAACAATACTATACAACAGAAGCAGGAAAAGAGATTCTTAATGAACTCCTAGGTGGCCACGGTGAGTAAATGGGAAAAGGTCAAAATCGGGGAATTTCTATTTGAAAGAAAAGGTAGATATAAACCTGATGACCAAGAAATCGCTAACTTACAACGGATTGATAAAATAGATTTTTCAGGTAATTTTTTCTTTTCAAATAAGCCATCAAGAACAGATATGATTCTTATAAAAAACGGTGACTTGGTAATATCCGGGATAAATGTATCAAAAGGAGCAATGGGAATATATTCAGGTAGCAATGATGTCTGCGCAACCATTCATTACTCTTCTTATACCTTCGATGAAAATCAAATTGATCTAGAATACTTTAAGCGATTTTTAAAAAGTGATGAATTTACAAAATTACTCAAAGAAAATACAACGGTTCAATATGCTACTTTCTTTACTAACAAAACAAGTATAGCAATAATCTACGATTTTTTCAATGTATGGTTTTTAATTTTGTAGTCGCCATTCAACTTTAGCAAGAATGAAGACGAGACTCAAAACATCACTATCACCTCACCTTTGGCGAACCACTGTTACTGCTGCCCGTTTGTCGGGTTTGTTTCAAAAAAGGTTCGAATTTTGTACAATAGACACCGCCACTTAATAAACCCAAATGACAAATTACAAAATCCAAAAGTCAATAATCCACCAGAAATAATCGGCGAATGAGCAATTGAACTAATTAACATCTGAGGGCTATAATACAGCCATGATTATTACACGTTTTGCACCAAGCCCTACAGGGAACTTACATATCGGAGGAGCAAGAACAGCTCTATTTAATTACCTTTATGCAAAACATTGTAATGGCAAATTTCTTCTTCGTTTTGAAGATACTGATGCTGAACGATCCAAAGAAGAATATGCAGTACAAATAAGAGAATCTCTACGCTGGATAGGAATAAACTGGGACAACGAAGACATCCCTTATCAATCCAAAAGGTTACATATCTATGAATCCTACAAAAATCATCTATTAGAAAAAGGTCTTGCTTACCACAAAGACGGTGCAATATTTCTTAAAGGAAAAGACAATGTAGAGGATTTTGTTATCTGGCGATCTGACGGGATGCCAATATTCCATTTCACGGTCGTAATAGATGACCATGAAATGAATGTTAACTGCATTATTCGTGGCGTTGACCATCTAACAAACACTGACAAACATAAAATAATCTATGATTACCTTGGTTTTCCTAAACCAGAGTGGTTTCACATCCCACTAATTGTTGATGAAAACAACAAACCTCTAAGTAAACGTAGAGATGATGCTAGCGTTACCTTTTACCAAGAAAAAGAATACCTACCAGAAGCGGTTATGAATTACTTAGCAAGACTAGGATGGGGACATGAAAATCAAGAAATATTCTCTGAACAAGAATTAATATCAATGTTTGATGTACATAAAGTGTCCAAAAATCCAGCTAAAATAGACCTTAAGAAACTTAACTGGTTAAACGCACAATATATTAGCAAAGCGGAACCATCTTTTTTCACAAAATATTCTAAATATCAAAACATTCAAAAAGCTGTAGACCATGCTACCCGCTCTGAAATATGCAAAGAATGCATGAAGAAACTACAAGCAAAAGCATTTAGCCTTGAGGAACTAAATGGGCTTCTTGCTCCTTTTGTTAATGATTTTCTTGCAGATGAGAATCTTCTTAACGAGCATAAGGTTTTTATATTAAGCCTTTTACCTCAAATCAAAAAAACTCTTGAGAACATTCCACAAGATAAATGGACAGAACATGAAATAGACGAAAAACTAAGTCAACTAGTTGAAAATAATAGTATTACATTTAAAGATATCGCTATGCCTCTAAGAGAAATAATGACTGGTCAAAAAAAGTCACTCGGCATAGGAGAAATACTTTTCTATTTAGGTAGAAAGACAGTACTAAGTAGATTACATATACTTTAATTTTTTAATTATTCTTTAAACGCAAATTTTTTTGTTAGTGAGAATAACATAGCTATTAAAAAGTAAACTTTTTGATTCTTTTTCATAAGGGCTTCCGTAGCCCTTATGAACCCCTCGTCCCTTCGCAACTCACTTCATTAAAATCTGGAATATTTCTTGTCACCTTGTAAGCTCATGCCATTTTCAAGAGTTAACATTCAACCTGCAGGCAGATTTAAAAAAGAAATAATTACTCCACTTTCTCCAAAAAATCCTTGGCTAAACTGGTTTTACTAAAATATAGAATCTTTTTTCACATAAGCTGTTCCTTGAAAAACAGCAATCAGTTCATCTTTTTGATTAGTAACTTTTACTTCATAAGTACCAATAGTTCTTCCCCTTGAAACCTCTTTTGCTTCAGCAGTAAGCACATCGCCAGCAAACCCTGGCTTTAAATAATTAATATAATTGTTCATCCCAACAGAAACATATCCATGAGAGTTGCTTGCAAGCGCAAAAGCCAAATCTGCAAGCGTAAAAATCGCACCACCTTGCACACTTCGAACACCGTTTAAATGACGCTCCTGCGCAATCATCTTAGCTTTGCCATAGCCTTCTGACACATCAACTATTGTCATGCCGTTGCTTCTAGCAAAGTCGTCATGAATAAAAAAATCTTTTAATACCTGTTTCTTTGTCTCATGCATACTTTTATTGTATCATGTTATACTAATTTTTATGGATAACTTGATGCAAGAAATAAAAATATCAGTAAAAACAGCGCTGGAAGAAGACATTGGCTCTGGCGACATTACCACGCTACTAACCATGCCAAACAATGAATTCTGCTCCGCAAAAATAATAGCTAAAGAATCTGGGGTAATCAGTGGGATGCTTCCTGTTAAGTACATCATTAATGAATTTTCTATTCTACAATACTCTATTTTGAAGAATGACGGCGACTCAGTGAAAAAAGGTGATGTTGTTTTGGAGCTTCAAGGCCACTGTCATGAAATACTAAAGCTTGAAAGAACAATTCTAAACTATCTTCAACAACTGAGCGGAACAGCATCGCTTACAAAAAAATATGTTAACATCGTCGAACCATATTCCGTTAAGATTCTTGATACCAGGAAAACCATTCCTGGCTTAAGATATCTACAAAAAAAAGCAGTTACTGATGGCGGCGGAGAGAACCATAGAATTGGTCTGTTTGATGCTATTTTAATTAAAGAAAACCATATTAAGGCCGCAGGTAGTATAAAAAAAGCGATTCAAAATATTAAAAAATCTGAAGCATATGCTACTTTAAAAAATATAAACGGTTTCTTTTTAGAAATAGAAACTGAAACTTTTGAAGAGGTACAGGAAGCTTGTCTAGAAAGCCCTGACATCATAATGCTAGACGATATGAATGATAGCGTTACTCAAAAATGCATAAATTTTATTAAACTTAACTACCCAAACATAAAAACTGAAATATCTGGCGGAGTTAATGAAGCAAATTTAGAAAAAAAAGCCCAACTTAGGCCTAATAGAATTAGTGTTGGCGGTATAACTAACTCAGCCAAAACATTAGACCTCTCACTTTTATTATCTTAAATGCTTTTACAACACTCCTTTAATTAAGTAAAATCAGACTATGCGTATATTAATGTTTGGAATGACCCAGCTTGCGGTTAAAGGGCTTAAGCATTTAATCTCCATAAATGAAAAACCTGTTGGGTTTGTTATTGTTCCTATTGCTAACCAAGACATAGAAACACTGAAGCAACTCTGTAAAGAAAACTCCATCCCAATATACTGCTTTGAACACATTAATAACCACGAGTTCATTACTATTGTAAAAAATGAACTTAAACCTGACCTTATCCTAACCTACACCTTCCCACAAAAACTAGGAGAACAACTGTTGTCTACTGCTAAACTTGGAATCAACATGCACCCTGCTTTACTCCCAGCTTACCGTGGCTCTAATCCATACTTCTGGACAATTGCTAACGGCGAAACAAAAACAGGCATAACTTATCATTATCTAACCAGTGAATTTGATGCTGGAGATATTATCCTGCAAGAAGAAATTCCAATCCAACCAAGAGATACTTGCGGCTTGGTGCTACACAAGCAAGAAACAGTGGCTGCTAATATGCTTGATAAGCTACTTGAACTAATCAAAACCAACTCAATTACGTCAACTCCACAACCAAAAGGAGACTTTCCCAAGGCACCAAAACCATACCTTAACGAAACATTTATTCACTGGGAATGGCCATCGAAGAAAATAATAGACAGAATTAGAGCTCTTAACCCATTTAATGGGGCTTTAGCTCAATACAAAAACCAGCTTGTTGCCATTTATGAAGCATCGGAGACTCACTTCTATGGTACAGGAAAAGAAGAAAACGGGGAAACCGTTGGTCTTACCCCAGAAGGACCTATGATAAAATGTAGTAATGGTGCGATAATTATACGAATTCTTGCTGTAGGAAAAAAATATTTACTTTCCGGCGGTGATTTTATAGAATACGAAAAAGTAATGATTGGAGATAAATTTATAGCATGGTGAAAAACTACTTAGCACTCGATATTGGTGGAACAAAAATACTTGGAGCTATTATTTCTGATAAAAAAATATTAGCAAAAGAAAAAATCAAAACAACTTCATCTCAAGACCAAGAAGAGGTTTATGGAAGAATAAAAAACGTTATTACTACTTTGCTAAAAAAAGTTCCAAACATTGATGGTATTGGGATAGGAATTCCTGGCAGAGTTAACGAAGAAGGCGTAATAACCTTTTCTCCAAACTTACCATTTGAAAACTTCCATTTAAAAAACAAACTTCAAGAAGATTTCGGTGTAACAAATATTGTAATCGACAACGACGTTAACGTTGGCATGCTAGGGGAGCAATGGATTGGCGCTGCTGCTGGACATGCAAACGTTTTAGGAATCTTTGTCGGGACAGGGATTGGAGGAGCAGTTATCATTAACAATAAGCTTCTTCGTGGAGCACAAAGCATAGCTGGTGAAGTTGGCCACATGAAACTTTCTTTTGACGGACCAAAATGCAACTGTGGAGAAAAAGGTTGCCTAGAAGCTTACTCTTCTAAAATTGCTATGCAAAGATACATGGAAGAACAAGGAATGAAGTTTGACTCTATCCTAAAAAGCTCAGTATTAAAAAATGGCATTGCTGAACAAAATAAAACCATAAAAGATGCAATAAAAAAATCAGCAAACTATTTAGGAGAAGCAATCGGAAGCTTAGTAAATTGCCTTGACCCTGATGTTGTGGTTCTTGGCGGTGGAGTATCAACAGCAATTGGTGAATATATGCTTAAAACTATAGAACCTGTCGCTAATGCTCGTGCACTAGTTAAGCCAAACATTAAACTATCTGTTCTTGGTGATGAAGCGGGACTATTCGGGGCTGTTAAACTACTTCTTTCTGATAACAAATAACGAGCTAAATACGTTATCACTGACAACCTTTACTTTATAATGGGTTTCATCCATGACTTCAGTTACAAGCCTTGGAGATGCCATTACATCGAACATACCGACTGTCATGGCCAAATAATAATCTTGCTTTAATAAGTCTATCTTCTTTTGTTCCTTAACTATCCTATCTGTTGTCTTTAGGATTTTTGTTTCAAACAAATAAAAGGAACCCCCAAAAGAGCTCACTACAATAATAAAAACCATCAACTCAAAAAGCAAAAAACCTTTCCTTCTTACCACAAACGTATCCTGCCAGTTGAAGGGTCTATTGTTATCTTTCTCGTTTTTTTGCCACTTATTAGTGTAATAGTTTTGCCTTGCTTTGGTCTAATCTGCTCATTAAATTCTACACTATCACCCTGAACCTTGATGTGTTTTGGCATTGCTCTTTGTTTTAACACTACATTATCTTCTATGTCTATAATTTGATAATTACTAGTTAGCATCTCCCAACGAACATCTCTACTGTATATTTCGGCAGTACTCTGAGCGTTCTTTAGATAGTGATGCAAAAGCTCTGCCTCATTGTTTAAACTTAAGCTTGTTAATACTGACTTATACATAAAAAGTCCACCGGCAGTAATAACGGCAATAATGGCTATCGTCAAAACAAGCTCAGATAATGCCACTCCTTGTCTTTTAATTAACTTCATATTAATTGTCCTCCAATAATAACAAATATATATCCAAAAAAAAGTAATGGAAAAAACGGTAGCATTTTCTTCCTAAAAACAATAGAAACCAGGATACCAAGCAACGAAGAAAACAGCATTAGATTAAGAATCTGATTATG
>DYQY01000009.1 GCA_020719045.1 Candidatus Termititenax sp.
AAACCAGGATACCAAGCAACGAAGAAAACAGCATTAGATTAAGAATCTGATTATGTGCCAAAGTTAATCCTAAAACAAAAAACACAAAATAATCTCCAGAACCCATTGCCTGCTTCTTCACAATTAACTGCACGATATAGGAAACACAAGCCAATAAAACAACCACCACTAGTCCAGAAACTAATCCACTTACAAAATTACCACCTAAAAAGGAATAAACACCCGCACAGCCAACCATAAAATATAAAAATGGGTCATAAACAGTATAGTTGGTTGCATCAGTCAAAACATTTAGGAAAAAACTTAAAAGAAATAAATATTGAACTAAAAGTAAAAGAGTTATTTGCCCATCTTTAAAAAAATAATAGCTTCCAACACCAACAAATAATTCAACAACTACATATTTAAAGGGAATTTTTCTTTCACAGTTTCTACATTTTCCTCTTAAAATAAACCAGCTAACTATTGGGATAAGGTCATACCAAGCAATCCTTGTTCCACAATCCGAACAAACCGAACGACTTGAAAATAATTTCTTCTCAGCTACTGCTCTATGGGCAAGGCCGTTCAAAAAACTCCCAAGACATATTCCAATAATCAACCACCAAAAACTCATGTCCTAATTGTAATGCCTATTCTCTCCTGAGAAAAGGTGAATAAACCAAATATCTTTGATACAATAAAAACATACATTATTAACGTTATATAGTTTATAGCCATAAGAGCCAAAGGAGATTAATTATGAGTGATGCAAGCAAAATAGATTCCAAAAGCTTTATTCAAAAAATTGAAGCTAAAAAACAAATAGAAGCACAGAAGGATATTGAGGACACTATAAATAAACTTCAAGGACAAATGCTTTCACCAATTCAAGCAAAACTTGAACTAGCAAAACTAAATAGCCTTGCGCAGGACGTTAAAATAAGCCCTGACTTAAAAAACAAAATTAATGATGCTCTAAATGAAATAGAGAAAAAAATGCCTGAAGTAAAAGAGCTATTAGACAAAGAACTACTTAATCAACTTGAGGAAACTGAAGCTTTTACTGGGGAAGGTCTTTCTTCAATTTGGAAAAGTACTAGCCCTATGGATTTTTCAAAACAAGAAGAGTTTGATCCTTATAAAGTTGATGGCAACTCAACTTTAAGCACTTATCTTTAAGAATATTAAGCCTCTAAATCGTTTAGCTGGATTACTAGGGCAACCTCTTCTTTACCTATACCTAAAACCTTAGCAATAAGCTCGATATCCATTTCCAGTTGTTGCATCTTTATAATTCTTTCATTCTTATTATAGCTTTTATTATTCAAAATATTTTGGACACTATCTCTTAACTCTTTGTCTAGCTGACTTAAAATCTTAAATAGCTCTGCCATTCCCAAGCCTGATAAGTTAGACTGGTTTGGATTATTAATAGCTGTTTCTGCTTCTGTAACTGGGCTTCCGCCATCAAGTTCTTCAGCTAATTTCTCAGCGTCTGTTTTCTCTTGATTTGCTTCCTCCGTTGGTTGCACCACATCATATGCTAAATCCATTAAATCTTCAGTGGCTATTACCTCGCTAGCAGGTTCTCCTATTAGTGCTTCTTCAAGAGTATCTGCAAGGCTTGTTTCAGCATCAGCACCCATCATTAGTTCATCTAATTCGCTCTGCCCACCAAACTTCATGTCTATTTTAGTCTCAACTTCTGGAACAATATCTACATCCGTAATATCTGGCAATAAATCAGAAAGATCACCATCGTCTTCTTCTACAATTTCTTCTACAACAGGGTCTGGCTCAAGCTCAAGCTTAAACTCTGTCGCTGGTTCTGTAACTGGTTCGACTTTAGCTTCCTTTTTATCTGCGACATTTTTAATTGTTTTATCTGCGACATCTTTTGATACATCTGTTAATTCTTTAATTAACGAGCTTACAGAATTCTCAAGCTCTTCTAATCTACCTGTCTTTTCAATATCCTCATAATTGCCAAGTTGCTTTAAAGCTTTTCTAAGCATAAAAAATAAATAAATTGATATCCCAATGTTCAGCATAACAAAAACTAATACCCAACTAATACCAGACTTCTTGCCCATAGGCTTAACTAGTTTTGTCTCTACTTTAGACATTCTTTCTTCAATATCATTAAGAAATAAATCCCTTACAAACCCTGCATCTTTGGTTGATACAACTTGCTCAGTAGCCACTACAGCTTGAACCGGCACTGGAGCTGGAACTGGCTCTACCTTCTCTATGGGCTTAACAGTTGCACTGGTCGTTACCTGCAACTCTACCACTGGAGCTTTCTTTGGCATCATAGCTAATTTAATATTTCCAATCCACCCAGCCATTACTCTTTCAACTGTAGTATTACGTTGTTTTATATCATTTCCATAAACTGAAAATAAGTTTCTTCCCTCTATTGATGCTGTATAAATCTTTTCTGGATATGATAGTTTAATTTTGTTAAGGTCAGCATATGTTTGAATATATTCGTTTAATCTATAAGCCGTCATCTGTGCTCTTGAATACTCTGTAACAAACGGACCTGGTGAATAAAAGTTTATAACTACTTTATCTTTATAGAGCACCTGTCCAATAACTTGGTTTGCTGTAGTGTATTCTCTTCCAACAAAGTCAAAGTTTGCATAAGTAAATGCGAACAATAATCCTATTATTAAAAATCTAAAGTTTATTAACCTAACCATTCCCCAACCTTCCCTAAATCAGGATCATCATATTCTACGTAAGAGTAATCAGACTCCTGTACGGTTTCTGCCTCTTTCTGTTCGCGCTTCTTATTCAAATTCTCTTGAGCTGTTGACTCCTCATTCTGAGAATCAATCTCAACTAAGCCCTTATCCTCAACTGCTGCCGCCTGATTCTTCTTTAAGTCATGCTCATCCTGCATAACTGCCGCCAGTTGTTGCTGCTGTATTTTTAAAAAATCCTCTCCCGCAACCTTCGAAACATCCGAGCGTTGCTGAGCAAGAAGAGAAAAATCAATAGGAGCTAATCCAGCCATTGCTTTACCTCTTTAAGAAATACTAATAAATTAACATAACTTACCCACATTATACTAGTATTTTAAAGATTTAGATAAAAAGCTTTTTAATCTTTTCTTTAATATTATTATACTTCTTGGATATCTCTGTCTTTTCTCCTCTAATGTTAGAAAGATACTCGAGAATCATTTTCTCCTCAGTTGAAAGGTCTGTCGGCACATTAACAATAATTGCTACATAAAGATCACCTTGTCCTGTTCTACCAAGATGTGGCATTCCCTTTCCTTTTAAACGAAACGAGGTCCCTGGTTGTGTACCTTCTGGGATCTTCAGCTCAACGTCACCAAACAAAGTCTTTACAATTACGTTTGCACCAAGTGCTGCTTGAGAGTAACTTATCTTTTGCTTCATATACAAATCATCCTCTTCTCTTTCAAAAACAGGATGGTCTTTTACATTGATATATACAAACAAGTCACCATTTGTTCCATTACGCTGACCGATATTACCTTCGCCAGACAATCTTAGCTTAGAACCTGATCTAATCCCTGCAGGAACCTTAACGCTAATATCTTTACTCTTTACTGCACGACCAGAACCACTGCAATCAGTACATGGAGAACTCACTACCTTACCTTCCCCATGACAGGTAGGACAAACAGATACAGTACTCATCATTCCCAAAAATGATTGTCTTGTTTGTCTGACTTCGCCTCTGCCACCACATGTATTACAAATCTGGGGATCTTTACCATCTTTAGAGCCTGATCCACCACATTTGGTACATTTTTCAAACCTTCTAACGCTTAATAATTTGTCGACACCTTTAGCTGCTTCTTCTAAGGTAATAGTAATGTCTACTCTTAAGTCCTCACCCTTAGACCTAACATTACCTCGACCAGCAGATGCACCTCTTGCGTTTCCAAAAATATCGCCAAACCCCTCAAACCCGAATCCTTCAAACATGTCGCCAAAATTATTAAAAATATCACCAAACCCATTAAATCCAGCACCTCCAGCACCACCGAAATCCATGCCATCTGCTGAACCAAATTGGTCATATTGTCTTTTTTTATTAGGATCACTTAAAATCTGATATGCTTCATTGATTTGCTTGAACTTATCATCCCTGTCTGCTCCTTTATAAACATCTGGGTGAAACTTTCTTGCTGCTTGTCGAAAGGCACTTTTAATTTCTGCCTCTGATGCATCTTTCTTTAAGCCAAGCGCCTCATAGTAATCCTTATTCGCCATTTACTTATCTCCTTTATGTATCATTCCGAGCGTTTGCTGAGTGATATATTTCTCGGCTTCGCTCGAAATGACAATTACTTTAAACTATTTTTCTTCAAACTCTGCGTCTACAACATTTCCGTCATCTTCTTTCTTTGCCTGTTCTGGCTCTTGTGATTGTTCTGCTCCAGCTTCTGCTGATTGTGCTTGTTGATACATCTGTGTGCTTACTTCATAAACAGCTTGCTGTAATGCTTCTGTTTTTTGTTTAATCACTTCAGTCTCGCTACCATTTAGGGCTTCCTCAACTTCTTTTGCTGCGCTCTCAATCTTCTCTTTTAGCTCAGCATTAATCTGGTCTTTTGCATCTGTTAATACTTTCTTAGCCTGATGAACTAAACTGTCTGCAGAATTTCTTACTTCGATTTCTTCCATCTTTTTCTTGTCTTCTTCTGCATGCTCTTCAGCTTCTCTTTGCATCTTAGCAATCTCATCTTTGCTTAAACCTGATGAATTAGTAATAGTAATCTTTTGTTGCTTCCCAGTACCTTTATCAACTGCTTTAACATTAACAATACCGTTTGCATCAATATCAAAAGTTACTTCTATTTGAGGAATTCCTCTTGGTGCAGGTGGTATGCCATCTAAATGGAATCTTCCAAGTGTCCTGTTGTCTTTAGCCATTGGTCTTTCACCTTGAAGCACGTGAACTTCAACGCTTGGCTGACTGTCAGCTGCTGTACTAAATACTTGGCTCTTAGAAACTGGGATAGTTGTATTCTTCTCAATAACTTTAGTAAATACAGAACCCATTGTCTCAATACCTAAAGAAAGTGGTGTTACATCTAGTAATACGATATCCTTAACGTCACCAGAAAGTACTCCTCCTTGAATTGAAGCACCTAATGCTACACATTCGTCTGGATTAACACCTTTATTTGGCTCCATTCCAAAAAACTCTTTAACCTTTTCTTGAATCTTTGGAATACGGGTTGTTCCGCCAACTAGAATAACTTCATTAATATCCTTATTGGAAACACCAGCATCCTTCATAGCTGTTCTGCATGGAGTAATACTTCTTTCGACGTAACTCTCAATCATCTGTTCAAACTTGGACCTAGTTAAAGCAATATTCAAATGCTTTGGCCCAGTTTGGTCTGCTGTAATAAATGGTAGATTAATATCCGTAGAGTTAGTAGAAGAAAGTTCTATCTTCGCTTTTTCTGCTGCTTCCTTTAATCTCTGCACTGCCATCGTATCCTTAGATAGGTCAACGCCATTGTCTTTTTTGAATTCAGCTACTAACCATTCCATGATGGTTTGGTCAATGTTGTCTCCACCTAAGTGAGTATCACCGTTTGTAGATAATACTTCAAATACTCCGTCACCTAATTCAAGGATAGAAATATCAAAAGTTCCTCCACCGAAGTCATAAACAGCAATTTTCTGACTAGCTTTACCTTTATCTAGACCATACGCAAGCGCTGCTGCTGTTGGCTCATTAATGATTCTTAAAACTTCAAGACCAGCGATTGTTCCAGCATCTTTAGTTGCCTGTCTCTGACTATCATTAAAATAAGCAGGTACAGTAATAACAGCTTGTGTTACTTCTTCACCTAAATATGCTTCTGCGTCTGTCTTACATTTCTTTAAAATCATAGCTGAGATTTCTGGAGGACTATAATGCTTACCACCAATATCAATACCAGCATCACCGTTCTTACCAGCTGTTACCTTGTATGGCACCATCTTCTCTTCTTCTCTAACCTCAGCCTCTTTTCTGCCCATAAACCTCTTAATAGAAAATACTGTGTTGTAAGGATTCGTTACCGCTTGTCTCTTAGCAACTTGACCAACTAAACGTTCACCGTCTTTAGCGAACGCAACTATTGATGGAGTTGTTCTTCCTCCCTCAGCGTTGTTAATAACAACTGGCTTGTCTCCTTCCATAACTGCAAAACATGAATTTGTTGTTCCTAAGTCTATTCCTATAATCTTTCCCATTTTCTTTTCTCCTTCCTATTTACTCTGCTACTACAACCATTGCTGGTCTTAGTAGTCTATCGTGCAACTTGTATCCTTTTTGATACTCTTTTGTAACTTTTCCGCTCTCTACATCTTGCGAAGCTTCCTGAGATATTGCTTGATGAATATTTGGATCAAATGTTTCACCAATTGCTGATATTTCTACCACGCCGTTTTTGCTTAACAAATCCTGAAACTGCTTAAAAATAAGCGTAAATCCCTCAAAAGCTTTTAGCTGCTCCTCCGGAATATTGTTTGGATGCAAAGCCATATTAAGACTATCCATAATCGGAATCAATTGCTTAATAAACTTCTCCAAAGAGTATTTTATAAAATCCTCTTTATCTTTTTCCATTCTCCTTCTAAAGTTTTCAAACTCTGCTCTCTTTTTCAAGAACTCATTTTGCAAATCTTTATTAGCATTCTCCAGCTCAGCTATCTTATTTTGCATTTCCTCAACTATTTTCTTTGCTTTAAGTTTCGTTGATTTATCATGCTTATCACCTTTGGAATGTTTATCATCACCAGCTAGCCTACTATCAACATCTACAAATACTTTCTCAACCTCTTGCTCAGATTCCTGCTCCATACTTTCTTGACCCTCATCGACCAAACTCTTCACCTCCTCTGATTATTTTTAAATTAATATTTTCTTCACCTTATCATCCAGGCTCTTTATTACATTCTTTAATTGTGCAAAAACTTTGCCATACTTCATTCTTGTTGGTCCTATTACTCCTATTCCAACAATATCCTTGTCACCAATAGCTACTTTTCCTGCAATAAATGAGGTATCCTCCAGTCCACTAGTTACATTTTCTTTGCCTATCAGAGCCTTAATGTCGCCATTACTTTCCAGTAAAGTATCAGAAAAAAGCTTAACTATTTTCGCCTCATCCTCTAGTACAGAATGTACATTCTTTAAAGCATCTATCTTTTGAAACTCAGGCTGGGAAAAGAGCTTATTACTTGTCTTGCTAATTACCTTATTATCACTCAGCAACGCTTTTCCTCGCTCAAAAACCTTGCTTATCTGTATAAGCACTTCATTATAGGAAGAAAACCTGGCAGAAAGCTCGCCATAATTTTGGTTATACAGTTCTTCTAACGAAACAACTGGACAGTCGCCACAGATATTATTCAAGTACTCCGATATTTTGTTTAGTTCTAGCTGAGAAACTATGCTATTCGCCGGTAATTGCATTATTTCCTGATAGTAGTCTCCATAATTATCAAGCATGCTGATCATTATTTGATGGATATTTAATAACACTAACTGAACTAATTTGATTGTATTTTGCTTGAAGTTATCAGTCACAACAATAACTGGATACTCTGACAAATCAGACAATATACTAGCAGTGGTCAGTAGCAAATGATTAATATTGGAATATACTGAACTTACAGCTTCTTTTACGATTGCTTTCTCTTCCTCTGGAACCTCAGCACAAAACATTAACTTATCAACATATAAACGATATCCCTTATCCGTGGGAACCCTCCCTGAAGATGTATGTAGATGCTGAACATACCCATCTTGCTCAAGCTTCATAAGGTCATTACGAACAGTTGCACTGCTAACATCTATGCCTATATTTTCTACTAACTTACTGGAAGATACGGGCTGAGTCGTTTCAACATAGTCCTCAACCAATTTGCTCATTATTATGTCTTGTCTGTTTTGAGATTTCATAAGCCCATTTTAGCACTCAAAATAAGGGACTGCCAATTTATTACTTTCCAAAAAATGAACAGTCCCAAATATAAGTGTCTAAATATTAAACAAATTGATTAAGCCCTTAATCTTCTGATATCTGTCTTTCCATGAATTCTGATTTGCATAAAGTCTTCTCTCTTTTATATCAACTTTTATTTCACCGTTTTTTATCTCTCGAATTTTATTAACAAACTCGCTAATATTTTCAGCTATCTCAAAAACATCTGACAGCTCTCTAAAACCTGAAACCGCAGTAGCAATTACTGGTTTATCTGTAAGCAAATATTCATACTGTTTGATTGGATTTAAGCTCTCGGTAAACTGATTGATTGCATGAGGCACTATCAGGACATCTACACTATTGTAATACGACCAAATCTGACTATAAGGAACAGTGCCTAGTAGATGAATGTTTTTTTCGCTAATAAGTAGCTCCCTGCTCTTTTTGTCTAAGTAATCAGGACCAACAAACACAAAGGAATCTTCTTTAAATTCTCTTGCTAGCTCAACTATTAATGAAACATCCAATCTTTCCTGATGCAACGAGCCACTGTACATCAACACCAACCCCTTAAAGTTCAGTGCTACTTTTGTATTAGTCTTCTCTTCAATATCCACACCATTTTTTACTAAGTGTAGGTTGCTTTTATAGGATGTCTTGGCTTTATAAAGTACCTCTGAACAAACAATAACAACATCTGACAGCTCACAGAGTTCTTTATCCCCAGAAATTACTCTCTCCTTTAACCACCTAGGCAAAGGAAGCATTGTCCAATCATCTGTAATATCATAAACACTTGTATTATATTTAATGTGCTTCAGAACAAATGACAGCAAATGGTCGTTGTTCCATATGACATCTGTTTTGTCTAATTTTCTTAGTTTAATCTGCAAAAGGTAGAATCGCCTGTTAATCCAACGGAAAAACGAAAATTGCTCAGGTACAAGCTTGTACATAGGAACTATTCTGATGCCCTGATACCAGTCTTGCTTATTAATCCTGAACAACAATTTAAATACAGAAATAACTGGTTGAATAAAAACAACTTCATAGTCTGAAGACATTTCCCTTGCAAAGAATTGGTTTCTTCGCCAAACCTCATCCCATGGTTCTAAGGAAAAAAATAACAACCTACTTTTTGTCATCTCAAATTATCCTTAAACATTTTCTCATACTCATCAATCATTTTGGTATAGCTATATTTTTCCTTTATGTACCTATCGTTTACATTATACTCATTAATTTGATTTATAAACCTTATAAAGGTTGCTTCAACCATCTTCTCATTCGCAATATCCACCACTTCACCAAACCCCTCTAGAACCATCGCCGACATATCGCCTGTATTAGCAACGAAAACAGGCGTACCACAACTTAAAGCCTCTAAGCAAACCATGCCAAAAGACTCAGAACGTGATGGAACAAAAACTCCTTTTGAGCTAATCATCAGTTCTAAAACCTTTTTTCTGTCAGCATTTGTAATAAATGAAATATTCTCTAATACTAACTCCTCTACTAGCTTACGAAGCGAATATTCTTCTGAACCAGAACCTACAATAACAAGCTCATAACCACTAACCACCTGTCTATGCTTTGCAAATAACTTAATCACAAGGTCAAAATTCTTAACCTTTTCCAATCTTCCTGCCATCAAAAATCTATTCATTCTGTTTTTGATTCTTTTAGGCAAACACGTTGCGTCCATCCCGTTTGTAATAACTCTGACTTTTTTCTTCGGGATATCCATCATAATAGGCAACTCCCGCTCACAATATTGGGAACAATACACAATCTTTTTAGACACATTTACAACAAGAATTAATATTAATTTAAACATAAATGATTTATTAAAAATACCAGCGTCATCATTATTTACCTCACCATGTGTTGAAGTAATTAAAGGAATACGACAAAGCTTTGCTGCTAACACCAAATAAAAAGCCTGAGCCGATATCCCTTGAATGTTCATTATTTCTACATTATTCTTTTTTATATAAAATATGATTTGTGGCAATACATACACAAAATAGAGAGCAAACTTTATAGTAGAGATAATGTTTTTTGACGGCAACAAAAAAAGACACCTACGTACATCTAATCCTTGTTTTGTTTCTTCTGATTTCTCTCTACCAAAGGGATTAATGGTAAGAATATCAACTTGATGTCCTCTAGAAATAAGCCCTAACGCCAACTCTCTAGTAATGGTCTCGATACCTCCAATCGCTGGATAAAAACTACTAGGAGCTATTAAAACTCTCATTATATGCTCAACTTATTTAACAACTCAAATAATCTGCCTGCTGAGTTTTCCCAAGTAAACTCTTTTGCCCAGGCTAATCCTTGCTTAACCATTCTTTTTCTTTCTATTACATCCTCATAAGCTCTTATTATTGATTTATAAATTAAGTCCTTATCAAATGGATTAAAACTAAAAACATAACCACCACTTACTTCTGGAAGCGAAGCTACCTCTGAACAAATCACAGGGATACCACATGCTTGTGCTTCTATTACTGGCAAACCAAAACCTTCATAAAACGACGGCAAAATTAAAGCGAATGCATTCTTTAATATCAATTCAACCTCCTTTTCTGGCAAATATCCCAAAGCAAAAATGTTATTGTTAGCACTTACATCATGTTTACCAAAAACAACAAGAGGTAAAGGGGTTGCGTTCTCTAAAAAAACACTATATAGCCTGCCCATATTCTTCCTCTCAGAATTACCACCATAGGCAAGAAAATACTTCGCCGGTAAATTGTATCTGTTTCTGATTATCTCAAATTCTTTTAAATCATTTTTTTCATTAAACCTACTCTGGTCATAGCCATTAGGAATAACATGAATTTTGTCATGAGAAATATCTGGGAAAAAATACATTATCTCACTTTTTGTAAACTCAGAGACAGTAGTTATTGCTTTTACCTTCCTCATCAACTTTTGCTTCTCCACTACCGTTAACCCCTGGGGGGCATATTCTTCTTGATACCGATGACCAAGCATATCGTGGACAGATAAAATATATTTCTCGTGATCAATTACTCTTGAGGCATGGGTTCCTGTCTGAATGAAAAAATCATACTTTCCCAATGACAAAGAACTTAAAGAAATTTTGAATTTCTCAAATATTCTTGTAGCTTTATTTGGGAACAAAAAACTTCTAGAACTTATGCCTTCTTCCTTCAATAATTCCCTATGTTCTTTAACTCCATTAATACCAAATACAATATTCTCTACCTCTAGCTCTGGAAGCGCTTGCAAGGCTTTCATTTGCTCTAAAACAGCATAAGCTACACCAAACTTTTGCTTTGATAGAATAGCAACATCAAATAGTATCTTCATTTTATTTCTACTCTTTTCTCTGCTCTCATTAACAATCCATCACAAAAGCTCTTCGTAAGATAATATACTATGAAGGCATTTCTTTTTGTTGGGAAAATAATCAATTTTGCAACTTTTCTAAAATATTCCAACAAATATACCCAAATAAAAGATAGCACATACCTTTTGGGTGAATACTTTAAAAAAAATATTATCCTGTTTCTGTTTCCATAATACATAACACTTAAAAATCTATTAGATGTACTTGAAACTTTATGCTCAATAAATGAACTAGCTGAAACGACCATCTTGTAGCCTGCCCTCTTTAATCTTTCCCCAAAATCACTATCTTCATAGTACATAAAATAACTTTCATCATAGCCACCTAACTTAAAAAAGAGTTCATTCTCAACCATAAAAGATGCTCCTGTTATAAAATCTGATTCACGGTCTTCTTCTATCGGATCCATAAAGTGCTCTGTGATTGCCCTCTTATAATCTACTATGCCACCTGAGAAACAAATTCGTTTAAAATTAGATCCCTGAACATAGTTAACTGGAGCAGCAATCGCATACGATGATGATTTCAATAAGGTTTTTTCTAACTCAACTATTGTTTTACTGTTTACTACAACATCATTATTTAGGATAAAAGTATATCTATAGCCCCTATCAGTCGAATACTTAAACGCTTCATTAACAGCCCCTGCATAACCGATATTCTCCACTAAACTAACCATATGAATAGCAGGAAAAAGCTTCTTTAACTGCTCCATACTCTCTTTAATGGATCCGTTATCAATAATTACTACATCTTGCGGTATTATTTTTGAATCAAGACAAGACTGAACACACTCTGCGGTATCTTCTATATTATTAAAGTTAATTATTGCTGTAATGGTAGTATTCATAAAATACTATCAAATACCATAATGATAATCATCAAAAAATTCAGCGACATCTGCTTCTGGCTTTTTCTTATCATCAGGCAAAGATAGCCAGTAAAGCTTAAGACCCATCATGAAGCTATAGTTAGCAATAAGCAGAGAATAAATAAAACCACTCACTCCATATTTATAACGCTTTGTCTTAAAATAACTCAAATAAAAAGCATTGATTGGCTTACCTAATAATCTCAGCCAACTCATTCGCTTACCTTTTTCAAATAATTCTTTTGCTTCATGATCCGAATAGTTGTTAGTTTTTCTAATAAAATCATTAATCGTTGGATGTGAAAAATGCAGAATATAATTCTTCAACACTCCTACTTTTCCATAAACTTCCATTGGCGCATGAGGAACTGTACTTACATAACGACTAGTATTCTTATAAAGCCTTATTGCAGCTGGAATAGTAGCATCATTAACTGTTCTATTAATTAAAAACTGTCTAAAACAAGCACGGAAGCCATTAAACTCAGTATTGTTTAAATCTAACTCGAGTATTTCCTTTTTTATCTCAGGAGTAAGAACCTCGTCTGCATCAACCGCAAGAACCCAATCTGTAAATGCTTTCTCTATACCATAATTACATTTGTCTTCATAAGTTATGCCCTTATATGTAAAAATGTTTTTCGTATAGTGCTTACAAATATCTGGCGTAGTATCAGTACTGGAATCAACTATAATTATTGACTCAGCAAAACCAACCACACTTTCTAAGCAACGCCTTATGTTCTTTTCCTCGTTTTCGGAAATTACCATTATTGTAAGATTTGCCTTATTGTAATTTATTGCCATGATATTACGATAAACCCCATCTAAACAATCTCCAAGCAATAGAGCCAACAAACACTCTTCCTCTACTTAAAAAAACTGCTTTCCAATAATTCTTTTTTCTAATCTTATCATAATTACCATCCTGGTCCTTCTTTTTAGTAACAGATACCATCTCCTCGTGTTGTCGGTACTTTAACAACACTTCTGGAATGTTTGTTAGCCTATGTTTTCCCACCAACGACCACCACAAGCCATAGTCTTGGGCAGTACGATATTTTTCGTTATATCCGCCAACAGATATAACGATAGCTTTAACAAACATAACAGTCGGATGTGCTATTGGGTTTCCATAAAACAATTTGCTGGCTATATGTCTATAATCAGATGGCCTTTGCTCTACTACCTCTTGTCCTTTTGCTACCCTAATAAACCAAGAACCTACAACTGCATATTCGGGATTATTATCCAAAAATAACACCTGTTTTTCTAGTCTTGGAGGCAAAGATATATCGTCCGCATCCATCCTAGCTATGTACATTCCTTGGGCAAGTCCGATTCCGATATTTAAAGACCTTGTTAAACCTATATTATTTGAATTTGTAACCACCCTGATTCTCTTGTCTTGCTTTTGATAATCTACAAGGATTGAAGAAGTCTTATCTGTAGAAGCATCATCGATTATTAAAAATTCAAAATCAGAGAACGTTTGAGCTAAGATACTATCAATTGCTTCAGATAGGTACTTTTCGCCATTGTAAATGGACATAAGCACCGTAACTTTTTGCATTATTTTTTACCTTTCACAAAAAAATTTCCCCATTCTAAATCATATTCAATTGGATCAATAGAATCAGCACAATTTCCTGGGAAAAAAGTCATTTCGCCAAAATAAATCTTTCCGTTCAAATTATAAAAATCCACCCTAACAAAATCAAACCCCTTAGAAAGCTTTCTTGCTAGCTTTTTCATTAATTCAAAATTAGATGGGATTGCTACTTTCTTATTGCTTCTTGGATACTGAAGACTAACGGGAACCTGTTGCCAATTAAGATCATAAATATTTATTGCATGATTTGTCTCTCTATCAACATCTGCTTGAATAAACTTTGGCTCACCATAAAAACAAAAGAACTTATAGTCCATTAGCTCTTCACCATCTGGTCTTGAAACTAACTCTTCACAAACTATCTTCGGGATTACGTTCTTATATGGATACTCACGTCCAAGCAGATAATAGTTTTGTTTTAACCAACTCCCAAGCTTACTTATAACATCTTCAATATCAAATTTTGCTTTATCCTGACAAATAACATTCCATCCTGAGCCATGGTTTAATTTTAAAATAAATCGCTTTGGAAGCTTATTAAAATCTATATCCTCAACTTTCGAGTATACTCCAATTAATGGAACCAAATACTCTTCACCTATAGTTTCGAAAACATATTCTCTAACCGCATATTTATCAACCAACTTTGTTAAGCGACTATCTCGCTTTAATGTTTTAAATCTCATTAGATGATCCGAATAGGTCTTAGGAAAAAAAACATTAGCATACCGATGCTTGCGACACTTATACATCCTTTGCGAAACCAAAAAATCAAACAACATATTTGAGGGAAGTTTTTGATGGTTACGATCAAATAAACTTATTAACTTTCTGAAAATATTAAAAATCAAACTAACCTATTGCTCCTTTACATACCGCTATCAGTGGTGACCTTTCCGAAAGCACACCAATTGGCACCAAGATATCTTCTTTATCGTCCAGAGAATAAAGCTCTACGTCTGAGAAAAAAGCCCTGAGCACCCAATAGAATTCTCCAGAAGTCCATTCTCTAATATGATGGGTAAACTTCGGTGGCATAGCCTGAAGTGAATCAGAATTTCTTGCCTTATTTGGTGTAGTAATAACTACTACTTCTGCTAATTCCTTCATCTGAAGTATAAATGATGCATACTCTTTGATGTGTTCTATAACATCGATTGATATCGCTAGGTCATACTTACCATTTTTCTTTAATAACTTTTCTACTTGGTCTCCGGTAAAAACTACATTTTCAAGTTTATACTGCGACTTACACCAATCCAAACTTTCTTCATCATATTCACTTGCAGTAAAGCTTACATCAGGATACATTGATGAAGCAATTCTCTCAAATGTACCTACTCCGCATCCTACATTTATTACCTTCTTAACGCTACCAACTAAATTTTTTGCAACCACCCTGTTCAAAATAATCATTTCTGGAAGCTCAAAAGAACCTCCACTTAATACCCTTTTTCTCTTTACTTCAATATTTGATGGTCCAACCTCTTCATTCTCTACATACCATCCCTGATCTCGATTAATGATAGCTCTCAACTCATATCCTTTTTTGCTAACAACTGCATTTATTATATTCTTGATTATACTCATTTGACCTTCCAATCGGCACTTATTAATACTTTTCCCTGACTAATAAAACTACCAATTATTGCATTATCAATTTCAAATGAAAGACAATTCCCAACCCTATCATGCAAATTATTATAAACATCCCCTAACCAAACCGAAATATAATATATACCATTATTTAGTCCAGTGGCTGAAATATTCATAACTATCTCGTTTTCTCCTTGAACTAACCTCAGAACCATCTTATCATCTATATTATTAGGATGGACAATCAAGTTTCCTAACGAATCACGAATACTAACCCCTAAATGTATATCTCGATTTTTCTCTGAACTTACAATCAACTCCAAGCTCATTGGCTCGTTATGCCGATAAACAGTAGATACTTCACCTGTTATATTTATTGTTCTTATACTCTTAATTTTCATAGATCCATTACCTAAACGATCCACATGCCAATCGCTCAGGTCAACGTTCCCCTCGAATTGATTACTGGATAAATAAGTCTGAATAATATCTCTTGTCTCCCCAACTTTTATAATGTGACCCTTTTCCAAATGAATTACTCTTTTACAAAATTCAGAAATAGCTCCCATATTATGACTAACAAATAATACTGTTCTCCCTGACTTTCCAACATCCTCCATTTTTTCTAAACACTTTTTTTGAAATTGCATATCCCCAACAGCTAAAACTTCATCAATAATCAAAATTTCTGACTCAAGATGCGCAGCTACCGCAAAAGCCAACCTAACGTACATGCCAGAAGAATACCTCTTTACCGGAGTATCAAGAAACTTATCCACTTCAGAAAATGCAACAATCTCATCAAATTTGCTCTTAATTTCTTTCCTAGTCATTCCCAAGATAGCACCGTTAAGGAAAATATTTTCTCTTCCAGAAAGCTCTGGATGAAAACCTGTTCCAACCTCTAAAAGACTTGCTACTCTACCATTAATTCTAGCTATACCTGCTGTAGGTTCTGTGATTCTGCTAAGTATCTTTAAAAGAGTAGATTTACCAGCACCGTTCCTACCAATGATGCCAACTCTATCGCCCTGATTTATCTCTAAACTAATGTCTTTAAGTGCCCAAAATATCTCCCTTGTATATTGTTCTTCGATATTTCCTTTTCCTGATATCTTACGAAAAAAACCATTCACGGCATCGTCTAAAACATGCCTTAGTCCTGAACCAGAACTATTCTTCAGGTGTTTAATTAGATAACTTTTACTTATGCCTTCTATCTGTATTGCTGGTAGGTTCATAGCTTAAATATAGTCCGCAAATGAGCGCTCCTGATTAATAAAAAACAAAAAGCCAGAAACCATCAACAATACTGCAGTCGCTATAGAAAGCACAAATCCAGGCAGGTAAAGAGAATACTCTCCTCCAATAATTGACCAGCGAAAACCGTCAATAACCCCAACCATTGGATTAAGAGAATATAAAAGCCTCCATTTCTCGGGTATAACACTACTACTAAAGCCTACTGGAGAGATGTATAAACCAAACTGAACCATAAACGGTATAACATACTGAAAGTCTCTAAAACGAACATTTAAAGCTGACATCCAAAACCCGATACCCAAAGATGTAAATGCAGCCAAAACAATAAACAATGGTAAAAAAACTACCTGCCAACTAGGCAAAAAATGATACCAAACCATTAACACTACTAATATAAAAAAAGATATTATAAAGTCAACAAAACTAACTATTATTGAGGTACAAGGAATAATAATTCTTGGAAAATATACCTTGGATATCATAGCAGAATTATTGATAAGACTAGCAGAACTATTAGCTAAAGAGTTGGAAAAAAACTGCCAAGGAAGCATACCAGCAAAAACCAAGATAGGATATGCGGCTGAGCCTGAAGGAAGCCCTGCAACCTTACCAAATATAATAGTAAAAACTATCATGGTAAGAATCGGTCTTATCAAACTCCAAGCAACACCAACAACAGTTTGTTTGTATCTAACTAAAACATCTTTCCATGATAAAAAAAAGAATAAATCTCTATAATCCCAAAGTTCTTTAAAGATGCTTATCGAGCTTTTCCCAGGCTTAATAACAATTCCTTTTGTCTTCACTCAATCCACATCCCTATTGATAATAATATCGCCAATCCTACTCCCAACAGTATAACGAACAAAAGCCCAAAAAGTAAAAATATTTTTTTCTTTACCAAATACTTACTAGCTGACTCAACCCAATAAAAAAATAACTTTGAAAATTTGGACATAGACTTCTCATACTGTATCCTCTTTATATCGAAAGGACTCCTATAACCAACAAATACTGATCCTAAGATATTAACGCCATAACGTTCCAGTACACTTAAAGTTTCTTTATAAGAACTTACTTTTGACACGCCCTGCTCTATTAAAAGAACAATGTTCCTACTCTTCATTGCCATAATCCATCCTTCTGCATAAACATTTGCTGGTGGCAGCATTATAAAAATAGAATCAAACTCATACTGAGCTTTAGCAATTAAATCATTGAAGTAAGCGCTTAGCATCGTATCAATTGGACTTCTCTTCCCATTTCCGACATATATAAAGAACAAATTCTCGTGTTCTGTTTTTCTAGTTACTTCTTTAAAAGTCTTTTCTCCCTCAAACATTTCAAGTAAGCCCTCTCGTTCTGGCTCTTTGTTTAGCTTACCAAGTGTAGGGCTCCTAAGGTTTGCATCAACAACCAAAACCTTCATACCGCTTTTGCTCTCGTTAATCGCCAAATTAACCGTTACTGTTGGATTAGCTACTGATATATCAACCGGCATCGTGCAAGTAATCTTATTGGAAGCATTGTTAATTAGAATCTTAATCAATACTGTTTTATACGCTTCAACAAAGTAACTGTTAGCTGGATAGTTATTAATATTAGCCTTTTCAATATTCCTTCTAGTTGGTAAAAACCCTAATGGTTCACAAAGCTTTTCAAGCCTTACAATATCATCATAAATATTAATCGTGTTTTCTAAATAGTTCTTTATAACAACTAAAACAAGCGAAAACAAAAAACTTGTCATAAAAACAAACAATACTTTTGCTTTTCTACCTGAATAATATCCACCCTGTGGCATTTGTGGAGCAGAAACAAGCTTTACGTTTCCTACATTAATCTCTTCAGCTAAATTTGCTTCCTGAAGCTTCTTAAGTAATGCTACATTATATTCGCTCTCCATATCGTAAAGCTTCTTTGCCTGCAAAATATCATAATTTTCCACTGCGTACTTATTAGAAATCCCATAATCTCTTAACTCCTTAGAGTAAATATTTATCTTATTCTTGATTTCATCTATCTTATCCTCTTGGTTCTTTATCTTCTTTAATAAGTCTTCATAATAACCTGTTAACAAATTTCCTCCTTTTAAGGAGATTGCTCTAAGTTCTTTCTTAAACTGTTGATTAACAACATTGTATTGTTCGCTAATATACTTATCCTGAGGATTTGCCTTCATTTGTGTATATAGGCTTTGTTTCTTATCTATCAGTCCCTTCAAAAGAGACGAGTCAACATGTTTTGCATAAAAACCACCACCATTTTCAAGTTCGTCCTGAAGATTAACTTTGATCTGATTTGCAATCAATAATTCTGAACGTAAAGAAGCAAGATCACCCTTTAAGGAGTCTCCTCTTTTTGCAAAAGTGCTTTCTGCTCCAGCCGAAAGTAAGCTTGAAGCGTTTTTATTAGAATTTATTATCTGCCTGTATTTATTAAGCCTTTCTTCTGACTCAGCCAACTGTTTCTCTATAATCGATTTTGTCTTTTCGCTAGTATCACGATAAATGGAGGCGTTCTGTTTTAGAATATATTTTGTATAAGCATCAACAAGCCTATAAGATAATTCTGGTTTTTCTGTAACTGCTATCAAATGAACAAGGTTTGTATTAGCCTCTTTATTTAATTTTACTAATTGCAACACGTCTTCTCTACCAATTTTTGCACTAGGCAATGCTGTGTTGACATCAATAATAACCTTATCAATAACTTCCTTTGATTTCATTAGCCTGAACTCAGTTTCAAATATTGAAGAGGCATTTGTCCATGACTCCTGTACAAGTGGTGCCATTTGAGAAAACCACTGCACATCACTTACGCTCTTTATTAATAACCTAGCATCAGCATAATATTTTGGTTTCTCTAAAATGAAAAAAACAAGAGAAGCTAATGTCGCCGTAAGTGAAATAAACAACACTAGCCTGATATTTAGCATTACAACATTAAAAAAATATTTAATATCCTTGGTATCCATTAAATGTTTCCTAGGTTCCTAAGCTGATTAGAAATATCTGAAGGATAATAAAGAGCGTCCCTTACGTTCTGTAATTGCCTTAACAAAAATTCCCAATTTGCAATAACACCTTTGGGAACAAAAACTACTGTTCCTGGCTCTACTGCTAAATTATCTAAAGGAACACCTATATCATGATTAATTTTTATTCTTCTTATGCTATCTTTATCCGTCTTTCCTCCAACAAGGACGACCACTTCATCTCCTGCCGATTCTAACATTCCTCTAGCATGTGATATATAGTCCATCACTTTTGAATTCTCCACATATGGAAACCAACCTGGGTTCAACACCTGTCCCAAAACATAGACCTTATTAAACCTTTTCTCAACATAGATAAGATCATCTTTTTGAAACTTAATATCTCTAATCTTATCTAGGTTGCCAGCTACAAGATCTATATTAAAGGATTTATCTCCTCGCCTAATAGTAATATTTCGCTTATCTGCTTCGCTAGTAAAACCCTTTGCCATCTGTATCATTGCATAGATGTTTTTTACTGAATCGTTTCCATCATCTACTTCATATAGACCTGGAAAAATAACCTCACCCAAAACATAAACAGGTATTGTTTTTGCTTGAACTAGCGACAACTCTACCTTTGCATCCAATAAATATTTATTATATTTAGCTTCAAGAATTGATTTGACTTCATTGATGCTTTTATTGTTAATCTCTATTAATCCAATGATAGGCAAATCAATATATCCATTCAAAGATATCTCTTGTTTTAATGCTTCATTTGTTGTTCTTTCATATAACCCTGACTCTGTTGACCTTGAAAAAACAAGAACGCCAAGAACATCTTTTGGGCCAAGAAGATAGCTATTGTCTACTGAAAAACCAAAACCCATAATAAAAAACAATACTAGAAATCTAATAATAATTGATCCCCTCACAATCAAGCCTTATACTATTTATATTAGCACTGAAACGTTTAAGACATAAATTTGCAATAAACAAACTAATAAGCGCCTTTTCTTTCAAACACAGATATGATTGTTTTAAATATTATAATAATATCATAAATAAACGACCAATTATCAATATACTTCATATCTAATTGCATCCAAGTATTAAAATCTATTTCACTTCTTCCGCTTATCTGCCATAAACAAGTAAGACCTGGCTTTATAGATAATCTTCTTCTAAACTCATCTTTATATACCCAAACCTCCTCAGGCAATGGTGGTCTTGGACCAACAATACTCATTTCGCCTTTTAAAATGTTAAATAATTGAGGCAACTCATCTATACTGTATCTTCTTAAAAACCCTCCGATAGGAGTAAGTCTAGGGTCTTTCTTAATTTTAAACACAGGTCCGTCCATCTCATTTTTGCTCATTAATGATTGTTTTATCTGCTCCGCATCCTTAACCATTGTTCTAAACTTATACATCCTGAACTTTCTACCACCCAAGCCAACTCTTTCCTGTACAAAGAAAACTGAGCCCTTAGATGTCAGTTTTACGGCAATTGCAACAGGAACAAATACAAGGGGCAAAAGCACTAATAATGCAATAAACGAACAAATCTTATCAAACAAAAACTTTAATAAAATCACCTTATGCTTGTCTGATGTAGAAGAATAGAAAATCATCGGATATAAACCAATATATTCAATTTCTGTTTTCATAAAATTCATCTTAAGTCCTTTTAAACTAATCATTGTCATTACTCCAGCTCGCTCAAATACATCTAAATACTCTCTGTGCTTACCTAAGGCATCGCCTACCTCTGGAAATATTACTAAATCAAGGGCATGCTTCTTAAGTAGTGCATCAAAGTCCAAGGGGTCATCCATTAGTAACTCATTATATTTAAACATGGGATTATCTTTTGTCTTCTTAACTCCTATAACATTAAATCCCCAATAGCGATTCTGAGATATTTCATCAATCACTGCTTCTGCTTCATATGTGTTACCAAAAATAAAAACCTTATGACGTTTTTCACTCTTTGAACTGAAATAATGCACGGCTTTTCTAAAGAAAAAGTGAAATGCAACAGAAAATACAGAAAACATCACAAAATATAAAACTATAAAGAACCTCATAGGAAAATCTCGTCTAAACAAAAAATATACAACTAATGCATATGACATCGCAGCTAACTGAGTGTATAGCAGATTCTTCGTTACCTCTGAAAGATCATAGTATCTATCGTAACTATATACCTTATTCTTACGCCCAATATAAACCATAAAAAAAGCAAACAACAAAAATAACTCAACATACTCATATGGAGCCGTTGATGGAAAATATTGAGAATAAGAAGGAAAAAAACTGTGAATGATTAACTGAGATAAAACAAAACATAATCCGTTAATGATAATATCCAATGCTCTATTTAAATATGAGGATTTTATCAAATTATTTTTTAACATCTGTTTGCTCCCCAGCAATAATTTTATTAATTTCTTCTTTAAATCTTTTCTTAGAAAACCTTAAAGCATTCTCTCGTATCTTCTTTTTATTCCATTTAGTATTTTCAAGTGCAAGAACGGCATCAGCAAGTAACTTTGAATCAAATTCATCAAAAAATATACCTGTCTCATTCTCTACAACTGTCTCCAACGCTCCACCACCCCTATAAGCGACGACTGGCTTACCACAAAGCTGGGCCTCCACAGACACAATCCCAAAATCTTCTTCCCCTGGGAAAATAAATGCTTCACACCTACCAAGATAATCTGCGACAACCTCATCTGGCTGCCAACCCATTATTTCCACATTATTCCTAGCCATCTCTTTTAATCTCTGTTTTTCAGGCCCATCACCAATGACAATAAGTCGCTTATTCAAATTATTAAAAGCTTCTACAGCAAGGTCAACCCTCTTATAACCAATTAACCTTGAGACTACTAGATAAAAGCCCTCACTTTTTTCAGACAAGCAAAACCTATCTTCCTCAACAGGCGGATATACCATTATTGATTCCTTAGCATAAGTACTATAAATTCTTTTGGCAACATTTTTGGAATTAGCGATTATAAAATCTATCTTTACTGTAGACCTTTTATCAAAGAACCTTAACGGCACACTAATAAAACTAACCAACAATCGCAATAACCCAGCAACTTTTTCTTTCTTAAGATACTCTTCTTCTCTGTACAAAAATCTAGGTGGATTATGCATATAACATATATGCTTCTGCCCCTTTTTAACTTTAACTCCACTAGCAAAGTTTGCACTGCTACTTAAAATCAAATCATAGCTGGAAAGATCCATTGTTCTGAATACTATTGGATACACAAAAAAAAGCCACTTCTGAATCTTAGAAATATATGGGGTTTTCTGCATAAAAGAAGTAATTACCTTTGCAGTCTTAAACGCAGGCCAGGTTTTATCTGGAAAATATATCGAAGTATAAATTGGAGCTTCCGGGAACATCTCATGAAAAACAGAAACCACATATTCTGCACCGCCATACTGACTTAAAAAGTCATGCACAATAGCAATGTTATTTTTTCTTATCATATACATATAATAGTATACTTCCTGCTGTAACAAAATAGTTTTGCATTACAGCTATGTATGATAAATCTATAGATTTTACAAAATGGTATTATAAAGATGAACATTCTACGACCCTCTCCATTTCATTTATGAAACGGAGAGGGTGACGGGACTAATCTTTATTTAAAAATACTTATAACTTCCGTGGGTGAGGGTAAAAACTATATTTTATTTATTTTGAAAAATATACTAGGTGTATAACTAGTTTTGCGCACCCAAAATGGTATTAATTTTTCAATAAATGCTAACCTGCTCTGACCAACAATCTTCTTTAAGATTGGAGATCTAAGCAAAGAAGAGTCAACTTTAGAAACGATAACAAATCCATGCTCAGCCAGCTTCTCACGAATATATGCTGGATGGAAGTTGTAGGTAAGCCCTTTTTGACTTCTATTCTCTGGTGTTCTTGAAAATGGATTTAACGCATCTTTCTTACCAAGCAGTTTTCTCACTATTTCTAACCAGTTTCTTTTATTAGCAACTTCAAGTATAAATACTGCATCCTTCTTAAGAACCCTGTTTAGCTCTTTAAAGTATAAATCTGGATCTTCCACATGATGCATAACCCTTATTGAACAACCACCATCAAAGGTATCTTTATCAAAAGGTAATTCATAGAAACTTCCTTGAACAAAACTTAGGTTCTTGTTCTTTCCAAGTTTCTCTTTTGCGCTTACCAATAGTTTGTCGGAATAGTCTAATAATGTTGCTTTTTTAGCTTTATCTTTGTAAACAGGTGCAAGCCTACCAAAACCGGCTCCTAAATCTAAAAAGCTATCATAATTTTTTGAAAGCATCTTTTGCAGAACATCTTTTTCTATAAGGTCTTCATATTGCCTACTACCCCAAAAGTCTGCCTCATAGTTAGTGTCATTATAATTAGTAATATTGCGCTTATTTGCCATTTACACACCCTCTAATTGTTTTCTTAATTATAGGTTATGACTTGAACAAAAACAAACTTTATTAGTAATCATTTTCAGCAAAACAAATATTTGATACTATAGAAAACATGAAAACAATTACTTATAACACACAGAACATTTCATTTACAGATAAACTCAAGGTCTTTTTCGCACTTTCCGACCCATATTTAACTCAAGGTCCTGCAATAAAAAAGTTTGAAGATGAACTTGCTAAATATTTAAACGTAAAGCATGTAATAGCTGTCTGCAACGGAACAGCTGCGCTCCATATCATTAACCTTGCTGTTGGTTATAACGAAGGCGACGTTGGACTAACTTCACCAAACACCTTTGTTGCTACATCCAATGGTGGAATTTACTCTGGAGGAACGCCTGCTTTCTCAGACATTAATAATTCTGATTTCAATCTAGATATTCAAAATATCCCAAAAATAACTAATCTTAAAACCATTTCTCCTGTTCATTTTGGAGGATTTCCGGTTGACATGAAAAAACTCAGAGAACTATTTCCAAAAACCATCATCATAGAAGACGCTGCTCATGCTATTGGCAGTGAATATTTTGACGGAAAAGATTGGCAGAAAATTGGTAGCTGTAAATACAGCGATGCAAGTATCTTATCATTTCATCCCCTCAAGAATCTAACAACTGGTGAAGGCGGAGCTATTACCACTAATAACGATGAGCTAGCTGAAAAGTGTCGTGCCTTAAGAACTCATGGAATAAAAGGAACTCAATCCAAGGAACAACCTTGGTCATATGAAATGCAAACGCTTGGATTCAATTACAGAATAACCGATTTCCAGTGTGTGCTAGGTTCTTCGCAGCTCAAAAGACTAGATAAATTTGTCGCTCGTCAAAGAGAAATAGCTAGCTATTATAAAAAATCATTTAAAAACATTGCTGGTATAGACTATGTTCACGAAAAGGACTGGCAGAAAAGTAGCTATCATTTGTTTACACTTCTTGTAGATTGGAAATCTTTTGGAACTAGCAGGGCTGAATTTATGTTGAAATTAAAAGAAAAAAATATCATGACACAAGTTCACTATATCCCAGTCTATAAGCATCCTTTCTATAAACAGTTCAATATTAACGAAAAGGACTTCCCTGTTTCAGAAAGTTATTATGAACGAACTATTTCTATCCCTTGTTCTTCAAAGATGAAAATATCTGACGCCAAACGAGTTGTAAGGGAAATAGAAAATATACTCAAGCTATGATAAACTCTAACCATGTCATACATTAGGTGGAAACAACGTTTTAATAATTATCAAAGTGCACTAAACTCACTAGAGGAAGGCATTCAATTAGCTAAAACAAGAACCTTATCCGACCTTGAAAAACAAGGAGTTATACAAGGATTTGAGTTTACACACGAACTTTTCTGGAAAACTATTAAAGATTTCCTGGAATTTAAAGGCAATATCAAAGTATTCGGGTCAAAAGATGCTACAAAGGAAGCCTTCTCTCAAGGGCTTATCTCAAATGGAGACTCTTGGATGAGCATGATTGAAAGCAGAAACCTTACTTCGCATACCTACAACAAAGCAGTTGCTAATGACATTGTTTCTAAAATCATTGAACAATATTATGACCTTTTCAAACAATTTGAAAATAAAATGATTGAATTCCTTTAAAATGAGTTTTGGAATTAGCTCTGCATCCTTAAATAAATTAATTACACTTTTTAAACAATCGCCAAACATTACAGAAGTAAAACTTTATGGTTCCAGAGCTATTGGAACCTACAAAGATGGCTCAGACATTGATATTACAATCATGAACAGTGCCTTCTCTTACGATGACTTGTTAAACCTAACTAACAGAATAGATGATTTACTTATACCATATAAAGTTGACATCTCAATCTTCAATACGCTTGATAATGAGGAACTAATAGAGCATATCAATAAACATGGCGTATTTTTTTATAAGAAAAGCTAGTCTAAATTTTAACCAACATATTTCTTTAACTTATTATACATACCAATCATCAACTCATAACCAGTTAAAGCTAATTTAATATTTTGAATTCTTTCATCTAAACTATCTGGATATTCATGAGACAAAATATTTCTTATCTCCCTTAACTTATCCCAATCATCAGCAGACTCTATAATCTCAAGTTTTTCTAATATGTTAACTATATCTTTCATGGGAATCGTATAGTCATTAATCTCTTTTAATTCTATAAGAACATTTTTAAATAACTTGGAACCAATCTTATCCTGGATTTTTGAGAAATTAAACAAAAAACTATTTATAAGTCTTTGGTTCTCGTAGTTGCCAAAAAAAATTTCATTTAAGTCTACCAACTGAATATCAGAATAATCCTTGTTACCATTTTCTATCATTTGATCAAGTAACTTAAAGTTCTCATTTAAATTTGGCATACAACGACTCCTTCTTTTTTGGCAATAACATCAATAGCTCTATTATCACCGTTACTTATTACAATATCAATTTTCTGTTCACCAATTCTTTGTTTCAGTTTCACCAAAAAATCCACTTTCTTTTGTGCAATATTTTCAGCATTCTGAGACACTATATATAAATCGATGTCTCCACCTTTTTTACTATCATCAGCTCGTGAGCCGAACAAATAAACAATACCATGCTTAAAAGTATTTCTAAATACTTCATTAATCGCATTTAGTTCAACTTCTGATAGCCTCATATAGTCACCACATGTGCTTCAATTATTATTTTAATCATCTTATTTAATATTATATACTCCTTTGGCATATTTAAAGTATAAGAATTTATTCTAAAACTAAGAGAGAAAAATATTCTAACACAGGTGCATTACATCCCTGTTTATAAACATCCATATTATGAGCAGTTCAAGATAAACGAAAAGGACTTCCCTATTTCTGAAAGTTATTATGAAAAAACTATCTCTATTCCTTGTTCCTCTAAAATGAAAATAGCTGATGCTAAAAGAGTTGTTGAAGAAATTAAAAAAGTATTACTCAAATAATCCCAAGCTTAATGGGGTACCTTTCTCGATATCCTTAATAGCAATCTTACCCAAAACCTGATAATAATATTTTGGAGCAAGACCATATCCAGGTCTTATAGACCTAACATTCTCTGCTGTTAACTTCTCGCCTTTTCTAATATCCTTAACAACAAACAATGACCTTGCAAACTCTCTATTTTTCTTATCTTTTTCTGTAAGATCATAGCTCACGATACCTGTCGACTTTTCAACATTTCTTATTAACCTTACCATTTCTTTGAAATCTTCTGGCTCCATAGAAAAAGAAGCATCCGGCCCACCAATACTTTTATCGATAATAATATGCTTTTCAATAACTTCTGCCCCTAAAGCAACTGCTGCCAATGATACTTCAAAACCAATTGTATGATCAGACAACCCTACCTTAACGCCAAAAGTTTGGCGCATATCAACCATTGTCATCAAATTAGCTTGCTCGATAGTAGCAGGATAACTAGAGGTACATTTAAGTAATGTAATATCATTATTCCCAACTTTTCTACATGCCTCAACAGCCTCAAATATTTCACTTTTCTCAGCAATTCCTGTTGAAATAATCATAGGTTTACCTTTAGAAGCAGTATATTCAATTAAAGGAATGTCTGTGATTTCAAAAGAAGCTATCTTGTATATCGGACAATTCATCTTTTCTAATAAATCTGCAGCAGTAAAATCAAAAGGTGTAGAAAAGAACACCAATCCTAAACTTTCAGCATAATCTCTAAGTTCCTCATGCCATTCCCAAGGAGTATAAGCTTTCTTGTAAAGTTCATATAAATTTTGTCCATCCCAAATGGTTCCTTGTTTTATTTGAAAATATTCATTTTTACAATCAATGGTTATAGTGTCGGGAGTATATGTCTGTATTTTTGCAGCGTCTGCCCCTGCTTCTTTTATAGCCTTAATTGTTTTTAAAGCTATATTAATATCTTGGTTATGGTTAGCTGATAATTCCGCTATAATAAACGTATTTTTCATTATATACCCTTCTTCAACTTTAACTTGAAACAAACATATCCCTTATAATCATACTGCTCATTATCAACAATATATCCTGCTTTATAGAAACACTTCAAGGATGTCTTATTATTCTGCTTGATATATGCAATAACCTCATGTTTTATTGGCAATAATTCCGCTGACTTAATTAATAACGTAGAGCAAAAACCCTTACCTCGATGTTCTGCTTTAATGGCAACAGAAATGATATATTCATTTTCCTGTGACAAATCATATCTAATATATCCGATAAACTTCTTGTCTGCGTCAACTGCTTTATAAAAATAACTATTCTTATCCTGTAATTTTTCATTAAACCATTTTTTGTGAATTTCTAAAGTTATTTCGCTTACATTAAAAGACAAACTTCTCACCGCTTGATCATTTGCTAACTCAAAAATATCCATCACGTCATCTGTACCTATAGGTACAATTATTACATCAAGCCTAATAATATCTTTTAAATCCTCAACGTCTTTTTTAAAATCATCAAGATTAGTTTGACTGTTTTTATTTGTTTCTACTGTAATCTGCTTATTGTCTCCTATTGTTTTTAAAATATCTTTTAACGGGTAATTGCCTTTACCAATATTTAAGTGTTCATCAAAAACAGAACCGAGCATACCGTCGGAAAGATGAAATAGTTCTGGTTGAAGTTTCGTGAACTCTTTCAGAAATGTAAACTCATCTACTGCTCTTGCTTTTGCTGAACAAAAAGCATGCCCAACATCCAAACAAAATCTAAGAGCAGTTTCTTTCATTAAAAATTCTATATCTTCTGGTGAATTTCCATTACAAACCAATCTACTATTCATGGCGTAATAGGGTTTATTTTCTATTATTATTCGCTTATCATCTATCTGATTAAGTTGTCTTGCTGTTTCCTTAATATCCCCATCAATGCCTGGATGACAAATAATATATTCCACTGAAAGTAAATCTGCAAATTTCTTTGTTTCCTGATAAAGTTGCATATTTCTTTCATAAGAAGAACTTTTAGCTAAATTCATATTGTGTCCGAAATGTGGGGCGTGTATTACAAAAGGAATATTATATTTATCTTGTAAATCACACCACATTTTACAAAAGTTATTATAACTTTCAGGAACAACATACAACTCTATATAAGAATAAGCCCCTTCTTTATATAAACGAATTGCTTCCCCTAAATAATTTTCATTTGTTGACCACAATTTTAAACCAAATTTATACATCAAATTTCCTTAAATTAATTTCTATCTACTAATCAACTAAACGCTTAAAACCTGTTGTCTGGATTGGCCCCTTTAACATCTTTTCAATGGTTCCTTCTTTTTGACATTTAGCCAAAACAGGAAACACCTCTCCCAATGCTTTTTCATATAACTTATAATGTTTATCCTTGTGTGCATAGGATACCTTAAACTGAAACCATGCCAAAAAGCCTTTTTCTAGCATCATCTGCGTAAATAAAGTTCTTATTGCCAAATTGTTTGGATAATCAAACTCAAAATGTCCGAGAGTATCAATCCCTGAAATGTGCAACTTTAGACCTGCCTTATCCGCCTGTTCTTGCCAAATCTTCTTTATCTTTTTACCCATATTAATCAAATACACATCTACTTTTTCTTTTCGATATTTCTTAATAGTAGCAAGCGCAGCCGTTGGGCCAATTCGTTCGGTCCAGTAAGTGCTACTTATAAAGCTCTCTTGGGCGGCATCCATTACCGATTTCTTACCCAAAATAATTCCCATAGGATAACCATTACTGATTGATTTAGCAAATATTGCCATATCAGGATTTACTCCATATAGCATATGAATCCCACCACAAGTCATCCTAAAACCAGAAGTAATCTCATCAAAAATCAAAACAATGCCTAGCTCTGTAGCTTTTTTACGAATATATTGCAAAAATTCTAAGGGAGCATCATGACCTCTAGCTGGCTCCATAATAATAACGCCCAACTCTTTGCCATGTTCTAAAAGAATCTTATCAAATTGTTCCTTATTATAATTAAAGGTTAACACTGATCCTTTAAGCTGACGAGGAACACCCTTAGGTTGTAGCCCTGGCAGCAACTGTCCATCCAACTTAGAGGTATCTCCAAGATTTGCCGCCAAATACCAATCATGCCAACCATGGTAACCACAAACTGCTACCTTATCTTTTCCTGAAGAAGCTCGCGCAATACGTATTGCAACAGCGGCACACTCGCCACCTGAGCGCGTATAACGAACCATATCGGCCCAAGGATGTAGTTCACACATTAGCTCAGCTAACTCAACTTCTTCTGGACAATTAAGTGTACTCATTGAACCTAATTGAATCGCCTTACTTACTGCTTTATCTACGTCTGGATCAGCGTATCCAAGTATACAAGCACCAATACCCATAATACTCATATCGATATATTTCTTACCATCAAGATCCCAAACCTCAACACCTTTCGCCTTCTGATAATAAGCTGGCCAATTGTCAGGCAGGAACTGTTCAGGCCGCTTAGACAACAACTGTGTGCCCCCTGGTATTATTTTTTTAGCTTTCTTATATAGTTCTTGGCCTTTACCCATGATTATTTCCTTTCTATTTAAAAAAAATTCCATATCCCTCATCACCAATAAAATGTTTATTCTTATCTTGTAACTCCTGATGGCTTTTAAAAAATTCAAGTATATCCTCCAACCCAAAATCATTCTTCTTCGGATATAAGTTTTTATAAATTTCTTCAATAACCTCAAAGTCTGCTTGATTATCCACAGTCCATCGCATTAAGGAATAATCGCTCTGACTTGTTTTCTTGCCTAACTTAAACCTTTCTGGTCTTCGCCAAATAAAAGGAGTAACATGCTCTCTCTCTAATTGAGCCTTTGCCTCTTTCCAAGCAGTTTCAAGTGTGGAAAACCTAAATATTTCTGCATCCAATCCATCAGGATAACGAAGTCCATTAAACTCTGCAGTGGAAGCACTAGCTCCACAAGCAACACAATAATAATCATATCTATCACTACTATTAAATTCCTTAAGCATGCCACCAATAAGGCCTGGGTCAAGTAATGGGCAATCCGCAGTAATGCGAATAACAACATCCGCGTCAACTTGCTTTGCAGCACAATAGAACCTATCCAAAACATCCTCTTCACTACCAGAAAAACAGTCCATAGAATGCTGCTTACAGAAATCTCTAATAACATCATTATTTTTCTCTTCAGATGTTGCCACAACTACCTTGTCTACATATTCCGTTCGCTCAAGTCGCTTGACCAAATACCAGAGCATTGGCTTACCCATAATAGGTTTCAGAACTTTCCCAGGCAACCTCGTTGAGCCCATTCTTGCTTGAACTATTGCAACTATCATAACTTATCAACCTTTCTTGTCTATTTTCGGCCAAATGCTGGGATTTAACATCTGTTCTGGAACAAGTAACCCAGAAACTATTTGTTCCCACTCCATAAATGTTTTGTCGTCTATATTTAAATTATTAACTAATTCTATGTTTTCTAAAACTTGCTCTTTTGTTTCTGCGCCAAAAAGTACCCTGCCATAACCTTCGGCTTTGAATAAAGCATACCCCAAACAAAATTCTTTAACACCAACACCTTTGTGCTGACAGAAATCATACAACTGTTTAATACATTCCTTAGCAAACCCCATTTCTTGAGGTAATTCTTTTGGTTCCAATAGTAATAATCCCTGCAAAAAAACACTCCTCAAGAAAAGTATTTTGTTAGCTTTTTTTGCTCTAGCAAAAATATCTTTATCAAGCATTTCTTTAGAAAAAACATTTAAGGGAATTTGAATCAGAGAAACTTCTTTAATATCTAACAATGCCTCTGCTTCTTCCGAAGAATAAACAGATACACCAAAATTGACCCCTCTAAAAATAACAACGTGCCGAATGATTTCACGCAAACCATAATCCCAATCCTTCATCCAGTCATAACGATGAAGCATCATCCCAAAAGGAATTAAGCCCAACTTTTTAATCGTTTTCTCAAATGCTTCCTCTAAAATGTTGTTCTTCAAATAATCTAACTCAGGAGCAAATTTCGAAATTACTTTCACGTTAAAATAAGTTGGAAGTATCTTCCCTAATACATCTTCACTTGAACCATAGGCTTGTGCAGTATCGAAATAACGAATGCCAGCATTATAAGTTGCATCGATTATTGCCTGTGCTTCAGCTAATGTTGGTTGTCCTAAGTCGTTGGCAATTCCGTATTTAGCACCTAACTGCACTGTACCAAGAACTAAAGAATTCGCACTAAACATATTTTTCATAGACAAAATCCTTTTCTTGTCCCAAATAAAGGCCTTGTGGCCATACCCAGAAAATTAGTTCTCCACTAGAAATCCGCGATCTAATCAACTAAAACTGGTAACTTAACTCCATCAGCATTTTATGGTTTCATAAACCAGAAATAATATCTTTTAATTGCTTAACCGTTAACCAATCTTTATTTATATCACTTCTGTAAAAAAACTTCTCGTCAACTCCTGGATATTTATCATAAACACCACCCGTTTTACTTGAATGCTGATATAGAGGAAGAATCACATATAAATCACCAAGATCCTTTACAAGCCTTGAATCATCTTCAGATATTAAAGATTCATGTAACTTCTCTCCTGGCCTAATGCCGATTACGTGATACTTCTTATCATCGCCATAAGCTTTTACTAAATCTGTCATCTTCATGCTTGGTATCTTTGGAATAAATATCTCACCGCCAACACCACGCTCAAATGCCTTAAAAACTGTATCAACACCTTGCTCTAAAGTAATCCAAAATCTAGTCATGCGGTCATCTGTTATAGGAAACGACTTTTCCCCTTGCGCTGCTAATTTACTAAAAAAAGGAATTACACTACCTCTGCTACCAACCACATTGCCGTATCTTACCATAGAGAAATGAGTATCTTGTGAACCAGCATAAGCATTAGCCGCTAAAATAACCTTTTCCATTGCAAGCTTTGTCGCACCATAAAGATTGGCTGGAGATACTGCCTTATCAGTTGATAAGGTAACTACTTTCTTAACCTTATTCTTTAGTGCTGCTTTAACAATATTCTGACCACCAAGGATATTTGTCTTAACAGCTTCAAATGGATTATATTCACAAACAGGAACATGTTTAAGTGCTGCCGCATGCACCACATACTCAACCCCCTGCATTGCCATTGTTAATCTATCTTCGTCTCTTACATCACCAATAAAATAACGCATACAAGGTTGATTAAATGTTTGAGCCATCTCATATTGCTTAAGCTCATCCCTAGAAAAAACAATCAACCTATTTGGCTGATACTTTTCTAAAATTGTCTGTATAAACTTTTTTCCGAATGAACCTGTTCCACCTGTTACTAAAATCGACTTACCGTTAAACATTATTATTACCCTCCGTTTTTTTCTTCAAATATTCCTTATCTACTCTTTCTATTACTTCTTGTAATTCTTTTACTAACTCATTTAGGCTCTCATGTATGTTTGCAAAAAACAACACAAATTTATTCTCCATGTCAGCCCGTAATTCCTCCTCAGTATAATCTGTATTATTGATATTATTAATTAAATGAAACAAATAATAATTAGTATCATTAAGCTGAGAAATAGCATTAACCTCATATGCATACTTTGTATTTAGCTCTTCAGCTATTTTATTAATCTTTCCTACCGCTACTTCCAGCCATAATTCGTCAAACTTTTCCTTTGTTTCTTTTCTTACCCTTTTCATATACTCTTGTAGCAAATCCAGACCTTCCTTAGCAAGATTGCTTGCATCCTCCATTTTCTCAACCACCAACTTCAAATTCTGCTTGCCTTGTTTAATATCTTTCTTTGTCTTCTTCACCTTAAGATCAAAACAAATATTTTTTTTATCCAACTTATTTTTCTTTATAAGCTTATTATATGCTTCTTTCAAAGGAATATGTGTACATCCATCAATAAATGCACCACCTTCTGTTGCATTATAAATATTTGTTAAATTATATTCCTTAATAATACCTTTAAAGTAGTTCAAAAAAACATCTAACGACATTGTTGTATAAACCTTATCCCCATAATAACCATCAACTTCTTTGACATGAAGCAAACTAGCCTCACCAGTTGAAACACTGGTTTGTTTCAAGATCTTTTGCCCATTATCCCCATCCATTATCTCAACATCAAACCCTTGGGAATATCCGTCAAAATGTGATTTTGTTGCTGTTACAGCTAAATCCTGACCTACCAAGATAATCTCTGAAGCACCCATACGTATTGCGCACATTAAGGAAGTAATCGCAACTGTAAGTCCGCTGCTGATATAGTCCTCAGGTGTTATTCTAAGACCCATCGTGTGCAACAATGGAAGAAGATAAGTCTTGGTTGTTACTGGACTCAACGAAAAAATAAAATCGGCATTAACTGTTTCCACAACACTATGGTGACAGGTCATTTCAATTACAACAGGAATACCACGAACATCAACATCCTTTAGTTGATCCAAAACCAATGGCTGCATATCAATTATTGTCAAAAGGTCTGGTCTTATCCCGTTTTTCAATAAAATCTCAGCCGTTGCTGCAATAGAGATTATAAATACTTCATCCTGAATCTTCTTTAAATACTCAATATTTTTGAGTAACGATGGTCCAGCAGCTACACAAACAACGGGCTTCCCCTGTAGCTTATCCTTTATTGCCTTAACCGTTGGATATTTATATAGCTTATCTAAGTGTCTTAAAATATTTGTATCCATATGTTTACCTAACAGAAAACTAGTATTTAAGTTAACCTCTAACAAATTTGTTACTGTTCTAACTGCATCTCGGCAATCTAGATACAAATCTTTAAATATTCTCTCAAAAGAAGAATAAGAAAACATCATTAACCCAGTTCTTGTATAGCTTGAATTTGCTAACATGACAGTTATTATATTCTTTAGGGCATCTACATCATTATTAAATATTGGCCTAAATGACTTATTCTTAAAAATCTTAGAAAAATCATAAACTGTTAATAATGCAGCAAAATAATTTAAAGATGGAAAAACCACAAAAAAATCTTTAACCCAAGTATATTTTGCTAATAACTCTTCAACAACATAAGGATCCAAAGAAAACGCTAAAGCCGTTGTCGCTGCCTTAAATCGCTTTCGTTGTATTTTATTATCAAACTCTTTGGCAACTATTAGTTTTGCGGTATCCTTTGGGTTTTCACTCCCTGAAACGAGAATCTCCTCGGTTCCTATCTTATACTTTATAACCATTTGTTGTTTACTATTCATCTGGCCAACTAAGTTCTCATCTTTAGTTGCTCCAACAAGCCAACTTTTCCAATCAAAGGATTCTTTATTCAATCTCTTAATATTTTTGGTTAATAAATACTCCGCCTTATCAGAATCTTTAGACAACTATTTTAACTCCTTCATTATTTGAGAATGCATATAAAGAATCTAATAGAAGAACCATATCATTCTTTTGCATTGATTTCTCGATACTAGCCAAGAAAAGTTTCATTTTATCAGCACTAAACCCTTCACTTACTAAGTGTTTAACAAATATTTCTAATTTATCTGAGAAATTAACTAAAGTAAGACCATCAATCCCACAAACCAAATAAACTGCGACATTAAACAAATCATTAAAAGCGTTATCAGTTGAAGTAGTTTGCATAGTTAAATATTAGCTTAATCTGCATATTTGTCAAACTTAACCTCTCCCAGCAGAAGACGCCAATTACTACTAAGAAAATGAACATACTGCTACCCTCTCCAAAATACATATATTTCGGAGAGGGTTACGGCACTAATCTTTATTAAAAAATAAAATCAACTTCCGTGGGAGAGGTCAGCCTGAAAAAGAAACTGACTCGTATTCAGCCGATGTTGGAGTAGCTACGCTATCGCTTCTTTCAATAACTGGAGTCATTGAATTTGCAGCTGTAAGAAATGATGTTTTTAACTCGCTAAGCATACCTATTACCTCTAACACTGGCTCTTTTACTTGCTTCATGTTTGCTTCTAAAAGACGATTTCTCATATAGTCATATAAAGCAAAAAGTGGTTCAGATATTTCCTTATAATCCATATTTAAAGTACATTGTAATTCTGTAATTATTGCTATTGCTTTTTTAGTATTATAACTTCTAACTTCAATATCTTTTTCAAAATCAATATTCTCTGTTCTTTTTAGAAAATTAATAGCACCTTCATACATCATAATTAGTAACTTATCTTGTGTAGCTGTCATTACTTGATTCTCTAAATAATTATTCTGTATCATATTTTGCTCCTATTTCCAGTTTGCATTAAGTGCAATCGTCTGTTGACTTAACCATGTCGAAGTATTACCCATTTGTCCCATCATTTTCTCAAGCTCAGTAAACTGTTTCCTAAGTCTTTCTTCCTCAATAGCTAATCTCTCTTCCATACTTTCTATCTGCCCATCAATCATTTGCATCTCTTCTGATGTATTATCCATAGCATTACTAATAGAACCTGTTGATGCATCCGTAATAGAGCTTATCTTATAATCAAAATATTTAGACAGACCTACTGGCTGAAATGCTTGAATCTCGGCTAACTTTACATCCCCACCACCAACTGTTGTCATATTGTTAAATCTTATTTTACTTGCGTACAACCCACTTAAGGCATTAAAGGTAATATCCTTTTTCGTGTTATTAGTAACAGTTGTATGATCTGCCCAGCTTGAGCCATTCCAATACTGAAGCACTAAGCTACTCACAACATCATTTGGGTTTGTATCTGTACCAAACATAGTTAGGGAGGTTATATCTATTTTCTTTCCAAAATCCATCTCTATATTGCTTCCACTCGCACCTTGCCAACCAGTAGTACCAGCTAATAATGCTGTCTCGCTTGTGTTGCCATCCTTAACCCCATTAATATTTCCTGCTGTTGTAGAAGAAGTCGTTAAAGCTGCTGATGCTGTTGCATTATAGTTATAAGTAAAGAAATCCTTAACATCTTCAAAATCATCTTGAAGTGCTTGATTAAACTCTGTTTTATTAAAAGACAATGTTCCATCTAACTCAAGAGTCATCCCTACTTGTGAAACAGATTTTATTGAACCACTCAACTCACTTGCACCTTTGCTTATATAGGAAAACAAGTCCTGCTGAACTAACATCAAGTTAGTATCTCCAAACAAAGGATTAGTAACCCCAGACTCAGAGTTATAGCTTAGCTGTTCCTTTATCTTATCCATAACCGCATTGTAGTTATCTACAAATTCCTCAGCTATGGTTGTAATCTCCTCGTAGTTATTAGTAACAGTAACAGTAACCTGACTTTCTGAAGCTTCCTTCAGATTTAATGTCATACCTGATATAAAGTTACTTACAGTATTGCTAGAATTTTTAACAAATATTGCCTGGCTTGAACTAGGCTCACCCATTGTAATCAAAGAATCTTCTGCCTCAACAGCTGTATTAAACTGTAAAGCATCTATCTCACTGCTTACTATAAATGAACCATTCCTTCCTGACTTTGATGAAGTTAAAACAAGTCTGTATGGGTCTGAAGACCCATCATTTATAATAGAGGCTGAAAGATTTATTCCTAAATTATTAATTTCTGCCTGTAAATCTACTAATGTATAGTCAGACGTAACACTTACTGTTTTCTTAAAAGACCCATCTACAGTTCCATCCGTATCAGAGCCAAGTATGCCCAAACTCTTTGCTGTTCCAGCAGTACCGTTTTCAGCAACAGTAATATTTCCACCATTTGTATCAGTAATTAATAGTCCATCTCCTGTTGAATTTATACTTGCTGTTACATGATACGAACCACCCGTTGATGCTGTATTAATTGCATCTATAACCTGTCCAATATTAGTCAAAGAGGTACTACTTAAATTTACATTAAACTTATTTCCATCACTATTTGTTATTGAAATACTACCTCTTTTAAAACCAACTCCCTGGTTCAAATCAGCAAGAAGCGTTGACCTATTAAAATACTTAAACCCCAAACTACTTCCTGATATTTCACCATTTACCGAACTTCCAGAATTAGTCACAGCGTAAAGACCTAAATCCCTTGATGTGTTTGAGTCAGTAATTGTGAAACTAGTCCCACTCCCCTTGTATAGTTCAATCCCATTTCCGGAATTATTAATTCTGGCAGAAACACCAGTATCTGTGCTTACTGCATTAACCTTCTTTATTATTTCTATAATAGAGTCTTTAGCTGTAACTGTTATGGTTCTAGTCACATCTCCAACCACATCAAATGTTCCTGCTCTAATTCCGTTGCCAGTAGCACCATAAAGACTTGCACTTAATACTGAACCAAGCCCTCCTACAATTGCTGTTCCATCACTACCCGTTCCAGTAATTCCCATCAACCCTAAATCCTTAGCAACCTTTGAGTTACCACTCTCAGAAACTGTAATATTTGTACCACTTAGATTGATACTCTTTTTATCTACACTTATTGAAGCTGTTATTCCTGAACCAGAAGCATTAATCAAACTTACTACTTCTCCAACCGTTTTAGCTCCAGATATATCTATTGTATAATTACTTCCTCCATTATTAAGGACGAAGCTTCCCTTCTCTGCACCTAGACCACTATTTAGTTGGCTTAAACTCATATTGCTTGCTAAATAATAAACGCTACTTCCAGCTTTCTGATTTGCAGCAACTCCCGCTGAACCAGTGTCTATGCCGAGCCCAGTAGCCATTGTACCGTTGCCTGCATTCCTCACTATTAAATTACTGGAAGTTGATGAACCTGTATAACTTACATTAATACCATCACCAGCCGAGTTAACCTCAGCGGACAACTTTAATCCTGACCCATTAATTGCGTCTATAACTTCATATATATCTTGGGCTGTACTAAGATCTAAAGTAGTACCATTTCCATCTCTATCCTGAACATAAATACTCCCTCTAGTTACTCCAGATCCACCATTCAAGGAAGAAAGCTCAGTGTATCTCTGCAACTTAGCATTACCAGACTCAATTGTAATCTGCTTAGTTGTAGTGGCCAGTTTAGTTGTTGATGAATCACTAAATCCAGCTGAAGTTAGCTGTGAGGACTGTGCTAGTTTATTAACATAAAAAGAGTAACTTCCAGCGTTAGCTGAAACCGAAGCACTTAGTGAAAGGATATCCTCGTTAGAAGAAACTGCACGCTTAACTCCAAAGGTTGCTGATCTGGATAGGTTATAATTTGATAACTGCAAGGATACTAAGTCTGCAGAAATACTACCCCAAGTGCTTTCTTTCGCTTGTGCTTTATCTCTTTTAGTTGTTAGATTTGTTACCTGCTGACGTTTAATAGCCATTAAGCTACTAATGATATTTTCGGTATCTAACCCTGAGGACATCCCGCTAATATTTGCCAATACATACCCCCTACGATTATCTCGCTTCTTTATTATATTAGTCTAACAAGCCACATCGTCAATAGCTATGCCTGATTATCTATAATAATCCCTTCAGCCATATCTTTTATCATTCTTGCTACTTTAACCAAATCTTCAGGAGGTATTTCTCTAATAACACTGCCAGTTTCCTTGTCTACTATTTTGGCAATTGTTCTATTAATTCTATCATCATACCTCATGTCTACACTAAAGCTCATGTCCTTAGTTTTTTCTTTAATCTCTTCCATAATGTGGTCTATCTGCTCTTGAGAGTCCTGTATTTGTTTTTCAATCACTACAGGATCGACAGTAGTCATCACCTCTAAATCCTGACTCTTCGTTTCCCTAGAAGAACCAGTATTACTTGTCTTTGATGGCTTAATTGGCACAGCTGTTGCTTGATTGCTTGTTATTGGTAGATTGTTAACATCCATGTTTACACTCATACTACTCACTTCCTTCCAAGGATTAACGGGAAGAGGGGCACGTTAAAGTACCCCTCGAACCTCATTATGTCATCCTTGACCTAAGTTTATCCAAGCAATTGCAATACTGAAGTTGGAACTTGGTTAGCTTGAGCTAACATGGCTGTACCAGCTTGTACTAAAATCTGATTCTTCATGAAGTTCATCATTTCAGCTGCCATATCTACGTCTCTAATACGAGATTCTGAAGCTGTTAGATTTTCTTTAGTAACACCTAGATTGTTAATAGTTGTTTCTAAAGTAAACTTCTGGAATGAACCTAACTGTGATCTGTTTGTTGATACGTCTGTAATCGCCTGTTCAATAATCGCAACAGCCGCTTCAGCGTTATCACTTAAGTTGTATGTACCACCAGCGATAATCGCATTCAATCCAGCATAGTTAGTTGTATCTGTGGATACTGCTCCTAATCCTAGCTTGGATGTTTGCATGTTAGCAATACCATAATTAATGATATCTGCCGTTGCTGCGTCTGGTGTTAAAGAGAACTTTAACTTCTCACCATTCTTGTCTAACAAGAAAGTAGCTTGCTCAGATGAAGTAGTATTTGTAGCTCTAGTTGCAGATAATGCTAAAGACAATCCAGTCCATCCACTTTGTGCAGATGTAAAGTTATATCCACTTGCTATCAATGATACTTCGCTAGAACCATAAGTTAGCTTACCAGTCATATTGGAACCCATAACAGATACTACTGCACCTGATGTTCCAATTCCTAATGATGCAACTAAGGCTGCTGCTGCAGATCCTGATGTTTCAATCTGGAATGTACCAGCTACACCTGACGAGGTTGCTGTTAGCTTTAGAATACCACCTGAACCTACTACAGAAGCCACAATACCTGTTGCTGCTGTATTACTATTAATAACAGCTGCTAATGATGTTAAACCATAGCTGGTGCTACTAACAAAACTTATAGTTAACGATGCACCACCTGAACCAATTAGCTTTAAGTCGGCTGCTCCGCCAAGTGATACTAAATTAGATGATGTAACGCTAGCTGTTCCAGATGCAGTAGCTACAACTGCTGCTGATGTAACGACCACATTTACATCACCGCTGTCATTTGCACCCAATAATGCAGAAACAGTATCTAATGATAATGTGCCACTTAACGCAAGAGTAACACCATCTGTTCCAGCTGCAAGAGTCCCTGTTTTAGTAGTAATAGCTGCATCTGTTGCTTCACCGTTAAGTAAAAACTTTCCAGCGAACTTTGTTGTTGTTGCAATTCTTTGTATTGATTCAACGGCTTTATCAACCGCTGTTTGGTCTGCGGCTATTGAACTTGCGTCGTTTGCAGAAGTATTTGCAGCATGTACTGCAAGACCTCTGATACTATTTAACATAGTATTCATTTCTGTTAACGCACCTTCAGCTGTTTGTACCATTGATACTGCATCGCTTGCGTTACTGATTGCTTGTGTTAAACCAGTAATCTGCGCTCTTAACTTCTGCGAAATAACTAAGCCAGCAGGATCGTCTGCCCCTCTATTGATTCTATAACCTGATGATAACTTCTCTAGAGAAGATCCCATCCCATTTGAAGAAATACCTAAATTTCTCCATGCATTTAATGCTGCTATATTATTATTTATTCTCATCTCTTATCCTCCTTGTTGTTTTTGTTTCCGAGACATCCTTGTCTCTTTTTCCCCCGATTACGTTTACTTCCCCCCTTTCTTAATTTAAAAAGCCATAAAAATAAAAGGCACCTATAGCACCTATGCTTATTTTCGGTAAATTAAATTTTTCCTTTAGCAACAAATATATTATGTTTTTTGAATGTATGACGATTGAGAGCTAAAACTCTACAAACCTAGTTTCTATAATGTACTCGCTACCTAAAATATCAGAAACTATTCGCTGATAGTTATCCAACTGCTTTTGCTCTTTCTCTTCGCCTGTTTTATAGTCAATTATTAATACTTCTTTATTCTTTTCATCTATCATTAATCTATCTACTCTGTACTCCTTGGTACCATCAAAAACTATATATTCATTAAAAACTTGATACTTCTCTGAAAACAGCCCTGTATTATGTACTACAAACTCTTTACACCTTGCACACACACTATCAATCTCTTTGGCTGAAAAGAAGTTTCCATACTTCTGATACAACACTTTGGTTGCTAGTGAATGCTCTACAGCTTCGTTCTTTGCAATGTATGCCAAATACTCATGAACCATTGACCCGTCTAGCTGCTTTGCAATATATGTTGCATTGGAATACACAATCCGCCTATCAAACTCAGAGTCGCTTACTTCAAAGTTCTTTATAAGAGAGATACCTTTAGTTGCTCCCCCCTGTCGCTCTGCGACATCCCCCCTCAATGAGGGAGGCTTTTTTGTTATCTCAATAAGAACACCTATTTGCAATGGTTCAACCTCTAACTCGGATATGCTTTCGATGTTTCTACCATTACGCCGACAAACGCTTGTTATGGCTTCTTTCACTAAAAAGTACATGCCGTCCTTTTTTGAACCGACCATACTTTTCTGTTTATTAATTTCCTCATACTTTTTACCAACCATACAACTAACAAATAAATTCTTCTTTGCTCTAGTTAATGCAACATAGATATTATTAATTTCTTCCATAAAGACTTTTCTGTTCTGTCTTTGAAGCAAGTACTTTTTGTCAGCATGGTTTTCTATTACCACCCTATCCTCTGGCGACAAAACCACGCCATCCGTTACCCCATTGAAGTTTCCATTAAACCCTACATACAATAAATAATCGTCCTGTGGTGGCTCCTTCGTAGCCAAATTTAATAAATAAAAAACATTATCAAACTCCATGCCCTTTGACTTATGGATTGTCATAATCTGAACTGAATCGCTTAGCTCTAACCCAACTTGCTTAAAAGTATCTGTTTTTCTCCTTTGCTCAAAATACCTTAACAAATCTGCAATACTTTGTTTATTTGTCTGTGTTAACTGATAGTCTCTAACTATTTCAAGAAACTTTCTAATGTTCTTCTGGTCATGCATCTGAGTAAAAACCTTTGCTACTTGGAAATGTGTAAGTATTCTAATTATTAATTGCTGAAGTGGTTCTTTCTCTGGAAACCCTTTAATAAAATCAACTATCTCTGCCAGAGGAGCTACCTTCGTTACATCTTCTCCCTGTGCATTTAACTTCAAAACTTGGTCAAGACTGTTTAAAGAATAACCCAAATAATCTGACCTCATAAAATCAAATAAATAAGACACCTGGCTAGTCGAAAGATATTTGAGTAAATATAAAATAGGCTTAATAGCCTTGTGATCTAAAATAGAAGATGAACTCTCTAAAACAAAAGGGATTCCTCTTTTCTTTAAGGCTAAAGCTGCAAGCTCCATCTCGTTACTAGTTCGAAGCAGGATTGCTGTTCCTGCTGAAGACAACTTACCCTCAGAAAGCAACTGAGCAAAATTAGCTACAATCTTCTCTATCTCCTGCTCTAAGTCATAACCATCTGAACCTTGACGACTAAATCTAACTTCCACGTATCCTTGCTCATCTTTTTTCTTGCAATCTACTTGCTCATATTGCCAAGAAGAATTAACATCGCCCTCTGTGTTACTAGCGATACTTAAGAACATCTCATTAACAAAAGAAATAACTGCTTGAGAGCTACGATAAGATGTTCTTAAAACCTCTGTATTATCTACTCCTAGTATTTCCTGGAGATTATTTAATAAATCCTTCTCGCCTCCGCGCCAACCATAAATTGCCTGCTTATCATCCCCGACACAAACAACACCTCCAAGTTCTGAGCTTGAAGAAATCTCCTTTATTAATGGGTATAATATATTCCATTGGATAACACTGGTATCCTGGAATTCATCAATAAGCAAATACCTAACTTTAGCAGAAAGCGCTTCATAAAAAACATTAAGCACCTCGCCTCTCTCTAAATCAATCAACGACATCTCATCATCATACAAGTATCTATAGGTATAATATGCTATATCTTGGTAGGTGAAAGTTTTCTTTCTCATCTTTATCTCATCATAGGTGCCAAGGATAACTCTAAGTAATTCTTTTAACTCAGTTACTAATGGCACTACTCTTGTCTGAAAGAAGTATCCAGCAAGATTTTCCTTAAACTTACCGAATTGCTCTGCTAGCTCTTCGTTTATTTCTTTAAGCTTAACTTTACTCCAAAAATAATCTAGCCCAAGCATCAGCCTATACTCGCTGTTAATTTTAACTAGGAAATCATTCTCGCTCATTGTTTTGTCATAAGACTGAAAACAATTCTTATTAACAACCTCTACATATGTACCTTTTGTCTCCAATATCAAATCCACCATTATGTCTAAGCTACCTTTAAGCTCGCCTACGGTTATTTTCCTCACCTGCTCATCTGTTTGTATCTTTTCTAGAACAAAGCGCTGATTGGCGGCGAACTTGATAAACTTCTTATACCTTGATAAGTTTTTCATCTTCTTATTTAACTTAATAAGAACATCAAGACTCTTTTTCTTATGCTTGTCCCTTAAAATATTTATTAACACTTCATCGATAATCTCTTCATTTAAAGAGTCATCAATCAAAACATAATCCTCAATCTGCAAGTAAGGAGCAATTAGTCCTGAAAAAACTGAACTTATAAAAGCATCGATGGTCATTACCTGAAAGCCTTGTTTATTAGTTAATAACTTTGCTCTTAACTTCTCAACTTTGGCTAAATCCAACTTGCACCCTTTGGACTGCAGTGCCTCCAATATAGACGAGTCCTGATGCTCACCTTTGAAATAAGCAAGTAGTTGTGCCAAATGTGCAACTACTCTATCCCTTATCTCTGCTGCTGCCTTGCGAGTAAAGGTTATCGAGAAGACTTCGTTAACCTCAGCTCCTGAGAATAGAAGAACTAGTATTTCAATAGAAAGCCGATAGGTCTTTCCGGTTCCTGCACTTGCCTTAATAACTTTTGAGCTATCCATTCTTTCTACAAATCCCTTCATGCTCACAATACTTACAAGCCTTAGTTGTAACAGCAAAGTCATACTCTTTCTTATCCACTAACTGAGCCCAAAAAGTGTTAATCATTGCTTTGATATCAATATGTTTGGCTTGCTGTTCCTGCATGTCAAATACCTGATAAAAGAATAGCTGTGGCTTAGTTTCCTCAGACTCTGCTCTGCCTTCATAATAGTACTCACTATAGAAACTTAGCTGTTCTTCCTTCATGGTTGTACCAGTTTTGAAATCAAAAATGAAAACTCTTCCGTCAAGAAGCTCAATCCTTAAGTCTGCTCTGCCTGTTATTTTAAGCTGTACTTTCTTGCCATCTATCGCAAACTCTCCAACTGCAAGATTACTATCTACCACATCATCTTCCACATATAGCTGGCTTATATCTTTTAATTCAAACTTTTTCCCGCAAACATTTACAAAGAACTTTTTAATGGATTCTGCTAGTATTGGCACAATAACCTGCTCAGCATAGTCCTGAGTATATGCTTCTGGTAGCATATCGCTATTCTTGCCAAAAATAGCACTAATTACTCGATGTGCATTAATGCCCTCTAAAACTTTAGAGAAAGTAACATCTTTACCAATAAACTGCTTCATCTCTGCACATATCTGAGCAAAAATATCATGTACGATGTTTCCTAATACGTTATCTTTAATATCTGAACTTTCCTCTATTTTAAGCCTACTAACTTTTGCGACCTTCTCTAAATAAAACTTCAACGGACAAGCCCTAAGCGTTTCAAAGGAAGTTGCACTCAAAACTACTTCTTCACCAAAGTCTGATTCCTTAACTCTAATTAGTTCTTCTCCTGAAAGATTCTTGATATATGCGTTTTTCGACACCATTTTCTGGATATATCCGCCATAATAACTATCACTCTTAACTGATACTTGAGATACTTTCTCGGCTGGTAGCTCCAACACCAGCTCTTCAACGTATGAGCTTGTTTGCTTGCCCTCGGTTGCATTATCAACACAATATATTGTTATTTGCTTATTTCTTAAACAAAGCTGTAAAAAAAGTTTCCGCTGTTGCTCTAATAAATCTTCTCTAGTTGTAGCGCCTAATACCCTCAACTGCTTCTCAGTAAACAAATAAACCTTATGTTTTATTCCAGATAAGACATTTTCATTAGCATTTAATAGCAACACTCTTTTGTTCTCCAGAAACCAAGATTTCTTAAAGTCCACTACTCTTAATTTCTTTTCAGTGGCCTTTGGCAACAAATACTCTAACTTAAGATGCTCGCATCTTTTTAACAAAAGATTTAACCAACCAACACCTCTCAGGCTGTTTTTTACACAAACTTCCGAGTTGAAAGCTTTTTGCAAACTAAATAGCTGACCGAAAAGCTTATCTAAAATTGTATCAAAAGAACTCTCTAGTAATCTTGCTAAATCCATCCCTTTGATAAATTCAACCAAGTCGTTAACATTTTTTAACTTCTGAATTTTGCTTATATCCTCTTCTAATTTCTTCAAAGAAAAGCTTGATAAAGAAAAGAAGATTCTATTATTAGCTAATTTCTTCCTAAGCAGGCTAACATCTTCCTCGCTTACTTGGTAATAATTACAAAATTCACTATTACTACAAGCTTCCTCAAGTCTGTATCCGTCTATCTTTCCATCACTAATGCTATTAACAAGCATCTCCAGACACTTTAACGCAGAATAAACCCTTGATGAGTTAAAGTATGAAGAATACTTAAGCTCAAAAGTATCTAAATCTAATAACTCAGCATATCGAATAGAATCATTAGCAAGATCAACGATTACATCAAACGAGTCCCTGTCTGCGATGCTTGCTAAGTGAACTAACTGACCAAAACTATCTGAGCATCTATTTATAGTAACTTTTTGTAAATTATTGTTTTGAAAGGATAATCCTTCACTTGCAGCTACCTCAACTACAGTCTTCTGCTTACGAAGATATTCCAGAATAGTTTGCTCTCTTTTACTATAGCCATCATTCCCCACAAAAATAAGTTGCTCATAGCCATCAAAACAGCTTAGGCTAAGAACTTCCATACCAATAAAAGCTTCATCAACATAGCCATTCTCACCTATCAGTGATAAATATTTATCCCTAACTAAAATAAGCATATTAAATGTTGATATTTGCCAATTCAATTGGTTCTCACTATCAGCTGTTGACTCAAAAAAACTTTCAGTTAACTCCAAACAATTGGCCTCTTGGATTGTCTGAAAAAATTCAAAAAACTTTCCTGCAAAAACACTTGTGTCCAAATAATCACGTATACCAAAAAACTTTTTTATCTCTACATCTAAAATACTGTCTAAGGCAACTATCCTTTTTTCCCCATTAACTGCTGGTTTATCATACAAAAACAATAACTGTTTAAGCTCTGCTAATGTAATATATTTAATCTTACGGAAACTATGTTTTTCTTGGAGATTTCGAATAAAACTTTTCTTTATTTGCTCATCCACAAACACCAATACTGCTGGATTACTAAGGTATGGCTCAATCAAGCTTGTTATATTCATGATTACTCTTTACTAGGTCTAATATCCAATATTCTTAACTGTGGCTCTTGCTTTCCATAATAATCATTAATCGCTAAATTATAAACAACATCAAACCTTGTATCATTGTCTAGTATTTGTTTGTATTCCTTCATGTTAAAACCTATCGCTGACAACTCTTGTGTCTGATAATCGTCCATTGAAATATAATCAACTTTCTCAAACAATACTCTTAAATGTGCCTTATCTTTACCAACACATTCATAATCAACAGGGGTTAATCCTTTTGTAATAAAAATAGGCTCTCTATTAGCTTCACCATATGGCTCAAGAACCTTAAGGTCTTCAATAGTCTCAATATTTATTTGACCTACTGTGAGCTCCTTATCAATAAGAATCTCAGACTTAAGGTCTTGCTCTGACAACTGTGAGTCTAAAATGGAAATATACTTCTCTTTAAAATCAGCTATCTTTTCTTTTGCTATCTCAAACCCTGCTGCTTCTTTATGACCACCATAATTAAGCAAAAGCTCCTTGCAACCTTCAAGGGCAATAAATATATCCACATTAGCAAAACTCCTTATTGAGCCTCTAGCAACCTCTCCTTTTACGGAAATAAGCGCTACTGGACGCTCATACTTCTTGGCAAGCTGAGAAGAAACAATTCCAATAACTCCTGCCTCCCACTTATCAGAAGAAAGAACCAACACTTTGCTATTAAGCAATGTTGCGTCTTTTTCAACCATAGCCACTGACTGGGAATGTATTGTGTTGCCTTCTATTTTCCTTTTCTCATTAAGCTGGTGTAGTTCTTCGGATAATGCCTTTGCTTCTTTTACGCTTTTTGTTTTAAGTAAATCAATAGCCACTTTGGCTGAGTCTAGTCTGCCTGCTGCGTTTAGCCTTGGGCCAATTCCAAACCCGATAGTAAAAGAATCAAGCTTATCCTTAAATCCCATTTTCTCTAGCAAATATTGAAGACCTAAGGATTTCTGACCATTAAGCTTTTTGAGCCCTTCTTTAACAAATACCCTGTTCTCTCCTAGTAACGGCACAACATCAGTAATAGTACCAATAGCGACTAACTCAACATGCTTCTTGCTTAGCATTAAACTACTATCCTTCATTTTCAAGAAAAGTTTATCTAAAAACTTATAGGCAACACCTACGCCTGCTAGAAAATTATTATCATCTTTGTGTTCTAATTTTGGGTTTACCAAGGCGATTGCTGGAGGAAGTTTTTCAGGTGGAGTATGATGGTCTGTCACAACAACATCTATCCCTAGTTCTTTAGCTAAAACTATTTCATCATAGTTACTAATTCCACAATCAACTGTAACTATTAATTGTATGCCCTGTTCGTGAAGCAATCTTACAGCATTAACATTCATGCCATAACCTTCACTGTATCTTAAAGGGACATAATAACTAACATCTGCACCCAGCTGACGTAAAGCATCAACCAATATAACTGTTCCAGTGACACCATCCGCATCATAGTCACCAAACACGCATATCTTTTCTTTACCACTTATAGCTACTGCGACCCTATCGGTTGCCTTGTCTATCTGTGCAGGGCAAAAAGCTTTACTAACTTGCTTAATCGATGGATATAAGAAATCCTCAATCTGTTCTTTAGTACTAAAGCCCCTATTAAGAATAATTTGTAATACTATTGGGTTAACATCTATTGTTTCGCTTAACTGTGAAAGTAAGTTTTCGTTTTTAGTATTATCTATCCACTTATGCTTGTAAAAATTAGGCATCCTTTTTTATCTTAAATAAAGGTTGACCGAATTCCACTGCATCCTGGCTATTCACTAAAATCTCCATAATAGTACCATTGTAGTCAGCTTCAATCTCATTAAAAAGCTTCATAGCTTCAATAATACAAAGAGATTGTCCCTTTTTAACTTTATCTCCAACTTTAACAAAAACTGGTGCCTCTGGTGATGGTTGTGCATAATAAGTTCCTACCATTGGTGATAAAAACATTTCTACTCCTGCTTCATTTTGTGGTTCAACCGCAACCTGCGCAACTAATGGAGCAGATGCTGATGGAGCAACAGCTTGTGGAACAGACACCTGATGAACTACTGGTGCTGGCTGATAGGATACAACCTCTTGAGCTTCTTTAATTAGCTCTATCTTAATACCATCTTCCTCAACGCTAAGCTTGCTTAGCCCGGAATCTTCAACTAATTTAATTAGTTTCTCAATATCCTTTAAATTCATTTTTATCTCCTTAGATTAGATTTAATTTTAAATACGAACATATTATATCATGAGCAAGGAAATAAAAAATGGGGTATCCTTTCGAATACCCCATACCCCCACAGCAATAAATTAATTACTAAAGTATTAACCTTGTAATAATTGAAGTACTGATGATGGAACTTGGTTAGCTTGAGCTAACATGGCTGTACCAGCTTGTACTAAGATTTGATTCTTAGTAAAGTTCATCATCTCAGCTGCCATATCCACATCTCTAATACGAGACTCTGAAGCTGTTAGATTTTCTTTGGTAACCCCAAGATTGTTGATTGTTGACTCTAGTGTAAACTTCTGGAATGAACCCAATCTAGATCTTTCAGAAGATACATCAGAAATCGCCTGGTCAATAATAGCAACAGCCTTTTCCGCATCATCTGTTAAGTTATAGGCACCACGTGTTGTAATTGCATTAAGACCACTATACGTACCTGTCAGATTGGATATTCCATCTTCTGTTGTGACGCCAATCTTTGTAATCTGTAAGTTAGCAATACCATAAGTGATAATATCATCTATTGAGGCATCTGGTGTTAATGAGAACTTTAAATCCTCACCGTTCTTGTCTAACAAGAATACACCTTGCTGAGCTAACGTAGTATTTGTTGCTCTAGTTGCAGATAATGCTAAAGACAATCCAGTCCATCCACTTTGTGCAGATGTAAAGTTATATCCACTTGCTATCAATGATACTTCGCTAGAACCATAAGTTAGCTTACCAGTCATATTGGAACCCATAACAGATACTACTGCACCTGATGTTCCAATTCCTAATGATGCAACTAAGGCTGCTGCTGCAGATCCTGATGTTTCAATCTGGAATGTACCAGCTACACCTGACGAGGTTGCTGTTAGCTTTAGAATACCACCTGAACCTACTACAGAAGCCACAATACCTGTTGCTGCTGTATTACTATTAATAACAGCTGCTAATGATGTTAAACCATAGCTGGTGCTACTAACAAAACTTATAGTTAACGATGCACCACCTGAACCAATTAGCTTTAAGTCGGCTGCTCCGCCAAGTGATACTAAATTAGATGATGTAACGCTAGCTGTTCCAGATGCAGTAGCTACAACTGCTGCTGATGTAACGACCACATTTACATCACCGCTGTCATTTGCACCCAATAATGAAGCAACTGCCGCAGGAGAAAGCTTATTGTTTTCATCTAATGTTAATGTGATACCATCAGAACCTGAAGCTAATGTGCCTGTCATCGCAGTAACATCTGCATTCCTAGCACTACCGTTAAGTAACAACTTGCCAGCAAACTTGGTTGTGGTTGCAATTCTCTGAATAGATTCAACTGCTTTATCAACCGCTGTTTGGTCTGCTTGTATTGAACTTGCATCGTTAGCTGATGTATTTGCAGCATGTACTGCTAGTCCTCTGATACTATTTAACATAGTATTCATTTCTGTTAACGCACCTTCTGCTGTTTGTACCATTGATACTGCATCGTTTGCGTTACTAATTGCCTGACCTAAACCTGTAATCTGTGATCTTAACTTTTCTGAAATCAACAAACCAGCAGGATCGTCTGCTCCTCTATTGATTCTGTATCCTGATGACAACTTCTCTAAAGAACTCGCCATTCCGTTTGAAGAAATTCCTAAGTTTCTCCAAGCATTTAATGCTGCTATATTATTATTAATTTTCATCTAAATCCTCCTTATTATAAAATCCTAAATCAATTTTTAAGTATCAAACCAAATTAGCTTGATCATGTTTAAAAACACCACCCCCTAAAGTTATTCATTTATATTTAAATTTCGGAATTGTCCCCGACATGCGGACCAACATTTCCTATATTTACTATTTACCTACAATATATTTTTAGCACAACAAAATTGAACGTCAATAAGCCTACAAAACTATGCACTCCACTGTATGGTTGAAGAGCTACCATATGTCTCTGAAATGTGACTAGTGATAGTATCCTTCATCATACTTAATGCTTGCTTAAAAATACCTTGCTCTGCGCTAGGCACAAAAACAAGACTATTTCCTTCCTCTAAATACTTCTCTATATCCTCAACGGCTGTCTTCATGAACTGGTACACTTCCTCACTTTCTGAAGTATCACCTTTGGAAAGGAAGTAAGCTTGTTTAAGTTCATTTAAGAATATCGATATTGATTGAGCTTGTTTGGTATAAACCTCATCTGCCTGGGTTTCTGTTTCTACGCTTTGAAAAGTAATATTAAAAGTATCAATAGCAATAACTTTACTCATTTTGCCGTCTGACATTTCTTCAGCTGAATCTCCACTTAAAGATAGACCCAAGCTCTCCATATAAGAGCCAGAAACACTTTCTTCCAAGTTTCTTCCAACCAATATTCCATCTACATTATTCTGAAGAAAGGTTAAATACTTTCCCCCACCTATTTTCTGAAACAACTCCATAATATCTTTTGGTTGCTCATTAATATTTAAAAGAAGTGAGGACTTTTCACCCTTGGACTCTAAATTACTAAGTTTACTGTTTAAGTCTTGAATGCTAGCAAATGAATATCCCCTTGCTGTCTTATAAGATTCCTGTAATGACTGAGAATCTCCTTTGACAGAGGAAAAACGATAATTGCTCGCATAATAATCAAGACCAACAGATGTTAGCATCATTTTAGGCAGCACCCTTTATTAATTCTTTATAATCAAATTTCATAGGGGTTTGTGCAGCTCTCCTGTTCTCTGCCAAAATCTCCTCATATACTTCTTGTCTATGAACTGAGATAGACTTAGGAGCCTGGATACCTATTTTGACACCATTTTCATTAACTTCTAGTATCTTTATTACTATATTGTCTTGAATAATTATTTCTTGATTAAGCTTTCTTGTTAGTACTAACATTATGCGTTTGAAACCTCCTTTTGTTTCATGCTTGTTATTAGGTCTGCATAAACAAAATGTCTAACAGTGTAAAAGTTATTATTTAAAACAACTTGCTTTGCATGTTTTGTCTTACTATTAACAACAATTGGCGCTAGTAGATTAATGGTCATTTCTTCAACTTTTGGAGGTACAGACACTATTGATAACACATTAACCTCATCCTTTGACCCAATTCCAAGCTCTTTCATCTCAACATCTGTTACATCAAACTGGTAGTCTACGTAAAACTCAAATGGGTTTCCTACCACAAAGGCCAATGTTTCATCTTCCACTGATTGTAGCCAACCCAAAAGACCATTCTCTACTAATACCCATTTTTGATAACCCTCGAAGCCAAGTGGGCCTTGAGGAAATATAATTACCTCTTCGTCTTTAATATCTAACTCTCCAAATCTAGCTGTCTTAATTTTCATTCTTTACCATCTCCTTCTTTTTTTTATAAATAATCTATTAATGTAGGCTGCATAATCTTCGCACCAACATTTAATGCTGATTGATACGCTAACATCTGTTGATTATAATCCATCATAAGCTCAGTATAATCAACATCTTCTAATGATGATGTTAACTTTTGTTGCTGTATCTTTAAATCTATCAAGTAATTCTCTCTAAGCTCCATTCTTTTTGTATAAATACCAATCAATGAATGAGCTTTTATAACACCGTCTCTACCGCTATTAAAACTATCTATATCCTCAGAAATATCCGTCGCTCCCTCATTAATTTTATTCTTTATGCTCAGTATTGTTGAGAGAACACCTCCTGATGGCTCATTTTGTATACCTACAAAATCTCCGTCCGAGTTTAATAGTCCAAACTTTTCAAAGACTCCTCCAGGCATATCATCCTCCAAAGATATTGTTCCATCAGAACCCAAATACTTAGAAACAAACTTTAATCTAAACCCGCTTTCCGTTTCAACAACCATAGCATTTAAGTCTACCCCTGCTTGATTGATAGAATCTGCAACATCCTGCAAAGTCATTCCAGTAGTTGCATCATACCCAATAGTAATATCGGTAGTTCTGTCTCCAACTGTAATTCTTACCTTATCGCTTGATGGTGCTGAGTATAGTGCTTGGGCTGGTGAATCAAAATACTTTACACCTTCCATCTTATGAATAGCAAATAAATCTACACCTGTTATGCTTCCCTCGAGCACCTCGTTCTCACCAACTGGCACCATCATCTGGTCATCAGTTCCATTGTATCTTACCTTATCTCCAACTACCTCAAATGGTGGGCTTGAAACATTATAACCACCAAAAATATATTTACCATTAAGGCTACTGTTTGCTGTTTGCATAATGCTATCAAATAAATTATCAATGTCAGATGCTAATACGCTTCTTGCAGTGCCACTTAGTGCTTCGTTTAAATACTGAGAAAGTGTTGTTTGGACACTATTTAAGTCTGATGTCAAAGAAAACAAAATACCATCTGTGGTGTCTAGATTTACTTTAACTGAATTAATATTACTTTCATATTGGCCCATTCTGCTTATGTTTTGATTAAACTTCATAATTCTACTTATGTCTGTTGGATTATCTGATGGCTTGGATATTTTTTTGCCAGAACTAAGCTGATCTTGAAGATTGTAAAGCTCTTGAGTGTTCCTTAGAACATTATTTAAAACATTATTTGTCATTATTCCATTTGTTATTCTCATTTATCCACCTCTTCCTTTTATACCATGTTAACTATAACGTCTAATATTTCCTGAATAACTGACAGATACTTAGCAGATGCCTGATATGCATGCTGGAACCTAACCATATCGGCCATTTCCTCATCTATCGAAACGCCAGATACCTCTGCTATCTGATTATCTAGCTGACTGATTATATCTTTATTCGTCTGTAAATAATTCTGAGATGCAAGTGTATCAACCCCTATATCAGAAATAATATTCTGAAAATAGCTATTTATTGAGGTTGTTCCTGAATCAAAAATGCCCATGTCTCTTAAATTACTTATTGCTAATGCGTTTTCTCCATTACCTTCAACATTACTTGTTGTTGAAGATGCGGCTATTAATGAACCATTCCTAGCAAAAAGATCGCTAAGCTTTATGCTATCTGCACCTGTTCCTTCAAAAAGATTTGTTCCTGGATTGCCCTGAAGATCAAATCCTCGTCTATGAACTTCATTTACACTATTCACAAGTTCAACAGCTAGTTGGTCTAGCTTATCAATAAAGCCATCAACAACTGCATCTCTTGACTGCATTAGTCCAAAAATTTCTCCTCCAGCTATCTCAACTTCTCTTAGGGTTCCTTTAAGATATACTGCATACTTAGATTCTCCTGATTCGGTGTCAAGTTTAGCTTCTAAATAACTAGCTTCTGATTCGCTTAACAGGATTACACCATTTACTGCAATTGTTGCTACCCCTCTAGTATCCTCATAATAATCCGCATCAATAAGCTGAACTAACTCATTAGTAAGTCGCGTTCTTTCATCTTTCAAGCTTGTAGTAGACCCTGATGATTCAGCTTTTACTATTTGTTCATTAATATCGCTTAACCTAGATATTAAAGTGTTTACTTCTTCCACTTTAAAAGGAACACTTTCATTGATGTTTCTCTTTAAGCTACTCAACGATGACCTAACTGTTCTTATGCTATCTGACACCTGTTCTGTTGCAGAAATAACGCTAGCTCTGGCTCCTGAATCTTCTGGGTCAAGCTGAACAGCTGACCAAGAATCCCAAAAAGCTTCTAAATTAGCAGATATCCCAAAGTCAGATGGCTCGTTAAAAATACTCTCAACTGTTGAGTAAGTCACTGACTGCTGAAGCCAAGACCCGTATTCCCCCAAAACATTTCTCATTTGAGCATCAAAAAACTCATTTCTCATTCGTTCAACATCATGCACACTAACCCCTGTACCAATCGCTGCAAAAGGATTGTTCTTATTATTGACTGAAATAGTTCTGTTATCTGTTGGTGTTAAGTTAACTCTTTGACGAGAATATCCAGGGGTATTAACATTGGCAATATTATTACCAATAGTATCCAACACATATGCGTTTGTCTGTAATGCTCTACGTGCTATCTCTAAACCACCTGACATAACTGTTTCCTTTCTTTAAGCAACAATATCCATCCAATTACGACTATCACCCAAAACACTTGAACTGCCTCTTTGACAATATATCTGCTGATTATCTGAACAAATATCCATAACTTTATTCATCATATGCTGAATATATTTAAGTGCATTTTCCATTAACTTTTGATTTCTATAACGAAGCATCATTATCTCTTTCTTTTGCAAAGTTAAACTTTTTTTATCTTTGTTATACATTACCTTGTATTTTTCAGGGGAAATCTCAATAATATGCTGTAGCGTAATGTTTTTGGATTCAGAGGAAACCAAAATTTTTCGCATAAGCGAACTCATTTCTTTTTGTAAATCTTTAATTTCTGGAGCTAATAATTCTTTTTGTGAGGAAACTTCTAATAATGTTTGGTGATTTCGTTCAATGAGAGATTTGTTTTCTTGACTTAGCAAGTCAATTAGACGTGAGTATGCGCTTATCTGGTTATCCAGATTTCCCTTCAAATAGTCCCATACTACTTTCGCCTCTTCGCTCACTTTTAAGCATCTCCTCGGCAGTCTTTTTAGAGTCGGCAGAATAACTACCATCCTCTACTTGCTGCTTTATTTTTTCAATTCTCTTTAAATCAATACCAAAACTCTTATCATTAAATACTAACTCAAAAGCTCTTTTGTTTTCTGCTACGACTTGCTCTTCATTGGTTTCTTCTCCACCATTTTCTTGAGCTACTCGTTCCTGCTTAGGAAGTATTATTTTTTTTATTTCGTTATAGGCGCTGGACTCTAAAATCCTCATGTTATCTCCTTATTACTTTATACTAATATAGAATACCATTTGTATTATCGGTAATAAAGAAAAAAACTTTAGCCCTTAATTAAATTTATTTCCTCCCTCGTAATTCTCAATCGCTTTTTGCTTATTAACTAAGCTAGCATTGAGTTGTTTAGCAAGCCCCATACCCCCCGCAAGAACTACATTCTTGGCAATCTGCTCATCTAACATATCAACATACATTTCTGATGCCTGGCTTTTTCCAAACAGGTCTGACTTAGGAATTGTTTTTCTCATTTCTTTTAACAAAAAATGAACAAAAAAACCTTCCAAATCCTGTGCTGCTTTTTTATCAACTTCTCTTCCTTGTAGCTTGTTTACATTTGCGACATCTATTACGTTCATTAGATTATCTCCATCTTTGCTTTGATTGCCCCAGCTTCTTTCATCAATTGTAGAATTGATATAATATCGCCAGGGGTCATGCCAATATGATTAAGCACTGCTGCAACTTGCTCGATTGTATTATCGTTTGTTTTAATAACTTCAACTGCTTTTCCAGTCTTTCCTTCTTCAACAGAAATTCTTGTTTCTTCTGATATTGCTGTTGTTCCGCTTGAGAAAGCTCCTGGCTGAACAACTTGAGTTTCATTCTTAACTGAAATATTTAAGTTCTGATAAGAAACAACAACTGGAGCAACCTTGACTGGCCCACCCATAACAATTGCCCCACTTCTCTCATTAATAACAATTCTTGCAATACTATCTGACTCAACATTAAGCGCATTTACTAATGATATAAGTGCGATTTCTTTCCCTACATATTCTTCAGGAACTTTCAGTGATACTTGAGAACCACTTATAGCCCTTACATCCCATTTCTTATTAATTTTTGAGATAGAACTCTTCATGCTCTCTACTGTTGTAAAATCTTGTTTATCTAAAACCCACACAAGCTCACCATTAGTTACTAAATCTGTTTTCACTGAATTTTCAACTATTGCTCCATTTGGAATAGTTCCTGATGCAACATGATTTTTCATAGTCTTACTGCTTTTGCCCTCAACACTATACCCACCGACAGCAACAGGCCCCTGAGCTATAGCATATACCTCACCATTCCCTGCCTTTAACGGGGTAAATAATAATATTCCACCCTTCAGGCTTGTTGCCTGCCCGATTGATGAAACATGTACGTCAATATTGTCTCCAGGCATATTAAATGCACCAAGCTTTGCAGTAACCATTACAACTGCCGTGTTCTTTGATTTAAGATTATCAATATCTAGATTATTAACTCCAAAGTTGCTTAACATATTAGCAATACCTTGTCTGGCAACTTCGTTACTTGCGTCATCTCCTGTACCTTGTAAACCAACAACTAGACCATAACCTATAAGCATATTTTGTCTATCATTTAGTAGTCTTGATATATCTTTGATCCTAGTTTTAACAACTGGATCTAATGCAAAACTAATTTGCATTATAAATATTAAAGAAAATATTATTATTTTACGCATTATTTATCTCCCTAAAAAACCATATTAAACATCTTAGTAATAAAACCTGGATCATTAACATTATTAATTTCACCATCTCTGCTGAACTGTATTTGTGAATTAGCAAGATATCTTGAATAAACGATGTTTCCTTTGCTAATGTTCTCTGGTCTAACAATACCTTTTACATACAAATACTGTTTATCACTATTAATGTTAGTTTCTTTGCTTCCTTCAACTACCAATTCTCTGTTCTCTAGCACTTCAATAACCCTAACAGTAACTTCGGCCTTAAACGCGCCCATAGTATTCTGCTTACCCTCTGCCTCAAAAGAACTCTCATTAGGCATTCCTGTTGCAGAATCAACAAACCCAGCATAACCAGTACCAGGGCCAAACGAAACATTGCTTGCATTCTTTATAGTACTACCACTACTCTGAGAGTTTTCTACATACTCTTCCACAATTACAGTTATACTATCGCCAATCTTCTTAGCAATATGGTCATTAAATAGCCCAACATTTTCACCCTTCCACAAGGACTCAGCCTGACAAGTAAACATCAGCGAAATAACTAATAATAATTGAATTACTCTTTTCATGGTTCCCTCCTTAGTTCTTAATCTCTAATTCCTTTATTCCTTTAACAAGTGCTGCTATCTTTCTCTTATATTGAGTGTGCATAACATCTATCGTATTTCCAATATATCCATCCTCCAGAGCAACTACCTCACAGGTAAGCTCTACTCCACCATCAATGATTGTTACTTTTACAGTATCACCCTTAAGTACTTCTGGAAGCTTCTCTAGTGTTTCTTTTAGTAAAATACTCCCTTTCTTCACCGTTCTAGAAAATCTTTGACCTACAATGCTTTCTGTTGGTTTAACCCATTCAATTCCCGCATCAAAAAGGGCAGTAACATCTTCTAATCTGCCCTCAGTGATGCTCGGATCAAAAACTCTGTCTGTAATTGCACTTTCCTTTAAAACCAATACGTCATCATAAACGTTAACCTTTGCTAAATATCGAAACTCTTTTTGTTTCCCATCAACCGTTGCCATAAGATTAATAACCATTATTCCTGGCTTCATCTCAAAAGAGCCTAAAGTCACTTCATTCTCAGATATCTCATCCGAACCATAGGGCTCTTGAATAATACTAATGCTATAGCTCTTAAACCCTGACAGCTGTTCACTTGCTTTACTTTTGGCTAACTCTTGAACAAATGAAGGTTCAATAGCAAAAGAAAAAACCATTAATAAAAGTAATAAGCTATATCTCATTTATTTACCTTTTCAAATTGTTTGTCATTGATAATAATTCATCGGATGTCTGTATCGCCTTTGAATTGATTTCATATGACCTTTGAGCAATAATCATCTTTATCATTTCCTCTGCAATATCTACATTCGATCCTTCTAGATAGCCTTGAGCTAAAACACCCAAACCTTCAAGTCCAGGAGCTGCTTCTGTTGGTGTACCAGAACTTGGTGTCTGAAGAAGGATATTTCTTCCTTTACTTTCTAATCCAGCAGGATTTGGAAAATTCACCAAATATATCTGACCAATTACTTCATTTTCTGCTGAGTCTATTTTGGATATACTTACTACACCCTCTGGGCTTATATATAGTTCCTTTACGTTATCTGGAATCTGGATTGTTGGCTCTAATAAAAACCCATCCGGAGTACTTACGTATCCTTCTCCATCTTTTCTAAGAATACCTGAACGAGTATACCCAATAGAGCCATCAGGCATACGAACTTGCAAAAAACCTTCGCCTTCAATAGCAAGATCAAGATTATTACCTGTCTGTTGAAAACTTCCACCAGTATATACCTTAGGAACCCCTGTGCTCCTTACCCCCAAACCAATCTGTACTGGTTGACCTTGCTTCTCTGCATCAAAAAAATTGTTTGTACTACTTAATTTCTGATACATTAAATCTTCAAAATCCACTCTGGATTTCTTGAACCCTGTTGTATTTACGTTAGCAAGATTGTTGGCAATAACATCAATATTTAATTGCTGAGCCATCATACCTGTTGCCGATATCCACATTGATCTTGTCATTTACTTCCCCCTTCTATATTTTATTCTAAACTGCACCGACTTGAGCAATAGCTTTGCCAGTCATCTCATCTATCATTTGAATTAACTTTTGATGTGTCTCAAATTGTCTCAAGGAGTCCAATAATGAAATCATCTCTGTCATTGCATTTGCTTGATTCACGTTAGATTCTTCTAAATACATATGCTTAACCTCTGCGGTTGAAGCTTTCTCCTCTACTGTGCCTTGAAAAAAAGTATTTCCAACTTTACTTAATGCGACTTTATCTACAACATCAACGACAGCTATCTGCCCCATTAATTGGCTATTCTTATTAAAAATCCTACCTACTTCATCAATAACAAAGTTTGTGTCCTCAAGGGTAATTGCCCCTCCTGTTCCAACCAAAGGATTTCCTCCAATAAGAAGCTGCTTATTTGCATCAAGGGTTAAAACACCTCTTCTAGTATATGCAGTATTTCCATCTGGAAGTGTGACTTTAAAAAATCCTTCTCCACTAAGCGCAACGTTTAAGTCATCACCAGTAAATCTAAACCCACCAGTTGAATAATCTGTTACAACAGCAACATTGCTAGGCACAAAATATTTGTCACTAGAGACGCTAAGCCTACTTGCTATTAAGTCCTGAAAGGAAGTATTGTACGATTTATCTCTCTTGTAACCAACTGTATCTAAATTGGCTATATTGTTGGAGGCAATGTCTATGGTATCTTTGTTAAGATCCATTGCTCTAGCACTTATTATAAGCGATTCCCTCATGTAAAGACCACTCTCCCTAGCTTTTTATGGGAAGTATAAAAACTTTTAAAGAGAAATTGCTTCCGACATGCGGGCCAGCAAAATTTCAACTCCCCTATTCATCCTACTCTTAAGTTTTAACCTAACAAAATACTATGTCAAGTTCCTGCTCACAATAATATTCTTAAAACCTTACTTTATCAATCAATTCTTGAAGTTTTTTTACTGTAACATGTGTATATAGTTGCGTTGTTTGAAGACTAGTATGGCCAAGTAGCTCCTGAACCGTTCTCAAATCTGCTCCGTTATTTAAAATGGCAGTAGCAAAAGAGTGACGCAACGTATGCGGAGTTACTTCTTTCCCAATATAATTACTTATCTGCTGAAACAAACGCTGAACGCTTCTTACAGTTAATCTGCCACCTTTTGAATTAATAAATAAGGCTCTTTCTTTAGAAACTTTAGCATGACTCTTCCTATAACCATGCGTATACTTTTTTACAGCTATCATCGCTTGACGACCTAAAATAACTATTCGCTCTTTGTCTCTTTTCCCTACTACTCTTATCTCTTCTCTTGCCTCATCAATCTCTCCAATATCAACAGAAATAAGCTCAGACACACGAATTCCAGTTGAGTAAAGAAGCTCAATAATTGCACAATCCCTTTCTTCTGAAACAGAACCTTTAACTGCCTCAAGACATCCGTCTATCTCTTCCGGAGATAAGAAATTTGGTAGTTTTTTTTCAAGTTTTGGGGTTTCTAAATAACTGGTCAGCTCATGGGTTACTACTCCAAACCGGATTAAATACTTCCACCAGCTTTTAAGTGAAGAAATCTTCCTTGAGACTGTTCGTTTCGATAGCTCTTTTTCCTTTAAAAAATAGATATATCTTTTCAGGTGTTCTTCTTTAACATCATGAATATTATTAACATTCTGCTTATTACAATACTCTATAAAGAAAGCTAAGTCTAATCGATAAGCATCAACGGTATGTGATGAATAACCTTTTTGCATATTAAGATATATTAGAAAGCGGTCAAGAGACTGCTGCAATTTAATCTAGCCCGTAACGACTTCTCTTTTCAGGCGTCAAATCTACCTTAGCACCATTTTCAACTACAAAAACATTGCGTTCTTTGTCTCTCATGTCGATATGGATTAACCCTTTTGCTGGCACAAACCCAATACCAGTAAGCTCTTCCAGCGTTTCAACCTCTTTAAAAATGTCCTTTAATTCAACATTATCAATACTAAAGTCAACTGCTTTTCCTAAACGATGGTAGTCTTTGTTACCACCGAATAATTCTTTAGCATGATACTCACATACATATGCTCTATGAATCCTAACCTCTTGAGAAAACTTGGCTTTAAGGTGTTCGAGAATTCCAATAAGAGCCAACGACATCTTAAATTCACCACCACAATAACCACAATTACAAGCGAAGTCACCCCTAGTAAAGTTTTCACTGATTTTTATACTATTTTTATCTGCCATGGACGTTATTATATCACAAATAAGGTCTAATAGACAAAATAAGGGTCTGAAATTGCCAGTTTGACCAATATTTAGTATTTAATATCTAATCTCCATATTCGATACTTCCAGTTACTCCCCATCTCTATTACTTACCATCAGCGTTT
>DYQY01000017.1 GCA_020719045.1 Candidatus Termititenax sp.
TTCCCTCCAGTAGGTTACCCCGTGGCAAGACCACAGGGAATATTTTCATTTAAAAAATACTTTTGAAACAAAAAAATCAATATACAACTATATTGTTTATGATTCTTCAGGCACAGAAAAAACTTTTGCAGAAGACCTTGAAAATAACGAAGCTGTAAAACTTTATTCTAAATTACCCCCTTGGTTTAAAATACCTACTCCATTAGGTTCATATAATCCAGATTGGGCTGTATTAATTGAAGATAATTACGAAGAAAAACTTTATTTTGTAGTTGAAACTAAATCTAGTACTTGGATAGATGACCTAAGACAAAAAGAAAGTGCAAAAATTAAATGTGGAGAAAGACATTTTGAAGCGATTGCCATTGGAATAAATAACCCTGCCCAGTTTATAAAAGCAACCTCTGTAGATGATATGTTGGGGTATGTGTGAAGGATAACAATATGAAATTTATATTTAAAGACACAAAAGATAAATGGAAGATAGACCCAATAAGAGCATATAAAAAATTAAAACAAGATAACTATTATGATTCGGTTGATTTATTTCTAATAGTTTTGCAGACTCTAAAAGGAATCGAGTTTATTCGAGACTAGCGGATTGTTAAGGCTGGCAATGAAGCCTTAACTACAACAGAACTATTAGTTGAGACTGAACCTTAATGTCTTTTAAATAGTTAGTACTATCTTTTTCCATACAAAATTCGTTCTTCCATATCATATCCTGATTAAGGATAGTTTTAAGTGCTATTGCTCCTCTATAGAAATATTGACCATTTTTAAAAATAGAAGCAAAGGCTGATAAATCTGTATTACTTTCAAAAGGCAATGTAATCTCAAATATTCCACCTACTCCATTATCAGTGATTCCATTATTCTTTCCAGCTAATACTAGGACCCCACCCTTTAGCTTTATATCATAAAAGTTCATCATTGCTTCACCTGTTAATGTTGTGAAATCGTATTGACCATTATCATAGAAGTTGGAATATGCACTTCCTCTTAACTCAAAAAGGTTCTTAAACATCGTTCTAGCGTAGGCTCCAACAGCCTTCTTTGATTCTAGGGTAGATTCTTGCCATGCATTAGAACCATTAACTATGAAAAAATTTAAGTCGTGATTTTTGCCAGTATTATATAGCATGATACCAGTCTCGCAATCAGGGAGAATTGGATTATTAGCTACTTGCCAATTAGTATCCCAGAAAATTGGTCTAGAAATAAAGCTACTTTTTTCTTGGCCATTATCTCGTTCCATTGTATTTACCGCAAATCTTCCAATTTTCATCTGAAGTGGAAGCGAAGTTAGAGTGTCTAGATACAGCTGATTAACTATTTGCGAGCTAGTGCCTGGTGATAAATTTGTTTGTAGGTAAACTTTATATTTTTTATTTAATGGGAAGTCATAGGATAGAAATAAATTATTTATTTGGAAAGTTCCTGTTCCAGCAGATACTTTCTGTGACCAAACATATCTATTGTCTAAGTATCCAGTAAATTCGCCTCTGCCAACCGTGATACTAAAAACAAAAGACATCAATAATAGAATAAATAATGTTTGTCTCATTTTAACCCCCAATTTAACTAGCACTGAGCTCTTATCCTTTAATTACTTTAAGAACCTCTTCAATGCTATCATAGCTATTTTGTCTCTTTGTTGTAAGGTCCTTGAGAGTAATTTTCTTATTCTCAATTTCTTCCTCACCTAGAATAATAGCGAACTTTGCTTTAAATAGTAAGCCTTGCTTAATTCCATCACTAATAGAGTTTCTTTTAAAATAGTATTCGCATTTAATATTATTCTTTCTTAGCACATTCATTATCTGAAAAACCTTATTTTGTGCTTCATTCTCTAAGCCGATACAAAATACATCAATATCCAAGTCTGTTGCAGGCTGTAGTGATAATTGATTTAAAACCATAACTAACCTGTCTAATCCAATAGCAAATCCGAAAGCTGGTGTTTTTCGACCACCAAGCTCTGCGATAAGATTGTCGTATCTTCCTCCACCGCAAATTGCATTTTGTGCTCCTAACAGCATGGACCTAATTTCAAATACAGTTTTTGTGTAGTAATCTAACCCTCTGACGAGATTAGGATCAACAACATATTGGATGTTATTTTCATCTAATTGGTCTAAAACGCAAATAAAATGGTCGTTACATTCTTTGCATAAAGCCTTAGACATAGAAGGCATTCCCATAAAATAGGTTTGACACTTTGGATTCTTACAATCTAGGATTCTAAGTGGATTGTTCTCATATCTGTTTTGACAGTCAGGACATAAGTCACCAACGATACTTCCGACAAATTCTTTTAACTGTTCTTTGATTACTGGCCTACATACATCGCATCCTACTGAATTAATGGCTATTTCAGCGTTTTTAACTCCAAGGCTATCAAGAGCATGGATTCCCATAATCATCGTTTCTACGTCAAGCATAGGCGAAATAGAGCCGATTGCTTCAACGCCTAATTGATAAAACTGTCTGTACCTGCCAGTTTGAGGCCTTTCATAACGAAACATTGGTCCAACATAAGTAAATTTAGCAACTTGCTGCTGCTGGAATTCTGATAAATGTTCTAAATAAGCTCTAACGATTGAGGCAGTTCCTTCTGGCCTTAAGGTTATTGATCTGTCTCCTTTGTCTTTAAAGGTGTACATCTCTTTTTCTACAATATCTGTTGTTTCGCCAACTGCTCTTTCAAAAAGTCCAGAAGACTCAAATATTGGAGTAGTTAGTTCTTGATAGTTAAAAAGATTAAAGATACCTAATAGTTTATTAATAGTTTTACGAAAGATAGCACTTTCGACTGGCAATAAATCTCTTGTTCCTCTTGGACTTGTGTACTTCATGATTTTTTTATTTTGTTGTACTCGTTATAGTCCAGATCTGGTAGTTTATTTCTAACCATGGACCACCATGCTTTTGCAAACATTAATGTTGTTTTTAGGTTGCCACCTTCTTGAAACCTTCTAGCAGAAGAAGAAACCTTAAGTGATGGAACAAACTTAACTTTACCTAGTTTACTTAATCTTTTACCTAACTCAATATCAGGCGACATTTTCTTAAATTTTGGATCATAACCACCTGCTTTTTCGTATGCAGCTTTTCTCATAAGGAAATTAAAACCACTTGTATTATGTAAACCAAATAATATAGAAATGTATAAGAAAGCAGTATAACCAAATAAATTAAAGAAATTAGACAATTTTGAACTGTCATAAGTATCGCAAGTTCCATAAACTACCACTACATTTTTGTCATTAAAGTTCTTCATTGCTTTTTCCGCCCAATTTTTAGGATAGACAGTATCAGCATCACAAAAAGTGATAATGTCACCAGTTGCTTCTTTAGCTCCTCTTAAAACTGCATGGATATAACCTTGGTTAGTTTCAAGGAAAACATTTTTTATATATTTTTTAGCAATTTCTGATGTTTTATCTTTACTATTGTTGTCGATTACTATTATTTCTAGGTCTTTATATGTCTGTGCAGTTAAACCTTCTAGTGTTTTAGCAATTGAGGCTTCTTCGTTATAGGCTGGAACGATTATTGAAAGTTTCATTATTAACCTCCTTAAGAATATGGTGGGCCCAGTAGGACTTGAACCTACGACCCACCGGTTATGAGCCGGTTGCTCTAACCAGCTGAGCTATGGGCCCCTCTACAATTCCAAGTCTGGTTAACTCTTGGATTTTTTGACGTGAATAGTATTATAACCGTAAATAGTGAAAAGTGAAAAGTGAAAAGTGAATGGAATATATATTTATATATAACCTACTGGCTAATCACTACAGTTCTTTGTTGGTTTCCCATAAAATCTTTGCCTTCGAATTGAATGAATTGTCTAGGTTCACTTTTAGTAATCCAAAAGTAAAACTTCTGAGAAAAAAGAGTAGATTCAACTAGACCAGCTGCTCCAACTTCAATCTTGTAACATGAATAATTCTTTTTGTTAATCTGAACTGAATCCTCACCTAAATTTTTAGCATACAACAGGAACCCACGTCTAATCTCTGGTAAAAAGCTCCAAAAAGTAATTTCTCTTTCATTTATAGGATAACCTCTCATTAAATGAAAAAATGAATTCATATCATAATAGTCTTTTCTATTATCTGGAAAGGAGTATTGCTCTTGTCCGTTATTTAGCTTTACCTGTATTTGATCGCTTAAATATACTAATTGCTTTATTGGTTTACCATCAGCACCATAATAACTTACACTTTCAGGGTATAAGCTATTATATTTAAGATATATAGTCGCACTTCCTCCATCAGAACCTTCTAGCTTTATTTTATGGACCTTTTCATTATTTACCACAACAGTACTAATATGTTCTGTTGTTACCAAGCTTTTAGTGCCATCAAAGGTATGATAGATTATTGTTTCTGTATCCAGAATTTTATCTGTGAAAGTTGATGAAAAAGTGAATAGTGAAAAGTGAATAGTGAATAGGAAAACAGTGAGCAGTGAACGGTGAAAAGTGAAAGGTTTCATGTTTTTAAAGTTTTTCAAGATCTATAATAAATTTTTTCCAATTCATGACTAAAATATTCCCTACTCTATATTGTTCTTCAGCCTGACATATTATGTGGCAAGGAACATCAGGATAATCTTCTTGGAACGACTTAAGTCCAGTTAGTTGAGAATTAGAAATAGATTTTGACCATTTTATCTCATATGCACCAATTAATTTACCTTCTTTTTCAAGTAACAGGTCTACCTCTGTTCCTGTATTAGTTCTCCAATAATAATAGTTAATATTTTTTTGTAATGTTTTAATGAATTTAATTACTTCTAGAATAATAAATTGTTCAAACAATCTACCTAGAAGGAATGAATCACTGATTTTTTGTTCATATCTATTAATAATATTAGTTACTCCGTTATCAAAAAAATAAAATTTGGGGTGTCCAGATAACCTTTTACGTAAACTTTTTCTCCAAGGTTCTAGCTTAAATCCTATCAACGTATCAGATAGAATTTCATAGTAAGTTTTTACTGTCATTACAGGTTGCTGACATTCTCTAGCAATTGCGGAATAGTTTACAAGTTCACCAAATTGACTAGAAGCCATGTCTAAAAATTTAGAAAAAGCACCTATATTTCTAACAATACCTTCACTTTGTATTTCTTCTCTTAAATATACATCAACATAGGCATTTAAAATATCAATTTTATCAATATCATTTTCTGCATTAAAAACAGGTGGCAATGAACCATATTGTAGAATGCTTGAAAGATTTGCTGTTGATATTTCTTGCCACATTAAAGGAAAAAGAAACCTTTGTACGGCTCTTCCTCCTAGTAAATTTGCATGACCTCTTTTAAGTTTTCTTGCACTTGAGCCTGATAAAATAAAACATAAAGTTGTATTATCCATTAGGAATTGAACTTCATTAAGCAAGGCAGGTACTCGTTGAACCTCATCTATGCATACATGCGTTATTTGAGCATTTTCATATTTTTCTAATACTTCCTTTCTAAACAAGGAAGGTTCTTTGATATATTTAAAAAATTGTTCACTTAATAGTAAGTTTATTTTGTAAGTATTTTTAGTAAAAGAAAAGTTAATTAGCGTTGTCTTTCCTGATTGTCTAGGGCCAAATAAAAAGAAAGATTTATTTGTTGGTAAAACTAATTGCCTATGTATCATGATGTAAAATTGTAATACATAATTACATTACATGTCAATGATTGTGATTACATATAGCCAATATAACACTCCCCTGTCTCCTCTCAAGACGGGAATTTGAGGGAGTATATAAAAAAGGGAGACAAAATTGTCTCCCTTTTTTTAGTTAAACTAAACGTTAGTTACTATAGACCGAAACTTAGACCTACTGATACTGTTTCACCAGCCGATGCTGTTTCCATTGTGTTAGTGTAGTCAACTACTGCAGTTACGCTTGAATTAACCATGTACGTATAACCTAATGATAATGCTTTAGTTAATGTCATACCTGCTAAGTCATCATAGTAGATACCATATACTGCTTGTTTTGCATCAACAGTATAGTTTGCATAAAGAGCAATAGCTTGTTTTTGAGCTGCACTTTGTGCTTGTAATCCCCATAATACTTGTGCTGTTAACGCTAAGTCACCGAAAGCTGTACCATATTCTACTAATAAATCATAATCAGTATATTCTAAACCTGCAACTTTATTCTGTTTCATGATAATTGCATATTTACCCATTTTATCAGCGTTGTATGCAATACCTAGCTTACCAACTTGTGTTGATGGACCATTTAATAATGTAGCTGCACCAGTGTATGCTACTGTCCATGCACCTGTTTCAAATGAAAGGCCATTGCCTACCATATTGTATCCAGTTGCTAAAAAGAAACTAGAATCACCATAGAATCCTGGCGCGAAATAATCACTTACGATAGGATTAATTCTTCCACCTTGAAGTTTTCCACCAAATACTTTTGTTTCAACAACAAAATATTTAGTAACTGGGTTTACTGCTGTGTTTAAAGCAAAAACTGTAGAAACTGAAACATCTTTGTTTGCAGCTGATAAAAACAAGTCAGTCTGACCTAATGTAAAATCATTTGTCTTGCTTCCTTGTGGGTTAACATATAATGAACCCTTTGCACTTAAATCTGTTGACGCTGCGAAAACGCCTAAACTCATAACTAATAAAACTAATAATGTAATCTTTTTCACTTTTATCTCCTTTTTATTTTGAAATTAACTTGTCTGAACCGTTTTTTTTTACCTCACCCCCTAGTTATTTAAAAAAACACGATTACTTAACAAAAATGTAACCTTTACGCTTATAAGTATATAATTAAATACATCTAAAAATCAAGAAACAAATTACTCCCTATAAAACTTCCACGCTTACTAAGGGTTGTCCGTATTCAACTGCTTTGCCTGGCTCTACTAAAAAATTAACGACTTTGCAGTCAAAATCTAGTCTTTTATGGTTCTCTAAATTCATTGCTTTAACAAAGTATAGCTCGCGTCCTTTAACTATTCTGACATGTGCATCAATCTCTCTTTGCTCAACTGAAGGATAGAAGATTCCTACTCCTTCTGAAGTAATTTCTTTGATGTTTTTATTAATCTCTGGTTGTACTTCTTTGGCTTGTGGCTGATGCTCGACTGGTGACTGGTTACTAGTGACTGGTGATGATTGATGAATGACTTTGGCTTTGTTTATTGAGATTTTTGTTTTAGTATCACTAAAGTTGATTGTTTGTAATTTTGAGTTTTTTAGCATTTCTGATAGTTGGGTTACTTGTTTAATATCCATTTTTTACTCCTAGCCTCTCTTGGCGAAATTTATAGAGGTCTTTATTCATATTTTTTTGTCGCCACCCTCTCCTAAAAGAGAGGGTTTATTTAAAGCTATATTTTAATAGACTTAAATTCTTGTTAGTATGTCTGATCCGTTTTCTGTAATAGCCACAGTATCTTCAAATTGGCATGACCATTTACCATCCATTGTAACAACAGTCCAGCCATCGTCCAACACTTTTGTTTTCCATGTTCCCATATTTATCATAGGTTCAATAGCGATAACCATGCCAGGAACTAACTCAATCCCAGTCCTCCTGTTTCCATAATGTGGAACAGATGGAGCTTCATGAAGTTCAATACCTACACCATGTCCAACGTATTCTCTAACTACACTAAAGCCCTGTTTTTCAACATGTTTTTGAATAACAAAACCAATATCTCCGATTCTATTTCCTGGCTTTGCAACTTCGCAGGCAAGCTCTAAGGCATATTTTGTTGCTTCGACTAACTTTTTTACTTTTGGATTAACGTCACCTATCATAAACGTTCTGGTTGCATCACCAATATAACCATTTTTTGTAACACCAAAGTCAACTTTAATAATATCTCCATCTAACAAAACTCTATTGCCAGGAATAGCGTGCACAACTTCATTATTTACTGCAGTGCAAGTACTGTGGAAATAACCAGTTACATCTTTAAAGGAAGGAGAACAATTATTAGAAGCACAGAACTCTGTAGCTAGATTATCAATATCGATTGTTTTAATGCCTGCTTTAACAAAAGGTGGTAATACTTTATCAAGAAAAGTAGCAACTAATTGAGATGCTGCCCGTATTCCATCTATCTGTTCAGATGTTTTAATGATAATCTTGTTACTTTTCACTATTCCAACCCTCACTGTTTACTGTTTACGATTTACTATTAACAATTTACAATAATCCAACCATGAGAGTTAGAAAGCATGCAAATCCGTTTAACTTTAGCAAAGATAAAGAAAAAATACAAATTGATAAAGTTTTTCATAATCCAACCAACACTCTTACCCTTGAGTTAGGTTTTGCGCATGGAGAATACCTATTAGATAGAGCAAAAAAGGAAATAAGCAACAATTTCATAGGCTTTGAAGTAAGAGAACAGCTAGTTGAGAAAGTCCTTAAACTAGCTGAGAAAGATAAGTTAACTAACGTTTATGTTACTCATGCAAGCTCACTAGTAAATATTGATATTATTCCTGATAACAGTGTTAATGAAGTAATTGCCTTCTTTTGTGACCCTTGTTTTAAAACAAAGCACCATAAACGTAGAATTATTAACCAAAAATTCCTGACCGAGATTAAGCCTAAGCTTAAGAAAGATAATACACTATACTTTCAGACTGACGTACAAGAATTGTATGAAGCAACATTGAATTATATAAATAATGATAATGATTATGAGATTATTACCAAAGAAATCGTCACCGGAGTGCCGAATAAAACTGGTTCTACCTCTTGGTTTGAGAAGAGATGCTTAGATAACGAGTGGCCAATACACCGAATATTATTTAAGTTATCTTCCAAAAGTAGCTAAAGCTTCATTTAATATTCCTAAACCAGCATCAGCATAAAGCTTCTGTTTAGCAGCAGGTTCTGTAGCATTTAATTCAGTCTTGCTTGTAACTTCATAATATACTCGGAACTTTGGTTCAGTGCCTGATGAACGAACTAATAACCAGCTGTTGTCATCAAATACAAGCATGATTCCATCAGCAGTGTTAGTAGCTATCACTTTCTTGGTTTCATCTCCAATTTTAAAAGTTTCTGCATCTTTATATTGGGTTTGAAGTAGCTTCTCAACATCTACTCTCAACTTCTTCCAATCAACAATAGAAATATCCTTTACTTCTCTAGGTGACTGAGAAGCATAATAAAAACCATACTTGTCTTGAAGCTCTTTTTGGTATTCACCAATATCCATTTTTTGTGTCATCATGATTTGTAATGCCATTAAAAATCCTGCAATTCCATCCTTTTCAAGAGTATGACCTCTAAAAGAAATACCATCAGATTCTTCATATTTAACTAAAGAAGCTGTTAGTGGACGGAAAAACTTAAACCCTACTCCAACTTGATAGTTTCCTTGATTATTCTCTGAAGCAATTGCAACTGAAAACTTAGACGAAGGAAGAGTTGTAGCAACTGGACCATTATGTCCTTTGCTTAACAAATGACCATAAGCAATTGGTCCAAACTGATTCATGGATATATCTTTATTAGCTGTTCCAAATCTTATTCTATCTGCATCTGGGTCTAAAGCTACAACTAAGGTCATTTTTCTGTTTGGCTCAGCTGTTTGTTTAGCTTTTGCCATATCAATAATTACCTTTTGATTAACTGGATTAGGTTCTGGTTTTACACCGTGGAAAGAATAATCTTCATTAGTGTTAATGAATTGCATTGCTCCGGACTTAACTAACTCAACAACCAATTCTTCACCAAGTATTTTTTGTATATACCCTCTTGAAGAACCGTGCATATTATCTACCAATATGAATAATTCATTTTGTTTTTCTTTTAAGAAAGCTCTAATAGCTTGTAAATCAAACAATCCATCACCAGAAGCAAACTGCTCTTCTAGAAAAGCTGTATATATTGTTGCTGCATCCACTCTACTAATAAAATCAGCATAGGAATCTTCTGCTTTAGAAAAGGTAGATTGACCATCCATATATTTTTCTGATTCTTTCATAATCAAATCTGTTAAGTTTTTATCAGCTGGTCCGCCATCAGCAGGATTAAACTTAAGTCCAGCATAATTCATTGGATTATGTGATGGTGTCATGTTAATAGAACCAGCAGCTCCTAACTTAACAACAAGAGCTGAGCCTACACCAGTAGGACATTCTCCAGCAAAATGGATATTAATACCTGCAGCAGCTAGTTCTTTCATAGCTGCATCCATAAACTCTTCTCCCATAAATCGGTTGTCTCTAAAAACAACAATACCTTTTTCTTGAACTTCCTCAAACGAAGAATATCCATTAGTAGCTAAAAATTCCGCTGAACGCATCATATCAATAATAGATTTTGTAACTTTATGCACATTAAGAACGGTAAAGTCTTTCCCTATAATACCTCTCCAACCAGATGTTCCAAATACAATAGTTGTAGGTTCAATGGAGGTTCTAGCCTGTTCACCCATAAATTCACGAATCTTATTTATAATATGCTTACATGATTTAATTTCAGCTAACGTTGCTTCTTTGGTATTGTAGTAATTACCTAGAAGATTAGCTACTGCCCATAAGTCAGATTTATCAATTGCTTCTTTTGTTTTTTCAATAATATTAAGGTTATTTATTACGCTTAATACTTCTAATTTTATACTTTCTATTAATGTAGACATATTACTACTCCCACTTGATATTATTTTCTTATGCTTATTTTACACTCCTTATTTGATATCGAATACTAGAATATATCGATATTGTATTGTATTAATACATCTGAAATATTTAATATTATTTTTTTGTTGGTCTTCATAGAATAACTGCAAAGGATTATGAAGAAAATCCAAATGATTATGGTAAACCATTTCCTCTATACTTAGAAAAACCATTATATAGAGACTTAAATATTAAGTAAAATCTTACAGACTTCTTCATGAGTTGCAACTGTTTTGTATGGTGAGAATTCTGATGCTTTGTTGATTATTTCGATTCTATTCTCATTTTTAAAGGTCTCAAGCAAATGCAACCCAAGCACATTTAAGGCTGGTCTAGCATTATAAGCTAACTGCATGTCGCTAATACTATCTCCAACATAGTAAATACAACCATACTTCTCAACTTCATTTAGCTGGTATAACAAAACTGGATTTTGTTTATCCTTACCAAACACTGATAATTCTGGTTTGAATTCAAACCAATTCTTATTCATGTCTTCAACACTTACAACTTGATCAAAGAAATGGTTAATTTTAAAGTGTTGAATGGCTAGTATTGCTTCTTTGTAGGTTCTTCCAGTAATAATCTTAAAAAGACCAAATTTATTATTTAATTCCGATAGTTGTTCAGAAGAAAAAATTAGTGTTTCGGTTTCCCATAATCCTTTAGGTATATTAATAATTGGTTTTTTACCTTCAATTTCTTTAAATAAACTATTCCCTAAGTAATAACACTGAAAAACATCTTTAATCTCAGAAAATGATATTTTCTCTAAATCATTTTTCACTGTTTTAAATTCCTCTATCTCTCTACTAGTAAGCGCAGCATTGGTTATTGCGTAGGCTACAATCCAATCATTATTAAATCCAGACAACATTTTAGTGTCAGAAATAATCTGTCTATTTATACTCTTCTTGAGAAAATACTCTACAGTAAGCTTAATTGCCTCTAAATAGGATTTTTCAGTATTAACAAGTGTTCCGTCTATGTCGAATACTAATAGTGAGCTAGTTCTCATAATAAGATTTTATTTTTAAAACCATATTATCTAGTACGCTAGAAGTTTTAGATAGTGATTTGCACTGTTCTTTAATTTTAACTAACTCTTGCTTGTTATTAATTAATTCCTTTATCTTTAAAGCAATTTGTTTAGCAGTTAATTCTCCAACAAGTTCAGGGAAAATTTCTTTGCCTTCTTTTCTATTAACCAAACTAGTGTATTCAATATTCTTCTTCATGTACTCAAGAATCAATCTCTTCTTAATATATCTTCCGCCAGGAAGGTTTGCTAACAGACCTAGTATTCCAGGAAAATCTATTACTTTTGGCTCATTAAAAGGGAAAATAATAAGTGAAGGTGCATTCAAGTAGGATAATTGTATATTATTTGTTCCAGGAATTGTTACGCAAAGTTCAGCTGTCTTCATAAGCTCTGCACTCTTATTTCTATAAGTAGTTAATATTCTTGAGTCGTATTTAGCTTGATTAATAACATCATCTGAAATATATGGGGATATGCTATATATGCATTTATATTCACCAGGTAATAACTTTGTTACATCCTGAAAAATAGGAAACAAAGCCTTAAATTGCTTTGGTCTGCTACCTGGAAAAAAAACAATGTTTTTAGTCTTTTTTAAAGTATCTATTAATGCAGCATCTTCTTGGTAATCTTCAAAAAAAGAATACATTAAATCGCCATCAACGTCACGGGTAAAAACTTTATCAAAAAAACCTTTAAAACTTTGATTCCCTTCAGTGTAAGCAATTGCTGGGAAATTGTATCTTTTCTTAACAAGTACAGCCTTAGCTGCCTCTCCTCCCATAAACACAACACAGCCTTTTGTGGATGGCTCAAATGGTAAGTTTATTAGCCTTTGTTTAAATTCTTTTGCAGAAAAAACATAATCAAGTTCTTTGATCTGCTTTGCTACTTCATATTCATTTCCTGTCTTAAATCTACAAGGAACTATAAATAGAGTAATCCTAATATCTTTAATATCCTTTTTAATTCTTTTAACAAATGGGTGCACCCACGTTGTTATCTCTCCTGGACCATTAGATGTAATAAACAAATCAAACATTAAAACACTCCTTAAATAAATTGATATTAGAATTAACTATTAAATCCTCTGGATAATTTACCTCTTTAGCTAGCTGGATAGACATATCTAACACACCAACTTGCTCATGAAAGTGAGCATCGCTACTTAGAATTATTTTATTACCTATTTCCTTTGCTAACAACAACATTTTTTTGCCAACCTCATAGGAACCTGGTCTAATATAACCATAAGACGAGTTATTAATCTCGATTAATACATTTTTTTCTTTAGCTTTTAATAAAACAGACTCGTAATCTACAGGTATAGCTGGATTATCTATATGCCCTAAAATCTTAACTAATGGCTTATCCATAACCTTTAGGTATCCATTGGTATATTGCTTCTGAGAGTAATATGCTGGTGATATTCCTGGATGATAACTTGCAATAGCGTAATCCAAAGTCGAAAGGATAGTACTTTTTAAATCGATAGTCCCTTCATCGTCTAATATATTTAACTCTATTCCCTTTAGTAGACGTACACCTTCTAAATGCTCAGGAAGTATCCTTAAGTTCATAAAAAAATACTCATGAGGTCCATCGTTCATTGCAGGGCCATGGTCTGTAATTCCTATAACACTTAAACCATTTTGGCTTGCTTGCTTAGCATATTCAGTAACAGTTGAATAAGCGTGTTGACTTGCAATTGTATGGAGATGAAGATCTGCACAAATATTCATTATTTATATCTTTTTATAAGCTCTTTTTGTATATCTGAAATATCAACACCAGCATCAACTAAAGCTAATAATAGATGAAAAACTAAGTCAGCAGATTCATAAATAATCTCTTCCTTATCCTTATTTTTAAGCGCTATAACTGTTTCTACAGCCTCTTCTCCAACTTTCTGAATAATTTTATCAGAACCCTTTTTAAATAAAGAAGTAACGTAAGAGCCCTCTGGCATTTCAGCTTTTCTGCCATCTAGCTTCTTATATAAATCTGTAAAAATAGAAAAAATTGCTGGTTTATCAGTCTCAACTAATGAAATATCTCGATAAAAACAGGTCTCATTGTTTGTATGACATGCTGGACCTTCTTCTTCTACTAAGTAAATAACGCTATCTTCATCGCAATCAATTAAAATATCAACTATTTTTTGTTTACTACCAGATGTCTCACCTTTAACCCATAATTCATTTCTGCTTCTGGAAAAATAGGTAGCAAAATTCGAAAGGACTGTCTGCTCTATTGCTTCCTTGTTAGCATAAGCCTGCATAAGCACTTTTCCTGTTAAGTAGCTCTGAGTAACTATCGGCAATAGTCCGTTTTGGTCGAATTTTAAATTAGAATAATCTGTCATATAAATACTTAACCTCCGTTATCAAAAAAAGTATAGCAGAATATAGCTATCTAAGGAAGAAGCTTAAGTGTTGAGTTTTATAATGTATCTAAGTAGGTTCTTAGTTCATCAGGATCATTAGGTAGTGTACACTACCCGGAAGAATGCCCCTTTTATCTATTATTCTCTAGTCTTTTCTTTATTTCCTTTATCTTCTTGTAATATTCTTTCCCCATACTAAGTAACTTTTTTACCTTAATTTCAGGGTAACCATGTTTAGATATACACACATTAAAATTAATTATTAAAAAAATCTTTTTTATCAAACTTTAAAAAAATTAAAAACATGAAAATCCATAAAGGAAAATAGTAGAAAAACTTCATAATAAATGGAGTATTACCTGAAGTTATTTCTAAGTTTTCTGATAAATATCCTGCTTTATTATCAGGGATAATTGATAGTAATTTCCCATGATGATTAACTACAGCACTTATGCCATTATTAGTACTATAGACATATGGGGCATATTGCTCGGTTGCTCTAAACTGAACTGTTCTAAGGTGTAACCTTTGAAAATATTTATTAAACCAAGCATCATTTGTAACAACAACACCAAGATCAAATTTCCTTAAATATGAAAGATTTGGAAAAGCAGACTCAAAACAAACAAGTGGCGCTATTCTTAGACTCTTGATATTAATAGGCCCTGTCATTTTACCTCCATGCGAATAATAAACTACATCACGAATGTTTTCCCAATTAGAAATTATTGGGAAATATTCACCAAATGGTACAAGTTGCCTCTTATGGTATTCTGCAATATATTTTGCTTCTTTATAAAAAAGCATCGCATTGTATATCTTTTCACCCCTCTTAACTGGTTGCCCCATTATACATAATCTGTTACCTAAGTTGGTTGAAAAGCATAATCTGTCCTTGATTGTGTTCTCCCATAATGCTGGAATGATATTTTCTGGAAGAACTATTATCTCTGTATCAGGATTATCCTTAATAACTCTGTTTATTAACTTAAAATATATGTCTAAATTATTATTAAATAGGGATTCATCAGTTTTATATTCTTGATCGATATTCGGTTGTATAACAGCAACATGAACTGATTTGCGCTTAACCTTAATGCTATCAATGTAAGAATCTACACCAACTACAAATACTAAGCAGAAAAATGATACAAAAAATAGTACATTAACTCTATTTCTAATTTTCCCTACAATAACTAAAGCCAGAAAAGTAGAAAATGTTAACAATAATAAAGTAACCGCATAAGCACTTATAGCTGAATATGCAAGCCACTGGATTGCAGAGTTTGCTTGAGTTAAATATAGAGACATAAACGGATATCCAAAGGGACCGAAAGTTAATAGCCATTCAAAAAAAGTCCAATAAATTGGAATAAAATAATAACCCTTAGGTGTTTGCAGAATATATTTAAACAGATAGAAAAAGATATACCATAATACAAAGAAATATAAGCTTATACCAAGCCATATTAAAATCGCACTTCCTTGACCAATAAATCTATCTAATGATACAAACCAATGTGAGTGAGTTAGGACAAAGACGCCTAATCCAACAAGAAACTCAGGCTTCTTATAGAAATCATGGTTTTTTAAAACATAGACCAGAATCGCTGTTATTAATAAAGGAACTATTATGAATAATTCCTTAAAGAAAGCAACTCCAAGTAGCAACCCAATAATAATAGATATAATATACTTCATTAGATTACCGTCACCTTTATGGCATATAAATCATTATAACTGCCTGTTGAATAATTTAGTCGCTCTACAAATTGTCCTTTACTGTTCTTAATAGTATTATCACTATTTCTATAGTAATCAACAACTACTCCTTGATTATCTATAGAAAATAAGTTGAAATAAAAAAATTGGTCAGTTGCTGGCTTGCTTTCAGAGCCTAGCTTCTGAAGCTCTATCTGAAATTCAATATCATAATTACCACTAGTATTAGTAAAAGAAAAACCAGACTCGTTAGAAATGTTCCTAGCATAAAAGCTCTGATTGATGCTTTGATTAGCTGTTGAAGGGAAATATGGCGAACTTGGGTCACAAAACTCTTGAGTTTGAGTAGCACCTAACTTTGTTAAATATATATAATCACTCCAAGTAGAAAAATAGTTTTGATAATAATAATTAATAAAGACATCTTTACTAGCATTAATCGTACCGTTACTAGTAGGTGATTTAGCTAGGTCGATTGTTGAAAAATCAAAATCCTGGCCTGGTAAGAAAGTATAATAATTAACAGGAATTGCTATCTGACTTTTACTATACACAAAGACATACTTATAATCATTTAACATAGGGTCAGCACCTAACTTAATATTAACAACCATCGTACTTCCGGCGTTTGGTTTTGCACCACTTACTGTTTCAGCGCAACCAGTTAATAGTGAAAGGTGAATAGTAAACAGTGAACAGTAAATAATGAAAAAAAATGCTGTTTTTAGTTTATCTAGCGACATCTTGTTGCTCCCATCCATGGAAAGTAGATCCAGCATCACCAACGGTTGTGCCAAAAGTTTGATCAGGGAAAGCATTTACTCTGAACAAGAATGAATGCTCATGGTTATATTCTCTGTATCTATATATTAACTCCACACAACCCATGTTTCTTATTATATCAACAAACGGAACTGTGTACTGCTTATTAAAATTATTCCAAACAAATTCTGACCGAACCTTCCAAGGTTCTTCTTCACCAAATGACTTCCCTACTTGAATCCTACTGTCTCTTACAATTCCTGAAACTAGCTCATAATTCATTCTCCAGATAAGATAGTTATCATAGTCTTGTTGATATATAGCATTGCTTTGAAGATTCTGCCATCTTGAATTTTCGTGGTCGTAACCAGTGAAAAGACTAACAGAGCTTTTTGTGTCTAATGAGTGTTTAAGGTCAAAATACTCTATGTCTCTTTTGTTATTAATAAAGTCAAAACCATCTCGTACAGTAAAAGTTGTTTTATCTGTAACTTGATAGATAAATGAATTATTTAACCTTTTATTAACATAAGAAGACATTTCGTCAAAATAAAATGGAGAATAGCCACCATTATGATACTGAGTATATCTTAAAGAATTCCTGAAAGGGTTTCCATTAAAGACATCTAATTGATAAGTTTCATTTAAACCATACTGTTTATCTTGAGTTTCATATAAATATTGGTCATAACCATAAGTAGCACCAAATTGCATGTACTCAGATTTATAAATATCAGCATTAATATCGTTTCTTACTAAAATTCTCTTTAAAGTAATATCCCTATTACCATTTGTTCCATATGTTGGGTCTATGTAACGTCTCTCATGGTAGTTTCCAACGATTATTGATGGGGAATATCTAAATATCCCGCTGGTATAAGGATTAAAACTAAGTTCAGCCTCAGGTATGTTTTCTAAAATTGAAAGATTGTTATCTTTCGTTACTCTGTCACCATCTAAATCAAAAAGCATATCTGTTCGAAGTGCAACTGCCCTAAGATTAAGTGGTGCATTAAATAGACTGTAGGTAAGCCCAATTTTAGGTTGCAATAATTCATCCGTCTCACTATTAACTTTATCGTTTTTATAGGTAATATTGGTATTTACTTGCAGGTCTCTCACAGGAGAAAAGCTAAGCGCATTATTGTAATACTGATAATCATTATTACCACTTTTGTTAGCTGAATAATTAAAGTTATTATTAACCGTTTTTATTGAAGTATTAATGCTAAAGTTTTGTCTTAAAGCCCCTGAATTTGAATAAGTGTCTTTAGCATACTGAACATTATTCTTTGAGTCACCAATACTTCCTTGCCATGAATATTTTTCGGTTTTCTGTGCATATTCACGATTATCATAATTATAAGCATACAAGCTTCCTATCTGCTTATTAGAATAGCCAATGTAACCATCAGTAAATTTCTCAAATCCACCAGACCTTCTATGCATATTCCTTTGTTGTATCCCATACTTAATGTTTTCATCAGGGAAATTAATGGTTTGGTCCCATTTTAAAGCATAATGATTTGAATCAATAAAATATAAGTATGCTGTAGATGGATCAAATTTATTCTTTCTAATAGTTGCACTGAAACCAAATCCCCAGCCAAGCTTCTGCATGTGATCAATATAAATTAGAGTCTTAAAATCTTCATTTAAATAATAATCCAGAGCAGTTTTAACATAATCGCCTTCAACTAAGTTAGTTCCAATAATGGGGAACAGTAGTATTGGATTTGCATATCCAAGCTTAAATTCGTAATAAGGAGAATAAAAAACAGGAACCGGACCTGATTTACAATAAACATCGTAGCCAATTATTTTATCATTAGGATAGAATTTAAACCTTTTTGCCTCAATTAGATAATATTGTCTATCATAAGGACAGGTTGATAGAGTTGCGTCATTACCTTGGAAATATATATTATCCTTACTTATTGTCTTGCTAGTAAAATACACAGGAGCTTGGAGTTCTACAGGATTAAATGTAGCTGATACTGCTGAAAAAACTAGTTTATCTTCCTTAAGTTTATAAGTAACAACATCTGTATAAAATCGATTTCCTTCATAAACTACATCAATTCCACCAAGAGCAAAGAATTCATTAGTTTTTGTATCTATTTCGGCATATTTAGAATTAAGTTTAATGTTTTGATAACTTAGTTCAACATTGCCAGAAGCAATAATTAAGTGATTTTCCTTATAAATTAGTTCATCAGCTGAAATATCAACCTCACTGGAGAATGAAATGCTAAAAATAATTAATAAAATAAAACTTTTTTTAAATAATGTAATTAACATCAAGCAACCTATATGCAGACAATTCCTTCAACAGCCCATACTGTTGGTATTTTTGCCAATTATTAGTAGCCTTTTCGATGTTATTTTGAAGAAAATATATATCTCCAAGCAATAGATACGCTTCAAAAAAATCTTCATCCAACTCAATAAGTTTTTTTACCAAACTTTTTGCCTCGTCAAACTTTTTCATATAATAAGTAAGAATAAAACCCATATGATAATAGGCTGCTGTTGATGCTGATTTTCTGCTTTTTAAAATACGCTCAAATATCTTTGATGACTCCTGATAGTTCTTATCAATTAACGATAATACTGCCCTATTATTCAAAATATTTTTGTGAGATGAATCCATCTGCTCGGCTATCTTTAATCTATCAGAAGCGGATGTTAGTTTTCCTTTCAAAATATCCTCAACTGCTTCGTTATTTGAAGCCACACCCATAGAAGATTCAAAATGTTCTTTGTGTTTATTCTTAAGTATATTTCTATTAAAAATTACAGTAATGTCTTTACAGACAATATCTTTAGCAACAACTATTAGCGATTTTCCTGCAACTTCCAAGCATGGTGAATTCTTAAGAATTTCTTCTCTTTTTTTAATGTCCTCTCTTTGGAAATCTATCTCTAAGATTCTGCCATATTTCTCAAGAGCTGGGTCGATAGAACCAACAATCTCACAAACTTCTGCGTACTTTGCAAGCACCATTAAATACTCAGGTGATGTATCAACAAAAATATTTGCAAGTGACTTCTTTAAACTACCAATGGCTGAATAAAAATTATTTAGACCAATAAAGGAAATTGCTTGATAGTAAAAAAGCTTGTAGTTGTTATTACTCTTACTAAGCTCTTGGATTCTGATTAAGGAATCACTAAACTGTTTATTTTCTATCATTGACTTAATATAGTCTAATTGAGAGGCGATATCTTGGTTATTTTTGGATCTATTTCTAAAAAAATCTTTTCTTAGAGACAGCTCTGTCGGATAAATCTCGGAATAAATAGAATAAATAGTGCCTTTATCGTTACACTCATCCTTAGCTTTTTCAAATGCTTCCCTTAAAGAAACAAAGTCTCTATTACCTGCGTGACTTAAGAAAAGGATTCTATAAGCTTCCTCTTTATCTTCACCTTTCTCTAGCAATTCGTGAGCAATTTCGATACATCTATGATAATTCTCATTTTTTAAATATGCTTCTGCCATAGTGAGCTTTGCATAATAATTTTTAGGGTTACTCTCTATTAGCTCTTGGCACTGCTTCATTACACTTATGCTTTTTGAGACATCTGCATTCATAAGTTTTTTCATGTACTGTAATTCTGCAAAAGTATCATTATTTGCGTGATAGTAATCAGCAAGATACTGAAGCGCAGATACTTGGTTTGGGAAAACCTCAACAATTTTCTTAAGACCAGCGACAGCTTTATCTTCATAAAATGAGTTTGATATTATTGCATGATAATCGTCCGCTGATTCAGAATACCTTTTTGTTAACAAATATAGTTCAGCTCTAAGAACTAAGGCATCTTGTAGTTCAGGTGAAGCTTTCAAAATTGAAAACAACTTATCTTCTATTATTAACAACTTATCGTCAAAATCATTGTCTAAATAACTCTGTAGAATATCGATTGCTTTAGGAAAATATGAATAAAGAATATACAAATCAAGAAGCTTAGCAATAATGAACTCTTTTTCTGTCATTGCATCTCTACATTTCTCAATAAACGAGATAACATCGTTATAACTATTTTTATTTAAGGTGATTCTTTTCTCGGAAATATCAACTGCTTTTAAATAATTGCCGATTCTAAAATGTAAATCAGACAATGTTCGATGGTATATCTCTTTTTCACCATTAGTTTGCACCAACTTTTCATAAACAGATATTGCTTTTGATATATTATTACACTCAAGATAGGCTAAAGCTAAGCTATGACATATTTCTTCGTCATAAACCCCAATACTATATGGTTTCTCAACATATTTAATTATCTCGCTAAAGCGTTGGATTTTTTTAAATGTATTAATAAGCTCTTTATAAATCTCTAGATTTAGTGGATCAGATAAAAGCAAGTCTTCATAAATATCAATAGCTTCCTCAGGATTACCCTCTAAGCGATAAATATCAGCTAAAGCAAGCCCAAGCTCTGTATCTTTTTCTATTTCAGGATACTTTTTTTCAAATTGCAAAAGAATAGTTGGCAGCTCTCTTGGCCATAGCTTAATAATACGTTTATAGTGCTGTAAAGCAGCATTATATTTTTTAATTCCAAACAAATAATTTGCAGTTTTAGTTAATGAAGACAGAGTTTCATAAGTTTTATTTGTTTTTTGTCTTTCAATATCACTTATAAGATTCATATCTTATTTTATATCAAGGATATTCAAACTCTTCCGGTTTCTAAAAAGACATCTTTCCGGATGAGGCATCATTCCTAACACGTTCTTTTTCTTATTAAAAATCCCTGCAATGTCAGCAATGGAACCATTTGGATTATTTACATATTTAAAGGCAATCTGGTCATTAGCCATAAGCTCTTTAAGACCATTTTCATCAATATGATAACGTCCTTCGCCATGCGCTATTGGAACTGTAATTATCTCGCCTGGTGTAAATGTTTTAGTAAAAGATGTTTGATTGTTAACTACTTCAAGCTCAAGACTTTTACAGATAAATTTCTGAGAAGTGTTCATTAAAAGTGCACCTGGAAGAAGCCCACATTCTGTTAAAATCTGAAAACCATTACAGATACCAATTACATAACCGCCATTATTAGCAAACTTAATAACTTCTTGCATAATTTTAGAAAACTTAGATATCGCACCACATCTTAAATAATCACCATAGGAAAATCCACCAGGTAAAACAATTACGTCTAAACCATTTGGAAGAGAAGCTTCTTCATGCCATATATAGACAGCTTCTTCGTGCAACTGGTCTGTTACTGCATGGTAACAATCAGAGTCGCAATTAGACCCTGGAAAAACAACAACTCCATACTTCATTTTAGACCCTTTCCATGTAAAATTCATATTTTTCAATAACTGGGTTAGATAAAACATCTTTTGCCATCTTATCTACTTGCGCTTTAGTAGTAGCCTCGTCAGTACTATCTACCTTAAATTCAATATACTTCCCGATTTTCATATTAGATAGACCTTTATAACCTAAATGGTCCAAAGAATGACTAACGGTCTTTCCTTGTGGATCTAAAACATCATCTTTTAACATAACATGTACTTTTACTTTAAACATTTACTTACTCCTTTTTTATTCTCTTACTTGTCCATTACCTGTAACCACATACTTATAGGTAGTTAACTCTTTAAGGCCCATAGGACCTCTTGCATGCATTTTTTGAGTACTTATACCAATCTCTGCGCCAAATCCGAATTCAAAGCCATCAGTAAACCTTGTAGATGCATTAATAATAATAGCTGACGCATCAACCTTTGTGCTAAAAAGTTCTATTGATTTACTTGTTTCAGAAATAATAGCTTCTGTGTGCTTAGTGCCAAACTTGTCTATATGCGAAATAGCTTCATTTACGTCCTCAACTACTTTTATTGAAATTATATAATCTGAAAATTCAGTTGCATATTCTTTATCTGTTGCAGGTAATACTTTATCAGAAAACTTCATAGTTTCTTTACAGCCATACATTTCAACATTGCTAGCCAAATACTCTTTAATAATCAAAGGTAGCACTTTCTTTGCTATATCTTTGTGAACCAGTAGTGATTCCGCTGCATTACAAACACTTGGTCTCTGAACCTTAGCATTAACAGCTATCTTCACTGCATTTTCAATATTTGCTGAATCATCAATAAATACGTGACAATTACCAATGCCTGTCTCAATACAAGGAACAGTTGCAGAGTTTACTACAGCATTAATTAGGCCTGCACCACCTCTTGGAATAACTAAATCAATATATTCTTTAAGTGTCACTAATTCTAAAACAGTCTCACGTGATGTGTGTTCAACTAAATTAATAGTATTAGCTGGGAATCCTACTTCAACTAAAACTTTATTTAAAACACTTACAATTGCTATATTTGAATTAATTGCTGACGAAGAGCCCCTTAACAATACAGCATTAGAAGTTTTAAGTGTAAGCCCTGCTGCATCAACCGTAACGTTTGGTCTTGCTTCATAGATAATTCCTATTACACCAATTGGAACTCTAACCTTTGAAATATTTAAACCGTTTGGTCTGTCCCATTTTTCCATTAACTCATTTATTGGGTCAGGTAAATCGATTACAATCTCTAAACCAATTGCCATATCTTCTATTCGTTTATCGTTAAGCGCAAGTCTATCTAATAACGCCTTGCTAATATTGTCTTTTTCGCCCTGTTCTAAGTCTTTTTTATTCTCTGCAATAATGTAGGTCTTATTATCCCTAAGCGCTTTGGCCATGGACTTTAGGCCATTATTCTTTTGTTCAGTTGAAACAGTTACTAGAAATTTAGATATTTCTTTGGCTTGTTTACTTTTTAGTAGAACATCAGACATTACAACTTTCTCCCATAAACCTAGTTCCACACTCAACACCGTTATATAAATCAATTAACACATTACTCTGGCGCCCACTAGCGATAATTACATCAATATGGTTCTCAAGTAGGTATTTAGCCGATTGAACCTTCGACTTCATTCCACCCCTACTTACAGCAGAAACAGATTCACTTATCTTTTCAATCATTTCATCTGACACTTGGGTTAGTTTTCTAATAAGCTGAGCATCTTTATGAACCCTTGGATCTAAATCATATAATCCATCGATGTCAGATAGAAATATCTGAAGGTCTGCTTGAAGTAGCACTGAAACCATTGATGAAAGGTTATCGTTATCAGAAAACTTAATTTCTTCTACAGCAACAGTATCGTTTTCATTAACTATTGGGATAATGCCTCTATCAAGTAAGGTATTAAATGTGTTTTTTGCATATTCAGCACGTGTTGCATCAAGCAATGCATCTTTGGTTAATAAGACTTGTGCTATCTTTAAACCTTCTCTTGCAAATAGGTTCTGATAATTTTCCATTAGGATTACTTGTCCTATAGCAGCAGCAGCTTGCTTTTCAGATATACTTTTAGGAACTACACCTAAACCTTCTGTACCATATGCAATTGCACCAGAAGAAACCACAACGATGTTCTTATTACATTTTTTAATGTAGCTAATCTGATTAACAAGATCTCTTAGGTTATTTAAGTCGGGTTTTTTATCCTTTGTAGTAAGGATATTAGAGCCAATTTTGATTACTATTAGTTCTTTTTCTTTAAAATTAATCATTACTCCACCGTTACGCTCTTAGCAAGGTTTCTTGGTTGGTCAACATGACAACCACGTAGGATTGCAGTATAGTATGCCAATAATTGCAGAGGAATTACTGATAGTATTGCAGATAATTCTTCCTCACAATCAGGTATATAAATAACATCGTCTACTAAATTCTTTATATTTGTATCGCCTTCAGTAGCTATAGCAATAACTTTACCTTGTCTGGCTTTTACTTCAGAAATATTGCTAGCTATCTTCTCATAACTTCTGTTTTTAAGTGCTACTACTACTACTGGCATATTTTCATCAATTAACGCTATTGGACCGTGTTTCATCTCTGCAGCAGAGTAACCTTCAGCATGGATATAAGATATTTCTTTCATTTTCAATGCTCCTTCTTGAGCAACATGAAAACTAATACCACGACCTAAATACAAGAAACTTGGTTTTGTGTAATATTTACAAGCAATTGTATATATATGGTCCTTCTTTAATAAAATTCTTCTGATAAGTTCAGGTATTTCGTAAAGCTTTGTAAGTAGATTCTTAGCTTCTTCTTTATTGATTATCCACTTTATCCTTGCTAAGAAAATTGAGAACATATATAAAGCAGTTATCTGAGTAGTAAAAGCTTTAGTTGAAGCAACACCTATCTCAACACCAGCTTTAGTATAAATAACACCATCAGACTCTCTTGTAATAGTGCTTCCAGGTACATTACATATGCTAATAATTCTAGCTTTCTTCTGCTTGGCTTCTACAACTGCAGCAAGCGTGTCAGCTGTTTCACCAGATTGAGAAATAGCGATAACCAGTGTCTTTGAATCAATAATTGGGTTTCTGTATCTAAACTCAGCAGCATATTCAACTTCTACTGGAACTTGAGCAAATTTCTCTAAGAAAAATTCACCTACTAGACCAGCATGTAAGGAAGTTCCACAGGCAGTAATTACGATTCTATTAATATTAAGCAATTCGTTATTATTAATACCAATAAAGTCAAAATTAACTTTTCCCTCATCAATAAAGCAACGGTTTGTTATTGTATTAATAATTGACTCTGGTTGTTCATGAATCTCTTTCATCATATAGAAATCATAGGTGCCTTTTTCAACATCATCTATATTGATTGTGCTTTTAACGATTTCTTTTTCAACAACAACACCTTTATAGTTTTTAACAACTACTGAATCAGTGCTTAACATTGCATATTCATTATCATCTAAATAGATAATATTTCTTGTATGCTTCAGTATTGGGCTTACGTCAGATGCACAATAGTTCTCACCTTCGCCAACTCCGATAAGCAAAGGACTAGACTTCTTAGCTAAAAACATCCTAGATGGATCGTATTCAGAAATACAGCAAATAGCATAAGTGCCTTGTAGCCTTTTAACTGCATAGATAAAAGATTCTTCAATATTATTACTCTTTGCATAACAAGCAGCAATTAAATGAACAATTACTTCTGAGTCAGTTTGCGAAACAAACTTATACCCGTCTTTAATCAAATCGTCCCTTAGTTCCTGATAGTTCTCAATAATTCCGTTATGAACAATAACTATCTTTTGGTCTTTATCATAGTGTGGATGTGCGTTAATCTCTGTTGGAGCACCATGTGTTGCCCATCTTGTATGACCAATACCAGTAGTTCCTTTTAAGTTCTTAGAACAAATCTTTTCTTCAAGGTCTGATACCTTTCCAACGTTTTTGAAAATAGCTAGTTTATCGTTCATAGTAGCTACACCAATACTGTCATAGCCTCTGTATTCAAGCTTCTTTAACCCGGTAATTATCTTTTCACTAGCTTCTTTATCCCCAATGTAACCAAAAATGCCACACATATGTATACTCCATCTTTTTTATATTAATAATATAGAACTATTATACATTTCAATCGGGCATATCGCCATAAGTATTTAGCGTTACTTTTCCATAATGAAAAGTAACCCAAAAATCTAGAGTGCTCCAATTCTCTTCGTGACTTTTGGGTAATTTTCAATCCACCCGCCAAGCTGAAAATATTCTCTTTATCAACTATTCAACATCTGGGAGGGAAATTATCCAACATTTTTTAACAGTAATGGTCAAATGGAATGAAAATTACTACAAAGTCATCTAGCTCAGTATCGCACTCGGGGAAATTAAACTAGCTGAAATGAAGGTTCTTTTGATTTAGTTTTATTTAGCGATTGTATCAAGATACAGGTATTTTGCACTTTCGATTCTTTAATAGCTGGCTTAATAACTTTCATTAAATCTTGTTTAATTTGTTGCGCCAATACTTCTGCCATCTTAACTGGTACAGCGTTTCCAATCATTTTATATCCATCAGAAATATTATTGTAGTAAAACCTAAAGCTATCTGGAAAAGCTTGAATTCTAGCGCACTCTCTTACACTTAATCTGCGATATTTATTTTCTTCACCTGGCACAAACATTCTTACGTTTTGTTCAATAAATCTCATTTTTGGAGCTTGTGGGTGTATCGGGGCATGTCTTCCTCCAGCTTGAATTGTAAAAGAAACCTCATCCCAAGACCTAACTCTATTTCTTGACATATATATAGAAGAAAATCCTCCAGTCATATACTCATGATTAGGAATTAAACAATCATTGCCATTAGTTTTATTGTTCTTTTTTGCAGGAATAACAGAATCTTCTAAATCCCCTATTGTTTCCATAAGTGTTCTTTTATTTGTTAAAGTTGTTTCTTTAGGAAACTCAAATTTTATACCTAAATCTTTTCTATATCCAATAAAGAAAACACGTTTTCTGTCTTGTGGTATTCCAAAATCTGAAACATTCAATAATTTAAAAGAAAGGTTATATCCACTATCTTTAAATAAGTTTTTAATGACTGCTAAAGCATCTGCATGTCTTGGAATGAGCATCCCAGAAACATTCTCTGCAAGAAAAAATAATGGTTGTTTATCTCTAAGTATTCTAATAAAATCAAAAAATAATTGCCCCCTTGAATCATTAATTCCTCTTAAGGCACCAGCTTCACTCCAGCTTTGACAAGGAGGTCCTCCAATAATTCCATCACAGTCAGGTATTTCGTTTGATGATATGTCTGTAATACTCCTTCTGTCTAAGGTTGTATTTAAGTGATTTTTCTCATATGTTTCCCAAATATCTTTATCATATTCATTTGCCCAAATTGTATTAAATCCAGCATTTGTAAAACCAAGGTCAAGACCACCAGCTCCTGAAAAAAATGAAACAATATTCATCTTATACCTCTAATCTCATGTCTATTTATAAATAATGCATTTGGTGCGCTTAATAAATTAATATCAAATTTTAAAGAATTTTCTATTCTTGAACTAGCGTTATGAATTCTAAAAGAAAGCTTCCAACCTTTATCAAAAGAAACAATTAATGTAGTGTCAGTTCCTTCTTTATAATTAATGCTATAAATAGTTTGTGGAAGCTCAATTTGTGGAGTGTTAAATTTTGGCTTAATATCTTTAAAAGGGAGATTAAGTGTTCCGCAAATATTGAATGCATGAATTTCTAATGTCTTACTTTTTTTTATAACTTTGTAAAAATCTTTTTTTCCAACTAAATATTCTACTAAATTATTTGCAACTAATGATTTATTTGAATCGTATAATCGTTGAAGCTCATTTTTAAAAGCATCTAAAATAGGTTTATAAACTGATAAATAATAATTACCTAAAGATTTCCATGTTTCATCTTTGTGTTCATTAAGCCACTTAAATATTGGTGTTATTGTTTCGAAATATTCTTTAGAAGAATTGACGCCTAACCATTTTTTTCCAAAATCGATACTTGGCGATAGTCTGGAATGTTTAACTGCAGCATGATTATTTTTTGCAGATATCCCAATTTCCCACTTTTGGTTTATACGAATAATTATTATGTCTCTTACATCGCCATCCTGACCCTGTTGGTCTTGAAGAATGCCAAGCTGTAAAACATCCTGATTATTTATTCCATGTGACAATCTAGGCTCTATATCAATTAAATAGTTTACAGTGGAGCTGGCATAGAGGACATATAGTCCTTGAGTGTGACTGTCAAATGATGTGAAGCAATATTTTGAAGTTTCAAGTGCAGAACTATTAATTATCTGAACATTTGTTAGTAACGTTAATCTTTCCTTTAATTCCTTAAGGATTGCATATTCAAAAGCTTTACCATTCCTCATTTGTGTTGATATTTTATCCATTTTGTCTCCAAAAAAACTAAACTAATGTATATGCTATAGTTTAACAATTATTACTAATAACCACAAACTCAACTCTAATGTTATATTTTCTGGTCATACCAGTAGTGTCCGGTAGTTTTTCAGCCAAAGCCGAAAGATAACTGAGTACAAGGCA
>DYQY01000018.1 GCA_020719045.1 Candidatus Termititenax sp.
GACTTAGACGGTTTGATACCAGGATGGGAACTATGTATTTAGTAATACCAAAAGTTAGAAAAGGAGGCTTAATAGACAAAAATAGCTAATTTTGCTTCAGCTCTTGTTTTGAAGTTTTCTCTATACACTAATTCAACTTTAAGTGTCTTAAAGAATGTTTCAGTAATTGCGTTGTCATAACAATTACCTTTTCTGCTCATGCTTTGTTTAAGTCCTAATGTTTTTAGATACTCTCTAACATTTATTGAACTATATTGACTGGAATTACCCCAAAAAGCTGGACAAGAAAAAATGAAGATAAAGGTTAAGGATACTCCTTAAAAATAAAAATCTAAAAGATATCTTTTAACAAGCCATCGTTAGTGCAACTAACAAAATAAATTTATTCGTCTAGCATGAGTTTTTTTATTGGATTTTTTAGTTTCTTCAATTGTTCACGTTCAATCACGCTGATACTTTTACTTGGTGTTGGTAATTCTTCTGGCATTGTTCCACCTAGCTCCTCTATTGTTTGTCTAACTTTTTTACCAACTTCATAATGTACCTGATTTGCTTTTTGCTTACCTTTTATATTTTCTCGACGCAATTTATCTTCAGTTTGTGTAGCTCGAAATAAATTGGCCGCTAGTTCAGTACTCCCCATATAATCAAGAATTTTCTGAGACTTCTTTAATCCTTTTTTTATATGAATATCTCTCTGACGAAGCCCTCCATATAGTCCCATGTAACCATGGTCTTGAAAGATAGCATAGTCAAGAGGATCTTTAACTCCAGCATTACTTGCTGCTTCCGCAAGTTGCTTATTATGTTCTTTAAGTTCGTTTCTTAAAAATAATCTTTTATCATCTTCACTTTTAAGTGATTGGTATTCTGCCTGTTCAATTATTTCCTGTTTACGTGTTTGGATGGCAAAATATGTTTGACCTAAAGCAACTATTTCCTTAGATGCATCAGCATTTTGAACTGCAAGATATGAGGCATAACGAGACAAACCCACTGAATCCAGCTCTCTCTTTGCCCCTGACCCAATAGAAACCATTTCGAGAATATCCTCGAAATGGTCAATTACATTAAAACCACTTTTTTCACATGCAATCTTAGTTTTCTCTATAACAGGTAAAAAATGTCGATATTCAGAGTATCCCAAAACTTTAGCCAAATCCCTCGCTGACCAATATTCTACTTCTTCATTATTTTTAAGTTTAATTTTTTCAAAAATCGATTTATTAATATCATCCAACGAATATGTCATAACCAACCAATTCCTCTCTGTAATATGTCAATATTTCTAGTATAAGCTAATTCTAGTAATTAATGTAGAAATGAAACGAGGTCATTTAACAATATAATTTGTTTTTGTATTTAAACACGCCCCCATTAATTGCACTGAGGAACCGTACGGAAGTGAATATCTATGCATTAATGACATGAAGCGCACCAAATAACAGGACGTTATTTGGATGGCAACTGAAACAGGATGTTGAATTTGCCATGTAGCGTAATGAGTTTAGGTATAGAATGAACGAGAGTTTCGTGTTCTGAAGGCAACTAATAAAAAAATTGTATTCTTTTTTATGCTTTACTTTACCATTTTTTTTGATACCAAATAATCCATTACCTTTGAAGAATTACTCCATAAATGAACTATTTGTTCTTTATCTACTTTAGTATTAGCACCTTTTTCAACCAAATACTTTATAATCTCAAAGTTATTTTCTTTAAAATTCAATAGAGCAGAACTTAAAACACTTTCACCATCACTATTTACATAATTAACGTTGGCACCATTTTCAACAAATAGTTTAACTAAATCAAAATCAGCTCTACGAGCAGCTTCCATAAGTGGAACCGTCTCAAAACCACTAACCTTATTCACGTCTGCTCCAAGACGTATCAATTCCTTACACACCTCAGAAGCCTTGCTATATCCATTATCACTATCATGCCAAGCGACATTCATAATACCTGAAATTGTCAACAAAAGCGTACTATCTTTCTCGTCTTTTATATAGTTGTAATCTGGATTAAACTTTTTTGTTTTATCAAGTACATCCATCCAATTCATTTTTGAACCCAACAACAAAACATAAATTAATTCTTTAACAATTAAATGCCTATCTTCTGCTTTCTTATAAAAACCTAACATATACTCAGCTACATCATACTTTCCTTTGATAAAAGCTACTTCAAAGGAAGTTCTTCCATAATAACCAACGTTTCTATAAAAAATATCTGCACCACTATTAATTAACAACTTAACAACCGCTAAATTACCTTCCATAGAAGCATAAAACAATGGAGAACATCCATATTCATCTATTTCATTTACGGAAACACCCTGATGAATAAGATTTTGGACCTTATTCATATCATTAAACCAAACGGCAGAAGAAAGCTCAGATAATTTTTTGTCATTTTGGTAGTCCTCTTTGTTTGTTTTCATCTTAATAAGTGATATTGAAACCTGTCCTTCCCCAAGAAGAAGTCTATTACCATTCACGTTAAATTTTACATACCTTACAGATTCTAATATATTATTTTTTTCATCACACAACTTATTAACAATTGCTTGAACAGTACTTTTTTTACTAGAATTATCAAAACCCAATGTGTATAAATCTTTCATAGAATATTTAAGAGTATCTTCTTCTCCAAAATAAGGTATAGAAATAACGCAATCATTATCTCTAAATTCCATAATAATTATCATTGGCGTCCCAACAGACTTCCATTTACCAATAATCTCTGAGGTGTAACCTATATTAAAACAAAATAATATTAATAATAATTGTATTTTACTTATAAATCTATTTTTCATGCTCAACTCCCCAAATATATGTAATATTTAAATAATACATATATTTCTATACTAAATAAAGATAAATATTTCGAAGTATTCATTATCTACTTTTAAATAACTGTGTTGTTTTTGAGTGCGAAATTTGAGCAAGATGACTTTGTAGTAATTTTATGAGCATGCCCACATACGCATAAAAAAAATAATTTTCCATACAACTAATGGGTGCGAAGAAAATTACCCAAAAGTCACGCAGGGAGTTGGAGCACTCTTGATTTTTTGCTTCGTTTTTTATCAAGAAAAAATGAAGATAAAGGTTAAGGATACTCCTTAGAAAAGAAAGTAAAGAAATTCCTTTCTTAAAAAAAGAGGAATCTAAAAGTCCCCTTTTAAAAAATGACATAGGTAACACTGTCATTTTTATAATAAACTACTTATAATTAACAATAGTTAATTGCAAAGGAGTTATAAATGATTATAGTAACCGGTGGGGCTGGATTTATTGGTAGCAATATCGTAAAGGGACTTAACGACAAAGGCATTACAGATATACTAATTGTTGATAATCTTTCAAAACCAGAAAAACACCTTAATCTAAACTCATTAAAATACTCTGATTATATAGATAAACAGGACTTCATTGCTAATCTAGATAAATTCAAAAACTACAGAACAATATTCCACCAAGGCGCTTGCTCTGATACCACAGAGTCAGATGGTAAATATATGATGAAAAATAACTACGAGTACAGCAAAGAGATTCTGCACTTCAGTTTAAATAACGACATTGATTTATTATACGCTTCTAGCGCATCAGTCTATGGAAATGGCGACAAAGGATTTAAAGAAGATCCAATGTGTGAATACCCACTTAACGTATATGCTTTTTCAAAATTTTCATTTGATAACTATATTAGAAGCTTAAGACTAAAAAGAAAAAATATCGATAACCAAATACTTGGTCTAAGGTACTTTAATGTTTATGGCTACCAAGAAAACCACAAAGGCAAAATGGCTTCAGTGGCTTTCCATATGTTCAATCAGATTAAAAACAAAGAAGACATAAAACTATTTGAAGGCAGTGAAGGGTTTGTTAGAGATTTCATTTTTGTTGATGACATTGTAAAAATTAATTTATTCTTCTATGAAAACAAAAAACATGGCATCTACAACTGTGGAACAGGAAAAGCTAGAAGCTTTGTTGATATAGCTAAAACCATCCAAAACATCAACAAATCAGCAAAACTAACCTACACTCCATTCCCAGATAACCTAAAAGGAAAATACCAAGTATATACACAAGCGGATACAACCAAGCTACGGGCTGCAGGTTACACCCAAAACTTTACTACTTTAGAAGAAGGCGTAACTAAATACTATCATAAGTTTGAATCTACTGGTGGATATTTTAAATAACTAGCACTTAAGTATTGCGACTAACTCTTTAGCGATACTTAAAGAAGCACCACTTTTGCCCATCACATTAAAACCTTCAACCTTAACTCTTTGTATAAATTCGACATCTTTTACCTTTTGCTTAATAACTTTGGAGATAATTTCACTGTCCTGCGAGTCAATATACACAGACAAATCACCTAATAATTTCTTTTGATCTGTGAACCTTTTTTTCGTTGTTTGAGGACCAAAACCCTTAAAGGTGAACAAAGGAATCCCAAACCCTATAACCTGCTCATTTGCTGTACCTGCAAGTCCAATCACAATATCAGCTGTTTTTATCAGTTTCTCAAAGTCCACTATCTCTACCTGACTATTTTCTATTAGAAACTTACTTTTATCCATGTTGCCGGCTACAGCGACTTTGTAGTTCCAATCGTTTGGTAAACAAAAAATAACCTGTTTAATTAAGATATAATTACTATAAGCCTCCAGCCTACTACCTGGAAGAATGCCTACGATGAACTTATCCTTATCGTTTTTCGGCAACCTCTTCACCTTAAACCCATCCATCATTACATTACCAACATAGGACGCGTTTATCCCTCTGGCGATTAAATTGTCTGCCGTAATACTGTCTCTTACGAAAACATTTGCGTTGGCTTTCTTAAAAAACCATCTCTCAATCGCAAAATGAGGCTCAAATAAATCAGACTTAGCAGTTGAAACGAGCACTATTTTTTTGTATCTAATAAACAAATAGGAAAGAATTAATGGCAAAAAATCACCTACACAAACAACTAAATCATACTTATTTTTTGAGGCATTTCTAATTTGCTTAAAGTGAAGAAATAGTAGCCCTGAAAATAAATCCTTCATCAAAGGAACAAAATTCTTCACAAACCCACCAGATGGAGTTTCTTTCTGAGGACCAATTATCTCTAAATTCTGTTCTTTAAATACTTTTCCTTTACCTATCATAGGTAAAACATATATTTGGTCATCTTTATTGAGTGACCTGTAGTCACTAATTATCCTTAAAGAGATTAAATCCTCGCCATGACCGTTAGAGATAAACAGAACCTTAGACATTTTGCTGTATATATTTTTTGAAATTACTCAAGGCATTGTAACGATGACTAAGCTTATTCTTTTGTTCTGAGCTTAGCTCTGCCATAGTTTTACCTAGCTCTGGAAGGTAAAAAACCGGATCGTAACCAAACCCATTAGAACCAACCATCTTATCAATTATTAGTCCATCAACGCTTCCCTCAAAGGTCATGATTGTTCTATCGTGAGGCTGATAGAACGCTAGAATAGTAACAAAATGTGCTGTCCTCTCTGAAAAAGGGAAATCTTTAGTTTCTTCAATTAGCTTAGAACAAAGAGCTTGGCTACTTCTATCATTTCCAGCATATCTTGCCGACTTCACTCCAGGCTCACCATTCAAAACATCTACGGCTAACCCTGAATCGTCAGCTAAAATATACTCCGCAGAATACTTCTCTGCAACAGCAACTGCCTTTAATGAAGCATTATCAGAGAATGTCTCACCATCTTCAACTATTTCTTCAGTCCACTCAATATCTTTTAAGCTATAAACATCTACGGCTAAATCCTGTAAAATATGTTTAACTTCTTCAGTTTTGTGCTCATTATGTGTAGCCAATATAATTCTGTTCATTTTAGTAAATATATTTATAGGCCTTCTGTGCTATATCTTTACGATAATACTTCTTTTCAAATTCTATTTTCTCAACTGCGCTGTAAGCCTTTGCTATTGCTGTTTTTAAGTCCTTATCTAAGGCTGTCACGCCAAGAACTCTTCCGCCAGAGTTAACAACCTTTCCGTTTTCTAACTTTGTACCAGCATGAAAAACGATTGCATCATCTTGGTTAAGGTTCTTAAGCTCTATACCTTTAGGGTACGCATCAGGATACCCTTCTGAGGCTACTACAACACATACAGCATATTCCTCGTTCCATTCAATCTTAATTTCAGACAATTTATCATTAACAACAGCATTCATAATTGTATACAAGTCTGTTTTTAATCTTGGTAAAACCACTTGTGTCTCAGGGTCTCCAAAACGAACATTAAACTCTAGTACCTTTGGCTTTCCGTTTTTTATCATTAGACCAACAAAAATAATCCCCCTAAACACTATCTTCTCTGCCTTTAACCCAACCATAAAACGGTCGAGAACCTCTTCTTTAAATAGCTTCATTACAGAATCATCTACAATCGGAGCTGGAGAATATGTGCCCATACCACCAGTGTTTGGACCTTTATCGCCATCAAATATTGCCTTATGGTCTTGAGCAGGAACCATCGGAACAACTGTGTTAGCGTCAACAAAAGCAAGAATGGAGGCTTCTTCTCCCTCTAAAAACTCTTCAACAACTATCTTATCGCCAGCTGAACCAAAATCCTTATCCTTCATTATTCTATCTAAAGCAGCTTGAGCTTCTTTTTGATTATTAACGATTATTACACCCTTACCAGCGGCTAACCCATCTGCCTTTAGAACTAAAGGATACTGCGCACTTTCTAAATAAATACTTGCTTTATAGTAGTCTGAAAATTCTTCATAACCTGCAGTAGGAATATTGTACTTCTTCATAAAACGCTTAGCGAAGGCCTTACTTCCTTCTAATATAGCTCCATTTTTTTGTGGCCCAAAAACAGGAATATTCTGAGCGATTAATACATCAGCCAAACCATTTACAAGCGGATCTTCTGGGCCAATAACAACTAATCCAACCAGATTATCATTAATAAAACTTATTATTGACTCGTCGTTCGACAAATCAACATTAACATTTTGAGCTAACTCGGCTGTGCCAGCATTTCCAGGAGAAACAAAAATCTTATCCACTTCTCTACTTTTATTTAAAGACCAAGTGATAGCATGTTCTCTACCGCCACTTCCAATAATAAGAATATTCATTTATAACTCCTTCAACTTTGCTATATGTAGAATAAACTACAATACAACCAACGTCAAATATTTGAAAAAATAACTGCAATATTTTACTAAATAAAACGATAATCTATGTACTGAGAACTAAATAGGAGCAAAAAATGAAAAATAAGTTAATATCAATGGATAAAAATTTAGCAAAATGGCTAGACAACTTAACAGAAAAAGAAGAAATGCTCGCACTATATTTGAATATATCAAAAGGTAACTCACCAAAAAATCTATCAATAGTAGGATTTTTCATGAACCCGCTAACAATTTTGCCAAGTGGAGCTGCAAGGGTTGCAAAAAATCTTGAAAACAAGTTGAGAGAAACATATAAACAATATCCTCTAGTGTATATACGATTATCAACCAATATTCCTATGCTACAAAGAATTATGGTACTAGAACAACCAACAACATTAAGACTCTTAATGAATCCTTCCTTAAAAAAAAACGTTCGTTTAGCATTAGAGTGTAAACTAAGAGGTCTCAATGTCCCACCTTCAGATTTCCTTAAAGGATTTACAAAGCTAAGTGGTGGTTTTATCGTAGAAGCATTAAAAGATTTATGGAACATAGATTGAAAATACTATATATAGACAAACAATTCTAGTTGGTAGGGAAAATGTATAAAAAAATCTGTTCATTTACAAATAAAACCATATATATCAGTGAGCATTTAGAAAGAATTCTTGCTAAACATTCTGAGGCGCTTTCTCGTTTATCTGAAACCAGAAACAAAAAAGAAGTCAGATATATATTCTTAGAATACTTTAATGCTCAAATCTCAGATGTCCCAAAAAACTCTAAAACACTACTGCTACTATTCCTCTATCATTCACTTAAATCTGTGCTTAACTGCTCTGATATCGTTATCTATCAAGCTGAAATGGATCAGATATTTGGCGAAGCCAATGACGAATATCTTTGGTTAAAGACTCTTTTCGCAGACCCACACCATAGCTCAAGATTTGATGTTAAAACAATTTCATCTGAAGACAGTCCTTCTTGGCAAGTAGAGATTTTAGACGTATATTCCATAGAAGGCACTGAAGAGTTTGAATTTGAAAAAATCATTACGCCAATCAAACTTGAAAATGGTGTACTATTTGCTGAAGCTACAGCTGTTAAAGACAGAAATGGAAACATACTTTCAACAAAAAACATCGAGCTCTCTGGAAACTCAGGAAGCATTGCAGTAAGACTTCCAAAAAATTCTGAGAAAGCTCAAAGATTCATGGAGCTGAATAACCCTGACAGCGAATACGCCATCAGAAAAGGTGATGACGGAAAACCTCTAGCAATCTTTTATCAAGAAACACCGGAAAATCTATCATCATCAAAAAGAATGCTACACTCAGTGTATATAAAAACATTAATTGAATTATTAAAAGCAAGAAAGCAGGAAGCACTATTACCAGAAATATTAGGCTTTCTTTTTCATGAAGGAATAATGATTAATGTCCACAAAGAACAAGAATTCAATGGCAATGCTGGACTAAGGGTTATTGCTATGGCACACAACGTTAATCATTATATAGAAATCATCATAGAGGCCCTACGTAGAGGCAAAAAATTATCTATAATAGGAAATTCTGTCTTAATTAACGGAAAACCAATTGAACTGCTTAACAGTGATCCAGACCTACTAAAATCAAAAATTGATGTAGCCTTAACTATAATTAAAAACATACAAGACATAATAAAAAAACAAGATTTTGAAAAAATCAAAGAACAAGCAGAATCATTTCAACAGAACAAACAAAGAATTACAGAAAAAGAAAAAGAAAAATTATCATCTTCAGAGTTACAAGATACCCATGTAACATACTTTGCACCAATAAAGATAAATGATGTACTGTCCTTAATTAAAGAATCAAAAACTGCACAATTTCTAGAATACATAGCCACACATGATATGCTATTAACAACTACCGAAGGTCAATTTCTAAACTTCAAAAATCTAGGAAAAAGATCACAACTTGTAAACGAGTTCTTTAGTGGAAAGGTACCAGCTGACATACAAAAACTACTTCAACCATCGCTCAAAGGTAAAGTTCTTTGCCAACCACACATCGCAAGTGACGGTATCACAATTCAAACCAAAGTAATAATAATTTTTGATAAACCTATACATAAAACACCAGAGGATTTATTTAACCCACTATTTATCCTAGATGAACTATCTTCCGAAAAAACTTTTGTAGACCCTAGATTTGAAGGATTTGCTGATTATGGTCCAGAAAGAGTTCCATTTTTTCATAAATCTAAAGATGGAACCACGCTTGAATGGATTATTGACTATGACATTTGGTCTTATCCTGATAGAAAGATTTTATTCAGATTCTGCGAGGGTATTCATAATACTATTGAGTATGATGATAATGAAAAAATAAATAAAGCCACTGATATACCCAACATCTTGCTATCAAAAAACAGAGTTACTACTGCTAGAATTAATGAAAACTCAATTATGAAATTCTTTGAAAACATAACAAAAACTAGAAGATACAAAGTTGAATCTGAAAACGATGAATCAATATTAACAAACTGTATAAAAAATAGAAATTTTAGAAGAACAGTACTCACATACTTTATTAGAAACCATATAACAGACTCAAATGCGATAAAAATTGAGCCAATGTTTGAAAGATTACTTTTTAGGTATCTAATCCTTGATATTGATGACGCGAAATTCGCACTAAGCCAAATAAAAGGTTATCATAATATTGAAAAGCTCAATAATAAACATAACCCTTTTTTCAGGTCAATAAAACTATATATACAAAACAACTCTTAGTTAATAAACTTAGAAAAATATTTTTTATCTCTAAACCCTACAACCTGATCAATTACTTTTCCTTTTTTATCAACTACAACCGTTACTGGTATACCAGAAACCTTAAAGTACTCTGAGATCTCACTTGTTCCCATTACAACAGGAAAGGTAACACCAATACTATTAATCTTTCCGATTACCTTCTTCTTGTCATTATCAAAACCAATAGCTACATACTGAACTTTTGCAGAAGTTTCTTTTGACATCTCTTGAAAAGTCTCAAGTTGCTTAGTACACCAAGGACACCATGAAGTAAAAAACACTAAAAAGGAAACATCCTTATTTGCAGTGTAAGAATCTAACGAAACAACCTGACCACTCAAAGAGTTCAATAAAAAATTAGGAACTTTCTCTGATTCCTTTGCAAAATTTAATCCTAACATCGACAAAACAATAGCAAACAAAATAATCTTCTTCATAACTTCCTCCTAGCTTAATATTATCCAAACACCTAGCACAAATAATAGTGTACCAGATAACCACCCAAATAAAGATAAATATTTATTAATACCTTTCATTCTTTGTCTAAAACTCACTGACATTATCGCTATAATTGTAAACGGTATAATAATGCCTAAACAATACATAAAAAGAATAACTAATTTACCATAGATACCAGAAATATTAGATGCCAACTCAATAACACTTCCAAGTAGTGGCCCCATACAAGGAGACCATCCAGCAGCAAATAAAATACCAAAAATAAAGGAGGAAGCAAAACTGAAAGTCCTTACCCCTATCTTCCTAGTATCCATATTTAATAGTGGAATATTAATTACTTTCCAATAATGAAAAGCAAACAAAATCATGAGTAGCCCAAGAACTATTTTAAAGAAATAATACTTCTGCATAAAAGCAAAGAAAAAACTAATAGACATCCCGATAACTAAATAGACAGCTGTAAAGCCAATAAAAAATGCTAATAGATTTACAATTAATTTTGCTCTATTCTGAGGTGTATCTAAAGTCCCTGCCCCAGAAAAATATGCAATATATAATGGTGCTAACGGTAATACGCAAGGCGATAAAAACGAAAGCACCCCAGAAAGTAAAGCTAAAAAAGCATAAGTAATCATTACATTAAACTATTAATGTCTTTTAGCAATTGTGGTGCAGGTCTGAACCCGACTAAACGTTCAAATTCTTTACCGTTCTTGAAAACTATTAAACATGGAATACCTGTAATTTGGTATTGCATAGATGTGTTTGGGTTATCATCTGTATTTAGTTTTACAATTTTTGCTTTATCTCCTAACTGTAGAGAAACTTGGTCTAATACTGGGGCCATCATTTTGCAAGGGCCACACCATTCAGCAAAAAAATCTACTACCACTAACTTATCCTTTACATCTAATACCTCTACCTTAAAATTACTATCTGTTACTTGTGAAACCATTTTATTACCTCCTAATTTATTATGAATACTTACAACAAAGCCCCAACAAATCCTTAACAAAATCATTTACCAAAACATACGTTACTTCCTTATGTTGTCTTATTGGTTTAACTATCCCCATCCTTTTTAAAACAGAAAGATGCTGAGAAACAGTAGACTGTGGCAAATTAAGCTTTTCTTCTATTTCTGACACACAACACTCTACGCCAGAAACTTGCCTTAGTACCTTTAGCCTAACAGGATTTCCAAGGACTTTTAAAACTTCACTTAACTCTTCACATTTATCCATAAAAACCTCATATCCGTATATTTAAATATGATAATAACACATGCAAAAAAAATGTCAACTAGAATTATTCTATTAGCTCTCTAGGAATCATCACGATTGGAAAAACACTAATACTTGAGCTTACGACCTCAGTATTATTCTTTCTTGTATACTCTGGAGTAATCCGAAACTTAACTACACTTGTCCAGTCAGACAATGGCTTTGAACTAAGAAAATCTGCTACGTCTACTAAGCTTGCAAATGGCCTTAATCCACTATCTGTTTCTAAATAATATGTATGTTTAAGCAACGCCCCTACCTGATCAGAATAAGATAACTTTTCTCCATTTAGTCCCAATATTTCATGCCTACTCGAAGGTTGCTGCTGTTCATAGCTTGCGGCAATTGCTGACCTCTTTTCATAATCAAAATTAATCAAATCAACACCAGAAGCACCAGTTCTAATATTTGACCTACCTATCACCCTAGGTCCTTCAACAAGCGGTCCAGCAGAAGCATCAGACAAAGACTCTTCCCTATTTAAAATAATTCTTATATGTTTATTTGTGTAATGCACTGATAGCTCTTGAGTAAATTCTTTTATCTTTCTATTTAACCCGTCTACTTCCTGACTCAATTCATGCAAATCGCTTTCATCAAGACACCTTCCATCAAGAATTCCATCAACACTTTTATAACTTTCATAATCATTGATTATTTGCATAACATCTATCAATCTATTATTTAACTTATTCATGATAAATTGAATTTCTGACATGGATAATCCGTCGTTTTGAAACAAAACACCCCTTAAACCTAAATACTTTTCAAGAGCATCTATGCTCCAAGCCTTATAATCCATAAGCTTTTTATACTCAGAGTTTTTTTCAGCCCAGGTAAATAAATCCATTTGAACAGGACGCTTTATTGCTACTACTTTTTTATTCATCTATAACTCCTTGATAGAATACAAGATAAATATACCCACTAAACAGTAATTTTAAACTTTTTGAGACTAATTAAATTTAGAGGAGAGTTCTTGGATGGCTTGCTTTACTGCTTCGTTATCTTCATCAATAGCAAGAATTGTTCTAAACGTACTTAAGGCTGAGTCGAAATCACCTAGATAATATTGACCTACTGCTTTGTTGTATAAAGCATTAATGTTTGCTGGTTCAGACACTAAAACCTTCTCGCAATACTCAATTGCCTTTGCATACTCTTCGTTTTCTACAGAAATATTTGCTAAATTAAATAACGCATCTTTATGAAACTCATTTAATTCTATAACAGTCAAGAACGCTTCTTCTGCCTTATCAAAACGCTTTTTCTCATAATAATACAAACCTAACTGAAACCTAGCGCTAATATTATTGGAATTAATCTGTAGAGAATCCTGAATCTCTATCAAAACCAAATCCACATCACGTTGCTTAAAGTAATGTTCCTTAATGCCTTCTAACTTCTGCCTAACCAAAAAGTTTTTTCTTTTAAGTATCGCTTGCATAATTGGTTTACTTAGCTCAACGTCTGGTATCCCAAACCAATGCAACTGTCTTCCACAGTATGGACAGAAGTTACGCCTAACCGCCATTTTCTCAGATACTAATTTCTCACAATAAGTACAATACATAATTACCCTCTCCCCCTTAACATACCATGGAACAAAACACATGTACATAAATCCCCCTCTCCTAAATAATATTTAGGAGAGGGTAAGGACACTTACTCTTTAAAAAACAATCATCACATTTTGGATTAAGAGGTAAACAAATGTTTTGACCTAGCAGAACCAAATATTGATTGATACTTTTCCAGTACTATATGTGCAATCTGATGTAACTGTTCTGCTTTCCGTTTATAAAAGCCACATGGATATAAAAGATTAGTGAGTTCAGGTGTTGAAATGTTTAATAGTTGTTTATAGTTTGCTATCTTTTCAAAAACTTTCTCCGATACCTTCCAAGTTGTTGCTTCTTTTGTTCTTAAACTAATTACAGCTGAGACTAATACTTTAAAAGCCTTTTCCTGTATATTAGCTACATCTTTAAGTTCATGTGAAATATATAATCTTGGCGCATCCTTAAGCTTCACCTCTATTTCCTGATAAATTAGTGGTAAATCACTGTAACTTATCATAGGTAACAGCTTCCTTCCAAAGCTTACTAAACTCATCACTATATTTAGCAATAAGCTCTTTCTCCTCAAGTATCAAACAGTTCTCATAATTATACTTTTCAGCATTTGCGCTCCAATTATATGACCCTGTAACTAAATACTTGTTATTAATTAACATAAACTTATGATGCATCATTCCCCTAGTGCTTGAAGTTGGCAAATACTTAACTTGAATGTTTGCCTGTAGCAACTTCAGAACGCTATAACTGCCCTCTCCCTGACCTCTATCAGCTATTAACCTAATCTGTCTTCCTTTTTTGTGCTCTGCAAGCAAAGCTAATGCTAACTCCTTAGAAGTGAAACTATAAATAGCAATATCTATGTTACCGTTTGTTGTTTGAATAAGCTTAATAAGTTGTTCCCTAGTCCCACCATCAGGAGAAAAAAACACTTGTGAGGCAAAAATAAAAGACGTTGAAAGAATAAGTAATAACAATCTCATTACTATATAATACAATTGTTATTAAAAACTGGAAACTGATTTTGGTAGCGATGGTCGGGCTCGAACCAACGACACCACGGGTATGAGCCGTGTGCTCTAACCAACTGAGCTACATCGCCATAAATCGTCTGTATATTTTAAAACATATATTTTCATTCGGCAATACAGGATAAATCAATCTATTTTCTCTGTTATATGTTTAAAATGTAAATATTCGGGTAATAGTACCATATAAACATATAGGAGGGGTAATTATGGAGTTTGAAAGTAACATGCTTAGTTTTGAGTCAGAAATAAAGTTAATGAAACTATTAGGTGCTTCAGAGGAAGTAATTAACGAACTCCTAGAAATGAAATCAACGCACGAGTGATAGACTAGCCTTCTATCATTTCGACTCTACGTTGATGTCTTCCGCCTTCAAAATCGGTTGTTAGCCATACATTAGCAATATCTATAGCTTCATCTAATGAAGTTGTTCTTGCACCCAAAGCAAGCACATTTGCATCATTATGCTTTCTTGTCATCTCAGCAGTATATACATCTTTACACAACGCTGCCCTAACACCTTTTACCTTATTTGCCGCAATAGATATACCAATCCCTGTTCCGCAAATTACAATCCCTTTATCCGCCTCTTTACTAGCAACAAGTTGAGCCACTTTCCTACCATATAATGGATAATCCACGGAATCTTCCGTGTCCGTTCCAATATTAATTACTTCATACCCAAACTTATCTTCAATAAACTTAACAAGCATATTCTTCATCTCTACCCCAGCATGATCGTTACCTATTGCTATTTTCATGGTTACTCCTATCTTTCTAATTCACTTAAGTATTCATCGGCAGAAATAGCAGATACTGCTCCATCTGAAACAGCTGTAACAACTTGCCAAACATGTTTATTAAGCATATCACCAGCAGCAAAAATGCCTGGAATTATTGTTCTCATTTTGCCATCTGCAACAACATAGCCTTGCTTATCTATTGTAACTATATCCTTGAATATGTCTGTATTTGGGTCACTTCCAACATATACAAACACACCATCAACTTTTATGGTCTTTGATTCTGCGGTTTCAACATTTTTGACTATAATACTACTAACTTTATTCTCTCCCTCAATCGACTCAACAACATATGGAGTCATAATCTTAATCTTTGGGTTATTCTTTACTCGTCCTATAACTATCTTCTCTGCCCTAAATTCATTTCTTCTATGAATAAGAATAATCTCACTTGCAAACTTAGTTAAATACTGAGCTTCCTCAAAAGCAGCATTTCCACCACCAATTACAGCTATCTTTTTGTCTTTATAAAAAGCTCCATCACATGTTGCACAAAAAGAAACGCCTCTTCCGATAAACTTTTCTTCACCAGCTACATTTAGTTTTCTTGGACTTCTTCCAGTAGCCAATATAACAGCATTAGCAATAATATCGCCACTATAAGCAGTTTTTACAATCTTCTCACTTCCGTTACTCTCAATAGACTTCACTTCATCAAACAAGAATTTAGCACCTTGAGCTTCTGCCTGAGCCTGCATCTTCTCAGCCAAGGCTATTCCAGAAACTGGATCCTTACCAGTGCCAGGATAATTCTCTAAATGTTCTGTCATGCTTTGTTGTCCGCCTACCATGGCTCTCTCAATTACTAGTACGCTTCTCGTTGTTCTAGCAGCATAAATTGCAGCACTTAGGCCAGCTGGCCCAGCCCCAATAATAACTATTTCATATTTATTTTCCATAAGACACCTCATAAGAAAGTATACCGTATAGATGATTAGAGGTATAGGGGGATGTCGCTTCGCGACAGGGGGATTTGTTATAAAATAAACTTAATTATTACTTTGAAAAAAAAGTTAAAAATTGGATCCAGCACATTAAAATATAATAATCCAAAAATAACTAGAATGCCAAACTGCTCAAATCTTGCAAAAAACTGTTCCTGTGCTTTTCCCAAAAACGGATAAAGCAACCTACTACCATCAAGCGGTGGAATTGGAACTAAATTGAACACAGCTAAGGCAGTATTAATAAAAACAAGCTGGATGAAGAACTCTAATCCTCCAAACAACCATGTATCTGCGAAAATAAGCTGTACCTTTACTGCTTCAGAGACCATAAAATAAGCTGTATATAAATCTTTACCGTGCTTTGCTAGGATTATTCCTTTTAAGAAGTTTAATGCAAAAATGCCAACAACTATAAGGGCAATATTGACTAGCGGCCCAGCAACAGAAACCAAGGCTACATTCTTTTTAGAATCTCTGATTTTTGTCATATCTATCGGAACTGGCTTAGCCCAACCAAACATAACTGGACTTTTGCTTATTGCCAAGATAGCTGGCAAAATAACTGAACCAAAAGGGTCTAAATGTTTAATTGGATTAAAAGATAATCGACCAACTCGCTTTGCTGTATCATCACCTAACAAATAAGCTGAATACCCATGAGCCAACTCATGAAACATAACAGATATAACTAGTACAGCAATCTTTATTCCAACTATTATCATGACCTCGGGTGTGCCTTTCTATAAACATCATGAAGTCTACCAGTATTTACCGCTGTATAGATCTCTGTTGTTGAAATGTTACTATGGCCAAGCATTTCCTGTATGAATCTCAAATCAATATCATTCTCAAGTAGCAATGTAGCAAAGGTGTGTCTTAGCATATGTGGGGATATTTTCTCTTGAATATCCAAATGTCTTTTCCAGTCCTTAATAATTTCCCAGATTCTTTGTCTTGTTAACGAACTTCCGTTCTTCTTAGTAAAAAAACCAGTCCTCACTATCTCTTTCCAGGCAATTGCAAACTCATTAGTCTTCTCACATATAACCTCAGCGATAGGGACTACTCTTTCTTTTTCTCCCTTGCCAAAAATCCTGAGTGTCCGTCTTGTTAGGTCAACATCTTTGACCGACAAATTTGCTACTTCTGAAACACGTAGCCCACAACCATACATTAAAGCCATCATAGCTCTATCACGCAAATAAACCATCTCATCAACATAAAACTTCTTCATCTTCTGACCCCTCATTTTCTTAATGGTTTCTTTACTAACTGTCTTTGGTAAACGCCTGTTTTGTCTTGGAAAATCCAAAAATACTTTTAAGTTCTCCTTAATAATACCTTTCTTTAATAAATAATTTATAAAGGAACTTAGCGAGGAAAGTTTTCTTGTAAGAGTTTTCTTCTCAAACCCTCTTCTCTTCATCTGTAGCAAATATTCATTGATATGTGATAACGTGAAGGAATCTGTATCTTTTACTTTACTCCATTTAATTAATTGAGCTAAATCTATGTTATAGGATGAAAAAGTATTATTTGAATATCCCTTTTCATACTTCAAATACAATAAAAAATCTTCAACAGCTTGTTCTATCTTCATCTATGAAACAGAAAAGGTTATCTCTCCCTGAGAGGAAAGCTTCAGGCTGACCGTTTGGTCAAACTTTATTTCTTTTTTAAGTAATCTTTGCGCTAATGGGTCCTCAATATTCTTCTCAATAATTCTGCTGAGTGAACGAGCACCAAACTCATCGTACTGGGCATCAGCTATCAGTTTTTCTTTTACTGATTTTGATATTTTGATAACAATACCCTTTTCCTCAAGCCTACTAACTATATTCTTGGTAAGAAGCTCAAAAATCTTTAACATTGAGTCAAACCCAAGCGGCTTAAACACAACAACACCATTAATCCTGTTAATAAACTCAACCTTAAAATTCTTCTTAATCTCGCTCTGAACATTTGACTTAAGTGTCTCATAATCACTTACTGAGCCACCTTTATTAAAGCCATATGCCTTTACTTGATCTGAACCCATATTGGTAGTCATTATTATTGTTGTATTACGAAAATCAATCTTCCTCCCCTGGCTATCTGTAACAAAACCGTTATCAAGTATTTGTAATAAGATATTAAATATCTCTGGGTGTGCCTTTTCGATTTCATCAAACAGTATAATACTGTAGGCATTACGCCTTACTTGAGCTGTAAGCTGTCCAGCTTCGTCATACCCAACATAACCAGGAGGCGCGCCAATTAGCTTTGAAATATTAAACTTCTCCATATATTCACTCATATCGTATCTGAGTAGTTTATCCTTATCGCCCATCAAATACTCAGTAAGTACCTTTGCAAGCTCGGTCTTACCAACACCAGTTGGACCTGCGAAAATAAAAGAGCCTATTGGTCTATCAGGATTCTTTAACCCTGACCTTGCTCGTTTTAAAACTCTGGAAATCTCTTCTATAGCCTCTTCTTGACCAATGATATTCTTCTTAAGCTCTTCTTCCATTGTTGCATACTTATCTAACTCGTCTTCCTGCAAAGAATTCAAAGGTATTTTAGTCCAGTCAGATACTACATTAGAAATATCTTCTCGCTCAATCCTAACAACTTTACTTCCTTTTTTTGCCATCCACTTTTCTTTTTCCTCTGAAATCCAAGCTTCTAAACGCTCTATACTATCTCTATACTCAGCAGCCTTTTCATACTCTTGATTCTTTACCGCTGCTTTCTCATCTTTTTTAATTAAAACTAGTTCCTTTTGAACTCGTTTAATATGTTCAGGCATGGAAATAGAGTTAAGCCTAACCATAGCAGCTGCCTCATCAATAATATCTATTGCCTTATCTGGTAAGAACCTATCTGTAATATATCTAGCTGACATGTCAACCGCATACTCAATAACATCCTCATCAATATCAACTCTATGAAATGCTTCATATTTATCTCTAAGACCTTTAAGGATAGAAACGGTTTCAGCCTTACTTGGCTCCATAACGTCTATCTTCTGAAAACGCCTTTCAAGCGCAGCATCTTTTTCAACATATTTTCTATATTCATCAATTGTCGTAGCACCAATACACTGAATCTCTCCTCTTGCTAAGGCTGGCTTTAAAATATTAGCCGCGTCCAGCGAATTTTCACCTACGGCGCCAGCTCCAATAATGGTATGAAGCTCATCAATAAACAGTATGATATTTGAGTCTTTCCTAGTTGCTTCCTCCAATAAACGCTTAAGTCTATCTTCAAAGTCACCTCTAAATCTTGTACCAGCGATTACAGATGATAACTGCAACTCTATAACTTTCTTTCCTATTAAATTCTCTGGGACTTCTTCATTCACAATCTCTTGCGCTAATCCTTCTACTATAGCTGTTTTACCAACCCCGGGGTCACCAATAAGTACTGGGTTATTTTTGGTTCTTCTGGAAAGAATTCTAATTATTCTTTTTATCTCGTTTTCCCTTCCAATTACTGGGTCTAAACGATTCTCTTGAGCTAATTTTGTTAAATCCCTACCGAACTGTTCAAAGATATCAGTACCCTTCTGTTCGTTTTTCTTTGATTCAGCTTCCTGTCCACTAAAAAAGTTATTAAAGAAACTATTAATATCTTCGTCTTTTCTACTCTCTTTTTTATCAGGCATTTCTTTTTGAATAAACTGCAAGAAAGTATTGATAGAGACACCTCTTCTTGAAAGGTAAATAAAAGCTATTCCTTCTGCTTCACGCAATAAGCCAATTAGCAGATGCTCTGGACCAACATAAGGACTAAGCATTTCCTTGGCTGCATTATAAGAAAGCTCAACAACTTTCTTTGCTCTTGGACTCAGCTTAACACCCTCTTCTAGTCCCTCTGAAAGCTGTCCCTTTCCCATTGCATTCTCAACTTCTAAAATAAATCCATCAACATCAATTTTCTCTGATTCTAAATACTTTGTTACGATTCCCTTTTCTTTTAATAAACCAAGCAACATATGACCTGTATCTATAAGCCCATGCTCCAAACGTTTGCATTCTTCTTGTGCAATGTACATAGCCTTATTAGCATGCTCACTAAACATACCATATACCTTATCAAAAGAAGGCTGACTAAACTGCTTGAGTAGTGAATCTAAAAAAGGTGGCAAGTTCTGTTGTTTTGCTAATGAATCCAGAAATGGTTTAGGGAACAACATCTGATTCTTTTCCTGAGCGCATACCTGACAAATGTGTAGTGTTTTATTAACACCATTAATGTTAGTTTGAAGTGTTATAGTAGCGTTTCGTTTATTGCATATTTGGCATATCATATTTTTATTATAGCACGTTAACCAATGCCTTCATTTCTTTGATTGCCTGCTCTAGACCAACAAAGACAGCCCTAGAAATAATGCTATGTCCGATATTAAGCTCTACAAGTTTAGGAATTTTGGCAATATATCCAACGTTCTGGTAATTAAGCCCATGTCCTGCATGAACCTCAAGTCCAATCGAATCAGCATACTTAACTGCTTTTTTTACTTTCTCCAACTCAACTTGAAAATCTTCACCTTTAGCATGTGAATACTGACCAGTATGAATCTCGATAGCATCAGCACCTACGTCTTTTGAATCTTTTATAACATCTAATGATGGGTCAACAAATAAGCTAACAATAATTCCTTCATTTTTTAATCTCTTAATAACTTCCACTAACCTTTGTCTATATAAATCAACATTCAGACCACCCTCAGTTGTTATCTCTTCCCTTTTTTCAGGAACAATCGTGACCTTATATGGTTTTATAGCTAATGCTTTAAGCACTATCTCTTCAACTAATGACATCTCGAAATTCAGTGGGATCTTGATGTTAGCCTTAATTTGATCAACATCCCTATCTTGGATATGTCGTCTGTCTTCTCTTAAATGTATCGTAATTAAATCTGCTCCTGCTTGTTCAGCAACAATGGCAGCATCTAATACAGATGGTTCAACACCCATTCTGGCTTGCCTAAGAGTTGCTACATGATCTATATTTATGCCAAGTAACATTTCTTTCTCCTTAAATAACTTCTACCTTAACTCTGCTCTTTGACTGAAGGCCAAGTGCTTTAAGAGTATTCTCATCTACACCCAAAGAACCCTCATCCATTGTTTTATCATTATCTATCACTTTAATTACCACTGTCCAGTCTGTATCCTGATTAAGAAGCCGCAACATCGTACCTGGTTGATAGTTTGCATGAACAGCTGGCAAAATACCATCATAGGAAACCAAATCACGTTTATAGAGAACCATAGTTCTATTTAATGACTGCTCATTCTCATTAACAACAACGACTTTATCTCCAGTGTTTTCGAAAACCTTAGACGATTTAACAATATCATTTTTCCTGTGATTATTAATGTTCATTTCATCCTGAGATAATTCCGCTATCATTTCCTTATCCCAATACAAATAGTATTTACCCTTAGATTTTTTCCAAGATAAATCCTTAAATGAATAATTAAGTTCACTTAGAAGCTGAATTTGTGCAAGAACAGAAACAATTCGCTCTAGTGTTTTCTGGTCATTGCCAAGCAAACTCAACACTTCTTTTCCATCTAAAAAAGCTGAAGTTATCTCTTTTCCTTGATATACGGTTCTTATGCACTCAAAATCTTGAGAAGCAAAGACAGACGCTAACAAAAGAATTAAGACTAGTAAGCGCCTTGCCATGTTGTAACGTAAACTAATGTTTTTATTATTATCTTAATATCAAATAGTAGTGACCAATTATTAATGTAATACAAGTCATACATTAACTTCTCATCAACTCTTGTAGATAATGCTGACCTGCCATTAAGTTGAGCCCAGCCTGTTAACCCTGGCGAAACATTATGTCTTAAATCATAGTCAGGATACTTTTGCTTGAATTCTTCAACAAAAATTGGTCTTTCAGGTCTAGGACCAACGATACTCATCTCGCCTTTCAAAATATTAAACATCTGAGGTAACTCATCTAAAGAAGTTTTTCTAAGTATCTTACCAACTAAGGTAGCTCTGCTTGTTGTTTTCTCGGTATTAATAATTGGACCAGTTTCCTTCTCAATATTCTCCGGCATAGACCTAAACTTATACATATTAAAAGATTTACCTTGAAATCCAACTCTCTCCTGAACAAAAAACACACTACCTCCATCTGCAATCTTGATACATGCAGAAATAATAAACAAAAGCGGAGCAAAGAAAATGATGCAAGGAATAATAATCATCAAATCAAAGATTCTTTTTAAAACAAACTGAAATTCTGATAACCTACTAGGTTTTATGCTAAAAAAAGCCATACCTAAATCATCACTGCTCTCCAACTTCCCTAAAGCAATATCAAGAAAAGAAGGCTGAAACTTAACTGAAACACCAAGCTGTATAAGCTTTTCAAGCAAGACTGAAACTTCATCTATACTTAGTTCTGCAGTAATTATGAAAACTGTATCAACTTTATTTTTCTCTATATAGTCTAAAAAAATATCTCTTTTACCTAAATAGTTAAAATTTGAAGCTACTGAATAAATAAGCTTATCAGGCTTTTTACCAAAAGCACCCAATAGCTCGTAGGTGTGTCTTTCATTAACTAAAATTCTTGCATATACATTTTGAGCTGTTTCATCTGTGCCTAGAACAACAGCCTTTTTACAATTACCTCTTAACGTTTTCATAAATGACCTAACCTTAAAATTAAGCTGATGGTTAATAAAAACAAAGAAAATTGATAATACAGCTCCATACAAAAATACATAACGAGAATAGTCACCACCATACAACATGAAAGTAGTTGTAATTATTAATGCTGTAGATAAAACCCCTGACTTAGTAATACTGAGCAACTCATCTATTCCAGATAATATTCCCTTTCTTTCCCTATAAACTCCAAATAAAACCAGAGCAAATAACCATATCAAAACAATCAAATATACTAATTCAATATAAGGCTCGACCTGAGCATGTGAAACATAATTACCATAGGTAACTTCTGTTAAATCCCAAGAAAATTTCATTTTAAACTTAATTATGTAAGATAATATATAAACGAAGCTTATTATTAAAAGGTCTACAAGAATCTCAACTAAGAAGAAAACCATATTAAGGTTGCCTTGTTCTTCCTATAAAAGAATTAATCTTCTCATAATCGTCTCTGGCTTTTACGTCAGTGTTGTTTGATTTAAAATATCTATTAAAATTTTCCTTACTACTATTTACTAGACCAATATTGTAATACAGGTAAGACAAGTATTTATACACATCTTCCTGGTCAGGATTTAACGATATAGACTTCTTATAACAATAAATAGCACGTTCTAGTTGATTACTTTGATGATAAGCCATCCCAAGACCTTTCCAAGCTAAAGGATCATTTTCATTCATTTCTAATGTCCACTTATAATATTCAATCGCTTTGTTCATGTCTTTTTTATAAGAAAAATATAGTTCAGCTAACTTCTGACGATAATTATTAAAATTACCACCCTTAACCCAACCCTCATATGATCCCTTTTCAATAAAATGTGTTCTGTCAGCTTTCGCCATTCCCTCTAAATACTCAATTGCTTTATCATAATTTCCTCTACTTAGCTCTACCTCGGCTAGTCGATAAAAAGCTTCAACAAACCAATTGTCTAACTCAATACATCTTTGATAATACTTAATTGCTTCTTCAATCTTTCCTGAACGATGTAAATAAAAGCCATAAGACATTTGGAAAAGTGGATTTAGTATATCTGCATCAGCAGCATTTTTATATGCAATTCCTGCTTTATCAAAATAGTCCTTACGTTCTTCAGGTATTTGTGAAAGATTAAATAAACTTAAATAAATTGAAGATATACCATTCCAGTACCAAGGGTTCTCTGGATTAATTTTTAACATATATAAGTATAAATCTTTTGCCTTTACTAACCACTCTCTCTGCTTAATTATATCTGTTTCTTGTCTTGATAGCTCCTCGTAATTACGAGCTTGCGTAATAAAATAATATGTTTCCCATGGAGTTAACTCCATGCATTTATCTAAAAAAGTAATAGAAGATTGAAACTGCCCCTGACTATTTGCAATAAATCCATTACGATAATTCTTTTCTGAAAACCATGGAAGCAATATCTGCCAGTAGCCAACCGCAACCATTATTAATATGATAATTACTATAATAATACGAGTATCTTTACTTAATTTTTTTTCCACACCATTCACCATTAGCTACTCACTTTTACCTTCTAAAAATCTATCTGAAACAGTGTTCCCAAAACCATAGTATCCTATGGCTAAGCCAAGACCCATTAACATATAGGCAAACGAAGCAGTTGCTACAACACCAAAGTTAAAAAGAACCTGTCCTTGATAAAAAACAAACCCAGCAAATGTTGCAGCAATTAAATACAAAGATGGCTTACTTCTATTCTGATACATATAACCAATAATCATGAACAAATAAAACCCAATAACTAAAACATATCTGCCAATTACCCCTAATAACCCCGTAGCAGCAAAAGTATTTACGTACTCATTGTGAAGTCTATCAGGAGTCAAATTGTGACCACCTTCTCTTCTGGCATATTCAACTCTTCTATAGGCTGGATAAACTTCTTTGATAGTATCTACGCCCGTACCTAATATAGGATTATCAAGCCCCCAAGTAATGCCACTCTTCCACATACTCATTCTAGCTGATTTATCACCTATGGCTTCAGAAGAATAAGATCCTATTTTCCCTTTTGCAGTGTTTAAAACATTAAGTTGTAATTGCTTATGACCAAAATTATTGGCATAAATTGTAGTTTTAGGAACAAAATAGAAAGAAATCAAAACTAATATAATAACGGTTATAATATTTACGGTTTTAGGTGAAACAATAATTTCTGAGATGCTTTCCGTATCAAACATAGGCAATAGCTTAACAACATATGCTAAAAACATAATCCCTAAATAAATAAACATTATTCCAAAATCCTTAATTGATGGAGAAGCAACAATATAGCCAAAACAAATCAGTAGTAGGAAAATCAGTTTATTTTTAAGTAAAACACTATTTTCCTTGTACACTAACTTATGTATTAAATAAATGCCCAATAAAAGAATGTTATAAGCAAAAAAATGAGTTAAACTAATTGAAATTATTTGCATAATATAGGTTAAAGCAATAATGTGTACTCGCTCTAACAAATTCCAAAAACCCTTATTTTTAATAACCAAATAAGCATATCCTGCCACCAACATGATAATTGGTACAAAAGCTATTAATGGCAATACTTGATAGACGTTAAACAGGAACATTATATAAGTTAATCCAACAATCATTGTTGTCATAATAATATCTGCATAATATCGAAGCTTAGTATCTTCAATGAAGCTTCTACCTGAAAAGAACAAAAAGAAAGTAAGTGCTCCCTGAAAACCAAGCCAAGTACCCCTACCCCATGAAAGGAACATGGCAGTAAAGGTTATTATAGTAAGGACAAAGGAAAATAAATAGAGAGAATGAAAAGACCATTTACTCATCGAATCTTGAAAATTCTTAATATTTATCATATATCCAAAAGCAAGACAAATCATCATCCCTACATAAGGACCATAATGTACTGGATTATTTATACTACCAAAAGCTCTGGATGTTGCATCTGCTGACCAGCGCATAAAATCGATACCATTGCTTTGAACGATACCATAAGTTGCTGACATGGATGCTGAAAATATAAAAGAAAAAAGCATCCAATAAAAAAATCTAATTGAGTCTACTTGTTTAGCAAAAACCATCACTAAAAAAGCATAATTAAAAACAGTTATTAATCCTTCCCACCTATCATACGCACCAATAATGGAAACATAAATATTTCTGCTTAGTATTGTAGATGCGACATTTACTATAAGCCAAAAAAGCAGTGGTATCTCTAACCCTGTTTTGTACCATTTAATTCCCAAGATACTGTAATAAGGTTTCCCTTGATGAGCGGGATCTTCCTCTTGTTTATCATAATCAACTAGCAAAGACTTAACTACCCACAAACCTAATACTGCAAGAGAAACGAATCGAAGTAAAATCATTTTATTAACTTCAAAGACGCTTCTTGTTTCAGATGTAAAAAATATTGGAACACCAAAAACAAAAACTAACATCAATCCATTGATGGCTCTTTTAACAGGATGAACTTTTTTTTCAGTGAAAAAATAAGACAAAAATAGACACGTTACAATGAATATCTCAACTAATAAAAGGTTGTTACGGATAAACTCAATCATAGATAGCAATTATATCATCATTATATTTCTTCTGCACTAGCGTGCAGAAGAAATATATAAAAAATCCTACATCATACCAGGCATGCCACCCATGCCTCCGCCCATTCCGCCACCACCCATTGGCTTTTCTTCTTCTATATCAGCAATCAATACTGATGTAGTTAAAAGCATAGACGCTATACTTGAAGCGTTTTGCAATGAAGATCGTACAACTTTAACAGGGTCAACAACGCCTGCTTTAAATAAATCTTCATATTCTTGGGTTAACGCATTGTAGCCAAAGTTGCCTTTAAGTTCCTTAACTTTCTCAACAACAACAGAACCTTCAACACCTGCATTGGAAGCAATTGTCTTAAGTGGAGCTTCTAACGCTCTTTTTACAATAGCTATACCTGTCTTTTCATCTTCGTTTACTGTTTCTGCTTCAAGTTTTGCAACAACATCGATTGCTCTAATTAATGTTGTTCCACCACCAGCAACTATTCCTTCTTCAACTGCTGCTTTTGTAGCTTCTTTTGCATCTTCAATTCTGTGTTTCTTTTCTTTAAGCTCAGTTTCTGTTGCTGCGCCAGCTTTAATAACAGCTACTCCACCAGCAAGCTTTGCAAGTCTTTCTTGTAGCTTTTCTTTATCATAAGTTGAATCAGATAATTCTAATTCCTTTTTGATTTGTGCTACTCTAGCCTTAATATCTTCTGAAGAACCTGCACCTTTAACAATTGTTGTATTTTCTTTGGATACTGTAATTTTTGAAGCTTTACCTAACATTTCTAACTCTGTAGCTTCTAATGTGTAACCTGTTTCTTCAGAAATAACTGTTCCACCAGTAACAATTGCGATGTCTTGAAGCATAGCTTTTCTTCTATCACCAAAACCAGGAGCCTTTACTGCAACAACATTCAACGTTCCTCTTAATTTGTTAAGAACGATCGTTGCTAATGCTTCTCCTTCAAAATCTTCAGCAATAATCATTAACGGCTTACCAAGATTCATTGTCTTCTCAAGAATTGGAAGTAAATCTTTAATAACAGAAATCTTTTTATCTGTAATTAAAATAAAAGGATTATCCATTACTGCTTCCATTCTCTCTGAATCAGTAATCATGTATGGGGAAACATAACCTTTATCAAATTGCATACCTTCAACTACTTCTAAAGTTGTTTCAAAACCTTTTGACTCTTCAACAGTTATAACACCATCTTTTCCAACTTTATCCATAGCCTCAGCAATAAGGTTACCAATCTCGCTATCATTGTTTGCAGAAATTGATGCTACCTGAGCAATTGAATCCTTTGTTTCAACTTTCTTGCTTCTTGATGTAATATCTTTTACTGCTACTTCAACAGCTTTCTCAATACCTCTTTTAACAGCTGATGGATTCATTCCCATCTTTACGCTCTTAAGACCTTCTCTGAAAACTTCATAACCAAGAACTGTTGATGTTGTTGTTCCATCACCAGCAATATCGTTTGTTTTAGAAGCGATTTCTTTAATAAGCTGAGCGCCCATATTTTCGAAAGGATCTTTAAGCTCAATCTCTTTTGCAACAGTAACTCCATCTTTTGTAATTGTAGGCGAACCCCACTTCTTTTCAATTACTACGTTATGTCCTCTAGGCCCTAAAGTTACCTTTACTGCCTCGTATACTGCTTTCGCTCCTGCATCTAAATGTTTCCATGCATCTTCATTATAAACTAATTGTTTTCCTGCCATTTTTATCTCCTTTTAGTATTTTGCTAAAATGTCTGATTCGCTAATTATAATAACTTCTTCGTCATCAAGCTTGAACTTCATTCCTGCATAACTTGAATAAACAACTAAGTCTCCAACCTTTACGTCTAGCGCAACTAACTTACCCTCATCCGTTCTCTTTCCAGGACCTACAGCGACAACCTCGCCTTGATTTGGTTTATCCTGAGCTGAACCAGGAAGAACAATCCCTGATTTTGTTTTAACTTCTGCTTCGCTTTGTTTAATGATTACTCTGTCTGCTAACGGTTTTAACATTTTTTCCTCCTTCATAATTAGTGAATAGTGAAAAGCAAATCCTTCTCACAATTTAGCACTCTCTATGGTCGACTGCTAAATTCCATGAAATAGTTTATTACA
>DYQY01000019.1:0-1550 GCA_020719045.1 Candidatus Termititenax sp.
GGGCAGTTTGACTGGGGCGGTCGCCTCCTAAAGAGTAACGGAGGCGCTCAAAGGTTCCCTCAGGACGATTGGAAACCGTCTGTAGAGTGTAAGGGCATAAGGGAGCTTGACTGCGAGACGGACAAGTCGAGCAGGTACGAAAGTAGGACCTAGTGATCCGGTGATTCCGCGTGGAAGGATCATCGCTCAACGGATAAAAGTTACCCCGGGGATAACAGGCTTATTCTCCCCAAGAGTTCACATCGACGGGAGAGTTTGGCACCTCGATGTCGGATCGTCACATCCTGGAGCTGGAGCAGGTTCCAAGGGTTGGGCTGTTCGCCCATTAAAGTGGTACGCGATCTGGGTTCAGAACGTCGTGAGACAGTTTGGTCCATATCCGCTGTGGGCGTAGGAAATTTGAGAAGAGCTGTTCTTAGTACGAGAGGACCGGAATGGACACACCTCTGGTGTACCGGTTGTGCCGCCAGGTGCAAACGCCGGGTAGCTACGTGTGGAAGGGATAACCGCTGAAAGCATATAAGCGGGAAGCCCACTTCAAGATGAGATTTCCCATCGCAAGAGTAAGGCCTCTGGAAGACTACCAGTTTGATAGGTTGGAGGTGTAAGCACAGTAATGTGTTCAGCTGACCAATACTAATCGGCCGAGGTCTTAACCTATTCTCGATTTACAATAAAGGTCTAAGATGTGCTATGATACAATGACTAGAAAAGATAACAGTTCTAAAATATAACTTAACATTAAATTTTCAAGCAAATTTAAAATGCTTGCCGGTGATTATGGCGGAAGTGGTACACCTGTTCCCATCCCGAACACAGAAGTTAAGACTTCCTGCGCTGATGGTACTGCATGGGCGACTTTGTGGGAGAGTAAGACGTTGCCGGCAAGCATTTTATACAAATTTAAATTTTAAATATTTCTTCATTAAAACGTTGCAACAAACAGAATAAGCATTCGATATATTGCTAGTATGCAACAAGTTATCAAATATAAAATAGTAGCGGAAAAGAGAAGCTATAAGGGTTTAACATATAAGCACAAGGAACTTCCTTATTGGGAAGAGCCGATATTAAGTAGCATTTATGTTTCTACTTATGAAGCATTAACTAGAGAAAGAGCATTATTGGTTGAAAGAGATGCCAGACTAGTTGAATTGGAAGAGCTAAAAAGGATACTTAAAGAAGATTTTGGTATAATCCCTGAAGAAAATAATCCTGTAAGAGTTTATGACAATTGGTTTCGTGGGCAAATAATTCCAGAACGATTAAAGCAGAACGGATTAACAGCAAGCATGCTAGTGGATGTTTTTCAAAAAATTGGAAAGCTGATGGGAGTTTCTTATGGGTACATTGCCCAAGACTCAGTAAAAGAGGCTGGGTATGTTAATGCTTCAGTTTTTGAAGATGTGGCAAAAAGCATAGGTAAGAGTGGAACTGATGTGCTTAAGGAATTGGCTGAGCAGGGATATATTGTAAGATACAAAGGTGAGCGTCATGGATATCTCGTTTGGGATAGAATTTCATCAAATCCACTAGAGAAGCTAAGATTA
>DYQY01000019.1:1650-28012 GCA_020719045.1 Candidatus Termititenax sp.
AAGCTAAGATTAAGGTTGAGGAATCTTTTGCCAAGCATACCAAAGATTCAAATAGGGATTAAACGTAGTTTAAGAGAAGCAACTGGTAGAAATTGTAAAGTTTATAAGAATGATATTGCTGTGTTCATCAAGTTACTGAAGGCACTTTATAAATATTCTGTTTGTTGCAAACAGTTAGAGTATATTAATGAGAGTATTCCGAATGTAATAGACGGTTTAATGAAAAGCACAACAAGAGAAATTGGTGATTTTGTTAGGTCTTCTTATCTTAATGAAGTAAAAGCAAGTATTGAAGAAATATCTGCCATGTTAAGCTCTGATAATAATCTCAAAGGGGCCGAAAGCTCTTTGCTAGTGAAAAAATTAGAAGCAACAATCGCTGAGATAAAGACAAGCCAAGCTGAGTTGCTTCAGAGAAGACAGAACAGGCCACAAAGGGCTCCAAGGATTATGGTTCCAACGAGTCATTTTCAGGAAGGCGCAACTTCTGAGCAGTTAAAGATGAGACAGAATTACTATCCTAGGAAATGGAAAGACTTGTCCTTAGCGCATAGTTTTTCATTGCCAATAGAAGCACATTTTGACCTTAATTTTCAAGCTTTTCATGCGATGGATGCTTCAATAATAAGTGAAATAAAAGACCAAACAGTGAAAATGCCAATGGTATTAAATTTATTAGAAAAGATAAAGGAACGTTTAGAACAGGAAAAACTGATATTAACAAAAAAATCAGTAATGGGGTTTGAGGACAGAATCCTTTCAGCAATTAAACTTATTAGTCAATCTCCTTTGTTAGAAAAGAACACTGCTAGGTTAGAGTTAGAAGAAGCATTGGTGCATCTTAGAAATGGAAAATATTTGCTTGTTAAAGGATGTGTTGATAAAGCAATCGCTTTTATTAGAACAAGAATTGATAATGCGCAGTCTATTAGAGAAAATTTAAACAAAAGTACTGTAGAAGATAAATGGTTTATAGATTTAGAAGAGTCCTATGGATTAACTCCAGGCTCAATCATTAAAGATTTGAAGTTTCAAGGTTATTTGGATGAGAGTGGACAACTTTTATGTTATCCAAAAACAAGGGGATTTAAGCTTGTTTTTTCTGATGTTTTTTATTTAGAGGTAAAGCAGAAAAAAATATATATGAAAAAATTTAAGTCAGAGGTTTTGGCTAGACTACGCTCTGCACAACAGGGAAGGTTGCATACAATGAGAGTTTTAACAGACCTCCGAAACTCAGAATTAAATAGTTTATGTATAAAAATCAAGCGAGCAATCCAAAATTATAGTTCTCAGAATATTTTAGATAACAATTGGCCAACCGTGAATTCGCATCCATTCATTACTCTTTTAAGTGAGATTAATATTTCTATTTTTGATGTAGGTATAGCATTAAACAATTCTCCCCACCTAAAGGAACCTGAGTTTGGGCTAAGTTTTTATGCATCTAAGATGCTACATTCTTTTTTAGATAGAGCTTTTAATGTTAGAAAGGATTTACAGCAAATAGTTGTTAGATCTAATGAATTGAAACAAGATATTTTACGTAATGAGCAAGACGTAGATGGTAAAGAAAATAGGTTAGCAACAAATAGATATAACCAACGTACACGCCAGAATATCTTAGCAGAGGTAGAGGGACTAAAGAGTAATAATTCTCAACTTCAAGAACAGTTAACCGTGATAGAAAAAGAAATATTTCGTTTAAGTGAAATAGTAAAGCAATCCTTGAAAGAAGCAGAAACGTATGTGAATTATATAGCTATTAAAACTAACCAAGCTAAATTTTTATCAAAGTTGATGGCAGTATTTCGTACAAGATATGAAAAAGACTTACTTGAAATCAACACTCAATCTTTAAGTAGTTTTAAGAAAGAAGAAAGAGCCATCAGCAATCAAGTGTTTGGAAAAACTTGGCTTGATTTCATGAATCATGTTGGAGATTTTTCTGATGATGTTAAAGTTATAGATGGTTCTAAAGAATCTAATTTTTTGTATGGGTTATTTTATTTTTCAAAAAACATACATGCAACCGTTGAAAAAGAACAAATAATTGAAGGCAGAAAACAAAAGGTAATGGTTACCAATCCTTTGTTTTTAGCTGCACAGGAGTTGTTAGCTATACTAGACTCTAATAAACTATCAGTTTTGCTCAGCAAAGATATATTATCAGAAAATGTTACGGAATTTTTGAAGTCAGCTAATGTAAATTCTTTTGCAAGTTTAAGTAGAGGATTTGTTTCTGAAGATATATTTGCTGAGACGTTGGCAAACAATAGTTATACTGAGCTTTCATCAAAAGCTATTAGAGGGGCATTAGTGCATTATAAAGATAGCCAATATTTGACCAGAGATTTTAGGTTAATAGAAATGCCTACATATGATGAATTTAAGACAGCTATTGAAAAGCGACTTTGGCAATATACAAAAGATAAAACAAAACATATACCAGAAAAGACTTGTAGAGATTTGTATGAAAAATTGCAGACAATTACAAATCAAGTGGAAGATGCATGTATTAGGCTAGGCGAAGACTATAATTTATCTAAAGACGAGGTTGTTTCATTAGTAGAAATGACTAAACCAGCTGGGCGTTAATTTCATGTATTATAAAGTTGTTTCTATAGCTAAATTGTCTTTGTTTGAAGTAAACTTGCCTTTAACAATTGCTTTATCTTCTAGAGCAATTTTTGACTTAAGGTTGGAACATGCTGTTTTTAAAAGATTAGGATTAAAAGCATATGATAATTATCAGAACTCACATAGAAAAGAAATGCTTAAGCCTGGAACAGGATATTCTTTATTAAGGAAGATAAATTTTTTAAACAATAAAGTAGGAAGGAAGGTAATTGATGTAGTTTTGATGTCAAAAAACTCAGCGAGTACTTCATTTAGGGTTATTAATACACTCAAAGCAAGTGGGTTAAAAATCGACAGGTTTGTATTTAATGATGGATTTTCAGTTGTACCATTTTTATCAGATTTTGATGTCGACCTTTTTCTTACTGCTGATCCTCTTGATGCCCAAGCTGCAATGAATCAAAACATAGCTTCTGCAAGTCTTTTTTACTCACGGATAGGTAGTAAAATTTCCGAACCTAAAGAAAACGAACCGCTAATGATAGCTTTTGATGGAGATGCTGTTATTTTTTCAGATGAATCAGAGAAAGTTTATCAAGAGAGCGGATTAGATGCTTTTTTGAGAGCTATGTATACTTTTAGTGAGTGGGGGCTTTTTGTAAATAGGGCATTTTCTATGGGAGGAAAAGATAAGACAGGTATTTTGCCAAAGATATCAGCAGATATTTTTTTTGATGATCATTCTAAACATGTTGATAGAGCACAAAACCATATTCCTACAGGGAAGGTTCCTTCAAGGTTGGGACTTTAAGGTCTGATGTTCTTAATCCATAGTAGTCATCAATAATTATTAAGTTATCAATAAAGGTTTTATTGGCTTCGAAGTCTTCAGGGAGTAGAGGGAAATTGTAGCTTTTGTCATAAGGTCTTTCTTTATCACCAATAATGTTGTCATCTAATATAACAGCTCTTTTGCCGAATTCAGTTAATTCATGTGAAATAAATTTTTTCCACCAGTTGATTGTACACCACCTAATATGGTTTTATTAGAAATAAACTGATATTATTTTTATATGCAAAATATTAGAACCGGTAAAAGAATGTCAGGTATATCATATAGGAAAATCTCTATTGCTAGTTGGTCTCATCCAAAAGATCCAAGTATTTATTGTCAGTTAGAAGTTGAGACTTCAAATGCCTTGAAGTATATAGAGGAAATCAATAAAAAAAATAATAATAAAGAAATAACACTTACTCATTTTGTGGTTAAAATATTAGGTGAATGTTTTTATAAATATAATGTTTTAAATTTAGTGTTGATTAGAAATAAGTTGTTTCTTAGGAAAGAAACAAATGTTTTTGTTTCAACATTACTGAGGACTAAGAAAGGTAAAGATCTTTCAGGAGTATCTGTGAAAGATGTTCCAAATCTTAACTTAGAGCAGATAGCAGATGTTGTTGGAAAACAGATTGAGATACTAAGAAAGTCTAAGGAAAGCGAATTAGAAGGGTTTCAATCAATAGTTAAATGGATTCCCTCTTTGTTTTTAGGAATAGTATATAAAATTATAGATTTTGTTATTTATACGTTAAATTTATCTCCAAGATTATTTGGGTTACCTTCTGATCCTATTGGTTCAGTAATTGTAACAAACATAGGTTCATTAGGCTTAGAGAATGCCTTTGTTCCATTATCTCCGTACACAAGATGTCCACTTATTGTGGCAATAGGAAAGACAAAAAAGAAACCAGTTGTAGAAAATGATATAGTAGTTCCCAAGGATATAACTTCTATTAATTTCACTTTAGATCATCGTTATGCAGATGGCGCTGATGCAGGATTATTTCTGCATTACTTTAAGAAGATATTCGAAAACCCAGCAAACTATTCTGGAGTTTTTTTTAAAGAAGAAAAAGATTCGAAGATTTAATTAGGTATATTCTTTATCTTTAAGGATAACATCATGAGCTCCGCCTTCAATAATGCTTGTAGCAGAGACTAACGTTAGTCTAGCTGTGTTTTTAAGTTCCTCAATAGTTTTTGAACCACAGCTACACATTGTAGATTTGATTTTTGCAAGTGTGATGTCTAAAGTATCTTTAAGTTTGCCAGCATAAGGCACATAACTATCTACGCCCTCTTCGAATTTAAGGTATCCGCCTTTTTCTCCCATTTCATATCTTTCCCAGTTTTTTGCTCTATTTGAGCCTTCGCCCCAATATTCTTTAACAAAGTTTTTTCCAAGCCTGATAGTTTTGTTAGGGCTTTCATCAAACCTAGCAAAGTATCTTCCCATCATAATAAAGTCAGCCCCCATCGCAAGTGCTAGGATAGTATGATAATCATGAACTATTCCCCCGTCAGAACAGATAGGAACATAAATGCCTGTTTCTCTAAAATATTCGTCTCTAGCCTTAGCTACTTCAATAATCGCAGTTGCTTGACCACGACCAATTCCTTTTTGCTCTCTAGTGATACAGATGGATCCACCACCAATGCCAACTTTTACAAAGTCTGCACCAGCTTTTACTAGATAGAGAAAACCTTCTTTGTCTACAACATTGCCAGCACCAACTTTAGCTGATTCTCCGAAAGTTGATTTTATATACTCTAAAGTATCTTTCTGCCATTCAGAGTATCCATCAGAAGAATCAATACAAAGAATGTCTGCTCCAGCCTCAAGCAATGCGGGAACTCTTTCCTTATAGTCTTTAGTGTTAATTCCAGCTCCGACTATCAGTCTTTTTTCGCTGTCTAGTAATTCATATGGATGTTCCTTGTGTTCATCATAGTCTTTTCTGAAGACTAGGTTTCTTAAGTGCCCTGTTTCATTAACAATAGGTAGACAATTAATCTTATGTTCCCAGAGTAAATCGTTAGCTGCGGTAAGTGATATTCCTTTTGTCCCTATTACAAGTGAATCAATAGGAGTCATAAACTCAGAAACTTTGGTCTCTAAAGATGTTCTGCTAACTCTATAGTCTTTGCTGGTTACAATTCCCATTAGTTTGCCTTTTGGTAACCCATCATCAGTTACTGGCATAGTTGAATGACCTGTTTTTTTCTTTAACTCAAGCACATCAGCAAGAGTGTCAGTCGGTTTAAGATTGGTTGTGCTAGTGACAAATCCTGCTTTATATTTTTTTACTTTCTTCACCATCTCAACCTGAGAGGCAATTGTTTGAGATTGGAATATAAAGGAAATCCCCCCACATCTAGCAAGTGCAATTCCTAATGAATCATTAGAAACTGATTGCATGATTGCAGAAGCAAATGGAATGTTAAGTTTTAATGCTGGTTGTTCAACGCCCTTTTTGAAGCTTACTAGCGGAGTATATAAGGTTATTTTGTCTGGCGTACAATCTTTGGTCGTTAAATTAGGAACAAGTAGATACTCATTAAAGGTTCTGGATACTTCTTCATAGATATGTGTCATAAGTAACTCCTCTATAAGTTGGTATATAATATATCACGAAGAAGCATAGGGTTAAAGAAAAAGATGAATATGCTATAATAAATGTATGAATAGTGGTGTTGTTATGAATAATCTTATTGAAATATCTAAGGTAACTTTAGCAGAGGCTGAAGCGAGAGGTATTTTAAAATGGAGCATTTGGGAGAAAGAGGTTGGTGATTTCATCTGGTATTATGAAGTTACTGAATTAAGTTATATCCTTGAGGGGGATATAGAAGTTACTCCTGATGGTGGAGAAACTTTTCATATAGTCCCTGGAGACTTGGTTGTTTTTAAAGCTGGTTTAAGTTGCAAGTGGAGAGTTAATAAGCCAGTAAAAAAACATTATAGTTTTTAAATAGAGAATTTTTCTCCAGTATATCCGTAGAATGCTTTTTCCTGAAATTTTGTCTTGATTTCATGAAAGGCTAATAGTCCTGTGCAATGGTTTGTTATAATTTTATTAAATCCTATTGTAGCCATTTTGCTGATTATTACTTCCCTTTTTATTTCGTCAGATGTTTTTAGATGAAGCCCACCGAAAACAATATTTATTGGAAGATTAAATATTGAAGAGGCGGTTAACATTATATTTGTTATTCCTCTGTGAGCACAGCCCGTAATGATATTTATCTGTTTGTTTTTGATGATTGCAATGAATATTTCATCTTCAAAAGTGTCAGGTGTAAGTTCACCATTCTCATCAATATTCATGTTATGGAAATTTGTTAGATCGTTATCATAGATGTGGGTATTGGTTATAAGATGAATATTCTCATAAATCTCAGTATTGGTTGTTATCATCGTTGCTTTTTGTTTAATTGTTTTTTTCATGTCTAAAGGAATTCCAATGTACTTATTAATATTAAGTTTGTTTTGTAATGCGTCTGGATGCATGTAAATATTAGCTGTTTTGTTTTTTTCTAAGAATGTTTTAAGTCCACTGGTGTGGTCATAGTGACCGTGACTAATAACTAGGTCTGTTACTTCATCAAGCTTTAATCCTAAGCGATGTGCGTTTTCTGCAAAAAGGTTACTTTGGCCTACATCCATTAATATTTTTTTATCGCAGGTTTCAATTAGGACACTAAGGCCATGTTCTCCGTAAAAAGGTGAGCTTGGCGAGTAGTTATCAATAATCGTAGTGATATAAATATTGTTCATTAGGATATAATAGCATGTATGCAAGCTAAAAGTGATATTGTGTCTTCAAAATTAAGAATTCTTGTTGATTGCTCAAAGTGTGAGCAATGCTGTAAGTTTAATTTTAATATAGGTGAGAAGTTTGCTTACGAAGATTTGCCATTAAATGGTTTTCCTCAAGAGCTATGTGATGTTATTTTGGAAAAAGCTGATGACCAGTATCTTATCCCAGAACAATGTAAATATTATGATGGCAAGTGCCAAATATTTGATAAGGACGAGAGACCAATATTTTGTAACTTGTTTCCTGTTATGGTTGCGATGAGTAGCAGAGGCAGAGTGAATGTTTATGTCGATAAGAATTGTCCTGAGTGGAATAAAGTTCAGAAGATGTTTGATAATAAGGAATATGCAAATATTTTTTTTCAGGACGTAGTTGAGTTAATTGAAAACAACAAATTCCCTTTAGTTTTTAGAAAGGAATATGAGGAGCTTGGGTACAAGTTAAGGAAGCTAATTTGATTTATTGTCTAAGATATCATAAGTCGTTATAATAAATTTATGCGAAATTACGAAGATAAGATTATTTCTGGGAAAATTATTTCTCAGCAGATTAAAGATGAGGTTAAGGAAGAAGTTGCTTCTTTGAAAGAAAAGGGTCTTTACTCTCATTTGGCAGTTGTTTTATTAGGAGATGATCCTTCTTCACAAGTGTATGTCAGAAATAAAGAACTTGGTTGTGAGTATTGTGGGATAGAGTCTACGGTTATAAGGCAAAGTAAAGACATTACAGAAAAGGAATTATTACAGATAGTTAAGGGCTTAAACAAAGATAAGAAAGTTCATGGAATACTTGTTCAGATGCCAATGCCAGAGCATATTAGTAAAGAGAAAGTTATTTTAGCAATAGATCCAATGAAAGACGTGGACGGGTTTCACCCTTATAATGTAGGTCAATTATTGTATGGTAGTTCTGATGTTTTGCTTCCATGTACTCCTTCTGGAATTATGGAATTACTTGATAGGTCGGATATTGCAATAGCTGGTAAGAATGTGGTCGTAGTTGGTAGAAGCAATATAGTTGGTAAACCAGTGTTTCATATGCTACTTGAAAGAAATGCAACAGTGACTATCTGTCACTCGAAAACAAAAGATCTTGTTGGTGTAACTAAGCAAGCTGATATTTTAGTCGTAGCAATTGGAAAAGCGAATATGATAACTGGCGAACATGTTAAAGAAGGCGCTGTAGTTATAGATGTAGGAGTTAATAGGGTTAATGATAAATTGTATGGAGATGTGGAATTTGAAACAGTTGCTCCATTAGCTTCAAGGATTACACCTGTTCCAGGTGGTGTTGGTCCAATGACAATAGCTATGTTAATGAAAAATACAGTAAAAGCAGCCTTGAATAGTGAGAAGTGAGTAGTGAATAGAAAATTCTGGAATGCAAGAAGAGTTAAGAACATTTCTGAAGATTTATGATTTTGTAAAAGCTATCCCATCTGGGAGAGTCGTTTCATGTGGAGTTGTTTCAAAAGTAGTTAATACTTCACCTAGAGTTATTGGTTTTGCCTTGCATAGGAATCCAGACCAGCAGAATATTTCTTGTCATAGGGTTGTTTTTCAAGACGGTTCACTAGCAAAAGGTTTTGTTTTTGGTGGAGAATTAAAACAACGTGAAATTCTTGAAAAAGAAGGCATAAGGTTTGATAATGAAGGTAGCGTTTTGAAGGATTGTTTCTGGGAGGGGTAATTTGAAGTTTTTTTCAAGAGCAAAAGAGGTTTGGTCTAAACTAATGAAGATTAGAGATCAGAAACTGGACCGACAGACACTGATATATTTACTAATAACCGCATTTATAGTCCTTTTTATAATTTTATGTGTCTTGTTGATTGTTGGTGGATGTCAATCAAAGAAGCTTAAAGAAGAAGCATTAAAGCCAGAGATTGTTAATGTGCGTGGTTATCTTTATCATGGTCCAGAGGTAAGTGCCTTTAGAAAGTGTGATGAAAATCAAGAGTATATGGTTACTGGGGATATTGGTGTTAATGTGTGGAAGATTTATACTGATTTAGTGCCAGAACCATATTTGCCAGTTTATGTTGAGATGAAGGCGCAGATTGTTAAAAATGATGACAACGAAAAGAGAACTGATTACGTTGGATATGTTGTTTTAAAAGAGCTGTATCACATGTCTTATGAATCGTTTGGATGCGAACTACCAAAAAACTATAATTATTTAATTCATGGCAACGAACCGTCTTGGAAAATTATTATTGATGATAGTAGGGGAGTTTTTATGCAGGTTGACGGATCGGAGGAGATTTTTGCGGCTTATTCTAAGCCAAGCGTAATAGACAATGGAATTCAATATAAGCTGATGAGCGGAAGTAGTCCAATTATTATTAAGATTCGCAAAGCTGACACATACGACTCAATGTCTGGTGCTTATTATGGGTATTCCTCTTATGTTAGTTTTAAGGGGAAAGCATATTACGGTGAAGCCCTGCCTGGGAGACCACTGTTTTAGAAGCTTTTATTCCAACAAAACTGCCAATGCCGTAACCTTCAATTGGTTGCTGGATGCTTTGTGAATTATTTTCATTGTCGAACAGTGTTTGCTTAATTTTTTTTATTTCAAAGCTATTTTGAGTAAGCATTTTTATGATTTCTTCACTACTATAAAAATATGCATTTTGGTAATACTTATTGGTGTCTTTTGTTTGAAGATAGCGTTTTCCAATAGTGCTTTCTTTGTTAACAAATCCAATGATTAAATGTCCATTATTTCTTAGAACACGATGAGCTTCTTGTAGCGCAACGTTGGGGTTATCAATAAAACAGATAGTTGTTACCATTAACAGGCTATTGAAAGAATTATCATTAAAGGGAAGGCTTTCTGCTGTTGCTTGATGCACAGTAATTCCTCTGGCTTTAGCAATAGCGCCCATTTCGATAGATGGCTCTATTCCTTCCTTTATTCCTAATGCCTGAGCAAACCTTCCTGTTCCAACTCCTATTTCAAGGCAATCAGTTGTTTTTGTTATTAATGATTGTATTAAAATTAGTTCTGATAAAAAGGTAGCTTCATGCTTATTAAACCAGTTATCATAATCTTCTGCGTAGTTATCAAAAACATTAGAAGAGGTTTTCTTTCCCATAGTTCTCTTTCCACCAGTTATGGTATTTTTCAGATGCTTGGTCATAGGTGATGTCGCCAAGATTCAGTGATTTGAATTTTTTTTCCGAAAGGTCAAATAGATAGTTTTGACAATAAATAGTAATTGTTTCATAGGCTTTCATAAGCTCAACTGTTTTTAAGTGAGCATTATTGTCCATTTTATTTTTATCTGGGTGATACTTTTGTATCTCCTTATGATATTTTTGCTTTATTTGAATAAAGGTAGCTATGTCGTCAATGTTAAGTAATTTTTTTGCTTTTTCAAATTCTTCGTAAGGTGTGTTCATTTTATGTTCTCCCAAATTTCTTGTAGCAAGACGGATATTTTGTGGTTTGGTTGTGTTTCTATTATTGTTTTTCCTTCTATCAGTGCCTCAATAATGATTTTATCATAGGGAAGCTCTGCGATGCATTCAGTATTTTCGGAAACACAAATATCTTGAATTGTTTCGCAGTTTTGTGCATTTATGTCTGATTTGTTAATTATAACTTTAGCTGGAACGTTAAAGTGTTTAGTAACCTCAATGATTCTTTTGAGGTCATGAATCCCAGATAAAGTAGGCTCTGTAACTATTATTGCTTGATTAATGCCAACGATAGCAGCATTTACAGGGCATCCTATTCCAGGTGGGCCGTCAATTAGAATATATTCAGCATTTATCTGAGTTGCAAGCTCCTTAGCTTCTTTTCTAACCTGTGCAACTAATTTCCCTGAATTATCTTCAGCAATATGCAAATTAGCATGTACCATAGCCCTATTATTTTTAGTGGTAGAGATGTAGTATTCACCTGCTAGATTATCTGTTTCTGAAACAGCTTTAGTCGGACAGACATGAAAGCAAGCTCCACAACCATCACAGCTTATGGGGTCAATAATAAACTCATTGCTTATTGCTTCATATCTACAGATTTCTTGGCACTTACCACATTTAGTACAGGTTTCTTGATTAATGGAATAGCCTTTCCCTGAGTAGAAGTCGTGTTTGGTTAGTATTTGTGGGTTTAATAATAAATGCAAATCAGCAGCATCTACATCACAATCGGCTACTACATAGTTATTTGCAAGTTGAGCTAGGCAAGCTGTTATAGTTGTTTTGCCAGTTCCACCTTTTCCGCTGATAATGGTTATTTGTTTCACTTTTGGTGCTCCTGAAGGATTTTTTCATGTAGTTGAGTGAACATTGTTTTATAAAAAGGTTCCTCTGTGATGAGCTTGCCTTTGGAATATGCTTCGGCTATCCATTTGTCATGTGGGATTTCAAGTAAAATTGGTATAGCATCAACTTTGCAATAGTCGTGGATTATTGTTCCACCAAGACCACTTTTATTGATTATTATACCAAAAGGTATTTTTGTTTTTTTGACAACTTCAACTGCTAATCTAAGGTCATTTAGCCCAAAAGGAGTAGGCTCTGTTACTAGTATGACAAAGTCGGAACCCTTTATAGATTCGATTACTGGACAAGAAGTCCCTGGAGGGCAATCAATAATAATTCTTGAAAAGCTGTTATTTTTTTCTTTTAGTTGTTTTATTAAAGGTGGAGCCATGGCTTCTCCGACATTTAATCTTCCTGTGTAAACTTTTTTATGCTTAAAAGAACTTATTTCGATTTTTCCTATTTCTCTTGGGATTTCTGAAATAGCATTTAGCGGACAAAAATAAGTACAACTTCCACAGCCATGACAAAGCTCCGGGAAGACAATAACTTTGTTTTTAGCGCAAAGGATAGCATTGAAATTGCAAACTTTAGCACAAATGCCACATGAATTACACTTGGATGTGTCTACAGCTGGAATAAGGGTGGAAACTGTAATTTCCTTTTCAGGTTTAGCGTTAAGGAAAAGGTGACCGTTTGGCTCTTCAACGTCACAATCAATATAGGTTGAGTTTTCTATGACGTTAAAGAGGTTTGTTGAGACAAGCGTTTTGCCAGTTCCACCTTTACCGCTTGCTACTGCAATTTTCATTAGTGTTGTCCAGGCACAGTTGCTGACGATACTTTTGTAAGTTTACCAGCTTTAAAGTTATTGATAACTTCTTTAATGGTTTGGACTTCTGAGCTGTAGATTTCTATATCAAAAGCATTTAGCCCCTTAAAAGCATTTGGCCCAAAGTTTCCAGAGATGACTGCTGTTGCTCCAGAATTGGCAATCAGTTGAGAAGCGTTAGTTCCTGCTCCGCCTTGAGCATTTACATTTAGAGTATTGTTGATAACAGCACTAATTTTTTCTTGTTCAATATCGTAGACAATAAAGTATTGTGCTCTACCAAACTTGGGGTCTAGTTCAGAAGCAAGAGTTTCACCAGTTGTGCTAATTGCAATTTTCATAATTCTCTCCTAATGGCAATCGCCGTGGTCTTTGCAGTCAAGCAATTCACTTGTTTGGTTGTTGATAAATGCGGTAATAGCTTGGTCAACAGTTCCTATAAACGAAGAAACTGTTACTTTGTTTACAGCAAACTTTTGCTTGGCTCCGTTTCCCATTCCACCTGAGATTACGTGTTGAATGTTGTGTTTTAGAATCTCGTCAACAGTAACGCATCCGCCTCCGCCATGAACAGTGTTATTAGGTACAGTTGTTTTGTTAGTCATTTTGTTGTTTTCAATATCAACAATAGTAAATTCTGGGCATTGCCCAAAATGCATGGATACTTGGTTATTCTCAGTGGTTATTGCTAATCTCATTTGTTGCTCCTTGTTGTTTAAATGTTAGACTACTATCTGTTGCATCCTTTACCTTTCCCTAATCCTTTTCCTTGACCTTGTCTTCTTCCAAATCCAAGAAAGCTTTTAGGTTGTGCATTGTTTGTAGCACAATTTCCCATTCCTCTTCCAGTCATCGAACCTTGTCCAGTTGGTCCTGTTCCATCTTTTGCTGGCATATATATTCACCTACCTTCCTTTAGTTCCTCAATATCTTCATGCTTGTCGATTTGTAGTGCTTTCGATGTGTAAATTGCATCAACAAGTTTTTTTCTTCCAGAGTAGAGAAGTCTTTGGAGAGTTCCTGTTGAGATGTTCATTTTGGTAGCTGCTTCTGCTTGATTAAGCTCATCAACGTCACAGAGGTGCATTGCTTCAAGCTCATCAAGCTCGATGGAAGTTATTTGCAGAGTTGATAGAGGAATACCTTTTGGTTTGTAAAAGATTGCTCCTTCAAATGTTCTGCATAGTCTTTTTCTTCTTTGAAATGGTGACATTTATTAAACCCCCATGTGTGTATATGCACATATTATAGGCTGATTGTTTATTTAGTCAAGCCTAATAAATATGTGCCACTTTGAGTCTTTAGAGTGAGCAACACTGGATAATTATCATATTTTGAGTATAATTCAAATATGATGATAACAAGAAAGAATTTATTTTTTAGCTTTATCATTTTCCTTGTATTTAGTGCTTTCTTTTTATTTGGCTGTCAGAAACAGGAAGAGCCAAAAATACCAATTAGAATCTTGTGGGCACAGTGGGCTCCATCAGATTACCTACAGGAGCTTTCAGCAGATTTCACAAAAGAGACAGGTATTCCTGTTATAGTAGAGCAGGTTCCTTGGCAAGATTTCCAAAAACATTTTTTTGCTAAAATGGTTGCTAAAGACTCTACCTATGATTTAGTTGGAGGAGATTCTCAGTGGATAGGGAAGGGTGCTTATGATGGATATTATGTAAATATAAGCTCAGTATTTAATGAAGAGAAGGTGGCTGAAAAAATGATTACTTCTACGGTTCAGGGGTATTGTGAGTATCCTGCGGAAAGTAAAGCATATTGGTCAGTACCATTACAAGGAGATGCGATGGGAATAGCTTATCGCAAGGACCTGTTTGAGAACCCAAAGGAAAAAGAGGCGTTTAAAAAAATATATAATCGTGAATTAGCTATACCTAAAACGTGGCAAGAGCTATTGGACATTGCAACATTTTTTTACAGACCTAGTAAAAATCTTTATGGTGTTACTGTCTGGAGTTCCAATGAATATGATGGTATTACTATGGCTTCTGACACCTTATTGTGGGCATATGGCGGGAAGATCGGTGATAATAAAACAAAAAAAGCACTTGGGATACTAAACACTAAGGAGTCTGCTCAAGGTATAGAAATGTACAGAAAATTATTTCTGCTAGGTTCTAAGACTTGGGTAGGTGCTTATTTGGATGCTAATAAGTATTTTATTGATGGACAGTCTGCTATGGTTTTCAGTTACTTTGCTTTTTTCCCTGATTTACTAGATAGGCAATATAGTCCATATGCTGAAGTTACTGGTTTTTTCCCTTGTCCAGCAGGACCAGGAGGGCAGTATACTAGCTTAGGAGGGCAAGGACTTTCATTAATTAGTTACTCTAAGAATAAAGAAGCAGCAATTTCCTTTATTAAGTGGTTTGTGCGAGATGATGTTCAGGAAGAATGGGCAAAACTAGGTGGGTTTTCTTGTTCAAAGAAGGTTCTTGAGTCAGAAGACTTTTTGAATGACAGACCATACAATGAGCCATTAAAAAAATCTTTAACTTTAATGAAAGATTTTTGGAATGTGCCAGAATATGAACAGTTGTTGAAGGTTTCACAGAAATATCTATTTGAGTATATCGTTAATAATAAGATAACTCCTAAGGATGCTCTTAAGAAAATTAGCCTAGAGTGGGAAGAGATATTTGAGACTAATGGATATTATAAAGAATGAAGAAATCTCTTTTTAAGGTATTCGCAGAAATAAATAAAACAATTAATGGTTTAATAAGGCAAATCTCGTTTCAGTGGTTATTGTTTGTTGGAATGGCACTAACTGTTTTTGTTACTCTGGCTTTATTAACATTTAGTTTGCAATATCTATATGCTAAGGATTCCCAAAAAAAGACCGAGGATAGCATGAAGATTGTGGCCAGAGATTGGTACAAGATGGTAATGGAGCAGAATGAACAAATACAAAGGATTTTTCGTAGAGAGGATGTTCTAGCTCAAAAGAGATTAGTAGATGTAACGGATTTGGCGTGGAGCATGTTGGAGCATAGTTTGGTAGTACATGGCAAAGAACATTCGTCTGCGTGGTTGTTTAACTATTTTTCAAAAAGTAAGATTGAGTATTATTTGCTGGATAATAATCAATTGGTAATCGATTCAGATGATAAATCTATGATAGGTAAAAAGCTAAAAAGTTTTTCGGTTTTAGGTGATAAAGACACAGAGACAGGGGAAGAAATAGTACTAAACATTAAGACAGGCGATGATATTGTGTTTTCTAGTAAAGTAATATGGGAAACAAATAATGGACATAAAGTGAAAACATTAGTTGCCATAAGGTCCTTAAATAAAAAAAGTTATTCACCGTATACCATTGTTTTAAGATACGATTTAGCAAACTATAAAAGTTTTGAACTTGAGAAACAGATAAAAGACAGAACAAAGGATTTAATAAGTAAAGAACTGATAGGGAAATTTGGATATATTTGGGTTCTCGATTCCAAAGGTAATTATATTGTTTCAAGGGAAAGGTTGAGAGACGGAGAAGGTATTCTGGATACGAAAACGTATGATGGTGTTTACCCTGTGCGGGAGATTCTATCAATAGCATTAAAGCTTAAAAAAGGTGAAACTGGATTTTACTCTTACAAGTGGAAAAATTTATTTGAGTCTAAAGCAAAGAATAAAATTGCTGCAATTGTTTATGTTCCAGAATGGGACTGGATAATAGGGCCTTCAAGTTATGAAGAAGATTTTCTGGATAATATAAATTTCTTTCGTATGCAAATGTTACTTATTGGAGTTTTTGCCTTATGTGTGTCTTTAATAATTGGTTACTTTTTGTCTAGATGGGTGACAAAACCCATCAAGAAGATAGGCGAGGTTGTAGCGCGGTACCAGCATGGCGAGAAGTCGTTGAAGATTGAAATTAATGAATTAGGTGGTTCAAAAGAATTAAGCATTTTGTCTACCTCTTTTAATGAGATGATGACAAATATCGCTAGACAAATAGATGCTGTTAAAGAGTCAAAGGATAACGTAACTTATGCTTTGGATGTCTTACAGCAGGCGGAGCTTATGGTAAAGATAGGTAATTTTGAGAGGAACTGGCAAACTGGTGAGGGACGTTATTCCTCTGGATTTAAGCGGTTACTAGGTTTGGATTCTACAGATGCAGAGCCATCTCACGAAGAATTCTTGTCTTTTATTCATGAACAAGATAGAGCAAGAGTGGTAGCTCATATAAAAGAAACAATAATCAATAAAACAAAAATGGATATTGAGTTTAGATTGGTTAAAAAGGGTGGAAGAGTGATTGATATTCATGGAATAGCTGAAAATACATATGATAGTAAAGGTAGCCCTTTAAAAACAATAGGAACGTTTCAGGATATTACAGAGCGTAAGCTTGAACAAGAACAGACATTATCATTACAAGCCCAGCTACAGCAATCACAAAAGCTTGAATCAATAGGAACGCTTGCTGCAGGTATTGCACATGAGATTAATACTCCAATACAGTTTGTGAGTGATAATGCTTCCTTTTTGGGTGAATCAGTAAACAAGATAATTGCGGTGCTTTCAAGGTATCGTCATCATTGTAATGCTCATCAAGACTCAGATACTTATAAGGAAATGAAGAAGTTGGAGCAGGAAAAAGATATTGATTTTCTGTTAGAAGAAATGCCAAAGGCGATAGAAGAAAGTAAGCAAGGTCTTAGCAAAGTTTCCATAATCGTTACAGCGATGAAGAGTTTTTCTCATGTCAAAAAAACAGACAAACAGTACTCAGACATAAACAAAGCTATTAGCGACACTGCTATTATTACCAGGAATGAGTGGAAGTATCATTCAGAACTGAAGCTTCAGTTAGATGAAGGACTTCCGCTTGTAATGTGTCACATAATAGATATCCAGCAGGTAATTATGAATCTTATTATAAATGCTACTCATGCAGTAAGTGAAAAGTTTGCCAGTAAAGAAAAAGGTGAGATTACTATAAAAACATTTTATGATGATACTAGTGTTTTGATTCAGATTTCCGATAATGGGGCTGGAATACCAGAGAAAATAAAGAGTAAGGTCTTTGACCAATTTATTACCACAAAAGCAGTTGGTAAAGGTACAGGGCAAGGATTGTCTATAGCGTACAGTACTATTGTTGAGGTTCATAATGGGACCATAAGGTTTGAGTCAACCGAGGGAAAAGGAACAACCTTTTATATTACTCTTCCAAGATAGTTTAAATAAGGAATATCATGAAAAAAGTTGCTGTTTGTAGATGATGAAGTAAATATTTTAAATGCCTTAAGGCGGATGCTTTATTCTTACAAAGATGAATGGGAGATGGCTTTTCTTGATAGTGGGGCTAAGGCACTAGCCTACCTTGCGAAGAATGAGGTAGATTTAATAGTTGCAGATATGAGAATGCCTGAAATGAGCGGAGCGGAGCTTTTCTGGACATTACCCTACTTAAAACAGAATAAAATCGAAAATATATTTATTGTTAAAGTTCAGGGAGAATAAGTTTTTTGTGTTGTTCATCACATTCTTTAATGTTTGTATTATATATATCGTTCCATTCAAATAGTATCACTTGTAATCCTTTTATTCGCTCGATTATTAATCTTTGCTTATTTCTTTAATGATTTTACCTATAATTTCTAAATTATTTAGAACACTTTTACCATGAGGAGATTTATTGATTACATCACTAACGTCTTCACCAGCTTTTTTCCCTTTGTGCATTCCGTTTTTCCATGCTTTTGAATTGCTAACATCATAGATAACTCCATCAACTGCTATGAAGGCTTTTTTGCCATCTTTTCCATTAAAATTTTTAAGTTCTTTTATGGTAAGATTATGCTCAGTTAGTTGTTTGTTAAGCGTTAGCGGTTTATTGCTTTTTTTACTCAGTGAAAGCTCACTTCCAAAGCAAAATACCCCAGTTATTAAAAGAATTGATATTATTTTTTTCATTTTTTCCTCCTATTTGTATTCGTTAGGCTCAATATGAATTAGAATGTTTTCTAATTCTGGCATTTCTTGTTTTAGCTTATCCTTAAGTGCATGCGAGATAGCATGTCCATCCTTAATAGGTAAGTTTGCATCAACTGTTGCATGCATGTCAACTAAGTATTTCATTCCAGATTTGCGAATAAAACATTTTTCAATTTCTATTATACCATTAACCGTAGCAGAGACATTTTTTATGCAAGTAATAATATCATCATGTGAATTTTCATCCATTATTTCTGATAGGGTAGGTTTGAGTAGTTTATAGCAATTAAATAGTATAAACCCAGAAGCAAATAGTGCAGCAAAATCATCAGCATATTCGAAGCCTTTTCCAAAGAGTAAGGCTATTGAGATGCCGATAAAAGCAGCTACAGAGGTTATGGCGTCGCTTCTATGATGCCATGCATCGGCCTTTAATGCTGAGCTATTGGTTTTTTTGCTCTTTTGAAGTACATATCTATAGGAGCCTTCCTTCCATAGAATTATTGCCCCTAAAACAATTAGAGTCCAAGGCTCAGGTAATAGGTGTGGTTGTTTAAGGTTCTGTATGCTTTGGTAAGCAATAATTAAAGCTGAGGAAGTTAAGAACATTACAATAAAAAAGGAAATTAGCGTTTCAGCTTTACCATGGCCATACGGATGTTTTTCGTCGGCAGGCTTACTAGAGTACTTTATTCCAAACAGAACTAGAATGGAGGAGAAGATGTCAGACGTAGATTCGATGGCGTCTGCAATTAGGGCATAGGAGTTGCCAAAATAGCCAGCCAGCCACTTAATGGTTGCTAACAGGGTATTCCCGATAATACTAAAATATGTAGCATTAATAGCCGTTTGTTCGTTTGTCATTTTATAGATTGTAACATATTGGTTATTAAAATATTAGGTAAGCAATACTGTATTTTAAGCATTGATTGGGGCTAAATTCATGTGTCATTAAGTAGCTGGTTACTAAAATGTTGATTTTTCTGAATTATTTTAAATATTGTGCAAGAAGTTTATAATATTCTACGTTATATTTATATAAGAAAAGAATTCTTTTAAAGGGGGATTAGTTATGGTTGAAATGAATGCGATACAAGGTGCTGGTTCAAGTAACGCTTCTTCTGATATTAGTGCACTTAGTACTGAGTCTATTAGTGAAAAAAATACTGAGCAAATTAAGATTAAGGTAGCAGAGGAGAGCTCATCTGAAGAAGAAAGAGTAGCCGTTGATTTGAGCGCCGTAGTCAATACAAGAAGTGTAGAAGATAGCAGTTCTATGCCAGACTTAATGAAGTCAGAATCAAACACTAAGTTTGTTTCTAAATCAGAGTTTATGGCAATGAAAAATAAAGTTCAAGCAGCGGAGGCTGGTATGGCTTCTTCATCGACTGATGCACGACCATCATTCAGTACATCTTCAGAGTAATAGATGGTAATAGCTAGTTAAAAGTCCAATTATCTTTCTAATATGATATACTTTTTAGTATGAAATAATATATTTTCATGCAGGAGGTATTTATTGTTAGATCTTTTATATAACAGACGCTCAATTAGGAAATATAAGTCTGCAGAAATAGAGCAAGATAAAATCGAGAAGCTTATCCAGTCAGCGCTTTTGGCTCCATCCTCAAGAAACAGAAAGCCAGTAGAAATAATAGTTGTTGTTATGGCCGATAGTGCTGTTTCTGATATGTGTACTCAGGATTCTTCGATTGTGGCTACCATTTTGCAGTTAACAGCTGAATCTTTGGGGTTAGGTTCTTGTTGGGTTCAGTTAAGAGGCAGAAAGACCAGTGCAGGTGTTCCTTCTGAAGAGTATTTAGCTGATTTGTTAAATATCCCGTCAAATTTTAGCGTTGAAGCTATTATTGCAATAGGTTATAAAGATGAAACGCCAACCAGCTATACAAAAGATAGTTTAGACTATAAAAAGGTTCATTTTAATAAGTATTCAGTTTAAGCAAAAATAACAACAAAAAGACCTCACTATTGTGAGGCCTTTTTGAATAATTCATTTTTTTGAAGATAAACGGTTTTTATTTTGGACGAGCTGCGTTAACTGTGATTGCTCTTCCTAGTAAATCTTTACCATTTAATGCTGTGATAGCAGCTTTTGCTTCCTCAGCATCATCCATAGTTACGAAACCGAAACCTTTTGAACGATCCGTTTCTCTGTCTTTTACGATTTTAGCTTTAGCTACTTCACCGTATTCTGAGAACATCTCTTGAAGATCCTGTTCCTTTACTTCATATTTTAAATTTCCTACGTATATATCCATTTTTTCTCCTTTTACTTTTGATTTGATTAGTTTTGGGGATTGTTTTTGTGTCGTTGATACTTAACTTAACCATTTACTCCAAACCTAAATTTATAAGTGCAATCAAGAAAAATACTTGTGCATACTTATATCTCGTTAAATTATATACTTATATTTTTTAGGATGCAATATAATGAAATAAAATTAATAAGGAAAGATATGCGTGAATTTGAGGTTAAGGTTGAGAAAATAAAAGAATTGTTAAGTAGTGCTGAACATGCAACAACAAAGTTTCAGAAAGTTTATAAGATAGGTTGTTTCTCTGGGTGTGGAAAATGTTGTTCAACTGAAAGCATAGAAGCTTCGAGTTTGGAGTTTTTGCCTTTAGCTGAGTATCTGTGGAAAAAGGGTGAAGCAGCAGAATTACTTGAGAAGTTGAAGGATGCTGACAGTTTAGAGAACTGTATTTTTTATATCCCTAATTGTAATGATAAGACAAAAGGTTTTTGTGCTGCTTATGAACACCGAGGACTAATATGTAGATTATTCGGGTTTTCATTACGTCAAAACAAGAACGGTATGAATGAAGTGATTACTTGTAAGGAAATTAAGGAGAAGTATTCTCTTTCTAATATAAGTTTTAAGGATGAAGAGCATGAGTTTAATATGTCAGATTATTATTTGCAATTAGCAGATATTGATTATAGCAGGGCGTTTAAGAGATATCCTGTTAATAAGGCTATAGCTGAAGCATTGAATGAGTATGCTCAAATGAACTCTTATTAGGACAATAGTTTCTTATAAGGGTATAATGATTGGTATGTTAAAAATATTAGAATATAATTTTAAGGAATTGCAGAGCGAATTTGTTAAAAATGGATTTCCAGCATACAAAGCAAAGCAGGTATTTGAATGGATTTATCAGAAAGCAGTTACTGATTTTGTGAAAATGACTTCAATTTCTTTTGCGGATGCCAAGAAGCTGTCCGAGGTCTTTGCGCCAATTAATTTGGACTATGAAAGGACTACTGGAAATACTTCAGTAAAATTTCTTCTTAATACTACTGATGACTTTGGAATAGAGTGCGTAGTAATCCCAAGCAAAAATGGTAATACACTTTGTGTATCTACGCAGGTAGGGTGTGCGCTTAAGTGTGGATTTTGTGAAACAGGAAAGGGTGGATTTAAACGAGATTTAACATCAGCCGAGATAGTTTCTCAGTATTTAGTAGCACGAGCAGAAGGTTATGAGATTGATAGGATAGTTTATATGGGGATGGGTGAGCCACTTCTTAATCTGGATAATGTTCTTAAGGCGACAAGTATTTTGAACGAAGAAACTGGCGCGAACATTGGCATGAGACGTTTTACTGTATCTACAGCTGGAATTATTCCAGGGATAAAGAAGCTACTGGAAAAAGGTTTTAAGCTAAATTTGGCAGTGTCCCTACATGCCGCAAATGATGGACTAAGAACAAAGTTAATGCCAATAAATGAGAAGTATAGATTAAACGACCTTTTTGTGGTTTTGGCTGAATATAGGGAAGCTACAAGTCGTAGGATAACTTTAGAATATGTGTTATTAGATGGCGTTAATGATACTGATAGAGATATTGAGCAATTAGTTGCCTTAGTTAAAGGAACGGATTTTCATATTAATCTTATTCCATATAATACAACTTCTTCTAGTTTTAAGGCCTCAAAGAATATGGATAGATTTTTCGATAAACTAGAAAAAGCTAAAGTTAATGTAACCAAGAGGAGAAGCGAGGGAGGCGACATAAGCGCTGCTTGTGGGATGTTGTTTGGGAAAAAGTGATAAAAAATCTGGGTATTGCTTTCTTTGATATAGATGGCACTTTACACCTTGGTGACACAATTTGGGATATTATTCATAAAAAAAACGGTACATGGGAGAGCCATGGAAGAGTTTATTTAGAAAGATATCTAAATAAACAAATAAGCTTTGAGGAGTTTGCGTATCTAGATGTTGCTGCTTGGAAGGGTTTGCCTGAGTCTGCTGTTTTTGAAGCTGTAGATGAGTTTGAAGTTATTCCAGAAGCTAAGTTTCTTTTAACTGAGCTTAAGAGGTCAGGAGTAGCTGTCTATCTGGTAACAAATAGTTTGTCTCATGTAGCGAAGAGGATAGTTGCTGATTTTGGGTTAGATGGACATATTTCCAATGATTTGGTAGTTAAAGAGGGTCTTCTTACAGGAAAGCTTATTATTAATATTAAGTATCACGACAAAGGGAAATTTGTTAGGAAGATGTTAGATGATGGAAAGTTTAGAGTGTCTATGGCTATTGGTGATGGGGGTAACGATATTCCAATGTTAAATGAGGTAACTAATCCGATACTTTATAATCCAAAACAACGAGCTTTCCCTGACTATAAGGGATTTGTGGCTTATAGTTGGCAAGAGGTGCTTGGGCATGTAGGCTTTTAGTTATTTGATGATGTCGATTTAATAACAAAAAACCCCGGAACTCCGGGGTTTTTTGTTAGCTAATAATGTATACAAGTATGCAATTTTAATCTGCAGGAGAATCATCTGGGTATAGTGGTTGAAGTATTGTCTTTTGCATTTGCAGTAGCTGCGGTTTTGTCTTTTTCATCATCTTTTGGTACTGCTACAGCCTCTTGTGGTTCTACAGGTGGTGTAGGTTCTGCTTCATTTTCAGGTATTTGTGGTGCAATTTGTGGTATAGCTGGGGCTCCGGCTGCGGGTTGGTTTTCTGGATTGACTCGTTCATATGTAGGCGGAGTATCTAGTGAATGTGTTGGTGATGGGGAAGTTGAGCTATTTCCTCCTGGAGATGAAGAATTTGAGTCGCCTTTGTCATCTTTATCAAAAATATTTCCAGCTAGCCCGACACCTAAAAATAACCCCACCACTCCTAATCCTATAGGGCTTGAGAAAAGTAAGGCTGCTCCGCCAACTGCAACTGTCATGCATAAAGCCTCTTTTCCGCTTATTTTATCTGGGTTATCATCATCCATTCCAACTATTTTATTCATGCCATTAACTGCTTTGTTAAGTATCCCTAGTACATTGAACTCCATAATTATTCCCCCCTTATATTTTTTTGTTAAATTGGTTTATTGACCTGTCATCAAGATTATCTGAATTCATCACTGTCATAGTGTTTTCGTAATGCTTTGCTAATTGTAGAATAAGTTTCTGATAGGCCTCACCAAAGGCGGAAACTATTTGTTCACTGGAGATTTTGTTTTGTAGTGGAATAACTTTTATTTTGCTTAGAACTGGGTCAGCTATTATCCCAATAAGGTTATTTGTGTCTGCGATTTTTATTCTATCTGTATTAAATATTTGTGTAAGCTTAAGTATTTTACCAGAAAGCTTTCTTCTGGTGGTGTTTTTCCAATCCATTAGTCCGCTTTTTTTGATGTTTTCTTCAAAGTTTTCTTGTATCTGGATTGTCTTCTTTGCTCGAGCTCTAAGGTAGTTATTCATTAGGATATTAAGCTCATGGAGGATTACTGTCGGTCTATCTAGACTAATAATATCACAAGAAACCAGTATTCCAGCGCCGTTCATTTTTATTAAAAGGCAATTACCTTTTAGTTCTATATTTTTTTCATTAAGCTCCTGTAAAGCTTTCATCAGTTCAGCGCCAAGATTAGCAACTGCTTTACGTTCCTCTAGTTCTTTTTCTTTTTTTTGTATTTCTTGTAGCGTTGGCATAGTTCCCCCTAAATATGGTTATACCTATATTGTGCCCAATATTCTTGTGGTTAAACATAGTATTTGTTTCGGTGAGATATAAGAGTAATAAAGAGGATTTATGTTGTTTGGGTGTTAAATTAAAAAAGGGAACCATTAAGGTTCCCTTTTTGTTGTAATTACCAACGATTGTTAGTAGGACGGTCTTCTTTAGGTTTAGCTAAAGATACCTTTAGGTCTCTACCATTTAAATCTTTACCATTAAATGATTTGATAACTGCATTAGCTTCTTCTTCTGTGCTCATTTCAACGAAACCAAAACCTTTTGAACGATTTGTTTCTCTATCCATGATTACATTAGCAGAAACTACCTTTCCAGCTGCTGAAAATAATTCTGCGATAGAATCATTTGTTGCAGAAAAAGGAAGGTTTCCTATGTATAGTTTATTTTGCATAATTTTCTCCTTTCTTAATAGTTAACAGACATTAGACTACGCACATAGTGCGGTAAAATTTAAAAGAATTAATTAGGGGGAAAATTTAAACAATCACAAGAACCATGTTAAAAATATCTATAACTAAATCTATTATTCTAAGTACTATCTTAGGTCAGTGTATAACTTATTTTTAATCTTGGCTAGTGTTATTTTAAATTAAGATTGTTTTATTCTTCCTTCTTAGTCTTAATAGGGAGGACTGAACCTCCAGCTAAATCGTTTATAACATTAATTAGTTCCATATTAGAAGGGATGATAATTTTAGAATTATTCTTTAAAGCTTCGCTTACTGTTTCAAGCTTCTTTAGAAGTTGAGCATTTCCTTTAAAGTACTTTTCAGCTGACTCGTTTACTACTTTGATTGCTTCTCCGTCAGCTTCAGCTTTAAGCTTGATTGCTGTTGCGATACCTTCTGCCTTCTTTATCTCTGCACGTCTTTCACCATCTGCTTTAGTCTCAATAGCTGTTGCCATATCCAGCGCTGCAATCTTTTCATTTTCGGCTTTAACAACCATATTCATTGCTTGCTGTACATCTTCAGGCGGTTCTATCCTTTGAAGTTCTACTCGTACAACCTTAATTCCCCATTTAACAACCTGTTTGTCTAAAATCAATTCAACTTGTTCATTAATAGCATCTCTATTTTCATTAGCTTCTGTGAGAGTCATTTTACCAATAACTGCTCTAAGAGTAGTTGTAGTAAGTGATGGAACTGCTGATTGAAAGTTTTGTACATTGTAAATAGCATCAGAGGGAGTAATGACCTTATAGTAAACCACCCCATCTACTTTTGCGTTTAGTTTATCTTTAGTAATTATAGATTGAGGCTCTATATCCACTCGTCGCTCAGTGACATTTATTATATACATATTTTGTATTAGTGGAATTATCCAGTTAAATCCAGATGATGCTGTTCTAGTGTATTTTCCTAAGAATTCTACTACACCAAGTTCAGTTGGACGAACTATCCTAATACCATAAGCGATAAATATAGCGATTGGGATTAAAATGAATAAGTACATGATGTAACCTCCAGAATTTTATTATTTATACCTTAACATAATATGAGGTAGCCATCAATCTGAGTTTGTTTGCATCTCTACTATTAATTATTAGGGTATTCTATAATTACTACTATGCAAGAGCAATCAAGCGTTACGATTAATAAACTTAATAAGTTAAAATTGAGAATGGATTCTTTAGACATTAAAGAGGAAGATCTTGTGGAGAAGTTTGTGTTAGGTTCAGGTAGTGGTGGCCAGAAAGTGAATAAAACTTCCTCAACTGTGTATCTTAAACATCTTCCAAGCGGAGAAGAAGTTAAGTGTGGAGAGGAAAGGTCTAGAGCACTTAATCGATTTTTAGCTCGAAGAATATTATGCGATATTATTGAAGAAAAGATGTTAGGTAAAGAGTCTAAAATTCAGCAAGAGATAGAGAAGATAAGAAGACAGAAAAAAAGAAGATCAAGAAAAGCAAAAGAGAAAGTTCTTCAACATAAACATAAAACATCGGAAAAGAAACAAAACAGAAAACTTAAAGGTGATGAGTAGTTTTAAATAATAAACAAAAGACCTAGCATTTTGCTAGGCCTTTTGAAGTTAAAT
>DYQY01000020.1 GCA_020719045.1 Candidatus Termititenax sp.
CTCACTGCTGCCTCCCGTAGGAGTCTGGGCCGTGTCTCAGTCCCAGTGTGGCTGACCATCTTCTCAGACCAGCTACTGATCATAGTCTTGGTGAGCCGTTACCTCACCAACTAACTAATCAGACATAAGCTCCTCCAATAGCGGCCGAAGCCTTTACTCATAAAAACATGCGTTTAAATGAGACCATTCGGTATTAGCCCCTGTTTCCAAGGGTTATCCCCAACTAAAGGGCAGATTGCTTATGTATTACTCACCCGTCCGCCGCTTATCAGCAACTTTAGCAAGCTAAAGTCCTGTATCGCTCGACTTGCATGTGTTAGGCACGCCTCCAGCGTTAATCCTGAGCCAGGATCAAACTCTCAATTGATTCGTCTTAGTTAAAAGCCTAAGACAAGCTTATATATTCAAACATCCATAAATCTGCTATTCATTTTTCAATTTCCTTCGCCATCAATTAGCGTTCAATAACTGCTCCCAATAAACAGAAGCCCGAGTATTCTACCTAAAAGAAATACCGCCGTCAACATAATAATTACATGAATAATTCTTGATGTAATTAAAGGTCTATTTTATTGTCTCAATCCACTCATCTAAAAGCGTGAAAGAGAACTCTTCATTAGTCAAAGGAGCTTTTATGTCTACTGCTCCTAAATACTCATTATCTTCACCCAGTAGCTTCTCTATTGCCTCTAACGTCTTTCCTTTGCCACCCTCATGACAACAAAAGAAAGCCACCTTCTTGCCCTCAATTACGTTCTCTGATAAAAACGAATGAATTGGAGGGGAATAAGTGTAAGCCCAAACAGGGGAACCAATAATAATAGTTTCATATTTATTTATATCAAATTTATACTTTTTTAACGTGGGTTTTGATTTCATAACTGCCTGTCGTCCACCCCAAATATATTTCATAAACCCATGAGTATTGATTTCTTTGGCTGGCTTAAGCGCTAAAACATCTGCATCTAACTTCTGTGCTAAATAGTCTGCAATGAACTTAGTATTTCCCTCAAAAGAATAATATATGATGATTGTTTTGCTCATAATAGTATTATACACCACTTAGCCATAAATTAATCCCCCTACTTTGCTAATGCAAAGGCATCCCCCTTATAAAGGGGGAATTACACTCTCTTATTGAGAGAGAATATACATTCAACAATATATAAACTTATAGATGTAAATATTTCAATAATTCATAAACAATGAAACCTGGCCATACAATAGCTTTAAGCACTCCTAGAACTCCCATCCAAAAACCAGTTGCATTAGATATAAAATAGATAGCCGCACCAATAAATCCTACGCCATAAACTCCACCACATGATGAACCACCGAAACGACCCTTACACTCACACTTTTCTTTCTTTTCTTTACTCATTGTTATCACCCTTTCTATTTACTCCCTCAGTCTCGCTAACTCTCGACAGCCCACTCATTAAGTGAGCCAACTATTCAGCTCCTATTTTCCAAACACCTTTTTCCCTAAAGGCCTTTATAGTCTGCCTCTTTGCCATATTAAGTATATTATTAAAATCTTCGCCACTTTCCTCGGAATATTTTTTTAAGGTTACTATTCTTTTCCCCTTCAAATAAGCTAATCTCTTATGCATCGACTCTAACAGTGCCAAACAAATAATCTTCTCCATTCCACTAGTTGACTCATTGACATCATAATATTCGAAAGATTTATAGTACCTTCGCTTTTCTTTATTTCTTATAATTATTGGCGGAAAATCTAATTGCTGTAATAAATAATTAATTAACAATCTGCCAATCCTACCATTACCATCAATAAAAGGATGGATATGTTCAAACTCTAAATGAAACCTTGCGATTTTATCTATAAAATATTTATTTACATCTCCCATATACTCTACCAACAGATTTCCCATTAACCCTTCAATCTGCTCAGGTTCTGCTGCCACATACGTTCCCACACGAACATATTCCCCTTTTGACCTAAATCTTCCCGCCATATCTTCTTTAATATTTAACATCAACATCTTGTGTAGCAATAAAATAAAATCAGTTGAAAGACCCATGCTTCCACCTTGCCTTTTAATGTACTCACTTACAGTTGCAAGATTCTTAGCCTCAAAAACTTCTCTTAAACTAACATTTCTAGAAACCTCCATCTCCAATAAAATTTTTTCAGTTTCCTTAATAGTTAATGTTGAATTTTCTATTGCGTTAGAGTTGTAGACACCTTCAGGAAGCTCTGCCTCAAATATTATTTGTAACAAAGACTCCTTGTCCCTTTTAAGTTGCAGATACTCATTTCTTAATTTTGTGATATATGTTTTTGTTGATTCGTTAATCATACTTAAAATATTACAATATTAACTGTTTTATGTCAAATAATCGTTAATGCGCGTTAAATAACATTCACATTAACGTTTTTAGTGTGCAAAACCGTGAAAAAGATAAGCTTTTTGCCATGTTTTCACGATTATGAAGCTAATAACGTTAAAAACTGTAAACGCCCCCCTCAGATGCTTCGACACTTCGAGAACCTCAGTGACCGAAACTCTGCACAAGTAAAGAGGATTATGGATTAACAAATCCTTCATAGTTCTCTGGTGTTATCACCTCAAACTGACTATTTGGATAAGCTAATGCAAAAGACTGAAAAGATCTTATTTTCCTATGTTTAGGATTCCATTTAAACTCGAAAGCAAACAACTTACCATCTCTTTCTTCAATAAAATCTATTTCTGTTTGAGTGTGCGTTCTCCAAAAATGATAGTTACAATACACTTCATGATAATGATTGTATTTCACTCTCTCCATTACTAAATAATTTTCCCAAAGAGACCCAACATCTTGACGTAAACTTAATGGATTAAAATTATTAATAATTGCATTCCTTATCCCATTGTCATAAAAATACAGTTTCCTGCTTTTTTTAAGTTCGTTTCTTTTATTTCTACTAAAAGAAGTAAGTCTAAAAATAATGAATGCTTTCTCTAAAATATTAATATAGCTTTCTACTGTTTCATTATCTGCTCCTATCATTTTTCCTATTTCATGATAGTTGACCTCGCTACCCATCTGTAAAGCTAATGCTTGTACCATTTTTTCTACCTTCTCAGGCTTTTTAATCCGCTCATATGTTAAAACATCCTTATACAAAAAGCTTTCTGCTAATAATTTCAATAGTGTTTTTGCTCTATCAGGATTCACCACAACTTCAGGATAACTACCGTAAATAAGCCTTTGTTCTAATGATCTGCGTTCAACCAAGTTGGAAGTATTATTAGAAAGCTCCTCAAAAGAAAAAGGGTAAAGTTGATACTCAAACTTACGACCAGTTAATGGCTCATTAATTTTATCAGTAAGTTCAAAAGCAGATGAACCAGTTGCGATAACCTGAACTTTTAGGAAATTATCATTTATAATTTTTAAAGAAAGACCTATATTGTGTATCCTCTGTGCTTCATCAATTATCACTAATTTATAGTTTCCAATAATTGACGCCATCTTTGTTGCGTTCGCTTCTACAAACATTTCTCTGGTATCGGAATCATCTCCACTTAAAAATAAAATTGGTTCACTTGTTTTACTAGAAAGCTCCGACAAAAGTGTTGTTTTACCAGTTTGTCTAGCTCCAAGCAAAACAAGTGTCTTCCCCTTAAACAGGTCATTATTTATTTTATCTAAAAGTATACGATTAATCATTGTAAGTAAATTATACCACTATTTTCGACAAAACAAACATCAAATCGCAAATTTAACGCTAATTTTGCGAACGTAACCGCAAATTTAAGGCTAATTTTGCGAATACGCACTGCAACACACCCTTCTGTCATGAACACACCCCCTACCCCCCTCTCCTCTCCAGGTGGGGAATGATACTCCCTCAGTCTAGCTAACGCCAGACAGCTCCCTCAATGAGGGAGCCTTTTCTTTTATGCAAAAAAGAACATAACAGATAGAATTCATGTTTAATTTCGGGGGGGGGGATAAGAATAAAGGTTAAGAATTTAGGAATAAAGTAAAACAAATAAAAATTAGGAGGAAGTAATTATGGGAGGAATAGAAACAAATTTACCAGCTAGAGTCACAAGCCCAACAGTAGGAGCAACACCAGTAACTGGTACTGCAAAAACTGAAGCACTTAATCAAAGATTTGATTTAAAATTAGATCCTTCTGTAAACGATAATCCACCAGACAATATAGGAATTTATGCAAGAGAAGGCGGTATAATTGAAATATATAATTACAAACTAGGCCAAAAACCAGATGATATGATGGGATATCGTCCACAAACGATTGTATTAAAAAACAATCAAGTAACTAGTAATACGCCTGGCAAATACGTAACATCACAAGATATGCAAAAAGAGTTTATGAAATAATAAAAACTTATCGTTATTTAAAAGGGCTCAATCGAGCCCTTTATCATTACTACTGAAATGGTAGAACTTGTATAGTCCACTTAGCCACAAAGGAGCTTAATGGCGGTAGTGTACAATTTTGTTTACTGCGGGGAGAGGGGAAAAAATTAAAAAGTTCACTTTTTGTAAGCCCAGTTAGCCTCGCTAACAAAATAAGTTTCGTGTTCTGAGGCAATTAATAAAAAAAGTCACGCAAGTGACAGGGGGATTGTCTTAGCACACCAGTAATCCTCTGAAAGCAACTGATATGCCTTATCAACATCCTCTTCATTATTAAACCCAGCAAACACCGTAGAGCCAGAGCCTGTCATTAAGGCAAAAATAGCATCTAATGACAAAAGATTATCTTTTATCTCTTTAATAACTGGATGCTTTGGGAACACAGACAATTCAAACGCATTATAGTAATCCCAACCATCCAACAAGTTTCCTTCATTAAACCTTGGGTGATAACCACTATCTTTAACAAACTTATCCCAATCAGCAAAAGCTTCTTTAGTAGAAATATGCACATTTGGATTAACTAACAAGAAATATTTAGGGAGCTCAATCTCGATATCCTGTATCTTCTCGCCTCTTCCTGTAACAAACTTTGTTCCACCAAAATAACAAAACGGCACATCGGAGCCTATGCTTAGCAACAACGACAGCAATTCTGCTTCTGTAGGACTTACTCTAAACTCCTGCAAAAACACCTTAACAGCTGCTGCGGCATCCGCACTACCCCCTGCAAGACCAGCACCCATAGGTATATGCTTTTTTAGCTCAACATTAAACCCACAGGTAACTTGCTCTGGGTACTTATCTAGAATTATTGAATAAGCTTTGTAGATAATATTGTCTTGATTTAGTTCCTCTTTATCAGAAACAATAATGATTTTCTTGTCTTGTATCTTTTCAAATGACAATTCATCACATAAAGAAACTGTTTGCATAATCATACACATATCATGCAGATTACCGTTTATTCCAAGGATATCTAATAGGAGGTTAACTTTTGCGTAGGCTTTTGTATGTAGCATGTAATTAAAAAAGCCCCACTTTGGTGGGGCTTTTTTATTATTCTATTTCTTCTTTAACAATAACTGTTCTGAAAAATCTTCTACTTTCACAGAAGAAGATGCTTCTTTTAATAAGGCATCTAATGCTTCTTTTTGTGCATTCTGCTTAAGATAATTTTCTATTTCTTCTGAAACTTCTTTATACTCTAACTGTTCAGCATCTTTCTTGTCTTCAACCATAATTATATGAAAACCATACTGAGTCTGAACTGCTTCCTTTGTATATTCACCCTTCTTTAGAGCAAATGCTGCTGTCTCGAAAGGTTTTACCATTTGTCCTTTTGCAAACCATCCTAGGTCTCCACCATTTGCTTTACTTCCTGGATCCATTGAGTATTCCTTTGCTAAAGCTTGAAATGATTCACCAGCCTTAAGTTTTCCTAATACTTCCTTAGCTTCCTTTTCAGTAGCGACTAGAATATGTCTAGCTTTAACTTGGTCATCTTTCTTGAAAGTATCCTTATTATCATCATAATATTTCTTAGAATCCTTAGCAGATACCTTAATCTTGCTTTCGATTTTATCTTTTAAGAACTGTGCAACCATTACCTGTTTTTTAATATTCTCTAGCTGCTCTTGTACGTTTTTATTATTATCATACTTTGATTTCTTTGCCATTTCATAAACTAAATATTCTTTTTTAATGCTATCAATTAGAATCTTCTTGCCATCAACAGTGCTGTAATATTCCTTATACTGTGGCGGAAGTGACTCAACCTTTTCTTCAAGTTGCTTTTGAGTTAGAGTGCTACTACCTACTCTTAAAATAACCTTATCTGTTAATCCAAAACTAAACGCAACAGAAAATAAGAAAACAACTAACATAACTACAACTAAAACTTTTTTCATAAAAAATCCTCCCATATATTTAAATTAACAAACACATTTTACAACATCAACATTATAAATACTATGTCTCTTTTAAAAATTCGTAAGCTTCGGTTATTTCTTTCATTCTCTTCTCACTAGCTAGCCTTACCTCATCCCCTAAATGCGCTACAACATCTGGATGAAACTTCTTGGCTAGTTGCCTGTAAGCTGACTTTATGTCCTCAGATTTAACACCTTCTGTTAACCCTAATATTCGCAAATAATGCTCTCTCCCTTTTCCCTGAGAGGGTGCAGAAAAGCCGTATCGTGAAGAACCAGTATAATATCTTGCCCTTAAAAATGACTGATCAACTGCTGTTATTCCTATTGTTGCTGCAAACTCATTCAGCACAACCTTCTCTTTCTCGTTAATGGTTGAATCTGAAGCTGCCAGCCGAAACAAAAAGTCCATTAAGGCAAGCTTTGTTGAGTAATCCAAAACCTTATTTATCTCACCAGAAATAGAAATAACAGGACGATTATACTTAAGCTCTTCCTGCAGAGTTTCTTGCACCCACTGCAAAGATTTTCCAGTAAAACCAAAATTCATCAGAAAAAAATTCTTAATCATTTGAATTTCTGCTTTTGCTACATTTCCATCAGCTGAAAGAACCTTTGCTGAACATACGATAAGTAGTATGAAAAAACGATTATGTGCTTCAGAATGGTCTTTAGAGTACTTTTTTATCAGTTCATTTCTCTTAACAATCCAATACAAATTCATAAACAAAAAAATAATAATAAAGATAGGAATCAGTGTAATTAGAAAGGACAAGAAAAAGCCTGTAAGCCTAATAAAGGTTATAAGCACCATCCAAAATACAAAAACCCACCAAAATGTTGTAATGCCATTATTTCTTTTCATTTTCAAAATTATATCATGGTAAAATAAAAAAATGGCAAAGCTAAAACTAGACTTACATGAAATCTTTAACAAAGGTTGGATGATTGAAAAAGAACTTCAAAAAATTATCGATGAAGCTGTATCAAAAAAAATTAGCTTAGTAGAAATTATCCCTGGAAAAGGAAGTGGTCAGCTTAAAAAAAGTGTTCTAAGATTTCTGAATCAACCTGATATAAAAAAACTTTATCATCGTGTTGAAAAAGACGATAAAAACTTTGGCAGAATATTTGTACACTTCAGATTCTAAAGCAATTCCCACTCTTTTTTATAGTAATCCCTAATCATCCAGTACTTAAACCACGAAAATAATTTCCATCGCTTCTTTGCTCCAATAGCCACCACGTTAGCTTTCTCGGAAATATAATAATAAAGACCAGCCTTTTTGAAATCATCAAGACTACTATTATTCCTTAATAATTGAGTCATGGAATATATCCTAAACCGATCCATTCCCCAAAACTTAGCAGACAACTGGTCACTATGCCCACCTTTTTTTGTTATAAGCTTCTCGGTCATTGTGTAAATTGGATAAAAAAGCGATATTCTGAGCCAAAGGTCATAGTCCTCACAAGCTAGCAACTTCTCGTCAAACAGGCCTACTTTATCAAACACTTCTTTCTTAATTACCACAGCTGATGGCGAAACAATACACAAAGGCAAACAATCAAAAAATATCTTCCCACTACGCTTTGCGTGCTTCTTCCTTGGGTTAACAACTTTTCCATTCCTAATCCATTTTTCTTCAGTTTGACTTACTGCCACTTGGGCTTCATCCATAAAACTAATCTGCTTCGCCAACTTAGAACTTATCCACAGGTCATCACTGTCTAAAAAAGCCAAATAAAATCCTCTAGCACTACGTATCCCTACATTCCTTACTGCTGAAACACCTTTATGTTTGCAAAAAATAACCCTAATTTTCTGTGGATAACTTTCGGAATATTGACGTAATACTTTCTTGGTTTCTTCTTGTGAACCATCATCAACTAAAATTAACTCATAATCATCATATGTCTGTGATAGTATGGACTCTACCGCATCCCTTATAAGTAAAGGCCTATTAAATACTGGAATAATAACAGAAACTCGTGGGTCAATCATAAGCTGTTGATAGGCTGTGGATAACTCTCCAGTGCCTTATTCTTGCTCCCAAGGATACACAACCCAACAATTAGGATCGACTTTTTTACCTACATATTCTGCAACTATTGTGCTCTTACCTTTATCAATTAATACTGCTCTATCGCAATGCTTATTTGTTTGCCCCATCCACTCAGCTAACATTGTAAAGGTTTTTCCAGAATCCAAAATATCATCAACCAGAAGAATTCTTTCACCTTCTATTTTCTTTGGTAAATCCAAAACCCTTGGATCAAGTATCTTTCTATCTGAATATGTTTGAACGTTTACTATATCTACTTCTTTAATTCCTAAATGATAAGACAAGTATCCAGCAAGAAACAATCCTCCGCGTGCTACTCCAACAATAACATCATACTTCTTGCCAGCTTCCTTTATGTCTGACACTATTTTATCTACATAAAGCTGAAAATCCTGCCAACTAATATTTAAATCACTTTGTTTCATACAATTACTCCCTGAAAAACATTATACTATATAATAGGTAGTATTATGACACTAACTTGTACCCTTTGCCCAAGAAAATGCTCCTTAGCTAATGGAGAAACTGGCTCGTGTCAGGCTAGAAAAAATATTAACGGTAAGCTAATTCCTCTGACTTATGGAAAGTTCTGCTCAGTTGCAATTGATCCAATAGAAAAGAAACCACTTTACCATTTCTATCCAGGTAGCAGGATTCTCTCTCTAGGCTCTATCGGATGTAACTTTCATTGCAAACACTGTCAAAACTGGGAGATATCTCAGCCTCATCGCTCATCAAGAAAACCATTTCTCCATGAAAATACTGCTGAAGAAATTATAAACAAAGCATTACAAAACAATCTAAAACTTGTTGCTTTTACCTATAACGAACCACTTATCCAAATTGAAACACTTATGGATTACTTACCTAAACTAAAAAAAGCAAACATCAAAACCGTACTGGTAACTAACTTATATATAAACAAAGAACCTTTACTTAATCTACTGCCATATGTTGATGCTTTAAGCATAGACATCAAGGCCTTTAATGAAAAAAGCTACTCAACTCTTACTACTGCAAATGCTTATTCTATTGTTAAGGACAATATTATTCTTTGCCATGAAAACAATAAACACATTGAGCTAGTCAGCAACCTAGTAACCGACATTAATGACAAGATAGATGAACTTAAACAAACAGCAAATTGGATAAGCTCTATTTCTGCTAATATTCCATGGCATATCAGCCTGTTCTATCCAACTTTTGAATACTCAAACAAAGCACCGCTGTCTCCTGATTTCATTAATAAAATAGAAGAAACAAAACACTTGTTCCCACTCAGCTATGTTTACACAAGATTGAACCAAACAACCTACTGTCCTCACTGCAAGCAAGCATTAATAAGTAGAAGAAACTTTGAAGTTATTAATATTGCATCATCAAATACTTGCTCGTATTGCAAAAAAGAAGTACCGTATCTGCATGTCTAGTAGCTATATAATTTCTATTGATGGTCCTGCTGCTTCTGGCAAAAGCACTGTAGCAAGAAAACTAGCAGAAAAGCTAAACATCACATATCTAAGCTCTGGCTCAGTTTATCGTGCTATTACCTATGTGTGTTTAAGCAAAAACATTAAGCCTAGTGATGAAAACTTAAAAGATTTCATAAACACGCAATCGTTCAATATTGAACACGGAAAAGTCTTCGTAAACAACCAAGACTATAGCAAGTTCCTCTCTCTTCCTGAAACTGAAAATGCTGTTTCTAGCTATGCTTCTCTTGCATGTGTAAGAGAGTTCGCACTAACCTTGTTAAGAGATGTTGCTAAACATGAGTCAATCATAATGGATGGTAGAGATATCGGTTCAGTGGTTTTTCCAAATGCAACGAATAAGTTCTTCCTTACCGCTTCACAAGAAGTCAGGGCAAAAAGAAGATACGATGAGTTTTGCAAAAACCATCCAAACGAAAAAATTAACCTAGACAACATCTTGGCTGAAATAATAAAAAGAGATGATATGGATAGAAAAAGAGAACTTTCACCTCTTATTGTGGCAGAAAACGCTATACTTATCGATAATTCTAAATTAAATATAGAAGAAACGATACAGGCGATATATAATTCATTACATAAAAAGACTGGTGAAGCATGAAAAATAAACCTTATTTAATACGCATAATAAAAGACTTCTTTAAGCGTGATTTCGTAAAACACTTCCAAGATGATTTAATCACTGGCCTACTATTGGCGCTACCAACAATCGCAACCATCTGGGTTCTTTCTTTTGTAATAAAGCTTCTAGGAGGGCCTGTAGGCGACATAATAAATCGCCTTTTAATGGTTTTCACCGATGGAACGCTTGGGCCATTCTTTGAATTAATTTTAGGCTTTATCGTTTCTGTAATTATTTTAGTTTCGCTTGGACACCTTGCTAAACTACCTTTAATTAAGGGAATCGCCGCTAAACTAGAAGACTTTATAGATACTCTTCCGTTTGCAAATATTATCTATTCAACAATGAAGTCACTAGTTAACTCTATTAAGGCTAATTCAACTGCTTTTCAAAGTGTTGCCATTATTGAATATCCTCGCAAAGGACTATATGCTTTAGCCTTTGTAACTCAAAGCAATTTCCCAACAGTTAAAACAAAATCAGGCAAAGTATTTAAAGAAATGTCCACTGTATTTATGCCTACAACACCTAACCCTACAACTGGGTTCCTAATTGTTCTTCCTAAAAATGAAGTTGAGATTCTTGATATATCAGTTGAAGAAGGCATCAAAATAATAGTATCTGCTGGTGTTCTTACTTTAGAAAACAAAGAAGAACTTCTTCAAAAAGATGATTTTACAAAAAAATAACTATATAATCATTAATACACGTTCTAAATAAGCCCTTAAAGGAGCATCTGGTGATATTAGTAATTATTTATGGAATACTGTTCATTTTAGTTCTTGGTGCAGTTTTTTATTTCGGAAAACCAAAGCAAAAGAAAAAACAAAAACTTGATACAGCCAACATCCAAATTGCCGTTGAAAACAAACAAGTTAGAAAAACTAGAGCAATTGAAGAGTCAGAAGTAATAAAAGAAGCAGAGAGTCATTTTAGGATTCTTGCCTTAAAGAACCCATATTCTCCTTTACCATACAAAGTGTTGGCAGAATTCTATATAAAAAATGGCTTGAAAAGCGAAGCCATCAAAAAGTATGAACAAATGATTGCCTATTTAAATAAGGACCTAGATCTCATAAAAGCAGAACCTATAATTTCCTTCCTAGAAGAAAATCAAAGAACAGATTTATCGGACAAGATTAAATCTTTTTATGCTGAAAAAGGGTAATCGTGGATTTAACTAACAAGCTTAACCTAGTTCAACAGAATCAAACCTTAAATGTAAATCAGACCGACGATGCTTTAGGTTTAACCTCTACCAATCAAACAACCTTCACAGCTGTACCAACGCAAACACCTAACACAAAAAATGTTAATACAAGTTTTAGTCCAACAAAAACTAATGATGAAATTACGGCAGAGATGCAACAAGAGGTTGAATATACACCCTCCAGGGACATCGCTCAGGAAAAGTCACAAATAATCTCCTATCAGGAACAAGAAAGAATGCAAAAAATTAGACAAAAAGAACTCCTAATTAACTTACAAAAAAGCACAACTACAACAGCCTACAATAGAAGCGCTGATGAGTCAGTACAAATGAATGCTAAAAATAGAGCAAACCACAAACAAGAACTAAACGATGTTAACCCAAGATTGCAAGCAAATGACTATCTGGAAGATAAAATTCAAATAGACTCTGCATCTGAAAAATTCAACCAAGAAATTAATGGAAATCAAAAAAGAAAAAATTATGATGATTCAGAAAGTGCACTAAAAGATTTTGAAGAAAATCAAAAAAACAAAGAACAAAACCATAAAAAAAAGAAAAACATATTTTATGACCTAGAAGATGACGAAATAGTTGATATTGAAAATATACCAACGCAAATTGAAATAAGCAAAGAAACAAACAATAAATTTATTATAGACAGAAATAGCTATGCTCATAAAAACAAACTTAAAAAATTTAATAGGCCTCATGAAGAAGTAGCAAAAAACCCAGCATTAGAAAAGGCCTTAAGAAAAGAAACCAAAACTAACAACACAAATAAGCTACGACAAAAGTTCCACAAAAAATAATCACCTTTATCGCTTGATATTCCCAATGATTTAAACTATTATTTATTTCGCAATAATAAGGAGGTAAAAAATGAAAGTTTACGACATAGCAGTAATACCAGGAGACGGAACAGGACCAGACGTAGTTGCAGAAGGAATTAAAGTACTTAATGCTGCCTCTGAAAAGTTCGGATTTGAACTAAACTATACACAATTTGACTTTGGCGGAGAAAGATATCTTAAAACAGGTAAGATTCTTGATGATTCTGAAGTTGAAGAACTTAGAAAATTTAAGGCTATATTCCTTGGAGCAATAGGTCATCCTGATGTTAAACCTGGTGTTCTAGAAAAAGGCATCTTATTAAAACTAAGATTTGCACTTGATCAGTACATTAATCTTAGACCAGTAAAACTATATGAAGGCATTGAAACCCCAATTAAAAACAAAGGTCCAAAAGATATCGACTTTGTTGTTGTAAGAGAAAATACTGAAGGTCTTTATGCAGGAGCTGGTGGATTTCTAAAACAAGGAACTCCTGATGAAGTAGCTATCCAAGAATCTATTAACACCAGAAAAGGTGTAGAAAGATGTATCCGTTATTCATTTGAATACGCCAAACTTAAAGGAAGAAAAAAAGTTACTCTTGTTGGTAAAACAAATGTACTAACCTTTGCTTTTGATTTGTGGAAAAGAACTTTTGATGAGGTAGCTAAGGAATACCCAAACATTACAGCTGACTATGCTCACGTTGATGCAACCACTATGTGGTTTGTTAAGAACCCAGAATGGTTTGATGTGCTTGTTACTGACAACATGTTTGGTGACATCATTACAGACCTTGGTGCAATGATTCAAGGTGGTATGGGTGTAGCTGCTGGTGGAAACATTAACCCTGAAGGTTCTTCTATGTTTGAGCCTATTGGAGGAAGTGCACCAAAATACACTGGCATGGGAGTAATTAACCCAATCGCTGCCATTATGGCCACTCAAATGCTACTAGATTATATAGGTGAAAAAGAAGCAGCTTCTTTAGTAGAAAAAGCGGTTATGGACACCATCCTCAAAATGGAAAGCATGAACGCTGGCAAAATGGGTTATTCAACCAACGAAATTGGAAACCTAGTTAAAACGTATATCGAAAAAGCCTAAGCATTTTTTAATAAAATAAGGGGCTTCGCGCCCCTTATTAAATACCTTAAATAAAAGCAGGAACTAACTCTTTCACAAACTGATTATTAATCTGATGACTAGTCTTGTAGGCAATGAACCTTGCACGAATATCATAACCTGATGCATATAAATCACCTAACAAATCTAATATCTTATGCCTTACTGATTCATTTTCGCACCTTGGCTCATTAATGAATCCCTGACTATTAAAAGCTAAACAATTATCTACGCTAGCACCTAGAGCTTTTCCATCTGCATGCAATCTCTCTAAATCATCTGCATTACCAAAAGTTCTACAATTAAGTATCTCAGCTTCAAAAAAATGCCTTCCTTTAAAAATAAAATTCTGAGCTTTTATCGGAACTGCTGGGAAATTAATAGTATAGTTCACAGTTAATTCATCGCTTGGAAAGGCCATAAGAAATATATCATTATCGTAAAACCTGATAAATGGCTCATCAACAATCAGCAGTTTAGGCTCGATGCTTGTCTGTTTTATTCCAGCTTCTTGAATCTTCTGCCAAAAAAGCTTTCCGCTTCCATCTGCTATAGGAATCTCGTCACCATCAAGTTCTATTCGCAAATCAGTTATTCTAAGCGCCCACAATACAGAGCATAAGTGCTCAATAGTACGAATCCAAACATCGCCTTTGTTAAGGTTCGTGCCTAAATGAATAGGTATAATGTTTTCAATACTAAGTGGTATCTCTGTTCCTGTTTTTGTATGAAAAAAAACAATACCATTGCTTGCTGATAGCAATCTCAGTCTAACCTTCTGACCAGAATGGATGCCAACGCTCTCAATAACTATTTCTTTTTCAATTGTATATCCCATTTATACTAAAGAATCCCGTGATATGAACATCCCAGTGTAAACTTTGAGTTATTTGAATTAGCTACATCTTCCAAATACCCATTCAACATCCAATCAGGATTTAGCTTTATCCTTAGCCCAGTTGAAAGGTTCCAGCTAGTATCTGAACCAATAATGTCAGACACAAAGTTTAATTGCTCGCTCATTTTTAGCTCCAACCCAAACATAACATCAGCTTTAATTGTTGAAGAATTCAGATTAGACCTAAAACCAAAATGACCTGAAAGCTTATTTGGGAAAGCCTTACTTAGCACCATGTATAAATTTGTGTTAGAGTACGATGTAAGACCAGTTAAACCAGTTGCTAAACCTAATGGATACTCGCTCTTGTCACTCATCATATAATATTTAATATTAACAAAAACACCCTCTTTTAACGAGTTACCAATAAACCCAAGCTCAAATCCATCTAATATTCCAAGATTTGCAAAATACTGACTTGTTCTCGATGTTTGAGAGTTTTGAAAATTAACACCAACATCAAACTCCTTATATTTAACTGACGCTGCAGCAGGCATATTGATTAAACCATTTGTTCCTACAAGTGATGGAACTGACCAACCCATAGAACTAACAACTAACATTGCAATAATAACTTTCTTCATTTCTTTTCCTCCTTATATTCCTTTATCATTCTTCTAAGCATTGCTTCTTCTTTAATAACTTCCCTCTGTGGTCCAGCAGGAAAACCTCTGATGACCATATTGTCTTCTATATCTTTGGTAATCCCAGACCTAGCCATAGCAGTAACATTATTTCCTATTTTAACATGCCCAGCTGTTCCAACATCACCAGCAAATAGATTATATTCACCTATTGTTGTACTACCCGCGATAGCACAAGAAGAAGACAATAAACTATGTTTTCCTATGAAACAATTATGGGCTATTTGTATCAAGTTGTCCAATTTAACGCCATCCATAATCACCGTATCTTGAAGACAACCCCTGTCAACACAAGTGTTTGCACCTATCTCCACATCATCACCAATAATAACTTTACCTATTTGGGCTACTTTCTCCCATTCCTTGGTTTGTGTTCTTTCAAAACCAAAGCCGTCGGCTCCAATAACAACTCCAGAATGAATAATACAATTTTTGCCAATCTTTACATCATGATAAATAGAAGCATTAGCAAAAATTACTGTATTGTTACCAACTACTGAATCCTTCCCAACATTAACACCAGCATATATTCTTGCTCCATCACCAATCACGGCACCATCGTCTATCTTCACGAACGAATCAATATACACATCCTTTCCAACCGTAGCCTTCTCGGAAATATCAGCGAACCTTGAAACGCCAACTCTCGCATCTTGGTTATTAAACATAGCTACTACTTTGGCAAAAATAGCCCTTGGTCTATCCACCTTAATTATTGATGGGATATTTAAACTATCCGTATGAGAGATAATTGCTTTTGCTCTGGTATTGTTGGCTTTCTCAAGGTACTTTTTATCAAGTAAAATAGTAATGTCGCTTTCTGTCGCAACATCCAAGCTCCTCAAAAAATCAACATCACAATCCTCGCCTATTAATTGACCACCAATATGCTCTGCGATTAATGATACCTTCATTTTACCTTGTTATTTAAGCGATTAATCACAAGACTTGTTATATCCATTCCACCTGTTAACACTGACTTCTTATCTAGCACAACTTCTAATCTTAACTGCTGAGCAACTTTATCAGTCGCTGTAATAATATCAGACTCTATTTCAGCTGAAAGTTTCTTATTTAACTCCATTAATTCTTGTCTTTTTGGCTCAACCTCTGATTCAAGGTTTTTCTTGATACTTAAAATTTCCTGCTCTGTACTATCCTGTCTAATCTGGCTCTCATATTCTTTTTGCTTCTTAACAAAGAAATCCTGAACATCTTGCTGCTTTTGAATAAGATCTGCTTGAGCAGCAATAGCCTTATTATATGACTGCAATACTTCAACAGTATCAACATATCCAACACTAACAGCCGAAAAAGATAATCCTAAAACTAATACACTTAATAAGACTATTCTTTTCATGCTGTAGTCTCCTGTTTAGAATGAGTTCTCAATATTAAAATGCACTGTCATCTGACCGCTTTGCTTAGGCGCATATGTCTCAAATCCACCGTACTTTTCTCCATCACCCCAGGCAAAGTCGAACCTAAGTGGACCAACTGGTGTAGCTACCTTAAAGCCCATACCATAGCCATATCGGAAAGCAGATGTTCCCGGTGTTACCGCAGAATTTACCTTACACTCCGCAAACCCCCTACCTATTTTACCAATATCAAAGAAACCATAAATGCTCATAGTCTCATTTATCTTATATCTTAATTCTGTTGTACCCATAATCCTTGCACCACCAACTCCAAAAGGAGTACCATCTTCATAACCCCTTACGGTTGTCGAACCTCCAGCAAAATAGCGCTCTGTATCAAATATCGTACCAACTGCCGCATCGGCTTGTCCCTTAAAACCTAGCGCAAAATTATCTGATAATGGAAAATATTTCTGCGCTTGAAATTTTGTCATTAAATACTCAACAGAACCTCCAAGAACTTTTAAAGAAGTATCTGCTCTTAAAGAAACAAACTCTCCTGTTGAAGGATTAAACCTATTATCCCTATTGTCATAACTCATACCAGCTCCAATGCTCCTTATGTTATAAGCATCTATAGATACACCAGTAACAGGTTCAGTAATAGGAGTATATGCTCTGACGTTATTCACCTTTGCACTTCCGAATATACTTACTCGCTTATCCAATTTACGTCCAAGAGTCCATTCTCCGCCAGTATTATAAGCTTTTAACCCCTGCCCTTCATCTATCTGTCCATCAGTATGCCATAAACGGAATGAGGTAGATGTTCTTGGACCAAAAAATTCTGGATAAAACCATGGGTTCTGGTATCTTAACTCATAGTTAGTTTGTTTCTCACCCCACTGACCTTTAACCGCCAAATTGTATCCCTCTCCAAAGAAGTTAACAAACTCTAGCTGTAAAAAACCAAAAAATCCTGAGGTTGAACCAATACCGCCTCCAAACTGAAAAGAACCTGATCTTTTTTCTTGAACGCTAACTACGGCAATAACTTTCTCAGAATCAACACCTGCTTGAGGTGGCTCAAGGTTAATATTTTCCACAAACCCTGTATTATAGATACTTCTCATGTCTTCTTTTAAAATATTAATGTTAAATGCTTTCCCTGCCTGAGAATCCATTTCCCTGGTAATTACAAAATCCTTTGTATAAGTAAGACCTTTTATAAAAATATCCTCTATGATGCCTTCATTTATTACAAAAATCAAAACCCCAGAATCTTCCGGTTCAATAATTTGTTTGATATTCATCAAAACATAGCCTTTTTCTTGATAATAGCTATTTATACTTCTAATATCTTTTCTTAATTTTGAATAATCCAATACTGAATTCTCCTTCAAATCCATACTAGCCATAAGTTCCTTAGCGGCAAAAGTATGAAGCCCAATAAATTGAATGGAAGTAACCATTGGGTTCTCTGCAACATAAAAAACAAGATCTAAGCTACCATCTTTATGGAAAACTGGCTCAGCGGTTATATCATCTTTAAATAAACCTGTTTCATATATCCTTCGAATATCATCAACGACATTTTCAGTTACTAACTCTGACCCGGTACTACTAGAAAGCATCTTTATAATAGTTTCTTTATCAGTAGTAATATCACCACTAATAACTATCTGATTAATAACACTGGAAAACATAGCACTTGAAATAAATAAAACCAAAAATAATCTCTTTATCATAGCCCACCCTCATATAAAAATCTTAAATCATTCTAACATAAAGAAAGACCTGACGGAAGAAGTTAGCTAAATGTTGCCTTCTTAGAACATCTGACCTAAAGCAAAATAAAAGATTAAAGACTCTTTCTCGCTATATCCAAAGTCAAGCCGAACAGGCACTAATGGAGTAAAAAACCTTAGGCCAAAACCACCACCCCACTTAAAGTCAGACAAACTCATGGAGTGACTTGAGGCATATCCCCAATCAGTAAATACAGCAAACTGAAGCCAACTTAGAAGCAAGGTACGATACTCTATATTTAATAACACTTTCTTAGTACCAGAAATAGCAGTAGCTGGGTTAGCATAAGCATCCTTGTAACCTCTTAATGAGTATGGACCACCCACGCTAAACATATCCTGTTCAAATAATAATATCGCACCATCTGGCGAATCAAGATAACCAAGCTCAGCGTGGATACCTAACACTCCATAATCTAATAAATCTTGAAATATTGAATACTTAAACTCATATTTAGCATAAGGGATACCACCCAAATCAAGAACACCAAAAAGATTGTTACCTTTCTCAATTTCCAAAGAATGCATAGTCCCCTTTAGTGGATGATTGATATTATTTATATTATTTTGAATAAAAGCAAACCGAACTGCACTTTTATAATAAGGATTACGTGTTGTTGTAATGTCTGCGACATCCTCCTGCGTATAACCTAAAAGTAGCTTCCTGTCCTCAAAGTTTATTGGTTGTATATTCGCTTCCCACCCTCTTCTTCGTACAGAAACAGAAGAACTAGTACCTAAAATATTTTCCTTATTTACTTGATGCCACAAAACTAAATTAAAAGGTATTTTGCTACCAAACAACCATGGTTCATTGTATTTAAAAAAATAACTATAATCCTCTAAAGAACCGCGAATTAAAGTTTGAGCCTTCAAATATATACCATCACCTTGATTTCTAAAATTTGGAAACCTAATGCCAAAGGTAAGACTATATAGGTTACTTGGCAGTTGTTCCAGCCCAATCTGTAAATTATTAATCTTACTTTCTGATAAATCATAAACAACATCAACCTTGCCAGGGGCAACTGATGAAGGAACAACATTTGGAACACTTACTTTAGAGAAATAACCAAGCTTCATCATAACCAACCTATCGTCTCTGAGCTGATTCATGTTAAGTACAGACCCAGGAGCCAAAGACATCTCTCGATATACTAATTCCCTATTCAGGTTGTCTAAGCCTGTAAGAACAATCCTCGCTATCTCTCCCTCTTCAACATTAAAGATTAACGTTGAATACTGATCAATAAAAAAAACATTAGAAACACGAGCCAACACATATCCAGCATCATGATACTTACTCTCAATTATCTGAACATCATCCTTAATCTTAGCATTATCTAGTACTGTCCCTGCTATATTATTCATACTAGCTGACAAGTATGCTCCATCCATTACACTAACATTGCTTATCTGCACCTTTTCTATTGTTGGGTTAGATATAATTGTAAAGAACACACTTACTTCCTGCTCACCTGTTTTTCTTACACGAGCTGTCACATCCTTTACGAGCCCACTTTTCAGTAAATTAGAAATATCACTTATTAAATAATCATAATAAAACCGCTCTTCTTTTTTTAAGAATCGCATAAGCTCTGTTATTTCTGGTGAAATATTTTCAACACCTTCCTCAGAAGTAAAAACTACTTTATTGATAATCAGATGGTTATACACCGCTGGGTCTTCTGGGGTTACTGTTACTCCAAACAAGAAGCTCAAAAGTAAGACAAATAGTATTCTAAAAAACAAAGTTTGCATTTACTGAAAAAGCTCCATACATAGTGTCAATCTGATTAAGGTTATAGTTGCCATAATTCAAGCTCAAATAGTCATTTAAAAACCACGCAAGCTCATACTGGCTCATATTAAGTAGTGGCTTAGTTGGGTCTTGGCTTATACCTGTTTTAACTTTAACAAAAAACTTTTTAAAGAACAAATCTTTAACATACTCAACTGATAAAGAATTATCCTTCCCATCATTATATGTTCTGTCTTCTCTTTGCTGAAAAACCTGCATAGCATTTACTAGCTCACTACCTAAATCGTGTTTTATGCTAACATCGTAAAGCCCCATGTTTTTGGCAATCTCTTGCTCAAAAGGACGGAGCTGTTGGTCTATCCATAGATTAATCTGAGAAGCGGAATACTCTCGTAGCATCGCATTTGCTTCTTGATTATCTGCAAGTCCTTCTTCCAATATTGATCTATAGAAATCTGGCCGAAACACTGCTGGAACCAAATAAGAAATTACTGTATCCATCTGCTCTGGAGTCATTGAAGATATATATATTCTAGCTTGTGCCATTGTATAGCCCGTCTCGCCTTTCTTATAATGTTCAATAGAAAAAGAATTCAGGTCATTAATAGGCCCTTTAATAAAAATAACAAACAAATGGTCCTCATATTTTGCGCTTCCTGTTACAGTGACTTGTTTTTGAACCTCGCTAAATGTTTTTATGTTGAAGTATGGAGTTGCTTTCCTTCTTTCCTTAAATACCGAATGTTGCTCCATCTTAACCTCAACCACATTCTCACCTATCTCTGCCGAACCAGCTCCAAAGATTTCACGTTGCTTTTGCTTGTCCATTAAATTAAATACCTTATTCATAAAAATAATCCTACCATCTGTAAACTTAAAAACACCCTCAGTATCAATAGTGTTCATTGACCCTTGAACCTTTAAAAGCTCAGGACGTTCCTCAAAAATAATATTTATATTAGTAAACCATCTATTAATATCTTGGTCGTCGCTCTTTTGAGCAACCTTAATATCTTTGCCCAAACTTAATAAAACATCCAAAAGAAGCGGAGGCTTAAATTGACTAACTCCCCCTGCTCCACTTCCACCCAAACCTAAAGCAATCTGATAAACACCACTTTCTGCAAATACCTTAGTTTTCAAAACCGGACCCTTTTCTCTTTCAGTTAAAACGTCATTTATCTGTTCTCTAATCAAATCCTTATGGAAAGCGACTGCGTATCTTCCCTTAATGCTTGTATCATCAATCTGCACTATTCCTTGGAATAAATCTTTAATGTTTAAATGTAGTAAGTTGTCTTTAATTCTTATGTCTAAATCAATCCATAACCCTGCGAATTTCTCCATAAATCCAGAAAAAGTAACATCACCATTACAAATAAACTCATTTAGTTTATCCGACGTATCTAGTCCCTGCCACTGCACCTTCATATCTTTAGGGAAAGAGATTTTACTATCTCTAATTAGCAAGTCTGCATGCCCTATTTTAAATGGAGTACGAATAATAAATGGTTGCGCAAACTCTACCCTGAAGTCTCTGAAGGTGGCTTCTTCAGAATCTATTCTCGGCTTTATAAAAGGGCCTGAAATATGGAGTAAAAGCGAGCCTTGGTTTCGTATCCTAGACAGAACTTTATTAAAAACAGTCAAAACATCAATATCGTCCTTATCTAAAAGCAAATACAAGTCTAATGCTTTGTCGTTTTGCTTACCTTTAAATGCATCCTTCAGGTCTACCCAGCCCTTAAGCATATCACCTGTCTTATGTTCACCAATCTTGGCAAAAAAGTTCACTATTTCTATTTGCTCTTTCTCTGGGAAATATTTAGCAAAAAGACTAAGTTTATCAAAATCCTTACTTAACAACCGAATATCTGTACCCTTTATAGAAACATCAAAATAATCTCCTTTTAACGCTGAAACCAATCTAAGTTCTTTTCCACTAATAAAGTTATATCTTCCATCTTTTAGCACCAAGTCACTAAAAAACAGGAAGTCGTCCATGTATGATACCTGCAATTTACCCTTAAGGTTTCCATAAATACCAGGCATCGCAGAAGCAGTAGAGATTAACTGCTCTTTACCTTGTATCTCATCTAAAGCTTGAGAAACACTACTTCCTTTTACGGAATATAAATTCTTTGCCTGTTTTTTTATCAAACCATTATACTTATCAAAAATACTTATATTACCCTTTGCATCCTTTTTAATTAGGTCATTCTTATTTCTCCAATTAATTTGAATATTGTTATATAAATCAAAAATATTATCTAATTCTCCACTTATTACGTTAACACTAATACTAAAAGGGTTTACTCCAGAAGCCTTTGGCGTTAAGAAAACACTTCCGTCCGCCAGATAACTATCCTTAAGATGACTAATTTTTACATCTCTAAAACTTAATTTCTCATTATCCATAACAAAATATCCCTTAGCAGCAGGAAGGAAAACACCTCTATACAAAACATTTTGAACATCAGCATTAAGGTCAAAGGTTATTCTGCCTTTGGCATTTCGCACCTTGCCCTTGAGGCTATTGATCTCTCCCTTTATACCTTTTGGGAAAACCACCCATCCTTGACTGCTTGCAAAACCAGACTCGATAGATACAGCAAAATCTGTAGTAGAACGGTATTCTCCTGACAAACTCAAATCTGTTCCTTTGTTAATAAATCGCGCATCATTAAAAGTAAGATTGTTGCTTACAATCGCTATCTTTCCCTTAAATAAATCAATGTTCTGTGAGGCTAGTTGTGCCTTAGTCAAATACACAGACCCTGTTACACCTTGCGACTTAAGAAACAAACTATTCTTATCAGGGAAAATGGTAACATCGCAAGTAACAATACCGCTATAACTCATAACTATCGGCCTTACAAAGCTCTTTGCCACTGCTAGATCAATTGATGATGCTTTTATCTTTAAATTCTTAACCTTCTTGTTTTCTATTCTTGTTTTTATTCCTACAAAAGATTTCTTGTTTTTTACATTAACAGAAACGCTTAGGCCATTATTAAAGTTTGCCTCCATTTTACCCTGCATCGTAACCTGCGGGGTTACAAGTTCAAACAAGTTAACATCTCCATACAGGTTGCCACTTATTCTAGTAACTGGATCCTTCTTAAACTGCTCATCATAAGCACCAGAGATTTCACCATTAACCAAGGTTTTTGCCCTATAGTTACCAGTATTTGTATAAAAGAAATAAAAGTTATTTACCTCTAATTGACTAGGCGCGATAGAAACATAAAACTCATTGTTCTTCTTTAAAAACCCATTAAAATTAATTACTGAATCAGGATTATTTACTGCTGCATAGGAGTTATCAGCAAAAACTACCCTATCAGCTTCTGACTGCCAAAAAAGTCTTGCTTGAAGGAGCTCCTGTCCAAAGACCTTAGATTTAACACCAACAATATCTACAAAACCATTCAGGTTCTCTGTGTAGCTATCTATTCTAAGTGAAAAGTCTATCTTGCCACCAAAATGCTCTGACTTAAAATACTCATATAATTCTATTCCTCTAATATCTACAACCATAGAAACAAATGGAGGAAAGCCACTTTTCATCTCAACATATCCGTACCCTCTACCAACACCCTTATACGCATTAACCTCTGGCAAAACTAAATCCACTTTGTTATCTGCGAAAGTAAAAGACAAAGTACCTCTATCGAGTTTATATGCAATAACTGTTCCAACATAATTATCAGCATTTCCTGTTATTACTACTTTACCCAGTTCGTTAGTAAAAATATTTACATTTGTCTTTGCGGTACCTCTTAATCTTAATGACTGCAAAAATGGAAGAAATTTTTCTACTTTTTCCATATTAGTTGAGCTGTTATTTATATTAATTTTTAATTTGCTAAAAGCTTCAACGCTTCCATCAATATTAAATTGCTGACCTTCTATCTGAGCATTCAACCTTTCAAGAATAACACCATCATTATTCACAACAACTCTACCATTACTAATAAACACATCTTTTGTAAGGACATAGAGTTTAAGCGAACTATCTTTGCTTTTATAGTCTACATTAAAACTTATAGGAAGGTCTGAACTTTTCTTAACCTCATTATTCTTTAAAACAACCTCTAAATCACCTTCCGCGTTTTTAAACTGAAGAAGGTCACTTGGAGCAAAATAATTAATCTCATCCTTAAGCTCACAACCATTAGCCTTTATCTTCGCCCAATAATCAGAACTACTTGCCTCGCCAGACACAAAAACTTTGTTTCTCTCTTTATTCAACTTTGCAGAAAGATTCTTAATTTTCGTATTACCATCTTTATGTCTAATTACTGTATTAATGTCATACAGCTTATTAACTTTCGCTGTAGATAATGGCTTTGCTCCAAACCCTCGCTCATCAATATACTCAACAGTTCCGTTCTTTATACGAACATCTATATCTATATCTAAAGTCTCGTTATTTCCTGAAGGTAAGTTTATCCTATCTAATACCTGTATAAAATTAAAACTATCATCTTTATAGTGATATATTTTTGCAACTGGCTTATCAAGAACAATGGAAGTTATAGCCGATAAATCTTTTTCTTTAATCCCAACAATTGGATTAAACCTTATTTTTATAGTTTTTGCGCTAAGAATATTTCGTGATGGTGAAGATACATCAACTACACGAATGTCCCTTAAGGAAATTGAAGACAATGAATTTATGCTAACACTCTTTACTGAAACAAAGTCAGGCAAAGCTTTCCTTGCCTCTTTCAAGACAAAATTTTCTAGAGTTCTTATCCCAAGGACATACCCAAAAACAAGAATAGTTGTTAAAGACAATAATATAATTTTTTTCATTCTCTATTGTATTATAATCTCTTTCGGTCATAATAATAAATCAATACTGAATTATGATTAATAAAAAAACTGTAATACTATTAATTTCTTCACCAGACAAAGAAGGTTTGGTATATAAAATAACTGAATTTATCTTTCATCATAAAGGTAATTTGCTTCATGCTGAACAACATATCGACAAAGAAACAAATTATTTTTTCATGCGACTTGAATTTGAAATATCTGATAACACCTATGACAAACAATCACTTTTAGTCGATTTAGAGCCAATTAAAAAACAATATGATATGAGTATTGAGCTCTATTTTAAAGAAAACAAACAAAATGTAGCTATCTTTACATCAATAACAGAACATTGCCTTTATGACCTTCTTATTAAAAACAAGTCTGGAGAACTAGACTTTAATCCTTGCTGTATTATCTCTAACCATCAAAACAATGAAAATATAGCTGAACATTTCAATGTCCCATTTCATCATATCCCTGTTATGCCTGAGTATAAAAAAGAAGCGGAAGAATCTCAGCTAAGAATTCTTGGTGAATACAATGTGGACCTTATTGTCTTGGCAAGATATATGCAAATACTTAGCCCAGAATTTATCTCTTGCTATCCCCAGAAAATCATTAATGTTCATCACTCCTTCTTACCAGCTTTTGTAGGTGCGAACCCATACAATCAAGCTTATCAAAGAGGTGTAAAAATAATTGGAGCAACCTCTCATTACACCACTAATACCTTAGATGAAGGACCAATAATTGAACAAAAAGTTGTAAGAGTAAGTCACAAGGACAGTTTAGAAGGATTCATCCGTAAAGGTAAGGAACTTGAAAAACAAGTTTTATCACAAGCAGTTAATAAACATACACAAAAAAAAGTATTAGTTTTTGAAAATAAAACCGTAGTCTTCGACTAAATATATTCCCTAGACAGAACTATCATTCTTTATTCTTTGATTTGCCAAGATTGCCTTAACTTCGTTAATATCATTGGTTCTATAAATATAATCTAAATCAGAAGCATCAATTGTTCCATAGGTCTTCACTAAATGGCTTTTTAAAAATTCTAACTCCATATCCCACTTTACATCATCACCGAACAGGATAATTGGAACTTTCTTCATTAACCCTATTCTCATCATAACTGCTGCCTCAAAAAACACATCATGTGTTGACATTCCACCTGAAAAGAACACAAACCCACAATTTGAGTTATTACACATTACCATCTTATCGTGAAGAAGCTTTCTGCTACTAAGAGCTATATTAGAAGGAGAGACTGCCTGATACATTGAACAATCTAGTCCACCTTCTTTGTTATACAATAATACATGCGGAATATCTTCTGCTCCTTTCCTTAAAGCACTTAGATACCCCAACTGCAAATATGACATTATGTTCTGATTGCTTCTAGTAATCATCGATATTCCTGCCTCTGTTAAAAACTCACCAAGAACAATAGCTGATGTTCTTTCTGTTGTGGATGGAGGGATGTTTATATTTGAACCTCCTGATACGGTTACCATGTTTGGGGAGTTCACTCTTTTCATCGCCCTCAAATTAGATAATAAGTCACTATTGTCACCCAAAACATCTATTGGTTTTTTGCTTGGTACGTTCAGATATGCGTCCATGTTCTTACGGACAAAATCTATAATAATTTTAGGGTCTGATGGCAATACAACCATAATTTGCTCAAGTGGCTTTTTGTATTTTCCACTCTCTCGATGCTTTTTAATAATTTCCTCTAGACTACCCCAACATCTACTACCTACAAATATTACAGGAGCATTGTCTTTTATATCCCTATCTTTTTTGGCAAGAATTTCAAATATTTCATCCATTGTCCCAAACCCACCTGGAAATACCAAAGGTAAATTGGCAAACTTTCTTAACAATAACTTTCTGGATATTAGCTCTCTGCAAATAATAACTTTATCATCATCTACAAACTTATTTAGCTCCTGCTCTCCAGGCATATAAATCTTTACACCAAAAGAAGAAACGCCTGCATCGTGTGCGCCTTTACTTGTAGCTTCCATAATCCCAGGGCCAGCTCCACCTATAAATGACCAACCTAATTCCTTTGCAATAGCTAAAGATATCTGATGTGCTTTTTTGTACCAATGTTGATCAGGACCAATTCTAGACGAACCATATGCAGTAAAAACAGGCTTTTCAAGTAACTTAGACTCCATTCCACTTTCCTTAAATGTTCTCAGGCTATCAAAAAACATCCTAACTATTTGAAGGTGCGTAGCAACAGTCTTAGAAATACGCCCATCACGAAATACTGGTTGACCATCTCTCATTTCAGGTGATTTCATAATTGCTCTATGTTGCCAAGCAGAAGTTACTCTCAATGCTATTAATTTCTTATTCAAACAAAACTCCTATATATTGATTCAAAAAGTTATCGTAATCTCAACTTGAAAGTTGCATTGATTTTGCAGACCTATCGCATTGATTGACATTAGCCCCCAAACATACTACAATGAAGTCCACTTACAACGTGGAGCACAGATTATTTGTCTGTGTTCAATGACGCGGGATGGAGCAGTTGGTAGCTCGTTGGGCTCATAACCCAAAGGTCGTCAGTTCGAGTCTGGCTCCCGCAACCA
>DYQY01000010.1 GCA_020719045.1 Candidatus Termititenax sp.
ATTATAACGGGAGGTCTCTTTTTTCTCTTTCTTAAAAAACTACCAGACAGCTATGTGGTCATATACATATATTATTCATTTAATTAATATTACTCCGTTGCGGGAGCGACCATTAGATGAAGTTATTGAGTGAGCGTAATTCAGAAACAGGACGTTTCTGAGCAATCAACCGAGACAGGAAGTCGAGTTTGATTGGTAGCGAACGAAATTACGAAATCTGGGAGTGAAGCACTCGGAGTAGAGAGGATTATTAAGGGTCGCGGAGACCCTTAATGTTAAAGAATCAAAAAACTTGTTTTTTATGACTGCGACCCTTGAGATATTTCGATAGTGAATGTTACTATATTTAAAGAAATATAATCCTTTGAGGCGGTTGCCGAGTGATTTCTGCATCTCGATACACACTTCGAGAACCTCAGTGCACTCGATGAGCAGAAATATTATCGAGGCAAAAGCTAACAAGGGTAAGGAGTAATAATGAAAAAGATATTAATTGTCGGGGCAGGAATTAGTGGGGCAACTGTTGCAAATAAGTTAGCAAATGCAGGTAAAGAAGTTTTAGTTATAGATGAAAAAACCCACATTGGTGGTAACTGTTATGACTTAAGACAAGACGGAATTATGGTTCACCAATACGGAGCACATATATTTCATACATCTATTAAAGAAGTGTATGAATTTTTATCAAAATTTACTACTTTCACTAACTACGAACATCAAGTAAAAGCTGTTATTAATGGCAAGGAAGTTCCAGTACCATTTAACTTTAATTCTATAGACATTCTATTTGAGCCAGATAGAGCAAAAGAACTTAAGGATAAATTGTTAGCACACTATAAACTTGACTCTAAAGTGCCTATTTTAGAACTACAAAACGCAGAAGATAAAGAGCTGCAGTTTCTTGCTGAATTTGTATATGAAAACTTATTTTTACATTATACGCTTAAACAGTGGGGACTAAGACCAGACGAATTAGATAAAAGCGTTTCTGCCCGTGTTCCTGTTTATGTTGGAACAGACGATAGATATTTCCCTTGGGATGCTTATCAAGGAATCCCAAATGAAGGATATACAAAGATGATGGAAAATATGTTTAGTCATAAAAATATTGAAATAAAGCTTAATACTAGTTTTTCGTCACTAGATGCTAATGATTTTGACCAAATAATTTATACTGGCACCATTGATGGCTTCTTTAACTACAAACTAGGTGAGCTTCCTTACAGAAGTGAGAGTTTTGATAATGTTACAATAGATAAAGCATTCTTTCAAAGCAACTCAGTAATCAATTATCCAAATGAACATGAATACACAAGAATTATTGAACACAAATATTTCTTAAATGACAACACAGACAAAACTATTATTTCTTACGAATATCCAGAAGCCTATGAGCAAGGTAAAAACGATCCATATTACCCTATCGCTACACCAGAGACAACTAAGCTTTATCAGTCGTATTTAGAGCTAGCTAAGGAGTTCCCTAAGATAAAATTTATCGGTCGCTTAGGTGACTATAAATATTATGATATGGATAAAGCTGTTAATAGAGCACTTGAAGTAGCACTTCAAATTCAACAAAAGGGATAAGTTTAATTATCCGAACCTTAGACTTAACTTACTGAAATTTTAAACTATAAAAAAGGCCTCTCAAATTGAGAGGCCTTTTTTATAGCATCTAACTAGTTAGAAATTAATTAATACCAATTCCTAAAGCTACTCCAACAATAGGAGCATATTTAACTGTAAGACCTGCAAATACAATAGATACCATAGAAATAAGCTTAATTAGAATATTTAATGATGGACCAGAAGTATCCTTGAATGGATCTCCAACAGTATCACCAGTAACAGCTGCTTTGTGATTTTCAGAACCTTTTCCACCTAAAGCACCAGTTTCAACATATTTTTTAGCATTATCCCAAGCACCACCTGCATTATTTAGCATAATAGCAAGTACAAATCCTGTTGAAAGACCACCAGCTAACATACCAATAACACCTGCAACTCCAAGGAAAATACCCATAACTACTGGAACTATTAATGCAATTAGTGAAGGAAGCAACATTTCTCTTTGTGCGCCTTTGGTAGAAATTGCAACGCAGACAGCATAATCTGGTTTTCCAGTACCTTCCATAATTCCAGCAATTTCTTTAAACTGTCTTCTAACTTCTTGAACCATAGCCTGAGCTGCTCTTCCTACTGCTTTCATTGTTAAAGCAGCAAATAAGAACGCTAACATTGAACCTATCATCATACCAATAAGTACTTTTGGGTTCATTAGATTAACATTGTAGTAAAGCATAAAATCAGCAAGTGTCGCTGCTGCAACATCTACAGCTTTATCACCAATCATAATTGATGTTTGACCAGCATGTACTAAACTAATTCTAATTTCTTCAATGTATGATGCAATTAAAGCAAGCGCTGTAAGTGCAGCAGATCCGATTGCAAAACCTTTACCAGTAGCAGCTGTTGTGTTGCCTAGTGAATCTAGAGCATCAGTACGCTTTCTTACTTCATGTCCTAGTCCTGCCATTTCAGCATTTCCACCAGCGTTATCTGCGATAGGACCATAAGCATCAGTTGCTAATGTGATACCTAATGTAGATAACATACCAACTGCTGCAATACCTATACCATATAGACCTAAAGTTGGGTCCATAAATCCACCTGCAAACCCGTAAGAAAATAAAATTGCTACAGAAATCGTAACAGCTGGAATCATAGTTGATTCCATACCAGTTGCAATACCAGCAATAATTAAAGTAGCTGGACCAGTTTGTGCTGCCTCAGCAATCTTTCTAGTTGGCTGATAGTCATGAGAAGTAAAATACTCTGTTCCCTGACCAATAATAATACCAGCTAAAAGACCAGTAATGATTGACCAGAAAATCCCAAAATTGCCTGGTAATAACATGTTTACCAATATCGCACTGGAAATAATGATTAATACTGAACTTAGAAAAACACCACTATTAAGTGAAAGTAAAAGACTTTTTTGCGTAGCATTTTCTTTAGTTCTTACAAAATAAATCCCGATAATTGAAAAAACAATTCCTAATCCTGCAATAATCATTGGAAGAATTAGTGAATTAAGCTCAAGTGGAGTACCTCTAAAAGCAGCAACACCAAGAGCAGCTGTTGCAAGGATTGAACCACAATATGACTCATATAAGTCAGCACCCATACCAGCCACATCACCAACATTATCACCTACATTGTCTGCAATAGTTGCAGGGTTTCTAGGATCATCTTCTGGAATTCCTGCTTCAACCTTACCAACTAAGTCAGCTCCTACGTCAGCTGCTTTAGTGAAAATACCACCACCAACTCTAGCAAATAGCGCTTGTGTTGATGCCCCCATTCCGAATGTAAGCATAATAACTGTGATTGTAGCATTATCCATAGTAGCACCAAAATATGGAGCTAATACTTTAAGGATAAGAAACCATAAACTTATATCTAGAAGTCCTAGACCAACAACTACCATACCCATAACAGCACCTGCACGGAATGATACTTGTAATCCTTGGTTAAGTGACTTACTAGCTGCCCAAGCTGTTCTAGAAGAAGCATTGGTTGCTGTTTTCATACCAAGATAACCAGCTAAACCAGAAAAGAAACCTCCAGTTAAGAAAGCAAAAGGAACAATTTTATTCTGTACCCCTAAACCATAAGCCATTATTGCTAATATTATTGTAGCTACTACAAAGAATATGAAAACAACTTTATATTGTTGTCTAAGGTAAGCCATAGCTCCATCTCTAACATATTGAGCTATTTCCTTCATCTTGTCTGTACCTTCTTCTTTGCTCATCAATGTTTTATAAAAGATGAAAGCAAAAAGAAGTGCTGTGATAGAGCCTAAAGGAGCAATCCACCAAAGCATCGGAATCTGAACTAAATTTTCCATTTTTTCCCCCTTCGATTTTTTTTAGACTAAGTTTTTGTTACTTTAATCTAATTATATATTGAACCAAAGAAGATGTTTTCGGTCAACAACAAAGTGCTTAATAGATAAAGAATTCTTTAGTTGCTTTTGTGAGGTTAATAGAGCCAAATTTTGTAATTAAAACTGTGTCTTCAATTCTGAACCCATACTCTCCGGGGAAATACAGTCCAGGCTCTATAGTAATCACCATTCCCTCAGATGGGCAAACATCTTTAGGACAGTCTTTGTTTACAAATGGAAATTCATGAATATCTAGTCCGACACCATGGCCTAAACTATGCTGGAAATAATAATGAAGATTTCTTTTCTTAAAACAATCAACAACTTGCTCATGAATATCAGTAAAAGGCATACCTAATTCTAATGATTTAATTGCTTTTTTTTGGGCCTTTTTTACTAATTTGTACTTTTCATACATCTGTGAGGAATACTTACCACTTCCCTTACTCATGTACACTACCCTAGAAAGATCTGAACAAAAACCTTTGTACTTGACCCCCATATCAAACTGTACAACATCACCTTCCCCAATAACTCTATCGGTTGGGGTACTATGAATAAATGATGAATTCGACCCAGAACCCACTATGGTTGGGAATGCTAGCTTCTTGTCAGCACCATACTGCTGAGAATAATCGTAAATCTTTTGAGCAATTTCTATCTCTGTAACACCAGGCTTAAGATCATTACCAATAACCTTTTCATAGATAAAACTAGTTAATTGACAAGCTTTATAGATATTATTGATTTCTTCTTTTGTCTTGATTTTTACGCTTTGTTTGTAGTGGTCTAAAAACCAATTTTTAAATTTGTACATATATTGCTGAGTCATCTTAGTAAATAGTTTACAGTTTTGATTGTGTAGTGTCTAGACTATTAGTGTCTAGTTTACAGGTTTAATAACTTAAACTCTTTAAGTATCTCTTCTACGCATTCTTCAGGTGTAAACTTATCTGTATTTATAATCACATCAGCTGATTCCTTATATAAATCAAATCTAGCATCCATTATAGACTCAATCCTCTTAATAACATCTTCTTTTGATTTACCAGTATTTATTAGAGGTCTATTATTATCATCCTTTATTCGCTCATATACTACTGAAGGAGAAGCGTACAACCAAAAAACAGTGCCTGATTCTTTTATGGTATTTCTGTTTTCTTCTTTTAAAATAATACCTCCACCAGTTGAAATAACTTGATTGCTTCTCTTCAAAAAGTCTTTCAATATTTTAGACTCTACATGTCTAAAATATTCTTCACCATCTGTTTCAAAAATATTAGAAATTTTCCTATTTTCTTTTGCTTCAATTTCTTTATCTAAATCGACTAAAGCATAAGAATACTTCGTTGCTAGGACTTCAGCTACAGTGGTTTTTCCACTTCCCATAAATCCAATGAGTATAATATTGTTACTTTTCACCACGTTGAATCTTGAAAATATCACTTAGTCCATCAGAAGCAAGAGTATAGAGCTGATCAAGCACATCTTTAGAAAATGGAGCATTTTCCCCAGTACCTTGGATTTCAATTAATTGTCCACTTGCAGTCATTACAACATTCATGTCAACATCAGCTTTTGAATCCTCAGTGTAGCAAAGATCTAGCATTGGCTGCCCTTTTACAACTCCTACACTAATTGCTGCTACCTGCTGTTTAATTGGATTACAACTTAATGTCTTATCTTTAAGCCCATTATTAACTGCATCATACAAAGCAATCCATGCGCCAGTAATCGCTGTAGTACGTGTGCCACCATCAGCCTGTATTACATCAGCGTCTATTGTTATCGTTCTTTCTTCTAATAACTTTAAATCTACAGCCATTCTCAAAGATCTACCTATTAATCTTTGGATCTCCATAGTTCTACCGCCAACGCGCTCTCTTTCTCTTTTAACTCTAGAATTAGTTGCGGTTGGAATCATATTATATTCAGCTGTAAGCCATCCTTCACCTTTTTCTTTTTGAAACGTCGGAACACTTTTGTCTATCGTAACCGATACTATTACTTTGGTATTTCCGCATTCAATTAAAACAGAACCGTTAGGGTGTTTTAAAAAATTTCTTGTAATCTTATAAGGTCTTAATTCGTTATGTTTTCTACCGTCATCTCTTTTATTCAAGGTTACTTTCCTCCACTTTCTCTGTGTAAAATGCTGTCTTGTCCATTCTTTCTTGTGTCATATCTATTATTGTATCTAACTTAACTAAGCGCCCCTTACATTTAGTGACAGCTAGTTTAAGGTTTTGAAGTACTTTTTGAGAAAAATCATCTATTTCTTTCTTTATCTCAAGTGCTTCTTGTCTTGCATTTTCAATAATCTGTTTTGCTTCAAGATCGTCATACTGCTCAGCTATTTTTTTGTTTTTATATAGTTGAGGTTTCTGATTATTTAAGTCCACAATCTGATCATCGGCTAAATTAGCCTTTAATGCCTGATATTTTTCATTAATCATCTTTTTAATTACATCAATAACATCAACAAACTCTTGCTTATCAACCATTACAATGTTTGGATTATTGTTCATTAGTGGTCTTTTGCCTTGTAAAATCGCAGTTTCAAGTTCTTCAAGTAGTTCTATTATTTCCATTTATTTTCTCCGCTTTTTTTCTAATGCTTCTCTTACATTATCAGGCACAAGTCCTTTTATGTCACCACCATTTAGGGCGATTTCTTTAATTAAAGAGGAACTAAGATAGGAATAGTTATAACTAGTCATAAGGAAGACTGTCTCTATGTCTTTGCTTAATCTTCTGTTACCTAAGGCAAGCTGAAATTCATGCTCAAAATCTGACATAGCCCTTAGTCCTCGAATGATGATAGTTGCATTATGTTTTACACATGCATCTATTAATAAGCCCTCAAAATGATCTACTTTAATATTTGGTAAATTTAATTCCTCAATACCTTTAATAAAGTTGACTCTCTCCTCGATTGTGAAGAATCCATTTTTAAGTGAATTATGAGCTACTACGATTACTAACTCATCCACAACCTTTAATGCTCTTTTAATAATGGATATATGTCCATTTGTTATTGGATCAAAGCTACCTGGGTATACTGCTATTTTTTTCATTTTCTCTCAAATAAATTTAATTTTGAATAACCATATTTATACTCTTTAACAAAACTAAAATGTCCTATTACTTCAGGGAAAAAAGTGTCTTTATCAGTTTCGAAAACAATTACTCCCTCATTTGCTAGTATATCAAAATTAGAGATAACCAGCAATAAAGCATCTTTCATCTCATAGGAATAAGGTGGGTCGAGAAAAATAATATCAAATTGCTCTTTTTTTTCATTAAATTTTTTCAAAATACTCATGCTATCGTTTTTAAAGAAACGTGCATTTGTTAAACCAAGGGTTTGAGCATTTTTTATAACCATACGAATGTCTGTATCCACGCTTGTTAATTCAGCTGCACCACTACTAAGCAGTTCAAAACCTACGGCACCTGACCCACAAAAAAGGTCTAAAACCTTAGCTTTTTTAATTTTTCCGTAAAGAATGGAGCAAAGTGCCTCTTTAGTCTTAGCAGTTGTCGGTCTAGTTTTTGTCTCATCTGCTAAAAGTTTTTTACCTTTATACTTGCCAAGCAGAATATGCATTATGCTATACCCATAACTTATTTATTAATTATTTGAATTTCTTTAAGAACAACAGGAACTACAGGACTATCGAACCTGTCTCTTTTAACAGCGCCTATTTTTTTAACTATGTCCATTCCTTCAACAACCTGACCAAAAACTGTATGCTTTCCATCTAGCCATTGTGTTGGAATATGTGTTATAAAAAACTGACTTCCGTTTGTGTTTGGACCACTATTGGCCATTGAAAGCCTTCCAGGGCGATCATGCTCAAGGTCTGCGCTAAATTCATCATTGAATCTATAACCGGGACCACCTCTACCGTTTGCTAAGGGGTCTCCACCTTGAATCATAAAACCTGGGATTACTCGATGGAAAATTGTATTTGAATAAAGAGGTATATTTAGCATCTTTGCACCAGAAGTTGGTGAAATCCACATCTGAGTACCAGTTGCTAATCCAATGAAATTCCTTACAGTTATTGGCGCCTTATCAGGGTAAAGCTCACAAGTGATATCGCCCATTGATGTTTTAAAAACTGCATAGGTTTTTATAGAAAAAATATCTGATGTTGGTGCAGAAATAGCTATAGAAAAGATGAAAGTAAAAAGTAAAAGGTAAAAGGCTCCAATGCGTTTCATGCCGCTATTATAGAACAATAATATTTATATGGTAATAGCTAGTCTTCATTTTTTCTTGATAAAAAACGAAGCAAAAAATCAAGAGTGCTAAATTCACTGCGTGACTTTTGGGAAATTTTTAATCCACCCGCCAAGATGCTATGCTTCTTTTTAGTTATTACTCAGCACCTGGGAGGGTAATTTATAAATGTATTCTGAATTTTTACCATGAAATGAAATAAAAATTACTTCAAAGTCATCTTGCTTAGATTACGCACTCAAATACAAATAATAATGAGTATAAATACATTTTTGTCCTGAAGCATTTAAACGAATATAAAATCGTAGATATTTCGACGAACCTCACCCACGGAAGCTATAATTATCTTTAAAGAAAGATAGGTGCTGCGACCCTCTCCGTTTCACTTGTGAAATGGAGAGGGTCGCAGCATGTTCAGCTGTTGAGAAATAATATTTATCTTCTGCAGGGAGAGGGAAAAGAATGTAAAGAAATTCCTTTTTAAAACAAGCAATATTTGTGCAACTCTAACTATTACTCGACATTACTTAGTTGACTTAATTATTAAGGAGCTAACATGAAAAAACTTGCTGCTATATTACTATTAAATTCACACTATTAAACGCCTACACTTTAGTACTGAAAGACAATTCAACAATAAAGGGTGAATTAATTAATGTTAGTGAAACATCTACAATAATTAAAGTAGATGGCAAAGAAACAAATATCCAAAACTCAAAAATTAAAAAACGTTTTTATACTCCAGCTGAATACTTAGCAATGGAAAAGAAAAATGAATCACTTGAAAAAAAAGAAACAACACCAATAGCCTCACCAAAAGCAGAAGAAATTTCAGGTATGCAACTTGTTAAAGAAGTAAAAATAGGTGAAACACATAACTCCTTTAGTGATGCTAAAAAGGCTTATAAAACATCAAAGTATAACTTATATATAAATTTAAATACAACTGATAAAATAACTGGAACAACAACCGCACCATCTATGCCAGGAGCTAGCGTTCAGGCAACTACTAAACAAGATATGGTGTTTGGTTTAGGAGCTGAATATAATGATTTGCTATTTGGAATTACTAGATATACCTGCGGAGCAATGCTACAGATGGAAAGATCTTTTTCTACTTCTAAATACTCAGGCACTAATCTTTACGCTAGGATAGAACACCCATTTGATTCTAATCACCCTGATAACTACTTAGGGTTAGAATTAAACTTTTTTATTGCTGGTATCTCCAATCTTCCTTCTTATGTTACAAATACATCATTTAGACCAAAACTTGGATTTGCAATATATGAACGCAAATATTTTCAACATAACTTTATAGAAATGGGCATAAGGAGACTTCTTATTAATATGAACTATCTAACTTCTGGATCAGAACAGGATACTGAATTTGAATCAACTGGACTATATTTCCTTGCAGGTATGTCCTTCTAAGCTAAGTCTCGCTGTAAAAGTTATTTAGCTGTATAATTAGCTTATGAGCAAAAAAATACTAATAGGAATAACAGGCGGTATAGCGGCTTACAAAACTATTGAGCTAATAAGAACTCTTAGAAAAGCAGGACATCTAGTTAAGACTATCGTTACTAAACGTGGACTAGATTTTGTAACACCACTAACCCTGAAAACAATTTCTAATGAAACCGTCTATCTAGATAATGTAGACTATTCTTCACCAGAGATTGAACATATTTCTTTGTCTCTTTGGTGTGATGTTTTCGTAATAGCTCCAGCAAGCGCAAATACTTTAGCTAAAATGGCTCATGGTATTGCAGATAACCTTCTATGTTCCTCTGTTTTATCTTTACCTGACAATACACCAATAATTGTTTGCCCAGCAATGAATACAAGAATGTGGGAGAAGCAGATTACAATTACTAATATGACAACTATTCAGAATAACTATAAGAACTTAAGTGTGGTTCCTCCTAGAGAGGGAGAGCTTGCTTGTGGTGAAACAGGCACAGGGGCAATGGCACTTAACGAAGATATAATTAAGGCTATCTACAAGGTAATTAGTGAATGAAACAAAGGATACTTGTAACAGCAGGAAATACTTGGAGTGCTGTTGATGATGTTCGCGTAATTACAAACATCTTTTCTGGAGAAACAGGACTAAGAATTGCAAACGAAATTGCATGCAGAGGATTCAAAGTTACTCTTATACTAGCTGATTGCAGAGTTTGTATTAAAAAGTATAAACATCAAAACCTTAAAATTATTAGAGCGATTACTTATGAGAAGTTTTATTCCCAAGTTAAAAAAGAGACAAAGAAGCGAATTTACAAAGCAATTGTTCATGCAGCTGCTATCTCTGACTTCCAGCTCGTTAAAGAAAATAAAGGCAAACTTAGCTCTGCCAAGAAATTAATACTTAAATTAATTCCTACAAAAAAGATCGTTGATAGAATCAAAAAATGGTCACCAAAATCATTTCTTATTAAATTTAAGCTTGAATCCAATAAAACAAAAAAGCAACTTTTTAATAGTGCACTGAAAAGTAAAAAGCAATCAAAGGCTGACCTAATAGTTGCCAACACACTACCCTTTCTAAAAGGACATAGTTTTTTTCTGATAAAAAACAAAAAACAATACCTACCAATAAAAAGCAAAAAGCAATTAGCTATCATACTGGCTGATATTTTTGAGGGTGAACTAGGTTGAGAATACTCGGAATTGACCCAGGATATGCATTAATCGGCTATGGAATTATTGATGTTGTTGGCAACACGTTAAAACCAGTAAAGTACGGATGCATCAAAACAGAAGCGAAGACAAACTTCTATTCAAGAATGATAACTATTAATACAGAACTTAAAGAACTTCTAAAGGAATATTCGCCAAACTCTATGGCTATCGAAAAACTATTCTTTGCAAGAAACACCACTACTGCTCTTGATGTAGCACAAGTTCGTGGAGCAATTATACAAGAAGGGCTTAATAGTGGACTGGAGATATTCGAGTACACTCCAAACGAAGTTAAACTTGCTGTAACTGGTTACGGTAAAGCTGATAAACAACAAATCCAACAAATGATAAAGAGTTTACTGAATTTAAAAGAAGTTCCAAAACCTGATGATACAGCAGATGCATTAGCGATAGCAATATGTCATAATAACTCATATAGAATAAAAGCACTGGAGCGTAAAAATGTATAGTTTTCTTAAGGGCGAGTTAATAGAAGTCAGTGACTCAAGTTGTGTTTTAAATGTGAATAATGTTGGATATCTTGTAAATATCACTAAGAGAGAAGCAACTAGAATGCTTACACTTCAAGGACAAGAATTAACCTTGTACGTTGAGCTAATTGTTAGAGAAGACAGCCACTCACTATTTGGCTTCACCGACAGAACAAGTAAAGAGCTTTTCAGAATACTTATACAGCTAAACGGGGTTGGTCCAAAACTTGCTCTTAGCATATTATCTGAGCTATCGCCTGAAGAACTTAGCAAAGCAGTTCTAACAAGCGATATTGTTAAATTAACCTCAATTTCTGGCATTGGAAAGAAAACAGCTGAGAGAATGGTTATTGATTTAAAAGATAAAATTAAGAACTTTAGTGTTGGGAATATTTCAATTTCAGAAAACGCTAAGCAAAATATTAATCCAATCATTGAAGAAGAATTAACTTCAGCACTTACTGCTCTTGGATATAGATCAAATGAAATTAAAAAGATGATTCAAAATATTAGAGTTGATAACATTGAAGGATTGAAAGTTGAGGAGCTAATTAAATTAGCGTTGAAAGCAACTAGCTTCTAAAGCACGTTCTCAAATATTTTTAGCAGATATCTCTCTAGCCAAATGTACCCTATTCTAAAGCGACTCTCCTCAGCTCCAAGTGGATCAACATAGATAGTTCTGCAGCCAACTATGTTTCCGCCAAGAATATCCATAAATAGCTGATCTCCAATACAGATTGTCTTACTTGCTTCAGTAAAATTTTCTTTAAATATCTTTTTATACACCCATGGAAAAGGCTTTAATGCTTTATAGATACAATTAACCTCTAAAAAATCTACTATTCTCAATACCCTAGGTAACTTTCTGTTATTAGAAAGCAGAACAACTGTCCACTTCTTAGTTTTCAGGTCATCAATTAGTTGTTTCATCTTCCATTCTGGAAATGAATATTTTCTTTCGACTAAGGTATTATCAATATCAATAAGTAGTGTTGTGAAACCCTTGCTTTGTAAAAAATCAAAATCAACCTCTAAAATACTTGTTTTATGGTCTTCAGGCATTAGGTAGGCTGACAATATGTCTCGAACGTTTTCTAAAATATTAATTTTATTCATATGTGGAAATGATACCATAATTTCTTCATTGTTACTTTTGCTTGATCAAAATGAACTCAAAAAACAATGTGCTTATATTCTAAGTAGTATTCCATACGGAGCTTTTCTGCAATTAAGCGGGTGGTAAATAAAAACTACAAAAATGAAAGCGGATCAATATCCACATAAAATCTTGAGACTATCTGTCTATCATAATAGATTTCAAAAAGTTTTTTCTTAAGCAATGCTGAATCAAATTCATTTGGAAACTTAATCAATATATTCCAACGATATCTATCCTTCAATTTATAAATAGCAGCAGGAAATGGATCTGTAACTTCAATCTTGTCACTAATTTCGACTAACCGCTTAAATATATGGTTAATATCTGCTTCTGCTTGATTTTCCTTAATATTTTCTACAAACAAACGAATAATCCTAAAATATGGTGGCAAATGAAAACTTTCTCGTTGCTCTAACTCTTTTCTATAGAAATCATAATAATTCTGAGAGACTGCGTTCTTTATTGCATAGTGTTCAGGGTGAAAAGTTTGTACAAAAACTTTACCTTGCTTATGTTCTCTGCCTGCCCTACCTATAACCTGCACAAGAAGGTCAAATGTGCGTTCATTTGAATATATGTCTGGGATAAACAAGCTTGTATCTGCATCAATTACAGCAACCATTGTCACATTAGGGAAGTGATGACCCTTAGCTATCATTTGTGTTCCAACTAAGATATCTACTTCTTGCTCCCGTACCTCTCGTAGTGTTTCTTCTAGATAGCCAATATCAGCACTGATGTCACTATCAAGCCTTTTCACCTTGGCATAACCGAAGATATTTTTTATCTCTTTCTCAAGTGTTTGGATTCCTTTACCAACCATTCTAATATGGATAGAACCACATGCTTTGCAACTAGCAACCATTTCCTCAGTATGACCACAATAATGGCATTTCATCTTCTTGTTCTGGTGAACTGTTAAACTAATACTACAGCTCGGACAAAGGATAATGTCGCCACAATCTTCACACCGAACAAACTTTGAAACACCTCTTTGGTTGTAAAGGACTAAAACCTGCTCTTTATTTTGAAGAGTTATCTGCATCTCTGATTGTAGTTCTCTTGATAGCATTGTTGTTTTTTTACCTATGCTTTCCTTTAAATCAATAACCCTAATAACAGGCATCCTAACTTTGTTGAACCTTGAATTTAAGTTATGAACACTATAATTCTCTTTTGCTTGAAACATAGTGGTAATAGATGGTGTAGCTGAACCCAAAACTAGCTTGGCTCCATGTAGTAGTGAGCGCTTAAAGGCAATAGCTTTAGCATTATATCTGGGCGTTTGCTCTTGCTTATATGATTGGTCCTGTTCTTCATCAATAATGATACAACCAAGATTTTTGACTGGAGAGAAAACAGCTGACCTTGTTCCAATAACAATTGAAGCAGAAGAATGAAATATTTTTGTCCATGTTTCTCGCCTCTCTTTTACTGACAAGCCTGAATGAAGTAAAAACACATTAGAATCAGCAGTTTCCGCTATTTCTTTATACAGCTGATACGATAGTCCAATTTCTGGAATCAACAAGATACAACTAAAACCATTAGCTGTGTAATGATTAAGCAAATGCGCATAAATTTGTGTTTTACCACTACCCGTTACCCCGTGGATCAAATGATAAAATTTATTGGAAGTTACTATCTCATTAAATATTTTATTCTGAGTTGTATTTAAAACAGTATTCTTGTTAAATGTTTTCTCAGACTCCTCAGGTGTAACAAAAAATTTCTCCATTTTCTTGGTAGTGCCTAGACCAATTGGTAAAACAGAAGGAAGTATTTTATAGAGGGGCAACACATAATAAGCTGCCATCCATTCCATTAATTCTAGTGTCTTTTCATCAAAGAAAGAACCTTCTGCTTTAATACCGCAAATTTCCTTAATTTGATAATCTACTTGTGAAGTATTCTTATCCTTTATCTTCACTACATACCCAATACGAATTGAATTCCTCAAAGGAACTTCGACAGCTTGACCAACACTAACCCTAAGATTATCTGGTACTTTGTATGTAAGAGTTTTAAGTATTTTCTGTTGAGGAAAAATTACCTCAGCGAACATTTACTCTATAGGTCTTCTTCTATAACTACTTCTTCTAAAGGTTCTACATCAAGATCGTCTACAAGTAGCTCGTCAGCATCTATCTGTTCGTCTATTTCGTCGTCTTCTTTTGTTTCTTCTTCCCATAGAGATATAGGCTTATCATCTTCCTCAACTGGAAGGATTCCTTCATCTTCTTCAACATCAAGCAAGTCTTCAAGACCACCATTCATGTCTTCTTTTTCTGCGCTCTTTTGTTTTTTGATTGTGGAATATAGAAGTTCTAGTGTATCTTCTTCTTCTTTTACAGGCGCTACATCAGTATGATTAATTTCAACATTTAAAATACCTTCTTCAATTTCTCTAATTGCTTCTAGTATCTCATTCTTATTTTGTTCTTCCTTTGGGAAATAATGAATTCCCTCTTCTAATATTTCCTTTGCTCTCTTAGAAACAACATAGGATGTTAAAAATTTATCATATTTAGGCTTAATCATGCAAAACTCCTTTGTACTTAAGTATCTCTTCTATCTTTGAAAATGCAGAGCTTATTGTATCATTTACTACAATATAGTCAAAACGTTTCTTTTGAGAAAGCTCCTCTTCAGCAGTTCTCATTCGAATGCTAATACTTTCCTCAGTTTCTGTTCCTCTAAACTTGAGTCTATTTATAAGTTCATCTTTAGAAGGAGCATCCAGAAATACGCTTATTACACTAGCGTTGCTGAGCTTAGCTTTATCAATTAAATTTAAGGCACCTTTGACATCTACTTCAAATAATAAGTTAGCTGATGATGCTTTTTCAATATTTAATATATGAGTTCCATAATAGTTATCGTGTACTTTTTCCCATTCAATGAATTTGTTTGAATCAACTAATGAAAAAAAATCATCCTTACTAACAAAATAATAATCAAGTCCTTCCTTTTCCCCATGCCTTGGTTTTCTCGTAGTATGAGATACACTTATTGGTATATGGTGCTTTTCCTTAATCATTTTAATGATTGTTCCCTTACCAACACCAGAAGGTCCTGAAATGATTATCGCGTAATTATTTGACTGCATTTAAATAATTATACGATAAGTGGAGGAATAGATGAATAGCGTGAACCAGCTAACTAAAATATATTGACAGAGGTTTTAAAAGAAATGATAATTGAACTTGGCTATTTTTGTTCAAAAATCACAACATAGAGGAGTTACTAATGGGTTTAATGAATTTTTTATTTAAGAGGATATCACATGACATGGGAATCGACCTTGGAACAGCTAACACCTTAGTTTATATTAAAGGTGAAGGAATTGTTGTTAGAGAGCCATCAGTTGTAGCTATTGATTCTAAAACTGGAGCTACATTAGCAGTTGGAAACGAAGCTAAACAGATGGTTGGAAGAACTTCAGGAAATATTATTGCTGTTAGACCACTTGAAGATGGTGTTATTTCAAATTTCGAAGTAACTGAAACAATGCTTAGATATTTTATTGAAAAAGTTCATAATAGAAGAAAATTCGTTAAACCTAGAATCATTGTTGGAGTACCATCAGGTATTACTGGCGTTGAAAAAAGAGCTGTACTTGATGCAATTATGCATGCTGGTGCTAGAGAAGCTTACCTTATTGAAGAACCAATGGCAGCAGCTATCGGTGCAGGTCTTCCAGTATCAGAACCAACAGGAAGTATGATAGTTGATATCGGTGGCGGGACTACTGAAGTTGCAGTAACGTCACTTGGAGGTATCGTTGTTGCTAAGTCAGTAAGAGTAGCTGGTGATGAAATGGACCAAGCGATTATCGACCATTGCAGAGATAACTATAGAATCCTTATAGGTGAAAGAACGGCTGAAGAGATCAAATTAAGGATTGGTAGCGCAGCACCTGTTGATGGTTTCGAAGAAGAATCAATTGAAATAATCGGAAGAGACCTTGTAAACGGACTTCCAAAAAGCTTTACATTAACAACTGTTGAAGTAAGAGAAGCACTAAGCGAAACTGTAAATACTATCCTTAATGCTATCCGAGGAATTTTAGAGCAAACTCCTCCAGAACTATCGTCAGACATTATGGAAAAAGGTGTAACACTTGCTGGTGGTGGTGCTTTATTAAGAGGACTTGATAAGTTTATTGAAAGAGAAATTTATATAAAAGTTAATATTGCTGATGATCCTCTTTCCTGCGTTGCATACGGAACTGGTAAGGCACTTGAAGAGATGGACATTCTTAAGAAAGTTCTTTTCGTAGACTAACCCTCGTACCTCTCCCCCTAAAGGTGGAGAACTTTTTATATAAACCTAATTGTTGTCCCCCTCTCCAAAGATTTTGGAGAGGGGGATTGCTGTATAATCGTAAGTTATCTTTGCTTGTTTAGGGGGTGAGGTCCATACTAAAACTAAACTGATGTCTAACTCCTAAGTCAGTAAATGTTGTAGCATAATTAAAGTCTGTATTATCCATTAAAGCTAAGCCTAACCCAGCTGATAACTGGTCTCTGTTGTACCCAAGAAAACCTTTCATCTGCTTACTAATCACATATTCTAGCCCTAAAGAAACATACATTGCACTAAATCTATTATGAGAATACATATCAATTACATAGCTAGGTATTATTTGTGAACTTAAATATGACAACCCACCAAAAGAAAGCTTATATCCAGCATTATTATATATTTGAATAGTACTATTAAGCTTCATCCTTAACTCATTAGCTAGATGATTAACACCAAAAGTCATAAAAAAATCATTAGAAGAAGACTTGTAAGTACTTGCTATTGTTCCAAAAGAAAAACCTACTGAAGTTGAGTAAGTTATGAGCCTAGAACTTGCAATAATAACAGCAACATCGCTTGCGCTACTTGTCCCAAGGAGAGCCGACGAAGACGAACCTCGCTCTTCTATGCCATCTATAGAAAATCTAACCACACCGACACCAATCTTACTATAAGGATCGACAATAGATGGCTCCATAGCATAAAACAAATACATATGCGAAGAATCAAAGTAAAGTGGATTTAAACTAAACACAAAGTTCTTTTGAGGATAACTAAAAAGATTGGCTGGATTATACATAACTGCTTCTGCGTCAGTTGCATTAACAAGGCCAGTGTTTCCAAGAGCTTGAATCCTAGCATTTGCTCCTAAATTCAAAAAATCGTACATTACATCACTTCGAATACTAGTTACAGGAAAGCTTATGGTAAATAGAAATAGAATTAATGCTATATTTTTCATTTTATAAGCACCTTATGATATTTTGTTACAAAACTGCCACCAACGGTAGCTTTAATAACAGCAATATATGGCCCAGGTGGTAAACTGCTACCACTAGATGATAAATCCCAAACATGATACATTAATGTGCTAGCTGATTGGGAAACATTGTTGTCATATACTTTCCGTCCAGTAATGGAATATATTGAAATATTGGCATTACTAACTGGCTTAGTAAACTCTGCAAAAAATGTTGTTGAATTAGAATTAAGAATTGCTGATTCTACAGGATTAGGATAATTGTAATATTGAATTATCTGCTCTGTGTTCTGAGTAGAGCTCTTAGAACCTTGAAAAAGTGACAATAGATTATCTGCCCTTACAAGACCAGCACCTAACTGACCTGTATATGAACTATTGTAAGCATCTATGTTTTCTGCTGATGACTTTAAATATCCCATTACTTGAGATGGCGTTAAAGTTGGGTCCAGGCTTAAAAGCAAGGAAATAATGCCACTAACTGCTGGTGCCGCCATAGATGTACCACTTAAAACAGTATAAGAATTACCTGTATATGTGCTATAAATAATTGAACCAAATGCAGAGATATCTACATACTGCGAAGAATAGTTAGAAAAATTTGATTTTGCTTTTGTGCTAGTTAATGAGCTTACACCAATAATCTTATTAGAACCACCATCATTACAAGCTGGAGTTAGCTTATAGGTTGAGATATTCAAATCCTCATTTCCAGCTGCTACAACCATACAAACACCATTAGAATAGGCATAGTTAATTGCATCTTGCATAGCACCTTCAAAAAAAAGTGGGTTGTTAGAGCTATCATAAAAGCCAAAAGACATATTAATAACTTTTGCACCTTTACTTACAGCATAATAAATACCATCAATTGCCTGAACAGAAGTACCTGTTCCAGCGTCAGTAAATACTTTTATTGGAAGCAATTTGCAATTCCAATTTAGACCAGTAGCACCTATGCCATTATTACTGTTTGCTCCTATTATTCCAGCCACATGAGTACCATGTCCGTTGTAATCCTCAGGATTATTATCATTGTTTCCGTAATCTTTCCAGTCTTGCGTTAAACATCTACCAACTAAATCTGGATGATCAGTATCAATACCAGTATCAAGTATTGCTACAATAATCTGCGATGAACCAGTTGTTACATCCCATGCTACTTGCGCTCCATATCCATCAAATAGACCTCTATAATATGAATCACTTACATAATAGGAATCATTTGGAGCAATTAATAATTTCGCTTGATAATTTGGATGTGCATATTCTATATCAGCATCATTATTAAGTTCTGCTAATACATTTTCAGCATTTGCTTCGTCTACCTCAATAATCTTGTATTGATTTGGAGCATATTTAAAAGAACGCACGTTACTTACAGAAGCATTCTTTGCTTTTAGACTACTAATACTTCTAGTCTGCATAGTGCTACTATCTTTATACTTTACAATTAACTCGTAAGAAAAAGAACTTACAAGTAAATTACTTAATACAAATAAACTAACTAAAAGTTTTGCGTTCCATCTCATAGATTTTATCTCTCAGAATAGCTGCCTTTTCAAAGTCATAATCACTAGCAGCTTTTTTCATTTCCTTTCTTAAAACATCAATTGTTCTTAGAAACTCTTGAGGTGCTAATTTATCTACATCTATTGTAGCTAACCACTTCATATCTTCATAGTTCTTTTTATCGCCATACTTCAAGGAATGTTTAGTAGACCTACTATCCCCTAGCTTTTCCTTAATCCTAGAAATAATTGTTGTTGGCGTAATATTATTATCTTCGTTATATTTGCTTTGAATAGCGCGCCTTCTATTCGTTTCATTAATAGCTCTTTCCATCGAGCCTGTAATCTTGTCAGCAAACAAGAGAACTTTGCCATTAACATTTCTGGCTGCTCTACCAATTATCTGAATAAGAGACCTCTCGTCTCTTAAGAAACCTTCTTTATCTGCATCTAAGATGGCTATAAGAGACACCTCAGGTAAGTCCAACCCTTCTCTAAGAAGATTAATCCCTACTAGCACATCAAACTCACCAGTTCTTAAATCATGAAGTATCTCATAACGCTCTAAAGTATCAATATCTGAATGCATATATCTTGCTTTGATTTTCTTATTAAGCAAATAGTTAGTAAGTTCTTCTGACATTTTTTTGGTCAAAGTAATTAGAAGAGTTCTTTCTTTTTTATCGATTCTGGTGTTAATTTGCTTTAAAATCTCATCCATTTGACCTTTAGTTGGTTTAACTTCAATTTCTGGGTCAATAAGTCCTGTTGGTCTAATCATCTGCTGGGCAATATGCTCTGATTTACTTAGTTCATAAGGTCCAGGTGTTGCTGAGATAAATAACACTTGCTTAATCTTATCTTCAAATTCAGTAAAGTTTAATGGACGATTATCCAAAGCACTTGGAAGTCTAAAGCCATAATCAACTAACGTCTGTTTTCTTGACCTATCACCAGCGTACATCCCCCTTACTTGTGGTAAAGTTACATGCGATTCATCAATAAGAAGCAAAAAATCTTCAGGAAAGTAGTCTAATAAAGTATAAGGTGATTCACCTGGTTTTCTATCAGTTAAATATCTTGAGTAATTCTCTATTCCCGAGCAGTACCCTACTTCCTCAATCATTTCTATATCAAACATAGTTCTTTGCTCTAACCTCTGCGCTTCAAGTAACTTATTCTCACTTTTTAACTCTATGAGTCGTATTTGGAGATCCTTCTGAATTGATTCAATTACAGAACGCTGAAACTCTGGTGCAACCAAAAAGTGACTAGCTGGATATACCATAAACTCCTCAAAAAAAGTTATTGGTAATTTGTTAAGATTATCGATTAAGTACATTTTCTCAATCTCATCACCAAAAAGTTCTATTCTTAAAATATTTTCACCATAGCTTGGGAAAATCTCGAGTAGCTCTCCTCTGACGCTAAAATTACCTCGTTTAAGTTCAGTGTCATTTCTTTCGTAACGTATCTCCATTAGCTTCTCGATTATTTCATCACGGTCAATAGTATCGCCTTTCTTTAGGGTAATACTACCCTGAGCGTAAGTTTCCGGCGAACCAAGTCCATAGATACATGATACAGATGAAACGATGAGTACATCCTTTCTATTAAACAGAGAAAACGTAGCACTATGGCGCATCTTTTCTATTTCTTCATTGATGGAAGAATCTTTCTCGATATATGTGTCAGTCGTTGGTAAATATGCTTCAGGTTGATAGTAATCATAATAACTTATAAAAAACTCAACAGCATTCTTTGGAAAATACTCTTTGTATTCACTACAAAGTTGAGCAGCTAAAGTTTTATTGTGTGCCAGAATAATTGCAGGTTTGTTAATTTGCGCGATAATATTTGCAATAGTAAATGTCTTTCCACTACCAGTTACGCCCTGAAGTGTTTGAAATCTTTTCCCTTGGTTGATACCATCTACTAATTCCTTGATTGCTTGAGGTTGGTCACCAGTTGGCTGGTATTTTGACTCTAGAATAAATCGATGCATTTCTTTTCTATTTCTTTTTCCAAATCCTCTAGTGAGCTATTATTGTTAAGCACAATATCAGCAATATCTAAATACCACTCCCTTGAATGTTGCGACTTAAGTCGTTTATCTATATCATCACTTGAAAACTTATCCTGAAGCCTCTTTTTAATTGTACTATCAGAAGAATCAACAAAAATTATAATGTCACTTAATTCTATTAATTTTAATTCTCTTGGAAGAGCTGAATTAATTAGCATCTTAGGATGCAAATGTGAGTGAATCTCTTCAATTAGATATGGATGAACAATTTGGTTTAACATGCTTACTTTATTTGGGAAAACTAGTTCAGCTAACTTCTTTCGATTAATCTGACCTTCTTCTATAGCTTCAGGGAAAGAAAACGAAATCTGCTCTCTTACATAGTCTCTTGTAAGTAATTCATGACCTATCACATCTGCATCAATGATTTTATAATCGCTTGGCAATTTTAATAAACCAAGTACAGTATTCTTTCCTGAACCCATTCTACCTGTAAGAGTGATTATCATTACAATCTCTGATTAATTTGTTCAATAAACAATTTAATCTTAACGAAATCTCTTAACTTATTTAAAGAAAACCTATATACAAACAAAGCAGTTTCCGGATAGTATCTCTCTCTAACGTAAAGCATTTCTGTCAAATCGTTCTCTATAGCAATTTGTTCAAGTAATTCTTCTTCTTGTTTTGATAGCTTTTTCTTTAATTGAAAAAATATTTCATTATCATTTAGCGTTAAATAAGAATGAAAAATTCTATAAAAATCATCAATTCTCTTTAAAGCCTCATCCGCACTAGTACAAATGTTATACATCGACCTATCAAGTCCAGAGATGTATAGATGTTGCATGTTTTTATTTATCCAAGCATCAAACTCTTTCCAAAATGTCCCATTAGGCTCATCTACCAGAATAAAAGGAGTAATTCTTTTCTTACCTGTCTGAAGAGTTGTTAAGCCTTGGAATATCTCATCCATTGTCCCAAAACCTCCAGGGAAAACAACTACAGCATCTGCTTCTCTATAAAAAGTATGTTTTCTAGAGTAAAAGTTATTAAATAAAGTCAAATGGTCAGGACGCTGCCTAAAAATCTCATTCTCGTTCTCGTAAGGTAATTTTAAGCCTAGTCCAAAACTATTATCAGCTCCAGCACCTAAGTTTCCTGCTTCCATTATTCCTGGTCCAGCTCCTGTTATAATCTTATATTTTTTTAAAGAAGCTTTTTGGGCAAATTCCATAGTTAATTGATATAAGGGATGATTCTTAGGTGTTCTTGCAGAACCAAAAACAGAGATCTTAAAATCATATCTATACTTCTTAAACATTTTCATAGCATTTCTTATTTCTTCCATTCCCTCTTTAAGTGGAATAAGATCAGATATAAGTGGATCTTCCCAATGATAGAGGACTGTAGAAAGCAAAAATTCCTTTAAAATTAAATAGTGGTCTGAACTATCAATATTATGTTTTTTTAAAATAACATCGATATCATCACTGAGTGACTTATTATCAGGAAGTAATTCCATTCAAAAGAACCTCCTTTGCATCTTTAACATTAAATTTATTCTCATATATTGCCTTCCCCGTAATTATTCCAAATAGCTTTTCATCTTTATCTATTCTAATCAAATCTCTAATGTCGGCAAGAGAGGATACTCCGCCTGATGCTACTAGTTTAACATTGGTTTCATTAATAATACGAGAAAACATTTCTAAGTTAGTTCCTTGAAGCAAGCCATCTTTGTTAATATCCGTGTAAATAACATGCTTTAACCCATAGGTCTCATATTCTTTTATCAGACCTATAACGGAAATTCTGGTATCTTCAAGCCAACCACTTACAGCAACGTTATCTCCACGTCCATCTATACCAAAAACAATATTGTCTGGATACTTATTAAGGATAGAAATAGCAAGTTGCTTATCCTTAACTAGAATTGTACCTAAAATAATTCTTTCTATACCAATTGATAAATATTTTTCTACTGTTTCAATATCTCTGATGCCACCACCGACTTCAACAGGTATAGCTAAATTCTCTTTTATCTTCTTTATTAAATCAAAATGTCTAGGACTGCCCTGCTTAGCACCTTGCAAATCAACAATATGAATAATATCTGCCCCTTGTACCTCAAACATTTTCGCTGTTTGTAGTGGATCAAGGCCATAATCTGTCATTCGGGAGTAATCGCCCTGTAAAAGTCTAACGCATTGATCATTAATTAAATCGATAGCCGGTAGTAACTTAATCATTGTTTATCTATTGTAAAGTATTCAAGGACTTTTTGTAAGAAACTAAGTCCAACTTTGCCACTTTTCTCTGGATGGAACTGAACAGCAATTAAATTTTCCTTAATTATTGCAGAATTAAACCTTATTCCATATTCAGTACTAGCTAAACAAATTTCCTTATTATAAGGAACAAAAAACGAATGAACGAAATAAAAAAACTTATTATCAAATTCTTTAAAAAAATCGGATTCTACATTAATCGTATTCCAACCTATTTGAGGAACCTTGGAGCAAGTCTCTAAAGGGAACTTGCTTACACTTCCTTTAAAAACACCTAAGCCTTTTACGCCTTCACTCTCTTTACTTTCATCAAACAGGAGTTGTTCACCCAAACAGATACCTAAAAACCTGCCACCAGAGCTAATATGCTTCTTGATTTTGTCTGTTAAATCAAGCTCATTAAGACTATTCATCGTTGCTCCAAAAGAACCAACTCCTGGTAAAACTAGAATATCTTTTTCAATGTCTAACTCTGACAAATCACTAGTAATAACTGACTCAACGCCAATTTGCTTAAATGCTCTATAAACATTAAGGATGTTTCCAGCGTCATAGTTAATTATTCTTATCATTCAGACAAACCAATTGCGATAGTCCCAAGTAGACCAGCGTCGCTCCCAAGTGTTGCAGGAATAATTTCAGTTTTTACTTCACTTACCATTGAGGTATGCTCTTTAACTGTCTTTCTAATTTCATCAAAAAGAAGATCACCAATATTACTAACCCCACCACCGATAATAATTGCCTCAGGATCTAAAACATTAATTATGTTCACACATCCAATCCCAATGTAATAAGCATTTTCCTTAATAATATCTATAGCAAACTTATCGTTTTGCTTAGCTGCTTGGCTTAATACAATTGATGAAATCTTGCTTTTATTACTTTCAGCAAGCTCAAGAGTTATCTTGCCGTACTCATCCTTTGCTGCACCTAACTCTGTAATCCTCTTAGTCGCTCTTTTTGCCATATTTACTCCTGAAGCATATGCCTCAAAACAACCAAAGCGTCCACAACCACATTTATAATCATTATCATTTGTAAGATTTAGTGGCATATGTCCTATTTCACCAGCCATTGTATTGGCCCCACTGTATAGTTTCTTGTCTACAACAATTCCTCCACCAACTCCAGTACTGATAGTTAAGAAAACTATATTTTTAAACTCTTTCTCAGAACCAAAATATAATTCGCCCATTGCAGCACAGTTTGCATCGTTTTCAATAATTATCGGAACATTTGGATAATGCTTCTGAATCTTTGCTTGTAGTGGATAGTTTTCCCAACCCTTAATATTAGGAGCAATAATGATTAAGCCCTTACTCTTTGCTATCTGACCAGGCACACCAAGTACAATATTCTTTAAATCCTTTTGATTAACTCTTGTACTTTTAAGTAACTCTCCGATGATTGATACTATCTGTGCTGATACTTCGTCTCCACCTTTTTTTGCTTGAGTTGGAGTGTTGATGGTAGTTAGAGTTTTACCGCTTTCATCTGCAATTGCAGCAGCTATTTTAGTTCCACCTATATCTAATCCTATAATATATTTCATGAATAATTCTCCTTATGTATATAAGTGAATTATACCTTTTAATCATTAATTCGTTCAATCATTCATTCTATGTAACCATATTATTGAGAGTCAGGCCCCTAAGTGCTATCATAACAAATATGAAAAACATAACAGCAATACTTGGAGCAATGCCAGAAGAAGTTAGCAAGATAGTCGAACATATGAATGTTCTTAAGGAACATAAATGGAATAACTTTACTATTTATGAAGGTACATTTGAACAAGTAAATGTTATTGTGGCTAAGTCTGGTGTTGGCAAAGTAATGGCTTCACTCTTTACTCAATACATCATTGATAAATTCCCAATTAATAGAATAATCTTTACTGGTCTTGCTGGTGCTTTAGCAGAAAATCTAAATATTGGTGACATAATAGTTGCGAAAGATTTAGTACAACATGATATGGATGTAACAAATCTTGGATTTCAAATAGGACAAATACCATACACTGACATTCGCTTTGTTAAAACTGATAATGACTTATTTGAAACAGCAATAAAATATAAGGGTAATAGTCATCAAGTTGTATGTGGAAGAATACTAACTGGAGATACTTTTGTTACTCATGAACAACAGTTGCTACTTAAAAGCAGATTCCAAGAACTTAAAGGTGATGCAGTTGAAATGGAAGGAGCAGCAGTAGCCCTTGTTGCACAGATAAACAATGTTCCTTGTATTGTTATTAGGACAATATCAGATAAGGCTGATGGTAGCGCACTAATGAATTTTAATGAGTTTCTACCAATAGCTTCTGAGAATTCCTATAAAATAGTTTCTCATATACTGACCTCTCCCTGCAAAAATTAAAAACAACTTCTTATTTATTGAACTTGTTGCTACCCTCTCCATTTCATTATTGAAACGGAGAGGGTGACGGCATCTATCTATATTTAAAGATACATTTAACTTCCGTGGGTGAGGTTCCTTAAAACCCTAATTATTTGCTTATCCTCTTTGTCATTATACAAGCCGAACAAATCAGACCTTGGTGAATATGATTTGTAAGCATGGTAAGACCAATGCCCTACTTCTTTGTTTAAAATATCCTTAATATCTCTAACGTACTCAGCCTGCATTGGACTTGAAAAAGATGGATGAAGTAATCCAGGATTACAAGTTCCAAACTCACCACAATAAATAGGAACGTTATTCTTTCTTGCCCACTTGGAATAATACTCATGAATTAAGTTCTGCATGGTGAATCTATTTAACAAAAATTCTTTAACATTATAAATCCCAAAACCAACAGATACATTATAGTCTAAGTTGTTTTCTGTCTTAACCCAAAACTTTGCCTGATATTTTGCACCCTTTTCTATACTATAATAAGTAGACAAAGAACCTCCACTTTGACCCCAAACTGCCCATGGATTATTTTTGCCCCATTTAGCTTTAGAGCCATCAGCAAATAACGAACCTGAACCATTATCAGTATGGTCCTCATTCCAATCTATTCTATACTTAATGCCTCTTGTGTAAGGATCATTCATAGCATTCCATTTTGTTGGCATAATTGAAGGCTTAGGGTTCTTAGTCCAGCCTACGAAAAACCTTGAATTACTAATATCATTATTAGGGACATGTAACCTAACCACATTATCGTTTGCATCTTTTTTATAAAGACTAATATCATCAAACCAAACTTTGCCTTTTAACCCAGAAAAGGACAAAGACAAATTAAATCTATCTTCAGGACCTAAGCTACAATTAGCCTCACTCAAATCAATCCATGGAGTTTTATATTCTACCCAATTTCCACCAGTATCAGCTACATATGGTGCTTTGTAATAACCCCCTCTATATGAATCAATTTTTTTCTCAGTTGGATATTCAGCACCTAATTCAAAATAATCTGATTCAAAAAAACCTTGATGCGTAAATTCAATTGGTTGATACCAATGAAATTGATAGATAACATTATTATCATCTAATTTAATAAAAGGATTAGAATCCTTAATATCGTTTCTTAATTCATTATCAAACTTATTTACTGGGTCAGAAACAATAACAATATGTTTATCGCCATTTGCTCTTATAGTAGAAATTATTTCAGAATACTTTTCATAAAGCCTCTTTTCTGTGAGCTTTGATGAAGTTGTTGGTTCATTTAATAAGTCATAAGCTGCTATAGTTTCTTCATCCTTGTACCTATCAGAAATTTTCTTCCAAAAACCAACCAAATCATACTTAGAACTACCTTTATAAAAACCATCATCAATTCCTCTTTTTACATTCTCAGCCTCACCAAAATAATGTAGATTCAGAATAATATAAATTCCATGCTTCTTAGCTAATTTAATCTGATTATCTAAAAAATTATAAAAATCAAACTGATCCTCATCTGTAAGCCAGGTATACTGAACATAGAACCTTACGCAGTTCATTCCAAGACCTGCAATACGTTCATAGTCCAAATCTGTACTTTCATAATCTGAGCTTGCAAGCTTATATGGGTAAACAACGTTATAAACTCCATTTGGTAAAGCAACCCCCTTAAAGACTACTGACTTATTTGAAGAATCTATAACCTTACGATTAACAACTTTAAGAAGAACTGTTTCTTTTTTTACAATAACTGGTTCTTTTTTTACTTCTTTTTTGGGAAGCATAAGAAAATAAAAAATAATAGATAATATGAGTAAATATAAAAAAAATACTCCAATAAAAGACTTTTTACCCATTATCTTCTCCCCCAGAAAAGAAACTAAAACTTATGATCAGTCAGCATTTCGTATGCTTCAACATACTTCTCTCTAGTCTTATTTATTATATCTACTGGTAAATCGGGAACTGGTGGATTCTTGTCCCAATTCAAACTTAACAAATAGTCTCTTACAAACTGCTTATCAAAGCTTGGTTGGTCTTTTCCAACAACATATTTGTCTGCTGGCCAAAACCGAGAAGAATCTGGTGTAAGCGCTTCATCTATCAAAATTATCTTATTATCAATTATTCCAAACTCGAATTTAGTATCAGCAATAATTATTCCTTTAGTTTCAGCATAATCTCTAGCTGCACAATAAAGTGCTAAGCTTTTCTCCATAACTATATCAAACACTTCTTTACCAACAATATCTTTAGCAACAGCTAAGGACACATTTTCGTCATGTTCTCCAGCTTCTGCTTTAGTTGAAGGTGTAAACAAAGGCTCACTTAGCTTCTGAGAGTGCAATAAACCAGCTGGCATTTGAAGTCCGCAAACAGTACCTGTCTGCTTGTAGTCACTCCAGCCAGAGCCAGTGATGTATCCTCTTACAATACACTCTAGCTTAACTACTTCTGTTTTCTTAACTAAAGTAGATCTGCCCTCTAGTAGTGAAGAATACTGCCTTAGTTCCTCTGGATACTTACTAACATCATCTGTAATCTTATGATTCTCAATAATATTAGTTAATTTATCAAACCAAAAAGAAGAAATCCTATTTAGAATCTTGCCTTTGTCTGGTATAGGTTGATTTAGAATAAAATCAAAAGCAGAAATTCTATCAGTAGCAACTAAGAGTAGCTTATCTGCTATTTCAAATACTTCTCTTACTTTTCCTGACCTAAACTTTTTGATATTTTTTAATTCTAACTCCTGCAATTTGGTCCTCCTAGATTATCTTTAATTCCTGAATAATTTTAGCAACTATTTCTTGCTCATCCATAACAAAGAAGTGTGCACCTTTTGATCCTGCTTTTTTAAATCTTATTGATAAATCAATTATGTAATCTTTAACTAGTTTCTCGTTATTATCTTTTGCTAGAATTTCTAAATACTCTTTTGGAATAACAATACCAAAATTCTTCATTAAAAACTCAGCTTGGCTCATTTTCTGAATAACTCTAACACCAGGTAAGATAGGAATGCTATATCCTTTTTGCTTAAGTAAGCTCAAAAATGCCCCAAAATCATCTGGAGAATATATCATCTGAGTAATACCAAAAGTAGCTCCTGCCTTAATCTTCTCAATCAGATAATCAACGTTTCTCTCTACATTCCCATCAGCTGGCTGAGGATAAACAGCTACACCGATAGTAAAGTCCATTTTCTGTCCCATATGAAAATTACTTGCGTCTTTATCATATCCCTTACGAAGAATATACTTCCCTTCATTAAGCTCACTTATTTTATTTATTAACTGATAAGCATATTGGTACTGGTCTTCACCAGCTTTATACTCAGACAATACGCCAGTTGGCGGATCACCTCTTAATGCTAATACGTTATTAATACCTAGGTAGGAATGATCAATTAGATAATTCTCAATTTCCTTAAAATTCATCTCCATACAAGTTATGTGAGCTACAATTGGTACTCCAATCTTTTCTTTAATAATAAAGGAAATAGGAATTGTTCCACTTCGAAGCGAACCACCTGCACCTTTAGTAATAGAAATAAAATCAACTCCTGCCTTGGCAAGAACCGAAGCTTTTGCAAAAACTGGCTCAATAGAATCACCGTTTCTGGGTGGAATTAGCTCAGCTGAAAAAGTATAATTTTTCTTGTTAAAAATTTCTAAAATAGACGTATCTTTTATTATTAAGTTCTCCATGCAGATAATATAACATGTGATATATAATTGTTAAACTTTAAATTATTGTAGAAATGATTATTGTTTTATAAGATATAAACAAGAATGATTGCAATTGACATAGAGGTTTCATCTAAATGAAAAAAATTGTTATAGTTGATGATTGCGACTTCTTTGCGCAAAATCTTAAAGAAGTACTTACTTCCAAACTTCTTGGTGAATATTCAATTATCACAATGGACACTAATTCTTTATCTATTAATTTGAATAACACATTTTTTGATTACATTATTTTTGGTATAAATAACAATGCTGAAAGTGAATATATTTTAATCTCAGCCATTAAAAAAAATTATTATCATGCTAATATATTAGTAGTTGCTCAAGAGCTAACTATTGAGGGAATTAAAACACTAAAAAACTTAGGTATAAATTCTGTGTTATTAAAACCTATTAATATTGATCAAATTATAGAAAGGCTTAAAAAATGAAATCAAGAATACTTTTATTAATATTTACAATCCTGTTTATCCAACTATCGCTAGCTGTTGATATGAGAGGAGCAAGTCAAGAATCACTAATTAAGTATGTTGACACAGAACTTGCAAACTCAGAATTACTCCTTAATAAAACAGTTAACGATAGAATAAGTTCAGTTGAAGAAAATATGGCCTCTCAATATAAAAGTTTTTTAAGTAGCTACCAGCTATTGTTTATTACAATTTATTCTCTTATTATAGCTATTCTTGTTATAGTCCTTATCTTAGTTATTAGCACTTTTTCTTTGGCTAAAAAAACACAGAGATTATATCAAACACCTCAAATATTTAGACCAAACATTGCAATTACAAGACAAAATCCATTTTACTTTATTACTGAAGGAGACATCTTTAAAGTATTGGGGCTACTTGATTCTTGGCTAGATGAAGATGACTATATTAAAAGAGTTGCTGTGCTTATGTACTATTTACCTGAAAATCATGCTCAAGTAATATGGGAGAACCTTGAGGATAAAAACGAACTTGTTAATACGCTTTTGCATCTTGATGGTGTAGATCAAGAATATGTAACTGAACTTGCAGAAAAGATTAAAGGAAGTATTACAAATTTCTTAGACAAAACAGACGCTCTTGGAACTGTATTCGACAAACTACCAGAACATCATAGAACCAAAATCCTAAAAACTATTGCAGAAGAAAATATTTTACCTAAGGGCTATGTTTTAAGGTATACCGATATTTTTAAACAACCAAAAGAAGTTTTAAAACAAAAATTAAATGAAGTTCCAACGCAGACTCTTGCTCTATCTATGCAAACAATTAATAAAACTCAAGTGAAAACTATTTTGGGTGCGTTACAAACAAAGAAAGAAAACGAATTGAATCTGTGTTTAAAGCAATTAGAGGATCAAAGAATTTGCCAAGATAGCATTGATAAAGCCAAAGAATTTATTGTTAAGTCCTTTAACTACGGTGGCTAATTATGAAAAAAGCAATTATTAACTTTATTGCTGACAAATTCGGAATACCTGAAAGGGCTATAAACTACATTAAACCTATGGCTATTGTTGGAAAACAAGGTAAAGGTGGTCTACCAAAAGATTTAGTTTCAATGAATATTCTTAACATGATACGTGGACTTTTTAACCAAATAGTCTTTGCTTCTCATTCGCAGTGGGTTTGGCCTTATTGGGTTGTTCAACAATACGACAGCCGAGGACAAGGATTTATCCCAAGAGGATTCCAACTTCCAGCTATGAATGTAGCGAACAGAAACTGGACAGCAGTTGGCAAACTTGGAAACATTAAAGAAGCCATTGTAGACGTAAGAGGACTTGTAACTCCTAGAATATATAGTTGGTCTGTAGATGTTTGGGCATACCATAAAGGAAAACTTTACGCTCCTTCAAGAATGAAAACAGTAAAACAAAGAGTACTTGGAAGTGTACCAATGATTGAAACCAGATTTGAAGCCGATGATTTTTTTGTTACAACAACTGTTTTTGTACAAACAATCCAAGGAAGAGATACTATTTTCCACTCTTCTAAAATTACTAATTTTGGTGATAAGGGTGATGATATTTCTTTAATAGTATCTATAAGACCTTATAACCCTGAAGGTGTAAGCTTAATATCTAAATGTACCTACAAAAATAATATGTTTTTTGTGAATGGACATCTAGGAGTAATTTTAAAAGACTCACCTACCAGAATTCTATTATCAAATTTCGAAAAAGGTGACATAAACGAACTATTATCTGATAAACAAACAATAACTCCTAATGAGATTAAATGTGATGCTGGCCTTGTTACTGCTGGTGCTGAGTACTCGATGTTCCTAAATCCTAATGAAGAAAAAACCATTGAATGCAGGATTACGATGGATAAAAACAATGTTATATCTAAAGAAGCATATATGGAAGGTGACTATGAAAACTATAAACAACAAACGATGATTGAATGGGGAACAAAGGTTGCTGAAGGAATTGAAATAAGTATTCCAGACAAAAGACTAGAAAAAGCATTCAAAACCAATGTTAGCTTCTTGCTACTATTCCATGATGGCAAGAGCATTACTCCTGGACCATTTAACTATCATAACTTTTGGTTTAGAGATGCATCTTACTTACTTCAATCTTTATTTAAATGTGGATTCTATGAAGAAGCAAAGGAAGTATTAGAAACCTACCCTTCTAGACAGAGACTTAATGGGTTTTTCTTCTCTCAAATGACAGAATGGGACAGCAACGGTGAAGCTATCTGGATAATAGCAGAATACTACCGAACAACAAAAGATATAGTCCTACTTAGAAAATTAATTCCTTCTGTTTATAATGGCGCAAAATGGATTGTTCGTAAACTAAAAGAGACTTACAAAGAAAAAGCCCCATATACTGGAATACTCCCACTAGGATTAAGTGCTGAACACTTTGGTGCGAATGGTGTTTATTATTGGGATGACTACTGGTCCTTAAAAGGACTGCTTGATGCAAAATTCTTAATAGAGCAAGTTCCTGAAGAAAGACTGGAGACTGACTTTATTGAGAAAGCTATAAACAAACTCAAAAAAGACATTGATAACTCATTAGAGTTTGCAGCAAAAAAAGAAGGTAAGCCATGTTTACCAATTGGACCTGATAGATACATTGATAGTGGTGCTATTGGCAGTTTAGCTGTTTTGTATCCTCTATATTTATTTAGTGCTTATGATGAACGTCTAGAAAACACAGTAGAAATGCTAAAAGAACGTTGTTTTACAAATGGAGCGTTCTTTCATGACATTAATCATTCTGGTCATGGAACCTATCTAAATGCGCATATAGCTCAATACTATATATCTAGACGAGACCCTAAAGCATTAGACTTAATCTATTGGCTTCTTGATAAAGCAACTAATACTTTCACTTGGCCAGAATCTATCCACCCATTTACCTTTGGAGGTGTTGTCGGGGATGGTCATCATGGTTGGGCTGCTGCTGACTTTTTAATGGCAGTTAGAAACATGCTTATTTTAGAAGAAGATGACAAGCTGATATTTACACCTGTTATTCCAAAAGACTGGATAAACTTATTTGAGGAGATTAAACTTAAGAAGGCCCCTACCCATTTTGGAAAAGTCAGCTTCAAGTATATAGTAACAAAAGAAGATGAAATTGAAATTACTATCGATTGTGAGTTTAACACTGCTCCCAAATCAATAGAGATTAATCTTCCTGTTCATATAATAAAAACTGAGATTAATGGAGTTGAACAAGAAATTAACTCAGATCGTTTTCTTGTATCTCCTGACACAAATAAAGTAAAGGTATTTTTTGTTAAGACTTAAAAATTTTAAGTAACAATAAACTACCAGTTGGGTTTGTAAATACTTTGTTTAACAAAAGTTTAACAACTGCTTGTTTAGGGTCTACACCATAATCTTTTGTAAGATTTAGTAAAAAAGTTTTATTTGATTTGGTGATTTTATTAAGAAGCTCTGATTGAACTATCTTATAATCATTGATTACTTTTTGAGTATCCTCTTCCTCGTTAAAATATAGGTAGTCTATTTTTCTAAATATACGATTAGCTTTTATCTGTTGCTCTCTCTGTTCAATTGACTCAATCTGCTCTAAATGTTTTTCAAACTGTTCTTCAAGAACACCATTATCCTTAACAAATAAGGTAATACCACTTAATAACGTTGGGTATTGATTAAGCTTCCTAAGCACCATATTCTTAACTTTACTCTCATTCACATTATTACTTATCTCAAGTGACTTATTTATAAACCGTAAATCTGCTATAAGCATTTTAGTACTATATGGTTTTTGTTTAATATCTACATTTATTATTTCAGATAGACCATTAAACTGAACTTTAATAAACACACCATCTATAGTTATTATTTCTTGTTGATACTTTGAATATAAAGTTTTAATTAATTGCATTTCTAAGGCTTGATTATCCGACATGTTTTAGATTTTATATGAAAAAAAGATTAAAGGCTATACGCTAAGAAATTAGCTATTCATATCCTTAGTAAACTGAGCTAAGTGATTAGTAATAACATCAGTACTCATTGAACCAACAGCATTTAAGGTACTTATTGTATCTTTAACCTGTGTTATCTCTTGCTGTAAAGCATATAAATCACCAGGGTTCTCTGTAAATGTCTGATTATTTGCCATATAGTCTGACATTAATAATAATGTATCAAAAAGCGCCTCAATGGTATTTGCCATACTGTATAGCATTTGTTGATACTTAGTTGAACCAGCAGGTGCAACGGCAATAGATGTATCCACTGCTATTTCAAAGGCTTTTTGCATTAATGCCCTTGCTCCGCCATTTTCAGGATCAGAATATGCTTCATGCAGTTCATCATAATAATCATGTGGATTAGTTATTCCCGTAGTTCCAGTTGAGGTTCCAGCTCCACCAGTTATATTATTTACTGCTACATCTGTAATATTTACTATATCGTTTGAAGTTTCATTGTTTAAATTTAAATTGATTTTAAACTCATCACCAAATGCTTCTGTTAAATTATACCTAGTACCATTATATTCCAAAATAATTTTGCCATTTTCATTTTTAGTTAAATTAATAGTATCAGCACGAGTTGTTCCATGTATTGTAACAACTCCGTCTACTATAGTTGCAACTGAATTTGGTATTTGTGTTTGAGCATTATTATTATTGTTTTTCGTACGAATAGTTGAATCAACTGATATTGTATTGTTACCTTGACCACCTCTTATGTCAAAAATGGCATTTGTTGGTACCTGTCCATAAGTCTTTAAATTGTAAATATCTCCATTATAATCTAATTCAATATTTTGATTATTGCCTGTTCCCTCAATAGTTAACTTTATAACATCATCACCGTCTGTTCCATTTAAAACATAACTTCCATCTGCTGCAATTGACATAAAATTAGGTAATTCACCAGCTGTGAAATAAGAATCCACATTATTAACATCTTCCATTACAATATCACCAGAAATACTTGTACTTAACTGGGTAACTCCGTTTACGGAATAACTAAACTCATACTGAGCTTTATTTAATTGATTATTCGCGTAAAAAGACTCATTTAGCTGAATATAGTTTCCATCAGCATCATTAATCATTTGTGCAAAATCTAGTTTTACTTCTTGATCATTTATCATAAGTCCAACTACTACGTGACCTTGTTCTCCCTGAGTTTCAGAAATATTTACATAAACATTAACTTTTTCTGGAGGGAAACCAGCTGCTAGAAGTAAACTTGCAGCTAAGTTACTTAAATCCTCACAGTCGCCAGATTTAGTTGCTAAGGTTTCTTCAACCGTATTCCATCCTTCTCCAGCAGAATCAGCTTCATATGAAAAGTTGTTTGCTAACAAATTCATAATAAGCTCTAGTCTCATTTCCTCAGCCATATCATCATTAATGCCTAAATCAGCAATAATACTAAGGATATAAGCATTTTCTGGTTCAATGTAGCTAGTTACTTCTTTGTTAACTGTTCCAACACCTAAGGAAGCTTTTACGTCTAAGGAAGATTGATAGATTTGCTCTGTAGCTACTGCTGACTCAACTTGCTCAGTAGTAGTCGAATAGGAAGGTGATACACCAGTGCTACTTACACCGATATCAGAAATACTACTTTGATAGCTAGCCTCTATTGAGCTATCAATGTCTGCACCGACATTAACATAGGAACTCTCAACTTGTTGAGATAATTGGACCTGACTAAGTCCTTCTATGTCTAGTGATGAATCAAATCCTGCTTGTCCTGACATTTATACCCCCTAATATTCTTACGGATATAATATCGACAATTTTGAGGATTTAAATGTATGAATATTTTCTGGTTCAATTAATCCAGAGAATAATGAAGACAAGTCTAATTAGCTAAAGATAATACACTAACACTGTCTCTTACAAATGTATAAGCTACTCTGTTATGGCCTTTTTCGTTAAAAACCTCAGTATGTCCAAAACTAATACCTAGAGGGTGCTCGTCATCTTTTAATAAATAGGGATCATTTTTTTCACCCATCACAATATCACTAATGTATTTTTGCTGTAAGCGTACATCCTTTAACCCTTGATAGTTTTCTAAATATCTACCAATTGTTGCATCGCTAACTATAGAATTATTTTTTTGTAGAACAACTTCTGTTTCTTCTACATTAATGGTTGATGGGATTTCTACTTTTGTAGTCAATCTTCTTCTGTGGTTTCTTCTCATTGAAATATGCACAACATTTTCCAATCCATAAAGCTCTACTGCACTTTGTAACTCAGCCTTCAATGCTTCTCTATCCTTAGCGATTATTGGCGTTAAAATAGTAACATTATCCCTATTCTCTCTAACAAAATAATCAGCGGACAAAATAATTTCTCTTTGTTTCTCTTTATCATCTACAATTGAGCTACCATCAGAGCTTATTGCATACTGTCCTTCATGGTACTTAAGTAGCATACCAAAACTATTCAATCTGTGAGCTTTGGACTTCTCAGTTATTATTATCTCTTTACTTGAATTGACCTGTTTCATAGAGAATTCGCTAGTCTTATCCTTACCAATGATTAAGGTTAAGGCTATTTTATTTAGAATAGACTGTAACAACATATGATTACCAGCAAGTTGAACTGGTATTGATTGTAAGGTTAATGCACCATTTGCATCTAAATATCCAGTAAGCGAATAATTATTAAAGGAAAAATTAATATATGTTGTACTATTTGCTCGTTTCATTTGAATATGTTTAAGAACCCCTTTGAGTGGGCCATCATATTCATCAGGAGTAATTGTAACATTTTCTACTAAGTCGAAATTAAAATCATTTTTTAGAGTTGCTAGCTCTTTATCTAAGTCAGTAATAACGTCACCATCAGGCCTTTGACTCCTTCTTTGCTCAACAAAACGGAATACTATTTGTGATGTTTCTTCAATTTCTTCTTGCTTCATTTTCTCTTGAAGTTGTTCTGCTTCTCTCTTCTTGGCTTCCTCTAATTCTACTTGTGCTCTTCTTTTTTCTCTTGCTTCGTTGATAAGTTCATCATTTAGTTGTTTATTTATCTGTTGAATCTTACTTTCTAACCCTCTAATAATTACTTCACCATATGTAATAACGTCATTAATCTTAGAAACAATCGCGTCTCCCTCTTCACCTTTTTTTACTAACGCTGGTTTTAACTCATTTGGCTTCATTGATAGTTCCTGCTTTAAGACATCAGCATATAATTCAGCTGGTTCTTCTAATCCATCATCCAAAAGCATAGCATTTAAAGCAATATCTTCAGCATCTTCTTTCAATTTATTTAAGCTTATTAATAAGTCTTTAATTTTTGAAATTATTATTTGATACTTTTCTATTTGCTCTTTTAACGGCAAAGTAACTTCAAGAGAAATATTTTCATTATCAATAGATTGTTTATAGCCATGAACCTTAATAATCTCTGGTAGTGACAAAGACAGAACTAATTTAACATCTTCCAACTTTTCTCTAAAAGCTTGTATTAATCTAGCTTCTTCAGCAATTCTAGCTTCTTCTGCATCTTGAATCCTTCGTGCCTCTTCTGCATCTTTAATTGCTTTTTCTGCTGCTTGTTTCCTTGATTTAAGCTCAGAATCAATTAGTCTTATACGATTATCAACAGTTGACCAAATACTCGAAATATAAGTTGATTGATTAGAATCATTCATCTGTCTTGTTAAGTTTTTTAAACATGAATTTGGCTTATTCTTCCTCAAACTATTAAGCTGAGAAAGATAGTTGCTTAATTGTCCATCTGTTGATTGCTTTAAAAAATCAGGGAAGTCATTTGATAAATACATGATCTCAAATGCAAAATACAAATTATCTGACTTATCTTTGCTAGAAATCTTTACTAATATATCGACAATAGCTTTTTTATTATCATTATCTATGGCTTGATGTTTTAATAAATCTAATAAAAACAGAACTTTGTTAGTATCAAATTCAGAAATTTCCAAAATATTACGCAAATATTCATTATAAATAATAATATATGAGCTATCCATCAAAGATATTTTGTCTAAAAACTCAGTCAAATTTTCTAATTGATAAAAATTACTAATAGTCACCATCCTTAATATATACATATAAAGCTGAAAATTATCTTCTGCGTACTTTTGAATATTTGAATCAGATAAAAAGGATAAAGGATTAAGGATCGCTAGCGGACTAGATGGCATATATTTAACAGCAGAATGAAAATTGCTTTGATAAGTCTCACCAGTAGCTGCATCAAAATCTATAACACCATCACTATTAACACTCATTAACTGAGAACTATTTTTAAGCATATTAAAAACTAGCATTTGCTGATAATAAATAATAAACTGCAAGGCATTCTTTAAGGAAGTAATAATCTGAACAACTTGAATATCATAATCTGTTTTTGCTGTTTTATTTAATGATGCTAATCTATTTACAATTAATGGGTAGAGCCAACCTGCATTTACACTACTTTTATTAACATCCTTATTCATTTCATTTATCAATGGATCACCTATAGCAAGTAACTCTTGAATAATAGATCTATAATTATCAGTTAAATTATCTGAATGATTTTTTAAATATCCATTTGCTTTAACCAAAACATTTCTGGTACTATCTAGGCCAATATTTCTTGGTGTCAGAATAGTACAAAAATAGCACAGCAACAAAACAGCGTCCTCGTTTACATCTGATTCGTTTTCTAAATTTGCAGCACTAAGTAACTCAATAGAAATTTTTAAAACCAAATCTGATATTTGATTAAATTTTTCTTTTCCAAAACCTTTTTCTGCTTTTATTAGTAAATCTGATAACAAACAAACGTATTCAGTATTATCATCAGAGGAAAAAGCATTTTTACTAATATAGTCTAAGATATGCTCCCAATGATTAATAAATATTAACGGCATATACTCTTCGTCTCTAAAAAAACTTATAAATGAGGGTAATGTTTTCATCATATCATCGTCCATTGGTCTAGAAGACATTTCCTTGTCTAACTGAACATACATATCTCTTGCAAAAGATAATAATCGTAAATCTTTATCAGCATCACACCTAAAAATATTAAAAAACAATATTAGAGCAGATTGATAAATTCCATTATTAGATGGATTCTGAATTGCACTTACTACTTCATAAGCAAGACTTGAATTATAGTTTTTTCTAAAATAGTTTATAATATTCTCACTTCTTAGTTCACTACTTAGTAATCTAATAGCCTCTAATCCACCTCCATGAGAACGAACAAAACTCATTAATTTATATATATCAAATACATCAAAATATATTCTGCTCCCTGTTAAGGCTTCTTCAGATTCATGAAAACTAAAAAATAACTTTTGAAAACTCTTAATAAGTGAAGGCGCATAGGCATTATAACCAAAAACACCAATACTCTTTAGTTCTGATATTAACCAATTTAAATCTTTTGTAGGTATACTTATAACTTTATTATTCATAATTAATAAATATATCGGCTGCCTAACATAATTGTTGCAATGAAATTAAAAAATTAAGCGTAGTTTCTCTTTTACTTCTTCTTTTGTCTTACATTGATCAATTAGACGAACTGCACAGATATTTTTCGCTCCAGTTGCTAAAACACCCTTTACGTTCGAGAGGTCTATGCCTCCGATAGCTACAAAAGGCAACTTGTTGTAACTCATCATCTCAGATAAACCAGAAAGCCCTATTGCTGGGTCAGCAATAATCTTTGTAGGTGTTTTATAAACAGGACCCATTCCGATGTAGTCTGGATTCAGGATATTAGCTTGCTTAACTTGCTCAACATTATGAGTGGATAATCCGATAATCATTTTTTCACCAACTAATTGTCTTACTTCACTATACGACATATCGTCTTGTCCTATATGCACACCATCAGCATTAACATCCATTGCTAAATATGGGTCATCGTTTATGATAAAGCGACTATTTGAACCTTTAGTGATAGAACGGAGATTCTTGGCTATATTAATAATGTTGGTGGGTTGAAGTGTTGAAGAGTTTATGGGTTTAATCCTTAATTGAATAAAAGCTACTTTTTCTTCTACGAGAACTTCTGTTAATTTTTCAAAACCTAGAACTGGATTCGTGAGAACAGCATAAAACCCAAAATCTAATTGAACTCTATTGTTTGATAAGCTCATAAGAATCTTTGGAGTCTTTAACTATATAACCTAAATCACTTAACTGAAGCCTTAATCTATCCGATTCAGCCCAGTCTTTATTTTGCTTAGCCTGCCATCTTTTATCTGCTAATTCTTTAATTTGGACAGGAACAGTTGCTTCTTGTTTAACTTCTGAATATTTATCTAGACCTAAAACTGTCAGAAATTCTAACAATAACTCTAAGGTTTCTTTTGAGTGAGTCTTATTTAATTCTTTTAGTAAGTTGAAGATTACAGCTAAAGCTCTTGCAGTATTAAAATCATCTTCTAGTGAAGAAATAAACTCGTCTTTATACTCAGTTAGGTTAACGTTTGTAATCTGTAAATCCTTTAAAGCCAAAACGCTCCTTATTCTGTCACCAGCTGTTTTTGCTTGTTCAAGCTCTTTATCTGAGTAATTTATAGGCATACGATACTGTGTCATCAGAAAAAACAACCTAAGATCCATAGGAGAATATTTCTTTAGAACTTCTCTTACTGTGAAAAAATTATTTAGTGACTTACTCATTTTTTCATTATCAATACGAACAAAACCATTGTGCATCCAATAATTAGCCATCTTCTTGCCAGTTAGGGCCTCTGTTTGAGCTATTTCATTTTGATGATGTGGGAAAATAAGATCTTGTCCGCCACCGTGAATATCAAAAGTATCACCGAGGTATTCTCTGCTCATTACGCTACATTCAATATGCCAACCTGGTCTACCTTCAGACCATGGACTATTCCAGGTAAGATTGCTCTTATCGTCACCCTTCCAAAGCACAAAATCAAGCGGATTCTTCTTGCTAGTGTTTATCTCTACTCTAGCCCCAGCCTGCATTTCTTCTGGGTTTCTACAGGAGAATTCGCCATATTCGCTGAATTTGCTGATATCAAAATAAACGTCACCTTCTGACTCGTATGCAATTCCCTTACTTTCTAACTCTTGTACAAATTTAATAATCTGAGGAATATGTTCAGTTACTTTTGGATAATTATCTGCTCTTTTTATATTTAACATATCCATATCCGTAAAATACTCCGCAATCATCTTCTTAGATAATTCCAATGGCTCAATGCCTTGCTCTTTAGCCCTATTTAAGATTTTATCATCAACATCAGTAAAGTTCTGGATGTAAGTTACTTTATACCCAAGATACTCAAAAGCTCTTCTAACAATATCAAAAACCACATAGGCTCTAGCATGTCCTATATGACAAAGGTCATAAACAGTTACGCCACAAACATACATTTTTACTTCTTTTTCATTAATTGGTATGAAGTCTGCTTTTTTCCTAGTTAAAGTATTGTATATTTTAATCATTAGTTACTATAGCGCTCGCTAATGCTGCTATTCCTTCTTTACGACCAGTAAATCCAAGCTTTTCTGTTGTAGTAGCTTTAATGTTAATCTGGTCAACAGAGATACCCATTACATCCGCTAGATTCTTTTCCATTTGTGAAATACATGGTGCTAATTTAGGCTCCTGTGCGATTACTGTCACGTCTATATTGTTAACAACATAAGGGGAAATAATACAAACTACTTTCTGAAGCAAAATTAGACTGGATATCCCTTTATACTCAGCGTCGGTATCTGGGAAATGTCTCCCAATATCACCTTTACCAGCTGCACCTAGCAGTGCGTCCATTACAGCATGAGTTAAAACATCTGCATCACTATGACCATTAAGCCCTAATGAATACTCAACCTTAACTCCTCCAAGAATTAAGTCTCTACCTTCTTTAAACTCATGAACATCAAAACCGTTTCCTACTCTTAACAACAATTACTCCTACTTACTCTTCTATTAGAGTAAGTATAATTGATGAGTTTTGTATTTACAATTACTAAGCTTACTAATTATCGTCAAACAACTTATCTATCTCTTGCTGGTCAATTGCACCATCTTGTTCACCAAAGCCAGTCAAGTTCAACTTTATAATGCCTTTTCTATTTAAGGCTTTTGCTTGAGAAATGAGAGTATCAGTAGCATCCTGAACCTCGACATCTGTGTAGTTATCTTTACGCAGGTCAATAACTTCGTTAATCATAGCCCTTAAACCTTCTGAAAGTTCGGAAAAAATATCGTTTCTCTCATCTTCTGGCATGTTTATAAAACACAATGCTAGGATATTTGGATCTACTTCCATTAGTAACTTTGTTAATGAGTCTTTTGGCAATAAGGTTAAGTCTTCGAACAGAATAATCATATCCCTAATTTCTGTTAGAACATCAGGGTGCTTTTCACTAAGTTGTTTTGCAAGTTCACTCTTCTTCTGATTGGAAAACTTATCAAGGATTGGCATAACTGAACGTTTGCCACCTACTAATACTAAATTAGCTAATTTCTCATTAAACTGCTTTTCAAGCTCTTGTATTTGCTCTATTGGGTAATCTATCTCATATGCAAGATATGGAATAATCTCTGACTGTTCCTCAATTGTATATTTCATAAAAATTATTCTAGATAAATGGCTTGGTAAGAAAGAAACAATTATTGCTACATTCTGCCAATACTCATCTATGTTAGCTGCTTTTCCTTTTGGCTTTTCTTGTTGCAAAATAAAAGCAAGTTTAAAAATATTTGATTCATCAACAAAAGTGAATAACTCACTTTTAATAACATGCCCCATCTCATCATCATCGCCAGCTTGCTTATGTGATACATCTAAAGAAATCTCATTTCCGAGGCCTGCTAACCCACCCTGAGCACCTGCCGCAGCTGCTCCTCCTAACGTCGCTGCAGTCCCTTTTGCATCATCACCATCACCTTTAGCACCACCAGCACCGGCAACCTCTTTCTTAGCTCTTCCAAAAACCACTATTAATAAAACTACTACAATTATTATTACCAAAAAGCCAATAATAATAACAATTAAGTTATTTATATCCATTTGTGTTTTCATTCCAGCATTAAGTGAAGAATTTGAAGACACAGCAGCATTAATAGCAGCATTTACCTCAGGAATCTTAATATTAATATTAATGGTATTCATTATTTCTTTAATACCTTCAATTGTGGCCTGGTTAAAAAAATCAAAAGGTTTATCCCTCTTGTCTAAGGCTCTATTTACTACAATAGTTGAAAGTGGATACTTATTAAATTCCATGACATCTTTTACCATATCTTCTACGGTTTTCTGGTCTCTAACGTCTGGAGCAATCCATATACCAATATCATAACCATTCAAATAATAAACCGTTCCTACTCTTGGCGGTTCGATAACCTGATTCGGAACACCTGGTAATAGCAAGTTAGTTGGCTGAGATAATACTTCTTCTTTTTTAGTAACATTTACCTTGATGTCTATCATTACTCGTTCAACACCATACACTCTATCTAATAAATGTTGAATTTCTCTATTCTTATTTTGTTGATAAGAAATAACAGCAGCTGAATCATTAAATGAAAGATATGCTGTTTCTTCAACTGAAAAAGAAACAGAAAGCATTAAAGAGCAAATTATTAATATTTTAATGATTTTTTTAATCACAGTATCTCGCATCCTATCCATAACGATACCCCTATTATATCTGTGATAAGGCTAATCTAACAGCCATTTTATAGTTATAGACTTATCTCCATTACTTAGAATATCGCTATTCCTGTTACTCTCTACTGAATATCCTAACTGAATTAGGTCAAATAATCGATAGTATATATCAAATCCATAGGTAAAGGAGGTAGTGTTGCTATAAGTAAATCCAATATATGGAATAAATGCTGAAGTCGCACCAGAATGCAATGGCAGTCCGTATTTAACTCCTAAATATGTCATATTATTTAAAAAATCTTGATCGTAATAAACAGAAAGCCAGACATTAGAAACTACATCATAATTAAGATGAACTAAATGATTCATCATTCCTTGAAACTTATACCCAACAGATAACACATTTTGACCTTTATCCGCCATACTTTTTTTCTTCTTTGGAGATATAAAATAATAGGAGAGGTCTTGATAGGAAAACCTATCGTCACCCTTAAATACATCACTATAGAAACTATCTATGTTCTTGGCATAGATTATCTCGCCTGTTTTAGTGTTTGTAATATTTAGTTGTAGTTTTATAGAGCCTTTTCTATCAATATTAATATTATGATCAGTCTCTCTAACAGCACTATTAACAAAGTTACCAAATGCTCCTAATGTATTATTATAAAAACCAATTAACCATGGCGACTCATGATATGAGTAATGCAACTGAGCTTCTAATACTCTGTAAGAAATAACATACTCAGCTGGCTTTAAGTGAGTAGGAACCAAATATACATTATTTCTATCTTTTTCAAAAAACTCCATTATTTCTTTGTTAAGTAAATCTTTAACATTTATATCTGATACACTTATTTTATTAATAAGCTGAGCTAATTTTGTTTCCTCATAATAAACTGAGTAGCTTTTATTGGATCTCTCTTGCAGCATCTTATCTACAAATTTAGGCTTTCTTTCTAATAATACATAATTAGAGCTGACTAACTGGTCTGCTATTTTGCTATCTAGAAATGTTGCCCAAGTATCGTTTTCAGTTTCATCCATATTATATAAATATATGGTACTGCCTGCTGGTATAGCATTATCTAAATACTTTTTAATATGTAAATTTGTCATTACCCCATCAACAAAGGACTGATCGAGCTGTGCATTAAGCGTTTCTAACTCCTGACATCCTGTAAACAAGATAAGGAAAGATAATAGAATTAAAACATATATTTTTTTCATACAACCCCCACGACCCTTAATCTAATTGTGATTAAATATAAGCCCATCGTCAATATCTAATTCAAAATGGCAGTCTAACTTTAGTAGTCTTACCCTGAAAAGAAGCAGATTCTCTTCTTAACAAATCTGCATTTAGTGTAGGTATCTCACTTTCAAAATCACTATTCAACTCTATAATCTTGGATGTTGATAATTTATTACTTACCAAACTATCCTTAACTTTAGATTCCTTATACGTTATTGATTCTGCCTTTATAACTTGCTGTTGCTCAATTATCGGTTCTATCTTAGGCTCTATTTTAGGCTCAACTTTCACTACTTCTTGTGGCTGAACTACTTCTACCTCTGGCAACTTTTCTTCAATGGCTATTTCTTCTTTAGGAATCTCTTTGGAAAATATTTCTTTATTCATTCTTGGTTGAGGCTCTATTGTTTTCTTACTAAGACTAACTAATAGATTATAATAATCACTATCAGGCTTAATGTCTCGTAAGTCTTCTTTCTTTAAAATTGATAAAGTTTTGTCATGTGGATTTAGTGTTTCAGCGTATTCTAGCTGAGCTCTAGCTTTTCTTAGCTCACCAAGACCTATCAATGAACGTAGATGCCATAAATGGTATTTCGCAACATTTGGGTCTAGCAGAATGGCTTGCCAGTAGTTTTCTCTAGCAATATCATACTCGGCCTTCATAAAAGCATAATAACCTTTGTGATAATATACCTCTGCATTTTTATTGTGACCACGAATATACTCAACTTGGTCTAACAGTTCTTTTGCTTCAACCTCGGATGGCTTAAGCTTTACCGCACGAATAAGAGTATCAATTGCATTCTTTTGATTCCCAGAATAAAAGTAAGACTTACCAAGCCATAAAGTGTTCTTATAGTCCTTTGGATTAGAAGCAACTAGTGACTTAAATATCTCTGCAGCTTCTTCATAGTCACCAATAAAAAACTTATTATATCCATCCTGAAAAGCAGCATATACTAAGCATATTAATAAAATTATAAGTATTTTTTTTATCATAACTCTTCCCTTAATTGAATTTTAGCATTCAAATTTTGTTTTTGTCAGTGTTTCCAAAAACTTTGACAAATATTCGCTTGAGCATATCACCTAAAGCAAGTATAATAATTGAGCCTAAAATCAAGGTAACAATTCTGTAATACAGATAATATAAGGAGTTTTTATGGGTAGCGTACTTAAAAAAAGACGCAAAAAAATGAGAAAACATAAAAGGAAAAAATACGGTACATCCTAGTTTTTGCTTTTTAACTCTCCTGTCTTTACAGGTTTCTTAAGATTTAGATAGTAAGGCTTTAAGCCTTAGGTTTTTGTATAGTATTTTTTGTTTTTTAAATGATCCGCTAGCTCAGATGGTAGAGCACTTGACTTTTAATCAAGGTGTCCCGGGTTCGATTCCCGGGCGGGTCACCAATTTACAAATCATATATTTTAATTTGTTTTTTAATCATTTTAAAATATAATATACCTTAGTCGGGGGCGTAGCTCAGCTGGTTAGAGCGCCTGCCTGTCACGCAGGAGGTCGACGGTTCGAGCCCGTTCGTCCCCGCCATTTTCAATAAACACAAGGGTTACAACCGTTTCCAGTATTTCAATCAACCTCTAAAATAACAAGCCAGTCTGGCAGGAGGTTGAAAAAATGGAACAAAATCAGAAAAATCTATTCAAATTACACGAGGAATTTTGCGACTATGCAGAGTTTTGAGTTAGGTTAACGCTAAATAATCATCTATCCCAGAGATTATTATTTTTTCTCCAGCATCATAACTATCAAATACTTCTTTTTGTTTAGAATTCATCTCACTCATATATTTCACTTCAACTAATGCTCTATTATTCAATATAAAATCTATCTCTATAGCTTTATCAACAAAATATTCAGGCTCTAATGATTTGATTTTCAGATAAACCAAGTTCTCAAAAACTGCACCCTTATCTCTAAATCCTGTTACCATACTTCTAATACCTACATCTCCTGTATAGATTTTTTTAGGAGACCTAATCCTTTCATTGGTTGTGCCATATCTGCTCACAAGATGAATAAGATGGGTATCTTCAAAATAAGATAAATATCTTTTAACAGTATCCACACTAATGTTTAATATATTTGCTACTTTATTCAAACTAATCTGCTTACCAACTCTTTCCATTAATAAAAAAAAGAAATCTTTTATTAATGAAGAATCCTTAATATTATGAAAAGCGATAATATCTTTATAAATAATATTGTCTACTAGTTCTTTTAAATAGTCATATTCCCCTGTTAAAACATACTGAGGTATACCGCCAGTTTTCATGTATTCTTCAAAATAACTTTTCATAAGATATGTTTCTGACTTTAAAATTTTTATTTGACGGAACTGAAGATATTCCTCAAAACTTAAAGGAAAAACTTCTATAACTTTCTCTCTACCAGTTAGAAAAGCTTTTTTGTCTTTTAATAGTGAAGCAGATGAAGATGATGCATAAATTTTTACATTTTGTAAATCATATAAATTTTTCAATTCTTGCTGATAATCATTTTTATATGTTACTTCATCAAAAAACAAATAAACTTTTTCTTCTAAATGAATCTTATGTGCTTGCCTAAACTGATTAACAATATCATGTATTGTATATGATTTAAGTGCAATATGATCTAAACTAACATAAAATATATTTGTAGGCTTAATATTTTGTTTTGTAATTAATTCATGAATAAAAAATTTTAATAACGTTGTTTTTCCTACACGTCTTAATCCAGTTAAGAAAATTACTTCCTTAGACCTTAAGGTTTTATATAACAAATCCAAATAGGATGCTCTTTCCACAGCATTTAATACTATTTCTTCTTCCCACCATGGATTATATTGATAAAGAATGTCATTCATTTCTGCTCTCCATCGTATAATATATATTAATTATATACGATACCATCGAATAGTCAATAACAATTATCAGCTCTTGTGATGAGTGATCCGTCTTCGCTAAAGCTACGCCGGACAGGTAAGTGATGGGATGCTTTAGCCTTTACCCTTTCACTACTCACTATTATCTTCTTTTTCCCATAAACTTCTTTCTTTATCCTAAACTACCAAGATGAATAAGTGGATTCCTATAATCCCCCTGTCCTAACGGACAGTACGACCGAGGGTTATCTTCATCCAATTTGTAGTAAAATGTATTTGAATTTCCAACTAAAATATGTGATAAAATTACGTTCTAACGTTGTATAGAATGCCCCTTTTATAGATTATTATCTAGTCTTTTCTTTATTTCTTTTATCTTCTTGAAATATTCTCTCCCCATACTAAGTAACCTTTTTACCTTAATTTCAGGGTAACCATGTTTAGATATACACACATAAGTTATACTTATATTATGTTACTTAAAGACCCTCTCAGTGGCTTACTACATTTAATCGGTGCTGTTCTAGCAATACCTGCTACAGTGCTACTAATACTCTTTGGAATTGACTCTGTCTGGAAAATAGTTTCGTTCTCTATTTACGGTCTTTGCCTTTTCCTGCTTTTTTTCTTCAGTACTCTTTACCACTGGCTCCCACAAAGAGCTGGAGGAAAATATCAAATATTCCGAAAGTTCGACCATCTTGCCATCTATGCTCTTATAGCTGGCACCTACACTCCTTTTTGTCTTGTTACACTAAGAGGACCATGGGGATGGACTATTTTTGGTGTAACCTGGGGACTGGCAATTCTTGGCATAACCATTCAATCTATATTCATTAATGCTCCAAGATGGTTAACTACCTCCATCTATGTACTTATGGGATGGATAATTGTTATTCCAATAAAGCCAATTACTCTCCTACTCCCAATAAGCGGAATATATTTACTTCTTGCTGGAGGTCTAACCTACTCCATTGGTGGAATTATTTATACAATAAAAAAACCCAACTTACACAAACACTTTAACTACCATGACTTATGGCATATATTTGTGTTACTTGGAGCTTTTTTTCACTTTTTAGCCCTACTACTAGTCGTGTCGCAACAATAAGTTTGCCACTATCACCCTTTCCGAATATAATTCACTCTGGCCATAGCAATTAAAGGAAGTGTAAAGTGAAACAAAGCAATATTAGAAACGTAGCAATAATCGCCCACGTAGACCATGGAAAAACAACATTAGTAGATGAACTATTTAAACAAAGTGGCATATTCAATGAGCGTCATCAAATGACAGAACGTCTTATGGATTCAATGGACCTCGAAAAAGAAAGAGGCATTACCATAAAGTCCAAAAACGGTTCTTGTTTATATAAAAACCACTTAATAAATATCATAGACACGCCTGGTCACGCTGACTTTGGTGGAGAAGTTGAACGTGTTTTATACATGGCTGATGGAGCTGTTTTCTTAGTAGATGCTGCTGAAGGACCAATGCCACAATCATACTTTGTATTAAAGAAAGCCTTAGCGCTTGATATACCAGTTATTGTAGTGGTTAATAAAATAGATAAAGCTGCTGCTAGATGTGAATGGGTTGTTGATCATGTTTTTGACCTAATGGTTCAGTTGGAAGCACCTGATGATATCTTAGATTTTCCAATTATTTACGCATCTGCAAAAGCTGGATTAGCAACAAAAAAGCTATCTGAACCTGGCAAAAACATACTACCACTCTTAGACACGATTATTGACTATATTCCTGCCCCAAAAGGAGACGGGAAAGCACCTTTTCAGTTCCAGATTTGTTCAATAGACTACAATGCTTTCCATGGCAGAATGGCTATTGGAAAAATAACTTCTGGCAGTATTAGTATTAACCAAGAAGTAGCTATTACAAAGAATAACACAATCCTAAGAACAGGAAGAATTTCAAAAATCTACAGATTTAACGCTGACCAAAAAGTGGAAACAGATGAAGCAATCTGTGGTGAGATTGTATCAATTGCTGGCTTTGATGAAATGAAGGTTGGAGAAACAATAACCGACAAAAACACTCCTTTATTTCTGCCATCTCGTGAGGTTGACCCACCAACAATATCAATGAACTTTTTACCAAACGCCTCACCATTTGCAGGCAGAGATGGAACATTCGTAACATCAAGACATATCAAAGACAGACTTGAAAGAGAACTTCTAAGCGATGTTGCCTTACACGTAGAAGAACTTACAGAAGCAACAGGGTACAAAGTTTCTGGCAGAGGTGAGCTACACATTGCAATCCTTATTGAAAAGATGAGACGAGAAGGATATGAATTTGAAGTGTCTAGACCAACTGTTATTTTCCATGAAGAAAATAGTCAAAGAACAGAACCTTATGAGTATATATTTATCGAAGTACCAGAGGAATACCAAGGAAAAGTTATTGAAAAACTTGGACAAAAAAAAGGTCAAATGCTTGATATGGAACTTGATAAAGGAATTATAAAAATGAAATTCGAAATTCCTACCAGAGGACTACTAGGTTATCATGCTGAATTTATGATGGACACCAGAGGTATGGGTACGATTAATAACATTTTCCACCGTTATGGGCCATATTCTGGAGAGATTGCTGGCAGAAAGAACGGCGTTATCGTGGTAAAAGAAACAGCACCAACAGTTGCATATGCGTTATTTAACCTTCAGGAACGAGGAGACTTATTCTTTGGTGCTGGAGTAGATGTATATGAAGGGCAAATTATTGGTAGTTATTCAAAAGAAGGTGAGCTAGTTGTTAATGCAAATAAGGGCAAAAAACTCACTAACGTCAGAGCATCAGGGACTGACGAAGCTGTAGTGCTTACTCCTTACACAAGAATGACACTTGAAGATTGCTTGTCTTTCATTGATAACGATGAACTTGTGGAAGTAACACCACTAAACTATAGAATGAGGAAAATCAATATTCACGAAGCAGACAGACGAAAAAACAATAAAAAATAGTTTATAAACTATGACAGTAGCAATCTCTATTAATAATGTTATTAAAACCTACAAAGAAAAAAAAGCACCAACTGTTGAGGCACTAAAAGGTATTGATTTAGAAATAAAGCAAGGTTCTTTTTTTGGACTACTTGGTCCAAACGGAGCTGGAAAATCAACATTAATTAACCTTATCACTGGCCTATGTACAGCAAATTCTGGTGAAATACTTGTATTTGGTAAAAGTGTTATAAAGGACTCCCTGTTTACTAGAAGAATGATTGGGTTGTCTCCACAAGAGTTCAAGCTTGATTCTTTTCTCTTCGTTAAAGAAGAACTTAGACTAACAGGTGGTTTCTTTGGTAAAGACTCTAAATACCTAAAAGCTAAAATACCTTTACTACTTAAACAACTAGGATTATCTGAAAAGGCAAATGCTTATACTGACAGAATTTCTGGAGGCATGAAAAGAAGAGTCGCTGTTGCTAAGGCATTAGTTCATGAACCGAAAATTCTAATACTTGATGAACCAACAGCTGGCTTAGATGTTGAGCTTAGACAAGAACTATGGGATATATTAATAGACTTAAACAAAAAAGGCACAACAATACTACTAACTACACACTATCTCGAGGAAGCTGAACATCTATGTGACACCATCGCAATTATTAACGACGGCAAAATAAAGCATATTGGAGAGAACATTAAAACTGACACAAGAGAATCAAGTAATTTAGTTAAGTTGTATAAGGAGCATACAAGTGCTAGTTAATCCTATAAGCTTCAGCGCATTGCTTAGAAGAGAGCTTATTAGGTTCTCTAGAATAATTAATCAAGCTATTCTGTCTCCAGTTTTCTCAAGCTTCCTATACTTACTGATATTTGGTGCAACTCTTGGCAGGCACATTAATTTACTTGAAAACATCTCTTATATTCAATTTATGGTTCCAGGCATAGTTGTAATGAATGTGATTACTGTTGCTTACTCTCATACCTCTTTTTCTCTATTTTACTCAAGATACACGAAGATGATTGAAAATGATTTAATAACACCAATAAGTAACTTTGAAAAAATACTAGCAAGCACTGTTGGCGCTCTTGTGGTAAGCGCAATTGTAGGATTTCTTATTTGCCTGCTTAGCTTATTTTTTTCACCTGTTGCTATTCATAACATTCCAATGTTTATATTCTTCTTTATAGCAATTAGTGTTACTTTTTCTAGCTTTGGAATAATTGTTGCCTTAATGTCTGAACAATTTGAACATCTTTCTTTCTTTACTACCTACTTAATCACACCACTAACCTTCCTAGGCGGTGTTTTCTATTCAATCAAGATGCTTCCAGAACAATTAGTTCTTTTTACCAAACTAAACCCATTTTTCTACATGGTTGATGGATTTAGATGGGCTATGATAGGCTATTCTGAAGGAAGTTTAGCTCTTAGTATTTCGTTATCGTTAATATCCGCACTGTTTTTCTTCTTTTTAACCATCTGGTTATTTCATATCGGATATAAACTAAAACACTAAATAACTAATATTTTTTTGCCATTAACTTCGACTGTATCAGTTGGTCTTATCTTATTCTTCTTCCTAGTTTCGATAGCACCATTTACTTTTACTAAGCCTTGCCCAATTGCAAACTTTGCCTCGCCACCAGACATAAACATTCCTGTAACTTTTAGAAGTTGATGTAATTCTATATACTCTGTTTCTAACTCATAGTTCATGCATAAAATATATCACATGTTTGCACTATTTGCTTATAATACTTGAAAAACATTTATCTTCTGTTAGTCTATTCTAAAATGGACAAAAGAATTAACTTTTTCAAAGACTACTTAATAGAAAAATATGGTGAAGCACTGTATCGCATTCCAATCGACTTAAATGCAAGTTGCCCTAACCGTGACGAGTCTGGCAAGGGTGGGTGCAGTTTTTGCAGTGAGCATGGCGCGCGTGCTATGCAAACAATGAACTCAACAACTACTCAAGAACAGATCACAGATGCTATTAAATTCGCAAAGAAAAGATATGGCGCAAAAAACTTTATGCTTTACGTTCAAGCCTTCACTGCTAGTTTCCAGCCTGAGAGTATTTTAATATATAACAAACTGCTTTTAGACAATTTTAAAGCCGTTAGCTTTGGAACTAGACCAGACTGTTTAGGCAAAGAAGCATACTCGTATCTCAAGCAACTTAGTGAAAAGATTGATGTGTGGGTTGAACTAGGAGTTCAGACTGTCCATGATAAAACGCTTAAACTTATTAACCGAGGACATAACTATAGATGTAGCAAAACTGCCATAAAGAAACTTAATAACATTGGCGTTAATGTAGCAGCTCATGTAATCTTAGGATTACCTGGTGAGTCAAATTCTGACATGATTAAAACAGCAAAGAAACTATCTAAGCTTCCTATAAAAGCTATAAAGATTCATAATTTACACGTATTAAAGAACACCAAAATGGGTGATGAGTTTCTTATAAAACCATTCCCTACCCTCAATGAATATGAATATACTGATATCTTAGTAGAATTCATTAGACATATTCGACCTGACATTAAAATAATCAGAATGACTACAGAATCACTAGCTGAAACAGTTATCGCTCCAACCTGGAAAATGAATAAAAGTCATTTTCGTGAATACATTATCAGAAAAATGGCTTTTGAAGATGCCTATCAAGGCGACAAACATACTAAAAGAACTCACAATGAATTACTGCCAGAAAAAAGCACCCTCGATGGTTCACTCACTATTTGGAGTGATGACTTCAAGGAACACTACCATGATAAAGCTGGCGCGCTATTAGAAGCAAAGAAGAAATTTCTTGAGCAGGCCAATATCGACAAACTTCCTAAAGTAAAACTACTAGATATCTGTTTTGGTATGGGATATAACAGTCTCGTAACAATTGACTATGCGCTTGAAAACAATATTAACATCGATATCACTGCACTTGAGATAGATAAAAGAGTTGTTAAAACTGCCTCAGAATTACTAACTTATAATACTCATTTAAACTGGCAAAATTGCCTAAAAAGTATAGCTAAAAATGGCAATTACTTAAAAAGAAATGTAAAATTATCAGTGTTATGGGGAGATGCTAGACATCAGATATCAAAATTACCTGATAACTTCTTTGATGTTATCTACTTAGATGCATTTTCCTCCCAAAGAAACAGTGAGCTATGGACCTTGGATTTCTTCCAAAAAATAAAAAAAGTCATAAAAAGTGACGGAGTACTACTTACTTATTCTTCTGCCATCCCAGTAAGACATGCCCTAGTTACAGCAGGATTTTATGTTGGAGAAACTCCAGCTGTACAGAGGGAAAGAGGAAATACGATTGCATCATTAGATAAATCCAAAATATTATCCCCCTTACCAGAATCAGATTTAGAACAATTTAAAACCACCAGAGGCATTGTTTATCGTGATCCTTTCAATGTTTGGCCAAACAAAGAAATCCTAAGACAAAGAGAATTTGCTATTAAGGAGCAAAAAATAAAAAAGTTTGATATACTTTAAATTACAACAATTTAGGGAGGCTTATATGTTAGGAATAAAAGACCCGGTAATTTATCTTGCTTATATTTTGACAATGCTCAGTGCTGTTGCTTGTGTTATCTATGGAATAATTAACTGGAACAAAGGTACTGAAACAGAAACAAATGATATTGCCGAAGAACAAGCTTGGGAAAAAAAAGATAAAAAAATAACTAAATCATTGTAGGGAGAAATAAAACATGAATATACCTTTATTAAGTACTGTAATAATAATTTATCTACTTCTCATAGGATATCTAGGGTTCCTAGGATATACGAAAACTAAAAATGAAAAAGATTATCTTGTTGCTGGCAGATCAATCCACCCATTTATTATGGCGTTATCTTATGGTGCAACCTTCATTAGCACCTCAGCCATTGTTGGTTTCGGTGGTGTGGCAGGTCTATTTGGAATGGGATTACTCTGGCTTACCTTTTTAAACATCATAATTGGTATTTTTATAGCATTCATTTTCTTTGGCAAAAAAACCAGAAAAATGGGACACAATCTAGATGCGCACACCTTTCCAGAGTTTCTCGGAAAGAGATTTGCTTCTGATTTTATTCAAAAATTAGGTGGACTTATTATCTTCCTAAGTATGCCTTTATACGCTGCGGTAGTACTTGTAGGAGGAGCTAGATTTATTGAACAAACACTATCAGTTAACTTTGAAGTTTCACTTCTTGTTTTTTCTCTTATCATAGCTTTCTATGTAGTTGCAGGAGGGCTAAAAGGTGTAATGTACACTGATGCACTACAAGGTGTAATTATGTTCTTTGGAATGATTATTCTTCTTGTTATGACATATGCACAATTAGGTGGTGTTACTGTAGCCAATGAAGCACTTACAAATATGGCACATTTAGTACCTGAGAAGCTCCAAGCAATGGGTCACGTAGGTTGGACTGCTATGCCGACCTTTAACTCACCTTGGTGGTGGACACTAATATCTTCGATTGTTATGGGTGTTGGTATTGGAGTTTTAGCCCAACCACAACTTGTTATCAGATTCATGACAGTAAAAAGTAATAGAGAACTTAATCGAGCTGTCTTAATTGGCGGTGTTTTTATACTTGCCATGACTGGTATTGCCTTTATTGTTGGGGCTCTTTCCAATGTATACTTCTTTCAACGAGATGGAGTTATAGCCATTGCTGCTGCAAAAGGAAATGCAGATTTAATAATACCAAATTTTATCAATGCTGCCTTGCCATCATGGTTTGTTTACTTATTCATGCTTACTTTATTATCAGCAGCTATGTCAACATTAAGCTCGCAATTCCATGCCATGGGAACGTCTGTTGGTAGAGACTTTTTTAGTAAAATTTTCCCTAAAACAAATTCTGTTCTTGTAACAAAACTAGGCATTATTTTTGCAATAGTAATTAGCGTAATTATTGGATACAGTCTACCAGAAGGAGTTGTTGCAAGAGGAACGGCTATCTTCTTCGGCATATGTGCTGCTACGTTTCTTCCTACATATTTTGCATCTCTATACTGGAAAAGAGCTACTAAAACAGCTGCTATTTCAAGTATTTGGGTTGGATTTATAAGTAGTGTTTTTTGTCTGCTATTTTTACATAAAGCAGAGGCTTCTGTTATAGGATTATCTAAGCTTTTATTTGGTAAAGATTTTCTTGTTGAAACTATGCCGTGGCCTGTTGTAGACCCTATGTTTATTGCATTACCTGCTTCTGTTATTGTTTTAGTTGTTGTAAGTTTACTAACAAAGCATCCAGACAAAAAACATATTGATAAATGTTTTAAAGGAATGTAATAACTAATATTTAAGAGGTGACCAGTAGTCACCTCTTAAATATTAAACCTATTCTTCGTTTATAATAGCTTCTGTTGGACAATAATTCACACATTTATCACACTTAATACATTTATCCTTGTCAACAACTGGAACTCTAAATCCAGTCTGCTCGTCTTAGCCCTTTTTCGGAAGCTGAAAGTTGAGTAAGAACTTCCGAGCAATTATCCTCCTCTTTCTCAATCAT
>DYQY01000029.1 GCA_020719045.1 Candidatus Termititenax sp.
CCCCCCCCACCTCAAAAATCTGTATTTTTCTCCTGTGAAATCGGCTGGGCAGAAAAAATTTTACCCCTACTATTTTTTAATACTTTAAGGAAAATTTAAGTTTTATATTTTGGTGGAATTTTTTTTAAAGTATAATGTAAACTTAAAATGTTATAATTGAACAAAAAGGGTTTAAATGGAGTATGGTACAGCATCAGTGGCTATGGCTTATTATAGTTGTTCAAAAGTTAATCTAGCAGCAAGAGCAAGAGGTGGGTCACTACCAACAAAGATTGGTCAAGGGGATAGAACTCTATATGCTTTAGCACCTGAGTTCCTAAAAAGAAAAGTAAAAGGCGGAAAAGAAATAATGTTACCAACAAAGACACCAAAAGGGGCTATCAAGGTCACAAAAGAACAAGAAGAGGCTTATAATAACCCAGTTGATATACATATTCCTTATAACCCACTATGTGAATATGATTTTGTGTTGGAACACATAAAACAAACCACAGAAATTAACCCAATGATTGAAGCAAAAGTGTTAGAGTATATATCAGTATATAAAAATTACTGGAGTCTTTATCACACAACTCACGCTCAACCACTTACCCCTTTCTTCAAAGCCAACCCTATGTTTGCTATTATCAAAGCTGAGTTTTCAAGACTTAAGGTTTTAGAGGCACAACTAGGTATAGGTTTAAGGAATGCAATGCTTTTAAAATTAGTTAAGACAGAAGAAGTTAACCAATTTGCTTCTTTTATGGATAGTTAATGCAACGAACAGTAGATGATGTAGTAAAACAAGCATATAAAGTCATTGATAGACTTGAAAAAGAGCATACAAATGATATTTATTATTATGATAAACCTTTAGCTCAAAAATATATCAAGTTTATTGCTATGTTAAAGCATACAGCAGGAGAATTTGCAGGGGTGAACTTCCAAATACTCGACTTTCAGACTGAATTTGTCACAGTTTCACTTTGTGTTAAGAGAAGAGATACAAAAAGAAGAAGATATAAGAGTTGTATGCTTTTTATCCCTAGAAAATCAGGTAAAACTGAATTATTGGCTGCTATTTTATTAGTTATGTTCTTTTTAGATAAAGAAAAAGGGAAAGAGATATACACAATGGCTTCTGAAACAGAACAAGCTAAAATTATATACAATGCAGCCTACTCAATGATAAAACAAACAGGGTATTTTGAGACAATGATAAATGCATATAAATCTACTCGTTCTATCGTATCAAAAGGGGAGTTTAATGATGTTCTTAAAGTTTTGACTGCTAATGCTGATACAAAAGATGGGTTGAGAGCAAACTGTGCTGTTGCAGATGAGGGTCACTCATACAAGGATGATTCACTATACAAGGTAATAGAGGAATCAATGATTTCCCGACTTGAACCAATAATATTCCTTATCTCAACAGCAGGTTATTTAATTAATGGTTGGTTTCATCAAAGATATGAGTATGCTAAAAAAGTACAGAAAGGTATTATTAAAGATGATAGTTTCTACTCTATGATATTTGAAGCTGACCCAAATAAATGGCAAGAAGAAGCAGAATGGATAAAAGCCAACCCAGCATTAGGATATGGTGTAAAACTTGACAATTTAAGAGATATGTATACAAGAGCAATGCATTCAGGGACTGAAGAAGTAAGCTTTAAAACAAAACACTTAAATATTTGGACAAATAGTAGTGAAACATTTATAGCTGACCACACTTGGGTATCAAATATGGTTGATAGGATTGATATTGACTTAACAAAGCTAAAATGTTGGGGCGGACTAGATTTATCAAGCACAACAGACATTACTTCATTTTATTTAGTATTTGAGTATCAGAATAAAATCATAATAAAAGGAAAGAACTACTTACCTAGTGAGAAACTAAGGGAGAAGGCTAGAAACGACAATGTTCCTTATCAAACTTGGGTAAAGGAAGGTTTCCTTACTATAACAGAAGGAAATGTAGTTGATTATGATGTTATCCAAGCAGATATTGAAGCAGCATTTACAAAATATAATATTCAAGGTATTGCTTTTGATAGATGGAACTCATCCTCATTAATTTCAAGACTTCTTGAAAAACGAGTAACAATGTTAGCATTTGGGCAAGGTTTTGCTAGTATGTCAGCACCAACAAAACAACTAGAAAAACTTGCCCTAGAGAAAAACTTTATTTCAGATGACCCAATGCTGAGATGGGCTATAAGTAATATAGCATTACAGAAAGACCCTGCAGGTAATATAAAACCAGCAAAAGATAAAGTAAAACAAAAAATAGACCCAGCAGTAGCCCTAATTATGGCTCTTGGACTGTATATCCCAGATATGCAAAAAGAAAGTGCTTACCTCACTCGAGGATTAAGAAGCCTTTAAGTATGCTAATCTTATAATACTGAATGCTTGAAAGGGTAACCCCCTATCTCTCTTTCTCTTTCAAGTAAATTAAAAAACTTTGGTTTCCAACACACACCCTTACCTCAGTAAATATAAATGATATAATTAGCCTAAAAAAGGCTAATTATGTTTTCAAATTTTTTTAAACGAGCAAAAGAGTTAATCCCAACAAATTATTCTATCGCAAGTATATATGCTCCTGTCAGTGGTTTATCCCAAACAGTTAATGATACAACAGCTATGAAATTTACCACTATTTACTCTTGTGTTAAAATACTTTCTGAATCTGTAGCTACATTACCTCTTAATTTATATCAAGAAAAAGGTACTAGAAGAGAGAAACTAGACAATAAACTGACAAGACTTTTAGCTAGACCTAATGCTTTCACAACAGATTTTGATTTTAAATCTTCTATTATGATTGATTTAGGTTTAAGAGGTAACTCTTACTGGCAAATTATACGAAATGGTTTAGGGGAAGTAAAAACACTCTATCAATTAAACTCAAATTCAATCTCAGCAAAAATCAGACCAAATGGGGATATAGTTTATACTTATATAAGTGAAACTTTTGGTGAAGTACTTTTAGAATCTAACGAAGTACTACATTTTAAAATGATGTCTATTGATGGTATCAATGGTATCAGTCCTATATCTTACAACCAAATGGCAATAGCAGCAGGTATGAGCCAACTTGAATATGTTGATAAGTTCTATGCAAATGGAGCAAATTCAAATGTTGTCTTATCTCATCCAGCAATCTTAAATGATGAAGCATATGAAAGACTCAAAACAAGTTTTAAAAATCAATATGTTGGAGTTAAAAATTCACATAAACCTATCTTACTTGAAGATGGAATGAAGATAGAAAAGCTTTCTGTTAGTAACACTGATTCTCAATTTATTGAGAATAGAATATATACTAAGAATGAAATAGCATCTATTTATAGAATTGCACCACATATGATAAATGAAATGTCCAATGCTACATTTAGTAACATTGAACATCAATCACTAGAATTTGTCAAATACACTTTAATGCCTTATCTTGTAATGATTGAAAGTGAATTAAATGAAAAGTTAATCCTTAGCAACAGACAATATTTCAAATATGATACTAACGCTTTAGTTAGAGGAGATATTAAAACAAGATATGAAGCATACCAACTTGCAATCACTAATGGTTTCCTAAGTAGGAATGAAGTTAGAAAAATGGAAGACTTAGATTCAATTGACGGTTTAGATGAGATGCTAACACCTATGAATATGAGTCAAGTAACTCAAGATGGACAAGATGTTGCAGGAAAAAAATTAACACAATAAAATAATGTATAATTACATTAAGGAAGGTTTAATATGAAAAACAAAATTACTATAGAAGATTTAGCAAAAGTCACAACCCATAAAAGAAATTATCAACTGGCAGTTGATAATGGTAATACTGACAATGCAATTAACCTATCTGAGCGAACAATCTGGTTCACTGCAGTATCTGACGATAACAAAGGGTTAAGAGAAACTTGGTCAGGTGTTAAATATATTGAGGAAATTGATGTTGCTACTATTAATGTAGATAATTGGAAACTTTTTGTAAAAGACCATAATCCTTCTACAGACAATGTCATAGGTCGAATTGTTGAGACTTTAAAAGAAGAAGGTAAGCTAAAAGCCAAAGTAAGGTTTAGTGAAACTGCTTCTGATGTTTTTCAAAAATACCACGAAGGTATTTTAACTGATGTTAGTATTGGTTATAGATATGACTTAAATGATGCAACTATTATAGATGATGAGATACCTTTAGTACTACTCAGAAATGTAGAAATATTTGAATTATCTTCTGTTTGGCAAGGTTTTGATTCTGGTGCTAAGCTAGGTAGAGAAGCTGAAGCTAAAGTTGATGATGCTGTACTGCCAACTTTGGAGTTGGAGGAAGGGGCAGTAGAATGTGGCTGGGATGCCTTTTTAGTAGCAGAGAGAATAAAATTGATGCGAAGAAATCTTAAATTAAAAATAAAAACAGGAGATTTAATATGAACGAAAAGTTAAATAAACTAATCGAAGCTAGAGCAAAAAACTTTGAGGCTATGAAAAGACTAAATGATTTAGTTTTATCAGAAGATAGAGCATATACAGCTGTAGAAAAAGAACAAAATGAAAGAATGGAAGCTGATTATCAAGATATTGAAAACAATATTGAAAACCTTGAAAAATTAGCAAAAAGAGAAGCTATATTATCTGAAGGTGTTAGAAAACCTTTATTTGGTGGTAAATCAGATGATAAAATAGGTAAAGATGACATAATCAAAGCTGATTATGAACTTAGAGTTTTCCCAATGTTAATGGCAAGAGGGTTTGAAAGATTAAGTGATGCTGATAAAGGTGTTGTTGCACAATACAGAGCTGTATTGAATGTTACTACTCCTGCTGAAGGTGGTTATTTAGTTCCAGTTTCATACCAAACAAGAATCTTAGAGAAACTAAGAGAGATGGATGTTATGAGAGGATTATCTACAAACATCAGAACTTCAAGTACTGAACTTATCCCAGTTGAGGGTAATGATGCTGTTTTTGCTTGGTTAGATGAAAGTGCTGCTTATGGTTTGTCTGATGTTTCATTTGAACAATTATCAATTGCTGCTTATAAAGCTGGTGGTATCATTAAAGTTTCTGAAGAGTTCTTAGCAGATGCTTTTGTTAATGTTGAAGAATATTTAACTAAAAAAATCGCACTTGCAATGAGTAGCTTACAAGAAGAGGCATTCATTTCTGGAAACGGTGTTAAAAAACCAACAGGTGTTCTTGTATCTGCACAAGTAGGTAAAACTGCAGCTCTTGCTTCAGCTATTACTGTTGATGAGATGTTAGACCTTATGTATTCTGTAAAAGAAGGATATGATAAAACTCTATTAATGAACAGAAGCACAGAATTAGCTCTTAGAAAACTTAAAGATTCTAATGGTCAATATTTATGGCAACCAAGTTTAACTGTTGGAACACCAGCTACATTTGATGGTAAACCAATTGTTACTTCTCAATATATGCCTTCAATTGCTACAGGAAACAAAGCAATCGCATTTGGAGATTTCAGTCAATACACTATTGCTGATAGAGGTGTTATGTCTGTACAAAGACTAAATGAACTTTATGCAGCTAATGGTCAAATCGGGTGGAGAACTAATGCAAGAGTTGATGGAAAACTTCTTGTTTCTGAAGCTGTTAAAACATTGGTAATGGCATAATGGCAAAAGCTAAATCTGACAACGGACTGGTAAGGGTTAAAATCCTTACAAGCCTATCAGGTGTAGGCTTTAGTTATAAAATAGGTGAATTGGTTGAGATTGAAAAATCTTTTGCTGATGAACTTATAAAAGTGGGATTTGCGGAATTAGTATGAGTACTGAATCAACTTACTTACAAGTATTAAACAGTGATAGTATACTCAATGGGATTATAAGTGATAGGAAGTACCCTGTAAAATTCCCTCAAAATGTAGTGTACCCTGCTTTAATGTATAGAGTTGAGGCGGAATTAGATGGGTTATTAGATGTTTCTAATACTCCAAGTGGTGTTTTTGATTTTGAAAATACTTTTGATTGTAGTTCTTATAGCCAAGTGGTAGCTATCACTGAAGCTTTAAAAAACATTTGCTCAGAAAACGATTGGAATATATCGCATTTTATTGACAATGACTATAATGAAAATACACAAACATTCTCAAGAACTTTAAATATTATAATAAATTCAAATTTATAAAGGATAAAAAATGGCAGTAACTCCAGCAGTAGCTAGAAAAGCTCAAGGTACTACAATCAGTATCTCTTCAAATGTAACAACACCAGTATATACAGTTATCAAAAATGTAACTACTATTGATGGTATTCAAGGCGGTTCAGCTTCAGATATTGAAGTAACAAACCTATCAAGTGTAGCTAAAGAATTTGTAACTGGTCTTATTGACAATGGTGAAATCTCTTTAAATGTTAAATATGATTATGCAGATGCAGGACAAGGTATAGTTCAAACAGCTCTAACTAATAGTGCATTATGTATATTTAAAGTAGCTTTACCTGTTGCAGCAGGTGAAACAACAGGAGCTTCTTTTACTTTCCAAGGGACACCTAAAACATTTAGTAAATCTATTGGTGTAGATGGTGTGATTGAAAGTTCAATCTCAATTAAAGTAAGTGGTTCTGTTACAATAACAGCAGCAGCTTAGTAACTTAAGGAGGAGGCTTCCTCCTTATGCTATAATTCTAATAAAAAGGAATTTATAGTGAGAAAGGTTACAGTACAACCAACAAATCTCCCAATAACATTAGCAACAGCAAAAGATATTGCACGAATAGAACACGATTATGATGATGCTTTATTAAACACAATGATTAAATCAGCTTGTAAGACTGCTGAATCCTTTACTGGTATTCAATTAACTACAGGTACTTTTATTGAAGCTTTACCTTATTTTGCAACACAAATAAACCTACTCTCCCCTTTACAATCAGTTACATCAGTTAAATATTATGATGAGTATAATATTCAACAAACAGTTGAATCTTCAAATTATAGAATATACACTTTTGGCAAAGCCCACTACATTGAATTTGATGAAAATTATTCATTCCCTGCTGTATATAATAGAAGTGATGCAGTACAAATCACATTTATATCTGGATATATAACTACACCTGAAGATATAGCTTCTTGGATAGCAATTAGAGTGGTAACACTTTATGAGAATAGAGAAGAATTTGTGAGTGGATATGGTACACTATCAAAAATTGATGAGAAATACTTAAATCAGTTTTTATATCCTTATAAAATTTTTAAATAGG
>DYQY01000021.1 GCA_020719045.1 Candidatus Termititenax sp.
TCTCTGTTACATAGTATCCAGCTACATTTGCTTCTTCTACATTAATACTTAATACCACATTAGTACTATTCGTATATAACTTACTTAACGTATCTGCGTCTTGTATCTCTATATTCACTGTTGGTTTTCTTGTATCAACAACTAAGTGAGAAGTGAACAGTGAACCGTGAACAGTGTTACCTGCATTGTCGGTGGCACTGTAGTATATGTTATACGTTCCTTCTTGGCTTCCTGCTGTTACTACGTATTCACTCGTAAACGTAGAATCAGATAATCGTGTTAAAAGGACACTGAGCGTAGTCGAAGTGCCGTTTCCAATAGTCACTGTAGGGGTAATAGTCATTTCTGCATCAAAATTAAAGGTTACGTTATATGTACCGACTTTTAAGTAGTAGTCTCCTGCTATACTGTTCACTATTAACTGTTCACTGTTCACAAGCTCAATAGAGCTTAGCATTGGATCAGTCAAATCATAGTTAATTGTTGCAACACTTGCTTGCGATATACGTCCAACTCCATCCTTCATCCATAGATATACAGTCTTTAATTCTTCGCTATCATTTTTAAAAGTATATGTTCCTGGTTTTGTTGATAACCATACCTCACTTCCGACAGAAGGTGTTGCAGGAATCTCATTTAGATACCAAGCTACAGCTTGCTCGTCATTAGTAATTGCAAGTCCAACAATTTGGTCATTTGCATCCTTCGAAAGCAAGGTATCCTGCTCGAACATATAAAAACTTGGTGTCTTTAAGTTATGACTAACAATATAAAACGGATTATAACTGACACCCTGATACCAAAGAACTATACTATCACTAAAGACATGGTTCTCATTGTCTGTAGCTCTTACTGAAAACACTCCTTGTCCCTGACCAATATATGTAGACACATTAAAAGTTGTAAGATATTGGCCTGCCGATACCAATTGCAAGTCAAGCATTCGTGAGGACTTACCAGGAGCGGAATAGCTGAGGTTTGGGGTGCTTAGTAATCCGCTCCCGATATTGGTAATGTCCAAAGTTATCAATATTTGTTCATTCGTCAAAATAACATTTGGGGTAATGCTTACTTTAACACTAACCTCAGGCGCCTGAGGATTATAAGAAATACTTGCTGTTGCATAACGAATATTCCATGCATTATCAATATACCAAAATTTAATATTATGAATCGCAATATTATCTGAAAGAGTTAAATAACTTCCTAACGAAGCCCAATTACTTGTTGCCACGGGAGAATAAAGAACGTTATCCGTAACTATCCACCCCTTAACTCCTCCCGCATCATTCGTTTCAATGGAAATTGCCATAAATCTTGTACTTGAATAAATAAGACCAGAAGTTGGATCTTTTCCGTCTAGAGCAAAAGTTAATAAGTTAGGTGAAACTCTGTCTACAATGATTGAACTTGAGGTAAAAAGACCTTCCTCTGTTTTCTGCAGTGCATTATCTGTACAGCTATACCTGAAAGAATATACACCCTGAACAACACCTGAGGTAATACTAAACTCACCTTTATAATTTTTATCGTCAATTTTTGTGATTAAATCATTAAAGGAATATACAACAGAGCCATTATAAACCAACACTATTTCTGGCGTTGCAACAACATTTTCATTAAAATTAAAAGTCACACTAAATGGACCATCTCTTAGATAGAAATTATTTAAATATATATCAACTGGAAGATTAGCTGATGTTTGCAAAATTGAAATACTACTAATCTGTGGGAAAATACTATCTAAGTTAATTGTCGCTATAGCAATCTCACTAATGTCTTCATTAGAACTCATCACATATAAATAAACTGTTTTAATGCCATTAGAATCATTCTTAAAAGTGTATCTATCTGGTTTGTCTGTTTGCCAAAAAACATCAGAAGTGGCTGGAGACGTAGGATGGTCTTCACTTATCAGATACTTAAAAGGTGTAATGCTTGTGCTTATTGTTAAGCCTACTACTTGATCATTAGTGTCTTTGGTAGATAAAGTGTCCTGATCGAAAAGCTCGAATTTATCGACAGTTATCGTAGCTGAAAAAAGAAAAGATGCCAGCAATAGGCATACTACGCTCTTTGATATATTCAATCTTCACACCCCTCCAACAGAACCCCTCAGCTATAAACCTAGTAACCTAATTCAATATTGACCCAATCATTGCCTACTGAAAAGACAACTCATCAAGATAATAAGTAATAAATCTATTATTTTGATTAATTAACTGAACCTCTCTAAAAAGTTTTTCAGACTCAAAATACTTTCCTTCGTTAAAAAGCTGTTTAGCTTTTACAAACTTATCCCACGTTAAGCTCTCCTGCGGTAAGGAAGACTCAACGAATTGAATAGCTTTTTCAAGCCTCTCAAGAATTACCTTAACTTCCTTTCTAGAAGGATCGAAAGATAAAACATACTCAAGCCTTTGCTTAGCTAAATAAAAATAATCACTATTTAACATCTCCTGAGACTCAGCTAAAGCCTTCTCAACCTGATCTTTTGTCATCTCGTCCATTGATTTTCCAAAATTAATATTTACTGAAAAAGCTATCTTGCTAGCTAACTCATTCATAATATAGGCAACATCCGCATCCATTATGCCTAGCTTTACTCCACCACCAAAACTAATCTCGTTATTATTAACACCAACCCTAAGAGGAATATTCTTTACTGGTTCATACTCAACACCAAAATGCCACTCATTAAAATTATCTCTAGCATCTAAAGCAAAAAGCATATTCTGCTCCTTATATCCAATTCCAAACATTGCTTGTGGGTTTAATTTATCTAACGTTTTGCCTAAAACCATTCCAAAAACATTCATTAAATTAACTCCTGCAGAAAATCTATCTGAAATGTTGTAAATCATTGAAACATCGCCTGCAACTGCCATATCACTAGCTTCTCCCAGCGAACGCATATAAAATTTACCCTTTAAAGCCATATATAAATCTCGCATTATTCTCTTGCTGTATGTTGCTCCAAAAGCCATTTTGCTATCCTGTACCATACCAGTGAACTGATTATACATATCCCTTCCCTCAATACCTGAGCCTCCGAACATAATAAATTCCACACCTAAAGCATCATCAACACCAGGAATAGCAAAAGCTCCATACATAGAACTGTAACTCTGATAAAGCATAGACATTTGAAACATGCCCTGCATACTTTGAAGTTTCATTACACCAGCTGGATTCCAAAAAAGACCAGACGCATCATTTCCTAAGGCAACATATGACCTTCCCATACCTAAAGCACGTGCACCATAACCCCATTCCAAATCAGAACCATAATGAAGTGGTCCAGCAGAAAATGTAATGGAAGTAAAAACCAAAATAATTATGGCTAAAAATCTATAAATCACGCACACCCCTCAAACCCCTATTCACCATTAGTCTTATGCCCTAAAATATAAGAAATAAACATTTTTTATCTCTGTTTCAACACATAAATACAACATAAAAAAATACACAGTATTTACACTCAATATTTTAGCCTAATAAACAAAAAAAAACTATTAAAACGAGGATAATTAATAGAGACTTAACCTGCTAATTTAAAGCATCAGAAGCAACTGATTTTTCACACTCTCCAACCAACACATCATAACTCTGTATTAATCTTTTCTTCTTTGATTTTAAATCATCAACTAACTGTTGATTATACTTCTCTTCTTTGGTAATTAACCCAGTATAATAAGTCTTTATCTGCTCCCTTTTATTTTGAAAATCCTTATTTATTTTTTCCAGCCCACTTTGAATATCTAATTTCTGTTGTTCATATCTGCTTTTTTCATTCTTTAATAGGTTTTGATACTCTGTACGTAAAGAATCAAGCTGTCTATCATAATGTCTAACTAATTGCTCTTTTTTACTTAGCATCTCATTTTGCTTGTTTTCAAAATCCACCATTTCTCTTCTTAAAATATCTTCATTATCAGCTCTATACTTTGCAACTGTATGTTCATAGTTTTTTTGTAATTCCGACTTCCTAACCTTTAGCTCGTTCTCCATAATATTAACATCCTGATTATATTGCTTCATCTTTTTCTGATACAACATTTTTGCTTGTCTAAGGTTAGAACGATATATCCCCATTATTTCTTCTTTTTTGTCATCAATTTGTTTTTTAAATTCCAAATAATTTACTCTATGATCCTCAGTCATTTTAGAGTAATTATTAATCATTTCATTTACTTTTGTCTTTAACATTTCTTCAATTTTTTGCGTTTTTTTAAAATAATCTTCCTGCTTCTTATCCAACTCTTCTTTCATAAGCAGTATAGTCTCTTCCATTTCTTTTTTCTTACCTTCAATTCTTTCAGCTGAAATATCGCTTAACCTCTTTAATTCATCTCCCATAATATCCACAAGACCTTTTTTCTCTTGCTCATACGCATCCTTAAGGCACTTAACGTCAACTTCATACTTATTTTTCATTTCCTTAATGTTCTCTTCGTAAGCACTATATTCCTTGTTATATTTATCATTCAAATCATTAATTTTTATGGTAATTTCTTGCTTTTGTGTTGAATACCTATTCTTAATCTCTGTTATTTTTGGCAAAATCTCTTCCCTAGCAATATGATACTGTGATTCAATTTCTTTTACCTTTTGACTAAGTTCATTTTCTCTCTCTTTAATTCTATTGGCGACTTCTATTGCCCTAATATTCTTTAAATTACTCTCCTCGGCTGACTTATCTAATTCCTGCTTTTTTGCTCTTAACTGTGACAGAAGTATTTGCAACTTATTAATCTCATCTTTTCCTTGAAAAAGAATAACATTAACCTCTGCGGAAGCTCTCTCCTTTGCATCAAACAAAATACTTTCAGCTCTTTTTGTGGCCTCATAAATAATCCTATTAGTTTGATCCATAGCTTCTCTTTCCGCTGTTAACCGTATCTCATTAGCTTTGTTCTCAGCCTGCTCCCTAGTAGAAACTATAATACTTTCTCTCTCTACTTTTGCTTGAATGATAGTTTTTTGCAATAAGTCCTTTGCCTTGCCTTCCTGTTCTTCCATTATTTGACGATAAATTTCCTGAGCTTTTTGCTTGGAGTCTCTAATAGAATTCTGCCTAATCTCTGCTACTTGAATATTGGCATCACCAATTATTTCCTCAGCTCTTGTTTTAGCATCATAACTAGATTGAGCGATAAGTTGCTCTTTTCGCTGCTCAGCATCCCTAATCTTTGACTCCAAATCATTACCGATTAAGACAGCCTGCTTATTAGCTCCTTCAAGCACATCGTTAGCTTCCTTCTCAGCCACAAAAATTATATTTTGAGCTCTTTTTTGAGCCTCCGCTATGATTTTCTCGGATTCCTTTTCTGCCCTAGACACAACACCTTGCTTAATATCGTCTCGCAGGGTACTCGCATCTTCTTTAGCTTTCTCTATCAATTCATACGCATCATTCTTAGCTTTTTTTACAATTTGCTCTGCAAGAACATTGGCTTCATTAATTATTTTTTCAGATTTTTTACCAGATTCATTAAGCGTACTGTCTCTATACTCAATAATTTCACCCCTTAGTCTCTTCTTGTAATTGAGAACCATTGCTTCGCATTCTGTCTTAGTTTTTTCTAATAAATGAAGTTTTTCCTCTTCTGCCTGCTTAAGGATAGTTTCTCTTTCTTCATAAACCTCATCATTTGATTGTTTCTTAACCGACTCCATCATTAGCTCACACTCTTCATGTGCACTTTTTAGAAGACTAAACTTTTCTTCTTTGGCAATATTTAACATAAAGTCTACTTCTTCATTTGCCTGGCTAATAATCTTATCTGCTTGCTTTTTAGCATCCTCAATTATCTCATCCCTTGTTCTTGCCTCAACTTCAGTTACTTCATTTTGCACCCTACTAACTATTAAATCATATTCCTTCTGAGCCCTAACATTTGCTTCTGCGATTAAACTATCAGCTTCATCAGTAGCCTTAGCAATAATCTCTGAAGATTTTTCTTCTGCTTCACTAATTATGTGTGACGCTTTCATTTGTGATTCTTTTAAATTTTCAAATTTATTACTTGATTCCAATAATAATTTTTCTGCTTCGTTCTTTGCATTCAGCCTTAGAACCTCAACCTCAACATTGGCAGACTCTATGATGCTCTTCTTAATAAACTCAGCATCAGATAACATTGCTACCTTAATAGCCTCTGACTCTTCTCTCGCTCTTGTACGAATCTGTTCTGACTCAAACAACGCCTGATTCTTCACTTTCTCTGATTCATCTTTTGCGGACGACTTAATTAACTCAACATCATAATAAGCTTGCTGTTTAATTTGGTCTGCTTCATACTGGGCTTGACTCTTTATTTGCTCAAAATAAACAGGATTTGTTTGACCAAATAAATACTTAGGATCTTCCTTCGCTTTCTCGACTTGTCGGTTCAGTTTAATTCTCTCAGCTTGAAGTTGGTTAACATCATGTAATAAAAGTTGCTTCCTTTGAAAAAACTCATTCAGTAACTTCTTTTGATATTCTTGTTGGGAAGCAAATTCCAGTCTCTTCTTTTCCTCAAAATCCCGAACTTTTTCTTCTATCTTAAGCTTCCTAGCTTCTAACTCAGAAATCTCCAACAATAACTGCTCTCGCTTACTCTCCAAGCCTAAAATATTCTGTTCTGTTTTGCCTTTTTTTATATGAATTTCACCTAAAGTATCTATTGAATCTTTAATAGAATCATGTACATCTTTTTCAACTGCCTTATGAAAAATCTTAATATCAGGATTGTCCAATATTTGCTTATTCAAAATTTCATCGGCCGCATAAATTTTCTTTTGAAGAATTTCTACCATATTCCCTCTTCCCCCGTGTAACCTATATTATGACAAATGAGCCACAAGTGTCAATCTTAAGGCAAAATTATTCCCGAACTGATAGTCAAAAATAAAGCCATCAACACTACATGCGGCGTACCAGGGGAAAAGCTAACTCTTAGACTTTGGCAACACCTTCAAAAAGTACTTAACTTCTTCATTATTTGGCTGATAGTAGAGCACCTTTTCCCAATATTTTTTTGCTTTTTCAAAGTCTCTCAACATATAATAAGTAGACCCTTTAAGTTTTAAAGCTCCAATGTGTTTAGGGTCCTCTTTTAACACAATATTACATTGCTGAATAACAACCCAATACTTATAGTTGTAAAAATTAAGCAAAGCCTGATTTAACCTCTTATCTAATAAATCTAAATCATCTAAAGATAAATCTTCATTAAACTTCTGATACAACCTATCCTTTTTAGTTGCAAACTTCCAAAACATCACATAGTACTCTCTATTAGACAAACTGTACTTACTGAGCTCAATCCTATCTAATGCACTTGCATACCCTAAGATATACTCACTCACGGCAGCACCTACGTACTCTTCCTCCTTTTTTCTTTTTTCTACACGATATCTACTCACAGAACGATTAAATCCATCAATCTTTGTTATTAATGCTAAAAAATCTCTTCTTAAAAAAGGCTCCTGTCCTTTTTTGTCCAAAGCAAATTTGTCATCCTTGTATACAGCAGAAAACATACTTAATGCATTAGAAATATTACAGGTAGCATATCCAAAAGCATCATCAGAGATAATGCCTTTCTCGTACATATACTGCATATAAGGATACTCTGGTGTTGCTTTACCGTAAGCCTTATTATACGGTTCTTCCTGCTTAGCATTTAAGGTTATACCACTTACAAACAGCAAACTTAACGCTACCTGATAATTAGTAAGCTCAGCATCCAATTGGAAGGAATTGTCTATGAACGCTGGAAGAAATAGATTTTCAGCCAAATAGTACACTTGGTCGCGATACTGATAATTTTTAGTTACGTCTACCAACTCAATAGAGAATGCTAAAGATAAGCCAAATAATAATATAAAAACTAAGGATGTTAATCTCATACAATTCATAATATTATTCGCAAAAATGGTGAATCGCAATAAGTATAACTAAATAGCAAGAAGTTTATTTATCTTTTCAAGTAACTTATCTTCTTCAAAAGGTTTCTTAATAAATCCTTTTGCGCCAAGCTTAACTGTTTCCATAATCGTTTCTTGTTGGTCGACGTTGGTGAGCATAACGACCTTTGCATCCTTATTTATCTCTTTAATTTGCTTTAAAACTTCAATGCCAGTCATGTCAGGCATAGTAACATCTAAAAAAATAATGTCAGGATTTTCTTTTTTAAAAGACTCTATTCCAGTTGGTCCATCCTCGGCCAAAGCTACCTCAAAACCACAACGTAGCAGAAACTTCTCTACTCTCATTCTAATAAAAGCTGCATCGTCGATAACTAGTATCTTTGTCATGCCTCTAAAACTCTATAAACCTCGTCTAAAAAAACTACATCTTTATGTGGCTTCTTTATAAAAGCATCTACCCTTAATTCCTGTATTTTCTTAAGCATCGTCTCATTTGATGCACTAGAAACAACAATAACCTTTGCATTCGGAGTATGGTCTCTTATAATCTTCAAAACACCAACGCCTTGGATCCCAGGCAAAATATTATCGAGAACAACCAAATCCGGTTTTTCGTTCCTAAACAGCTCAAGTCCTTTTTCGCCATTCTCTGCCTCAATTACCGTAAACCCCTGTTTTTCTAGTAATGTTCTTATTTGAAGCCTATAAAAAGCAGCATCATCAATTATTAATATTTTTTTCATAATTATTACTCCCACACTAACAACTAAAATAATTTAAACATACATAAGTTTCTAAATCAACACTATATTGGTATCGCTACATTACTTGGCAATGCAACTAGACCATCTACAGCATCTACTCCTTGTGCTTTTAGAGTTTCTTTCGTTTCATTAACCTTCTTTGCATGCAACAGAATGTTTACTTCTATTCTTCTATTAACAGCACGATGCTCCTTGGTGTCATTGTCTACTCTTGGCCTATACTCCCCATAACCTATTGCTGAAACCCTAAAAGGGTCAATCTTGTGTTTATTCACCATATACTTAAGCACAGTATAAGCTCTATCAAAGGAAAGCTGCCAATTATCATCGTACATCTCATTTTTAATAGGCAAATTATCAGTATGACCTTCAATAATAATATCGTTTTCTATCGTTGTTAAAATCTCCTTTATTATCGGATCCAAATATGCACTTGCTCCAGGCTTCAAGTATGCATAACCAGAATTAAACAGTACTGGTTGGTTAAAAATGAGCCTTATCTTTTGCTCTTCAATAACCATCTCAATATACTGCTTCATTGTTTCTTTCTCGACAATTTTCTTAATATTATTAATTAACTGCGTTTTTTGCTGAACTTCTAATTCCTCAGCCTTTGCTTCCTTGCTTTGGATGATTGGATCGGGTGGCGGTGTCTTGACATCCTCAGTGACCATATTCAACCTCTGTCTGAATCCATGTTTGATTTGTTCTACAACAGTATCGCTATCTCCAGACACAGGGCTCTTAGAAAGATTTAAAGCTGCTATTGTATATAATAAAATAAAAAAGGTAAGCATCTGACACATAAGGTCACCCATAATTGCGTCAGCGATATTCCCCCCAGATTCAGCTCCTTTTTTTTTACCCATAATCGCCTATTTCTTTACTTTTTTTACAGCATTCTTGTCATTATCTTGCAAAAAGCTCTTTAGAAACTTCTCAACTTTAGAGGGAATTTCTTCCTTCTCTATCATAAGAATACCTTGAGTAATTAATCTCTTTAAATATGCTTCTTTTTCTGACATTTCCTTTAGTTTCTCTTTTGCAGGAGTAAATATTAATCCAGCAATAGCACCTCCATACAATGTTGTGATAAGAGCAACAGCCATTGCTGGACCAATTTTAGAGGCATCAGACAAGCCTTTAAGTAACTGAATAAGCCCTACAATTGTACCAACCATACCAAATATTGGACCAAAACTTGCCATATTTCCGTACATAGAATGTACACTAGCATGCCGGTTCTCCATTTCCTCAATATCGTTAGCAAGAGTCGCTTGAATAAAACTATGTCCTGTTTTCTCTGTTAATAGTTGAACTCCAAATTTAAGAAATGGTTGCTTAATTGTTTCAACTTCTTTATTAAGAGCAACTCTTCCTTGTGATTTAGAAATTTTTGCTAGTCTAACCAACTCTTCAATTGCATCCTGAGGACTCATTTGCTTTTTCGGCATAACAACCATTTTCCCTGTTTTCACAAAGATTTTAAATTTACTAAAGGAAGAACTTATTAACAACGACGCGAAGGAAAGCCCAACAACAATCAACAAAGATGGAACATCCAGATATGCTTGAGGGTTTACTAATATATCACTTAACCCTACTAGAATAACCATAGCTATTATTACGACAGCTATTATAATATTTATTTCCATACTAATCCCCCTATAAACTATTCTGTTTCAAAGATATAACATAATAGGTCATAAGGTAAAGAGGGAAATAAAAAATAGCTTTCAGCTTTTAGACTTTTTACTTTTTACCTTTTACCTTATACTTATGCTATGAGCAAATACCTAAAATTAATCAAACAAGGCGTTCTAATCTTCCAAGACGGAGGGTTTGGGACCATGCTTCAAAAGCACAAAATTACACCAGAGGATTTCAAGGGTTATGAAGGAACCTTTGAGTATCTAAACATCACTAGACCAGACATTATCCAAGATATCCACAAACAATACTTGCTTGCTGGCGCAATGGTCATGGACACGAACAGCTTTGGTGGAAATAGAATCAAACTTAAAGAGGCTGGACTAGAGAATAAAGTCTATGAGCTTAACTATGCTGCAGCGCAAAACGCTAAAGAAGCAATAAAGTCCCTAGGAATAAAAGATGCATTTGTAATGGGCTCAATGGGTCCTACTGGCTTTCTACCTTCATCCACAGACCCTACACTTGGCAACATTAGTTTTAACGAGTTATCTGACGTTTTCGAAGAGCAAGCAAAAGCACTTATCGACGGTGGAGCTGATTTACTATTACTCGAAACTCAACATGACATTTTAGAAGTTAAAGCAGGAATAGTTGGCGCAAGAAAAGCAATAAACTCCTCATGCAAGGAAGTTGCTCTTCAAGTTCAAGTAACTGTAGACCAATATAGCAACATGTTGTTTGGCACGCACATTCTTACAGCTTTAACGATTATTAAGGATATGGGTGTTGATGTCTTCGGGATAAACTGTTCAACTGGACCAACCGAAATGGAAAATACAATCAAGCTTCTTAGCGAGAATTCTCCGCTTCCGATTTCCATAATTCCTAATGCAGGTATGCCAGAAAATGTTGACGGAAAAGCTCACTATAAAATGACACCTGAATTATTTGCTGATGTTATTTCAAATTATTTAACCAAATACAGAATAAACGTAATCGGCGGTTGCTGCGGAACAACACCTGACCACATTAAAAACGTAAAAATTAAAGCTGAAAGCCTAAAGCTAACAGATAGAATCAGTAACCCAAAAAATCAAAACATAAATCAATTACCTACTTTTTGCAGTCCAATAAGTATTAAAGAGGGAAAAATAGCACCGCTAATAATTGGCGAAAGAATTAACTCACAAGGATCAAGAAAAGCAAAAGATTTAATGCTACAAGATAAATACGATGAACTAATTGACCTTGCTAAATCACAAGAACAACAAAATGCTGACTTAATAGACTGTTGCTTTGCTATGACAGAAAGGCCAGACGAAGAGCTACAGTTATCCACTTTCAGCAAAAAAGTTGCTTATACGACGAACGCACCTCTTTGCTTTGATTCTACAGAAGCATCTGTGCTTGAGTCAGCAGTAAAGTCTTATGCTGGAAAACCATTGATTAATTCTATTAACTTAGAGAGCGATAAAATTCATCAGATACTACCCATTGTTAAAAGGTTCGGACTTAGCACCATTGCTCTTTGCATAAACGAACAGGGCATGGCAAAAACAGCAGAGCAAAAAATAGCTATAGCTAAAAAAATATACAACATAGCAACTAATGATTACAACTTAAAAGCTGAACAACTAGTATTTGACACATTAACCTTTACGCTGGCTACTGGTGAAGATGAATGGAAAAACTCTGCCATAGAGACTTTCGAAGCAATAAAGTTACTCAAAAAGGAACTCCCTGGAGTAAAGACTGTACTTGGCGTAAGTAACGTTTCATTTGGACTATCTCCTTCTGCACGAAAGATATTAAACCTTGTCTATCTTCATACAGCTGTTGAGTATGGATTAGATATGGCTATTTTCAACGCAGAACATTTTCATCCTATTTCTGAGCTTAACAAAGATGAAGTTGCACTAGCAAAAGCGCTAATTCTTAACCAAGGAGCTTCTACACTTACTAACTTTATTGAACATTTTCAAAAAATAGAAAAACAAAGTGCACCTGCTAAAGATAACAAACAAGTCGTAACAGAAAAGCTTCCACTTAATAAAGCCATTCAACAAAAAATAATTACCAGAGACAAAGAAGGTATTGTTGATTTACTTGAACAGCTTAGACAAACCATGAAAGCAGAAGAAATAATAAACACAGTGCTTCTTCCAGCCATGAAGATTGTTGGGGACAAAATGGAAACAGGAGAAATTATTCTTCCCTTTGTACTTGAATCAGCTGAAATAATGAAAAAATCCATCACGCACCTCGAACAATATCTAGATAAAAACTCAAACATGTCTAAAGGCACTATCGTGCTTGCAACTGTTTTTGGCGATGTACATGACATTGGTAAAAATCTAGTTAAAACGATTACAGAAAATAATGGTTATAAAGTAATTGACCTTGGGAAACAGGTACCTGCTGATAAAATAATTGAAACAGCACTAACCGAGAAAGCTGATGCAATAACACTATCTGCATTACTCGTTACAACCTCTAAACAAATGCAAATCATCGTAGAAAAGCTAAACGAACTTGGCAAAAAAATACCAGTAATCATTGGTGGAGCTGCCATAAATGACAACTTTGCCAAAACTATTTCCAATATTAATGGCAAGCAATATGCTGGTGGAGTGTTCTATTCTAAAGACGCATTTAGTGGATTAAAAATACTAGAAGGCATAATAAATGACTCAAAAAAAAGTCATTAACCCAGATAAATTTATCCCGTTCATAAATAAACAAGTTCTCTTCAAGACTTCTTGGGGACTTAAGGATAACAACAATCAAGACACTATCCAAGAACTAGAAAAAGCATTCATTGCCACAAAAGAGCTTATACTATCCTCTTACATTAAAGGACTAGTTTATTCTAATATCTTTTCCGTAACTAAAGAAAATAATTCAATTACCTTCCCTGAACACGGAATTACCTGGGAGTTTCCAACTGTAGACGGCAAAAACATAGCTTCAGCCGCAGGCAATAAACTTGTGCTACAGGTTGTCACTTTAGGAAAAGAAGTTCTAAAGCTATACGAAGAACTTGAAAACCAAGGAAACTACTCAAACGCTTTTTATTTCCATGGCTTCACAACATGGATGGCAGAAGCTTTAGCACAATATAATCATAACACTGTAAGAAACGAACTTGGAAGCAGACTACCTCCTGAAAGATACTCCTTTGGTTATTCGCTTTGCCCTGATATGAGCATGCAAAAAGATTTATTTAAACTTTTAGAACTAAATGAAAATTCTGAAGTCAGATTAACTGAAAGCTTTATGATGTATCCTGAACAAAGTACTAGTGCACTAATCCTGCATTAAAATATGTTAAAAGATTCTTTAATACACTTTTCTTTCTTGAATTAAAATTAACTTTATCCGAAAAACTTAGATTTGCACAATAACCTAAAACACCTTTCTCATCTTTTACCTCAGAAAATGTATATTCAAAATTAGAGGAAGAAATGACATTACCAGTTACTGAATCTAAAAAATTCTGTTTCCAATAAGTCATTAGTTTTTGAAGTTCTTTTTTGGTTTTACAAAAAACAATCATACTGTCGGCTTGTCCGCTATTATTGTCTCTTTCTGTTGGAGTGACTAATAAAACACCAAAATTTCTTCTTTTATCCAATGTCTTCTCTGCCAACTCTAAGGGTACATTATTCGCTTTTTGCATATGAACTTCTAATAAATTACTATCTAATTCCCACTGCCAAGCAATAACATCTATACCGTATTCTGCCTTATAATCTTTAACATCACCAGCATCATAAAGAGCATCTCTATTATTTAACATCTTATTTTTAAAAACCTCAGCCTGAATAGCTCTATATCTACCTTTCTCCTCTGACTCTAAGCCCTTTCTATCAAGCTGATACCTTGTACTCTCATGGAAATTCGGCCCATAACTAACTCCTTGCTCTGCCGCTAAACAATATGCGGCAACGTCATCAAGCAAGTACTCGTCCTGATCAATAAACCGTTCCTTCATATTGGAATCTATAAGCATTGCACCTAAGCCTAACCTAGCAAGTTGAGCTGGAAAAAAAGCATTCCTCCTAAACTGCAAATAATCTTTCAATATCATTGCTACCGTAGAACTATTGCCTCCAATATTTACTCCAGCTGCAAGCCCGCCCTTATTCTCGTGATGGTCCTTTTTTACCACAAACTTTGGCGGAATAGCCTTTAACCTGGCTGATGGTTCCTGAGTATCGACTAGAATTAACCCAATATTATCTTTATAGAACTCAGCCTGCGTAACAACTCCTGCAAACAAATTATTCTCAGTAACTACAGGAACTGCATACACCCTTTCTAATATCACTTGCATAGCAGAATCCATTTCGACATCAAGTCCGACTTGAATATCTTCTGGTACATTTTTCCTTGTTGCCTTATAAGCATTTTTCCACTCTAGCGCATCAGCAACTGTAAGTTCATCAAGCTTTCTCCCGTTTGCAATAGCTGTCATTAAGAATTCTTCTCGCTCAACGTGTCTTAAACATCCAAGATACTTTCCAGCTGAATTGACAATAGGCATAATTACTCGCAATCCAGGCTTATATTTTAGAACTTGTTTTGTTGACTCCAAATAATTCATATCTGCCTTTACCACAGGCAAATGTGCAGAAGTTATCATCTTTCTTTTTGCACAAACATATGGTCTATCATCAATATTAGCGAAAAATGACTCTGTAAAGCCTTTCCTACCAAGAACAGAATCAACATAATCCCTAACTTCTTCTTGCAAAACACCTTCATAACAAGGCCTTACCATTAATCGTTTATCCCCTGTTTGAAACATTAAATATGACATCATAATCACTGAAACTATTGAATCAACATCTGGATTGGCATGCCCTGAAATTGGCAAATATATTGTATCAACACTATCTTTTACTTTTGGAATATAGTCCGACATCGGAGCTTTATTTGAACCAAAAAATCTTTTGTTAAAAGCATCAAACTTTCCAGGTTGATAGCTTGCAATAAGCCAACACAATTTACCAATACCTGATACATATTCAGAAGTGTATGCGCCTGTTTTTGTTTCCACCTGTTTTAATATATTAGGTAACTCTATAACTAAATCTACAAAATTGCTCCAAACAAATTTTGGGTTATCTGAATATTTAACAAGCAAAAAATCGCAAACATTTCCAACATATACTTCTAATTCTACCTCACCAATATTACTTAGTTTTGAAGGCAAAGAGACTATTTTATTCTTTAAATAAACACAACCAACTGTTCTTATCATATTAATATATCGAAAACCTATTTAGAAAATTGCAGTAAACTTTACTTGAAATTCAGCTATTAAAACTAATCTACCCACAGTTTTAAAGAAGCTATCATTGAAGGTAAGTCCTCAGGGCTAACTTTCTTTGCGACAACTGCGTTAATAAATGTTTTACCGTAACCCTTATGTTTGACACGTTTATCAAGGATTATTACAGCACCTTTGTCGGACTTAGATCTAATGAGCCTTCCAATGCCTTGCTTAAACTTAACGATTGCTTTTGGCACAACATAATCAAAAAAACTACTTCTTCCGACATTAGCAACCTGTTCCATTCTTGCCATCACAATAGGGTCTGTTGGCACATCAAAAGGAAGCTTAACCACAATCACATACGATAAGTTTCTTCCTGGAACATCAATTCCTTCCCAAAAACTATCTGTGCCCATCAAAACCCCACCCTCTTTACTCTTAAAGGCATTTATAAGGTTCTTGTCTGACATTTGCTTGCCCTGACAGAACACAGGCATTCGCACCTTCTCTAGCTCGTGTTTTATTCCATAATAACAATCGCTCAAATGTTTGTGTGAGGTGAATAGGACTAAAGCCTTCCCATCTATCCCAATTAACAAGTCCTTTAAATATTTAGAAATGCTATCGACATACTCTTTATCGTCTTTATAGGCAGGCACGTCACCTGGAACACATAAGAGCATCCGTTTTTCTAAATCAAAAGGCGAACTAAATACTGCTGTCTCTGTTTTCTTAGGCGAATCCAAATAACCAAGCCTTGATAAATAATAGTTAAAGTTACCACTAATAGAAATTGTTGCAGAAGTGTGAACAACTGAATCCAATTCTGATAAAAGCTCTTTCTGCAAAAGTTCGCCTGATGATAAAGGAGTCATTATCATCTCATAATGCATTGACCTTGGTCGCTCAACTTTTTCTAGCCATCTTATAAACCCAGGACTACGTTCATACATTATAGCTAACTCATCTATTAACCCTTCAACTTCTGAAATGATTCCCCTTAAAAAAGCTCTTTGAAAAACTGAAAGCTCATCCTTAACATCTCTTCGCAAATCATTAAGCATAGGCTTAATCTCTAGCAAAACCCCAATCAAATCATTAATTGCAATATAAATAGAATCAATAACTGCCTCGTCAATCTCCGTAAAACCTATTCTTTTTTGGCTTTTCTTAAAAAAAACATTTTGTTTTTCTTTCTCTTTAAAAACATCTTCAATCGCACTAAACCACTCATTATTTGCTCTAGTGGCCTTACGAAACTTCGTTTTAATTTTCTTAATATCTTTTTCAACTTCTTTACCAACCGCATATTCATCAATCGAATTATTCTCTATCATCTTAGAAAACAATTCGTTAAGCCTCTTCTTGGCAAACGACATAGAAAAACATCCAGTAGCTACATCTTCTAAGGTATGTGCTTCATCAATAATAAGCTGACTAAACTCAGGCAGAACATTCCTTCCAAAATGGATATCTGCAAGCAATAGCGCATGGTTAACAACAATGATATTTGCATTCTTTGCATTCTCTTTAAGTTTATTTAAAAAGCAAACCTGTTTAAAAGGGCAATGTGACTGTAAACAACTCTTTGTCTCCGCCTTAATCTGGGCATTAAACCTTGTCTTGAGACTATTATGTATCTCTGCAATATCGCCTCTCTCAGAAGAGATTACCCACATCATAAGAGACAACGCACCTTTTAACAAAGAATCGTCTTTCTTAGAAACAGCAGAGTTCATTAAATAAGCAAATTTATTTAAACAAATATAATTCTCTTTGCCTTTTATCATTTCGTCCTTAAAGTTTATACCAAGTGCTTTTTTTAGAATGGGAATATCTTTTTCAACAAGTTGCTCCTGCAATGCTTTTGTTTTAGTAGAAACAACTACGGTTTTATCATTCTTCAAAGCAAAGTATACGGCTGGCAATAAATAGGCAAGGGACTTACCAGTACCTGTTCCAGCCTCAACAACTAAATGTGTATCATTTGTAAAACTATGCCAAACTTTTTCCATCATATCTATCTGAGCAGCTCTTATTTCAAACTCTGGTAAATTCTTTGCAAGACTACCGTCTTCCTTAAACATCTGAAACAAGGCATCAACATCTTTATCCCTAAAGCTTTCATCTTTATATCTCTGACTTATCTCATCTGTCTTTAGTTTATTAAACTTAAACGAAACCCAGGGATAATCATGTTTCTCTAATTTGTTTCCAAATACATCATCAAACACTCTCCGAAGCGGTGTATCAGATTGGTCTAAATAATACAAAAGAACCGAGACGACATCTTTATCTAAGCTCTTTATTTCGTTAATTAACTTCAAATACAAATTGGCAGTCATTAAACTATCATCTTTTGCCCTATGAACGTTTTCCTCTAAAACTCCATAAATTTTGGCTAAATGGCTTAACTTAAAGCTTCCGCCAGTTGGATTAAGTATAGAAATAATATCCAAGGTATCCAAAACAACGTTCTCTAAAACAGGCCGCCCAGCTCTGATTAATGCTTGGTCTAACATACCTACATCAAAGCCAATATTATGACCCACTACTAGGTCATCTCCAATAAACTTTAGCATCTCCTCCACAACAGCCTCGAACTCAGGAGCTGTACTAACCATCTCATTGGTTATCCCTGTCATGTTTGCTACATATTCTGATATTTTTTCTCTTGGCTTAACTAAGGTGGAAAACTCAGCGACTAATTCGCCATTACGAAACCTAACTATCCCAATTTCAGTAATATCATTTCTTTTCTCATCCAAACCAGTGGTTTCGACATCTAAAGCTATAAAATCTAGGCAACTCATTTCTTTATCTTTTCTAAAATTTCCTTAACCAAGAGATCTAGGTTTTCACCTGTTTTTAAGGAAACGTGTATGCCATTCTCAGGCAAAATCTCTTTTTCTTTTACAAGGTCTATCTTGTTATACACTGTAATCATTGGTTTTTCATCAATACCAAGCTCATGAAGCACCTCATAAACTGCACGTATTTGCTGAGTAAGTTGCTTACTTGAAGCATCAACAATATGCAAAAGTACGTCACTTAACATAACTTCTTCTAACGTAGCCTTAAAAGACTCCACTAAAAAATGTGGTAAATTATTGATAAAACCTACTGTATCAACTATATAAAACTCTGCGTTTTCATAACTAACTTTCTTGGTGATTGTATCAAGTGTCGCGAAAAGTTGATCCTTTGCAAAAGCTTCTTTACCTTTAAAATAATTAAACATTGTTGATTTTCCAGCATTGGTGTAACCAACCAACGAAACAACAGGAGTATTGCTTTGCATACGCTTTTTCCTCTGCAAAAAACGATTATCCTTTACTTTTTTAAGCTCATCCTTTAGCCTAGCAACCTTTTTCTTAATCATACGTTTATCTATCTCGAGCTGAGTTTCCCCAACACCCTTCATTCCGATACCACCCTTTTGTCTTGAAAGATGGCTCCACATCCTTGTAAGCCGAGGATACAGATACTGAAGCTGAGCAAGCTCTACCTGCAGCTGAGCTTCCTTAGATGAAGCTCGTGAAGCAAATATTGCCAAAATAATCTCGGTTCTATCAAGAACCTTACACTTAAGTTCTTCCTCAAGTGCCTGCTTCTGTAGTGGAGAAATGTTATCGTTAATAACTATTGTTTCTACATTAAACTCTTTTCTTACCTGAGAAACTTCTTCTATCTTTCCTTTACCCAAATAAGTTGCGTTATTAAAAGCATCTCTGTGCATTGTTATTGTCATAATTACTTCAGCATGGAGATTCTCAACCAAAGAGATAACCTCAGCAACTGAGTACTGGAAATTTTTATCCTTTATTGTAACAACAATTACTTGTTCTTTATCGAAATTGGTCTTATTGTCCAAAACTAATCTTCCTTCTTAAGCTCTCTGTTCATAAGTGAACTAATGGTATCTTTAATAGATGCACCTTCATATATAACTTTGTAAATAGCCGAGGTTATTGGCATTGGTATTCTATCTTTCAAAGCTAAAAAATGTATTACCTTGCTACTCTTTACTCCTTCAGCTACATCAACCATTTTTACTAAAATATCAGCTATCTTCTCGCCCTTGCCTAACGCATATCCTACCGAATAGTTTCTGCTTTTTGGACCAGTACACGTTGTAATTAAATCTCCAAACCCTGAGAGTCCAAAAACTGTATCTTCCTCTCCTCCAACATGCACGCAATATCTACGCATTTCAGCAATTCCTCTAACCATTAATGCTGATTTAGCATTAGTACCTAAATCCATAGCATCAACAATACCTGCAGCTAATGCAATAACATTTTTTAGTATCCCACCATACATAACTCCAATAACGTCATTACTCACATACGCCCTAAAAATGTCATTACTTATCATTTTTTGTACAGTAGTTGCGGCGCTACTACTATGTGATGAAATAACAGTAGCAGCTGGCAGTCCGGCATATATTTCTTTAGCTAAATTAGGACCAGAAAGCACACAAAATTGTCTACTAAGTTGCTCTTCAGCAAAGATTTGTCTATCAATATCTAACATTGACAGTCCACTTTCTTCCATACCTTTTGTTGCACTTACAATAATATGATTGCTAGTTATCATTGGCTTAAGCATCTTCATGGTAGACCCGTAAAAATTAGAAGATACAACAACAAAAATAACAGTAACTTCAGGAATAACACGCTGAATCTTATCAAAACCTATTGCCTCTATACCAGCTGGCAACTTGGGATTAACTAGTCCATAAAATGAATTAACTCTGTTCTTGTTAATATCCTGAATAATACCTTCACTGTGGCAAGCTATGTATACTTTTTCGTTTCTTTCAGCAATTACTTTTGCTAAAGATGTACCCCATGCTCCACAACCTACGACTAAAGCTCTCATAGTTAAATCTTATTCTCCTGACCAGCAAATAGCCTTTTGATATTAGCTTTGTGCTTATAAATAATATAAGCAACAACAATAAATACAAAGACAGTATAAGCTAATTGTGTGTTAAAAACTGGCAACAACATTAACAAGAAAATTAATACTCCAGAAAGAATAGAAGCAAGTGACACATATCTAGTTATCATGATAATAATTATTTCTGAAATAAAACCAATAATTGCAACAAAAGGCTGTAAAAAAAACAATACTCCAACCCCAGTTGCTACACCTTTACCACCTTTAAACCCAACAAACGGGCTAAAAGTATGCCCTAATATTGCTAAGGTTGCGCCTATTACTGTTAATGTAGGGTCTCCGAAAGTAAAAAAATTAACTAATAAAGCTACAAAATAACCTTTTCCTGCATCTAACAAAAAAGCAATAACACCATACAGTTTACCTACTGAACGATAAACATTTGTAGCACCAATATTGCCACTACCAACCTTTGCTAAATCAACCCCTTTAACTTTAGCTACCAGATAGCTAAAAGGAATCGCTCCTAAAACATAACTTGTTACCATCAGCAAAAAGAACTTTATCATTTTTTACCCTCCACTACCTTTATAAGTACATTCTTAATTGATTCTTTATCTAATCCTAATTTTTTAAACAAATCTTGCTTACTTCCATGTTCCACAAAAGATTCACCATCGATACCTATTGCATAAGACCTTACGTTTACGCCATCTTTCTGAATAAGCTCAGAAACAATTCCATAAAGACCACCACTAATAACGCCTTCTTCAGCAGTTACAATAACATCGGAGCCTTTAACAAATTGTTTTAAAAGAGCCTCATCAAACGGCTTTAAAAATCTAACATTCACTAAATTTACCTGAAAATTATTCTCTGTAATAACTTCATAAACCGGACATACCATTGAACCACAGGCAAAAACAGTTACCTTTGACTTCTTATTCTCTATCAAAACTTCTGCTTTACCATTCTCGATTGGATTCTCTTTAAAGCTGATATCTGGAACATCACCTTTAGGATAACGTATTGAAACTGGTCCATTATGAGCAACAGCAAACTCGAGCATTAGCTCTAACTCTCTATGGTCTTTTGGTGCAAGAACCGTCATGTTAGGAATCATCCTCATGTAGTTAATATCAAACACCCCATGATGTGTCGGGCCATCTTCTCCTACAAGCCCTGCCCTATCCATAATCATCACAACAGGAAGATTCTGAAGTGCTACATCATGCACAATCTGATCAAATGAACGCTGCATAAACGTAGAGTAAATTGCTACAACTGGTCTCATCCCTTGGACAGCTAAACCTGCAGCAAACGTAAGTGCGTGCTCTTCACTCATACCAACATCCACAAAATGTTCAGGGAACTTTGCCTTAAACTTTGCAAGACCTGTACCATCTTCCATGGCAGCTGTAATTGCAACAATCTTTTTATTTTTCTGGGCTAACTTAACTAACTTATCACCAAAAACATCTGTATATGACAATTTATTCTTTTTTGTTATTGGCTCTCCTGTTTCTGGATTAAACTTACCAAGTCCATGAAACTTTGTTGGGTCTTTTTCTGCTGGAAGGTAACCATGCCCTTTTTTACTTAGGACATGAATGATTACTGGCTCTGGTGCCTGCTTAGCATAATTAATTGCACCCATAACATGTGGAATATTGTGCGCATCTATTGGACCCAAATACCTAAATCCAAGCTCTTCATAAATAACGCCAATTTTTTTATAATTAATTAAAAGATGCTTTGTTCTTGTTATTAACTTATCTATTGAAACTGCGAGCGGAGCACCTTTAGGCAATAACTTAATTATGCTTTCTGCCTTTTTCTTAAAACCACGATAAAGCATGTTGTATCTCAAAGAAGTAATGTGGTCAGAAACAACACCAACAGACTCAGAAATAGACATCTCATTATCATTTAAAATAACAATAAACGGTCCTTTAATAGCGTGGACATTGTTAATAGCCTCAAACGCTTCACCAGAAGAAATTGAAGCATCACCAATAACAGAAAGCACAGCAAACTTTTCTCCTAAAATGTCTCTTGCTTTTGCAATTCCTAATGCTGCAGAAATAGAAGTAGCTGCATGACCTGCTCCAAAAATATCATGCTCAGATTCTGTTCTCTTTGGAAAACCACTTATCCCATTTGATTGTCTAATTGTGTCAAGCCTATCATATCTACCAGTCAATAATTTATGAGTATAAGCTTGGTGACCTACATCCCAAATTATTTTATCCTTTGGACTATTTAGGGAGGCATGGATAGCAACCGTTAACTCTACAACACCCAGGTTTGGTGACAAATGCCCACCGTTTTCGGCAACCACCTGAATTATTTTATTACGGCATTCACCTGCTATTTCATAAAGCTCTTTTTCTGTTAAGTCTTTGAGCCCTTTTGGTAAAGATAAAGCATCTAAAAGTCCCACTAATTCTTCCTTTCGTAAACCATTTTCGCAAAATCCATCAAAACAGCATTCATCTTTTCTTCAACTAAGTTTAACGAATCCAACATCTCATCATAAACATTCTTTGCAAAAACCTTTGCTTCAGCTAGCCCCATAAGTGAAACATAAGTCGCTTTATCGTTTTCTTTATCTGACCCAATTGGTTTACCTAGTGTTTCTTGGTCTGATGTTTCATCTAAGATGTCATCTATCACTTGAAAAAGAAGTCCAAGCGTATCTGCATATTCAACTAACGAAAAGTTACCAGTCAAATCGTCTTTTCCAGTACATAAAAGTAATGGACAAATAAACGAAGCCCGAATAAATCTACCTGTTTTTAATTCATGTATCTTTTTAAGCCTACTAATATCGCAAATATCCTTGGTGCTCTTTATATCCATAACCTGACCACCAACCATACCATTTGAGCCAAGTGCTTTACTCAAATAAGTGATTGTCTCCACAATATTTACAGCCTCAAATCCGTTTCTTAAAAGACCTTCTGCAATTACTTCATATGCCTTTGTCATTAGATAATCTCCTGCGAGAATTGCCATATCCTCACCGTAAACCTTATGGTTAGATGGCTTCCCTCTACGAAAATCATCATCGTCCATTGCAGGCAAATCATCATGGATTAACGAATAAGCATGTATCATCTCAACTGCTGCAGCTAGTGGTAAAAATCTAGAAGGCTCACTATATAAAGACCCAACTGAAAGAATCATGCAACCACGGATTCTTTTTCCACCAGCCATAACGCTATACCTAGCCGACTCAAGAATAAGGTCAATGTTCTTATCTTGATTAGCAAGAACAACCTCTAAGTAGTCCTCTATCATTTTTTTATATTGTTTAAAATAAGGTGGGATATTCATTCTCTTCAACTATTTCTATTTCAACGCTGTCATCTTTTTTGTGCACAAGTTTATGCACCTTTGCTTCTGCTTGTTTAAGTTCTTTTTCGCATTCCTCTATATATTTCATACCAGCTTCGTACTTAACAACAGCTTCATCAAGTAAAATATCAGAGTCGAGTTCTTTAAGAGTTTTCTCAATCTCCTTAATCTTCTCCTCAAACTTAAGTGTCTTTTGTTCTTTCATGTTGAGCTAATTATATCACTCAGTTACTCCCTTGTAGAGGGTACGTTAAGGTCTCATCGCAACCTCTCCCCGCAGAAGACAAAATCATTTCTCAACAGTTGAACGTGCTACGACCCTCTCCATTAACTTTGTGAAACGGAGAGGGTAACGGCATTGTTTTCCTTTAAAGATACTTATATATTCCGTGGGTGAGGTTCGTCGAAAAATCTACTTTTTTATATGGGACTGTTGCGAAATTAGCTAATTAAAGTCATTTTGAGCAAAGTCAGGAT
>DYQY01000030.1 GCA_020719045.1 Candidatus Termititenax sp.
TTCTATATCAATATGTCGTTGCCCATGGGTTCCTGTAGATAAGTCAGATTATGTAGAATATCACGATAAGGAATGGGGGGGAGATGTTTAAATATAACAGCTAGTGTACAATAATGCACTAACGCATAATTCTCTATTGCATCATGCATATATGTAGTATATTATATTAATGCAATATTTCAGTTAATATAAAGGAGTGATATGAATCCAAGACATTATTTTCCTCTAGGGAAGGCATCTGGAGAAGCATTTTGTAATAGGGTAGAAGAGACGCAAAAGTTAATAGGTAACTTTAAGAATGGGAAACATACGTTGTTATCAGCGCCGAGGCGTTACGGGAAATCAAGTCTTTGTGAGCGTGCTTTTGAGTTAACGACAATTCCAAGTGCAAAATTAGATTTTCATTTAGCTGTAAGCGATAAAGATGTAGAGCGGATTATTATCAATGGGGTTATTGAGCTTGTTGGGAAAACAATAGGAGCTGTAGAAAAACTATCAGCGGTATTAAGAAAATACACAAAACGGTTAAAACCCAAATTTGGTGTAGGGGGAAAATACTTCTATTTAGAATTAGCAATTGCAGATGATAGTAGTCCGGCTGAGAATATAGCTGAGGCATTATTGTTGCTAGAGAAATTACTGCAAGAAAAAAATAAACAGGCGATTCTATTGTTTGATGAATTTCAGGAAATAGGCCAGATAAAAAAGGGTAGGGGAATAGAGGGAGCAATTCGTCATGTAGGGCAGGACACTCAGAAATTATCTTTTATTTTTTCAGGCAGTAATCCGCATGTTTTAAAGAATATGTTTGAGGATGAGAGGAGGCCTTTATATAAATTATGTCGAAAATTGATGCTTGGAAGTATTAGTGATGTTCATTATAAAGAACATCTTAACAAAGCGTCTAAAGCTATGTGGAATACTCTATTAGATATAGAAGTGTTTGCCTATATTATGGAAGTAACGGAAAGACATCCTTATTATATTAATTACCTTTGCGATGTTCTATGGGAAGAATCTAAAGCAATTCCGCATCTTGACAGTGCAACTAAAGCTTGGGAGGCAGTAGTCGAGGAAGAAAGAAGTGATTTGCTAAAAGATTTCTTCAGGCTTACAGAAAATCAACGTAAGCTTTTAATATATATTGCTAGAGGAAATGGGAATGAAATTTATTCAAACGAAGCAGCTAAGGCAATGGATATTCCGGTAAGTTCTATTTCAAGAGGACTAAATAGCCTTGTAGAGGGGGATTATATTGAAAAAACAGAAGCGGGGTATCGTTTAGTTGTACCTGTCTATAAAACGCTTTTAAAAGTTAAATTTTATAAAGAATAATGCAAGAAGTTTTTCAAGCCTGGGAAACAGAGAGGAAATACTACAGAGCTCACCTTTCCCAGGATCTTTTTGGCGACTGGATCGTTGAAAGGACTTGGGGAAGTAAAATATCTCGTAGGGCAGGGGAGAAACCGGATTATTGTTTTTCTTATCAGGATGGAATATGCAAGTTAAGCAATATAGGGAAGAGAAGAATGCGGCATCAATATAAGGCTGAATAATTTAAAGGTTTCGATGATGTTATTAGGCATTAATGTCAAGTAAAAAGAACAGTATACTTGACAAAATAGCCACTAAAATCTATTCTAATATAGATATATTGACAGAATAGGGTGTGAATTGAATTGAAGCTAACAGGAAAAATTAAAAAAAGGATTGATAAGATTAATGAAGGTACAGTCTTTAAGTACCAACAGTTAGGTATTATGCCAGAAGAATATCCTGCGGCAACCAAAGCTATTGAGAGACTGATAGCAAGAAAAGCGATAAAGAGGATATCCACAGGAATTTTTTACAAACCTAGAGAAACAGTATTTGGGGAAATAAGGCCAGGCGAAAAAGAACTTCTAAAACCTTACCTTTTTAAACAGAATAAGCGCATAGGCTATATTACTGGAACATCCTTATATAATCAAATGGGACTAACAACCCAAATTCCTAGAATTATTAAATTTGCTAGCCGTGAAAAAAGATTATCTACCCGTATTGGTGACATTCAGATAAAGTCTGTAAAAAGCTATGTAGATGTCGATAGTAGTAATTATTTTTTCCTTGAAATACTTGATATGCTGAAGGATTTTAAAAGAATTCCGGATATGGATAAGTCTATGGCTATAAAAAATATTATGGCTAAATTAATGGGATTAAGGGCCGCGCACAAACAGCAGCTAGTAAAATATGCACTTAAATATCCACCTCGTGCAAGAGCTTTGCTTGGAGCATTATTAAACACAATGAAATCTCAAAATGACGCTAGTTTATTAAAAAAAATAAAACAAGGGCTGAATCCGTTAACTATTTATGATTTAGGAATAAGTAAAGGAATTTTATCTACAGCTTCTAATTGGAATATTAAATAATATGAAATTACACGAAGACAAAGTAAAATTTTATGAAGCAATACTTGTGACTTCGCAAATGTTTAAAATTCCTGAAATATATATCGAAAAGGACTATTGGGTGACTGTTGCTTTGCATGAAATATTTCATTCTATTATGGCGAAGGAAGCGGTGTTTAAGGGAGGAACTTCTCTGTCTAAATGTTACAAAGTAATAGAAAGGTTTTCTGAGGATGTAGATATTGTTGTGATATGTAAAGAAACAGAAACAGCTAATCAAAAGAAAGCCAAAATTAAAAAAATAGGAAAACTGGTTGAAAAGACAATGCCAGAAACAACAATCAATGGTTTAACAAATAAAAAGGGAAATATCAGAAAAACTGCTCACCAATATAATAGGCTTTTTAATGGTGATTTTAAACAAGTAGGAGAATATGTAGTTTTAGAGGTTTCTTGGCTAGGCAATTCTGAACCTTTTATAAAAAGTTCAGTAACCTGTTATATTAGTGAAATGATGAGAGAAAAAGGATTAAAAGATTTACTCAAGAAGTATAACTTAGAGCCATTTTCTGTACAAGTCCTTGGAATTGAGAGAACTTTTTGCGAAAAGATATTAAGCATAGTTCGTTTCTCTAATACTGATCAACCATATAAAGATCTTGCTAATAAAATTCGGCACATTTACGATATCCATCTTATGCTAGCACACTCTAAAAATAAAGACTTTTTTAACAGTATTAAATTTGATAATATCCTGCTTAAGGTTGGAGAGGACGATTTAAAAAGTTACAAGAACACTAATAAATGGTTATACAAACATCCGTCTGAAGCATTGATATTTGCCAATCCAGAAGATACATGGGAAAAGATAAGAAGTACATATAATTCTATTTTTAAGGATTTGGTTATGGGAGAACTCCCCGCCGAAAATAGTATTTTGGATACTTTAAAGGCTGTCTCTAAAAGACTCAAATCAATTCATTGGCACTTAAAGAAATAATTAAGGTGGCGTTGCAAGCTATTACAAAATGTTGAAAGGACTTGGGGTAGTAAAATATCTCGTAGGGCAGGGGAGAAACTGGACATTTATTCTTGACTGGTTGCAAGATTTTTTAATTTCTAATAATAAAAGGAGTTTCAAATAGTGCAAATCCCAAGATTTATCCTAGTGTTATGCAGAGCAGTCAATCAATATTAAAAAGACTAAACCAGAAAAATAAGGAGCATGTCTTATGGCAGCACAGAAGTTTTATAATATAAAGAAACGCGAATCTATAAATGTTGATGAAAAAAACTGTACCAAGGTCATTTATAAGACCAAAACAGCTAAGGGCATTCAAGAGCATTATGCCATTAGAGCTAAAGACAATGACGGCACAAGCCTAACAAAATTTATCAGTAAGCCGACATTTGATGCTCTCAAGTGTCCAGTTAGTAAGAAATAAAATCTCTAATCAGCTTTCAGTGCTCCGGAACGGAGCACTTGGTGCTATTCTGCTCTTTGGTTCTGTCGAGGCGTTGCAATATTGACCGCTATGTTGTCCTTGTTGCTTAGCCGACAACAGAGAAAACGTTCGAGTTGCCAACAGTACATTTCGTATCAACTTCCGACGAGCTTTCCTCTGGACCCATTCTCAGTTGCCTATTGACAACTCTCAAGGCCTCTCCTCTTCCGGTAGTTGAATTGCATTCTATTATGAACTCATTCTAAAACTATTCTTAAAAATAGGAAAAAGATAAAATCTAACAAAACAGCATGTATGACTTTCTTAAAAAATGGCCATTAATCATAGTCCTGATTTGTGTAATTATTCCGTTGCTGTATAAAGTTGGGTTCAGGATAAACGTTACCGGATCCATGTCTAAAGGATTGTACTTTTTGCAATTTCCAAATGGCTTGAATAGGGATGCGTTTGTAACTGTTAAGTTGCCAAAAGAGCAATTATTGCTTGGGATACAGAGACAATACATAGAATCCGAAGACACGGTGCTTTTAAAAAGACTAATTGCTCTACCTGGAGATAATGTAATTGTATGTGGATCTCAGATAATTGTGAATGGAATTTTTACTTATCAAGCTCCGAGATTTACCAGAGATAAGCATAATCGGGAAATGAATCTAGTAAAAGACGGGATTTATTTATGTGGCAAAAATGATTACTGGGTGTTAGGTATGGATGATCTTTCCTGGGATTCCAGGTATTTTGGACCAGTCGAGATAGAAAACATATCTAATAGTGTAAGACAAATACTAGCGTTTTAAAAAAAACGTAAGAAAGAAAAACCCTGAATATTTTAATTATTAATACAAAACTATCAGTCATTTTTAAAAGAGTTGAAGCGAAAGATTTCAAAGAGTTGCATTAGAGCGGCATTGTCAGTAACTCAAGAACTCATAAGAAGGTACTGGGAGCTTGGCAAGCAAATCATAGAAAAGCAAAAACAGCATTCTTGGGGTAGTAAGTTTCTTGAACAGCTCCTGAATCCTAAGGATTTTCTCGAGGGAACTTAGAGTTTATGAAACAATTTGTAGTAGAGCATCATGATTTAATTACGAAATAACCTGTTTCGCAAATACCATGGGAGCACATAAGTCTCCTTATGAAAAAACTTAAAGATAAAACATGATAGATTTTCTTATCTTATTATTTACCAACATTCAGTAATCTTGGTTTATTGGGATACTGGTTGATTTTGCTTTTCTCATTTTTGGAATCTTTGGTATTGTTGGGGAATGTAATACCAGGAGGAGTATTGGTTGTATTTGTTGGCCTTTTCAAAATGGATAAGAAAAAGTTTCTATTTTAGAATATAGTCAGTGCATTTTTATGGGCAGAGCGTCTCTTTTATTGCTTGGGTTTCTCTTTGGCAGTGCATTTGCTATTATTGAAACATGGACTACGCGAGTTGGCTATATCATCGGTATTTTGTCCTGATTTTGTTATTGTTTTATACAATCAAGGTGTTGGTGATAAAATATAGTGTCGGTAGAAATTCGTAAATTGTTTTCAAAAATTAATACTTCCGTCACCGCATGGTTACTCACACAACAAAGCCATAATGAATTTACTTTTTAGCTTTACTCGGGACTATTATTACAGGACATTTTGCATGCTTTAATACAGACATTGTTATACTCCCCAATAACACTTTCGTTATGTATCCGTGTCCATGGGATCCCATAATAATCATGTCAGGAGCATATTCCTTAACCTGAGATAAAACAACTTTTGAGACCTTTCCCTCTAAAAAAGAAGCTTTTACATTTACTTTTTCGTTACTGAGTTTTTGCTTAATTTCAAGCATTTTCTTATGTTTATTTTTCAATTTTACTGCAAGCTCCTCCCTTAGAACTTCATAATTCAGAGGTGTCATAATGATTCCCCCCACTATCCCTTGCAGCATTGAAGCAAATACATGTATAATCTTTAATTCAGCATCAAACGATTTCGCAAAAAGTTTTGCATTTTCTACGACAAATTCCGTAACATCAGAAAAGTCTATAGGCACAAGGATTTTTTTCACAGTTGTTTTTCAACTTCAAATATTAATCTAGTTTTTTAAATTTTAACTTTTTTAATTAATCTGGTAAACCCCCAGTGAAACTGGGGGACTCAAAAACGTTTGACATT
>DYQY01000022.1 GCA_020719045.1 Candidatus Termititenax sp.
AACCAAAAATATCGAACCCCTATATTTTCTGAAAAATCCATTTTCAGAAAGATTTCAACCAAAATCACCCTAAAACAGGGTTCGGGGTAACAACGCTTTTGGTGGAGCTGAGGGGGATCGAACCCCTGACCCCTAACATGCCATGCTAGTGCTCTCCCAGCTGAGCTACAGCCCCTTCAAAGATGGACAGATTACCGAACCATGAATGCTAATTAAGATATCATGATAACTTACGCCTTGTCCCTGGAAAATAATTCTCAAACTATCGTAGCAATTTACGGTGTTACCCAGGGGAGCTACAGCCCCAAAACTCAAGAAACTGAAGGTAATTATAGCAAAAACGATGATTTTAGAAAACGATAAAGTAAATGATGGGTGATGATTGCAAGTCTATATAAGTTGCAATATTATACTGAGTAGATGAGAACAATAATCCTTTTAATTATTTCTAATATTTTTATGACCTTTGCTTGGTATGGGCATTTGAAGTATAAAAGTGCCCCATTATTAGCCGTAATCTTAATAAGTTGGGGAATAGCTTTTTTCGAGTATTGTTTTCAGGTGCCAGCTAATAGGATAGGTCATGGCACTTTTAGCGCAACACAGTTAAAAACTATGCAAGAGGTAATTACGCTTGTAGTCTTTTGTGTCTTTTCTTTAGTTTATTTAAAAGAGGAATTTAGATGGAACTATTTAGTTGGTTTTATTTTTTTAGTTCTAGCTGTTTTTTTTGTATTTAAAAAGTAGTAATAATTTTATAAAGATTGAAAGTGAATAAAGTATTCTTGGTTACCTTTTGTTCCCTGAATTTCACTTGGCAATGTTTTGATATGCTTTAAGTTATGCTGTTGCATGTCGTTTATGAATGATTCAATATATTCGGAGATTAGTTTATCGTCAGTAACAATTCCTCCTGTTGGTATATGTTCTTTTGGTAATTCGAATTGTGGTTTATATAATACAAGTATTTCTCCATTTGTTGTTACGAAGTCTTTAACTACTGGGAGAATAACTTTAAGTGAAATAAAGGATAGATCTGCAACGCAGAAGTCTATTGGTAGTTTTATTGAGCAGTTTTCTTGATTTGTAAGTTTTTCTTGAAGTTGCTCTTTGCTAAGCGTTCTTATGTTTATTCTGTCAAAATTGAATACTCTTTGGTCTGTTCTTATTTTTTCATCAAGAATACCGTAGCCTACATCTAATGTAATCATGCTTTTGGCTCCGTTTTGAAGCAAGTAATCAGTAAAACCTCCGGTAGATACTCCACAGTCAAGTCCAATTTTGTCCAGTATTTGAATGCTGAACTTATTGAAGATAGAGGCAAGTTTATCTCCGCCTCGACTTACATACTTACCCTCAGTTTTCTTTAGCTTGATATTTTCATTTTTTTTTATTTTTTGATGGACAGAGGTGAATTTTCTTCCGTTGCCGATAACATTGCCAATCATTACTTGTTTTATCGCTTCGTCTTCTGTTGCTACAAGTCCGTGCTCAAGTAGGAAATCTAATAGTATTTGTTTAGCCATGAAGAAAGTATATCATTTATGAGTGAATTGCTTCTATGATAATCTCATAGAAGAGCAATTTGTTACTTATAAATGACAAAATCTTTAAGCTGATGTACGATTGTGCTCATAAACTAATAAGGAGTGTGCATGTTTAACCTTTTCATTTTTATATTAATTGGTCTATTTTTTGGCTTAGTTATTGGCTACTTGATTGGGAAGATGCTTAATTCTAATAGTTCATTAAAGGAAGAAATAGCCGGACTTAAGGTTTATAAGTTAGAAAAGGAAGAGTTACAGAAGAATTTCAAAATAGAAAAAGATGAGATTCAAGCTAGATTAGATAATTCTATTCAACATTTTAAAGAGCAAGGTGCAACTATTGCTAGAAAAGAAGAAGAGAATAAGAACTTAATTGAAAAACTGCAAACACAGAAACAGGAAATTGAAGATAGATTTAAGTATCTTCAGGATCAATTCGCTAATTTAGCTAATAAAATATTTGAAGAAAAGAGTCAGAAATTTACAGTCCAGAATAAAGAGAATATTGATACTTTATTAAAGCCTCTGCAAGAAAAAATACAATCATTTCAGAAGAAAGTTGAAGAAACTTATGATGATGAAAACAGACAGAGAGCAGGACTTAAGCGAGAGATAGAAATACTGGCAGATTTAAACAAAAAGATGTCAGAAGATGCTCATAATTTAACCACAGCACTTAAGGGTGAGACAAAGACCCAAGGTAACTGGGGTGAAATGATTCTAGAAACTATCTTAGAAAAGTCAGGGCTACAAAAAGGTGTTGAGTTTAGTGTCCAAGAGTCATTTAAGACAGAAGATGGAAACCAACGATATCCAGACGTAATAATAAATCTTCCAGGGAACAAGCATATGGTAATAGATTCCAAGGTTACGCTTACGGCCTATGAAAGATACATCTCTGCTGCTGATGATGAGAAGAAAGAGAAGCATTTAAAAGAGCATATTATTTCATTAAGAACACATATAAAAGGTTTAAGTGATAAGCAGTATCAGAAGCTCTATCAGATAAACAGTCCAGACTTTGTTCTAATGTTTGTGGCAATTGAGCCAGCATTTGCTTTGGCTGTTCAGCAAGATAATAATTTATTTTATGAAGCGTTTGAAAGGAATATCGTGATAGTAAGTCCATCAACCTTGCTTGCAACTCTTAGAACGATTGATAATATTTGGAGACAGGAAAAACAGAATAAGAATGCAATGGAAATAGCCAAAAGAGCTGGTGATATGTATGATAAGTTTTCTAATTTTGTTGATGATTTAAAGAAGCTTGGAAACCAATTAGTAACAACTCAGAAAACCTATGATGATGCTATGAAAAAATTATCGACAGGAACTGGTAATTTAGTTGCAAGAGCTGAGAATATTAAGAAGATGGGTGCAAAAACCTCTAAAAGTCTAGCTGTAGAAATGATAGATGATATTGAATTATTAGAAGGAAGTAGGGATTAAGATGAAGAAAACTGCATTAAACGAAGAACACAAAAAGCTTAAAGCAAAGATGGTTGACTTTGCTGGGTGGGAGATGCCTATTCAATATGCTGGTATCATTCAAGAGCATAAAGCAGTTCGTGAAAAGGTTGGGATTTTTGATGTTTCTCATATGTGTGCGTTAGATGTTTCTGGTAAGTCTGCTTATGATTTTTTACAGTTGGTGACTATTAATGATGTATCAAAACTTAAGGATTATTCTTCTCAGTATTCAATGATTTTAGATAAGGAAGGCAACATTCTTGATGATATTATTGTTGGTAAAGTGGATGATTTTTATAGGCTAGTAATAAATAGTAGTAACGCTGATAAGATCAAAAAATGGTTTGCTTTAGTAAAGCAAGAAAATAAGTTTGAAGTGGATTTATCCTACAGAGATGACCTCAGTATAATTGCCCTACAAGGTCCTAAATCAACAGAAGTTTTAGAGAAGGTGTTAGGTGCAAAGATTGTGCTTAATAGTTTCTGTTCAATGGGAATTAAGTGGAATGGTGAGGACATAAGTGTTAGCCGAACAGGTTATACTGGTGAGCTCGGTTATGAGGTTTTTATTTCTAATGAGTTAGCTTCTAAGTTATGGCAAATGTTAATCGCTCATGATGCGGAGCCTGCTGGGCTTGGGGCTAGAGACACTCTTCGAATAGAAGCTGGATTACCGTTGTATGGAAAAGAGATTGTGTCAGATGTCACTGCCTTTGATATGGGTTATGGCTGGATAGTAAGTTTTTCTAAAGGTGATTTTTTAGGAAAATCTAAACTTGTAAACGCGACAAAAGAAAAGAAGTTGTTTGGCTGTATTTTAGAAGACAAGGGAGTTTTAAGGGATGGTTATGAAGTAGTAGGTCATGGCAAGATGACAAGTGGAACATTTTCTCCTACACTTAATACTGCAATCGGTATGTTTTATAGCGAAAAGCAGTTGAAGGATAACGATAGTTTGTCAGTTTTAATTAGAGGAAAAGAGTTTAAAGGTAGGGTAACAAGTTTGCCATTTTTAAAAAAGGAAATAAATAAGTAAAATTTGTTCTTGAATTTTTAAAAATAGGAAACTAAAATAGTCAAAAAATATACAAGGGAGATTTACTGTTATGAGCATGATTATAGAAGGTTTATATTATTCTGAAGAGCATGAGTGGGTTAAGGTTGAAGGCAACATGGCTACGATTGGTATTACAGATTATGCGCAGGATGCTTTAGGTGATATCGTTTTCGTTGAGCTTCCAAACATTGATGACGAATTTACTCAGATGGATGAGATTGGCGTATTAGAGTCAGTTAAAACAGTTAGCAATATTTATGTGCCTGTTTCTGGAAGAATTGTAGAAGTTAACGAAGCGGCTATTGAAGATCCAGCATTAATTAACTCTTCACCATTTGATGAAGGATGGTTAGTTAAAATGGAGATGTATGAAAAGTCTGAGCTAGATGATCTTAATTCATCTGAAGAATATGAGGAAATGTTAGGCGAAGAGGAGTAAATGGTTACTCTTGGTAGTCTGAAAACAAACTTATATAAAGATTTACCAAAAAATATCACTAACCCTGAGCTAAATTTGCAACACGCTTTAAGTGAAGCAGAGGTTCAGTTAGAGTTAGAGAAGTTAGCAAACAATAATCATATATATGCAAAGAACTTATCTTTTCTTGGTGCTGGAGTTTATCATCGACATGTTCCTGCAATAGTTGATCATCTAACAAGTAGAAGTGAATTTTATACAGCTTATACCCCTTATCAGCCAGAAATAAGTCAAGGTACACTTACTGCAATTTTCGAGTTTCAGACCTATATGGCAGAGCTAACTGGCATGGATATAAGTAATGCTAGCTTGTATGATGGTGCAACAGCGCTTGCAGAGGCTGTTGCGATGGTAGCAAGAGTAGCAAATAAAGACAAAGCAAAGGTAGTTGTTGCTGGAATCCTTTCACCAAATTATAAAGAGGTTTTAGATACCTATAATAAAGGTTTCGGAAATGATATTAGTTATTGCGAAGAATTAACAGCGGCAAGATTAGATGAAAGTCTTGATGCTTTAGTTTTAATGTATCCAAACTTTTTTGGCCAAGTTATTGATTATACTGCAGTTATCGATGATGCTAAAAAAAAGGGTATTGCTATAATTTTCTGCGTAACCAATCCATTAGCTTTAATGATTTTTAAATCTCCTGGTGAGCTTGGTGCAGATATCGTTTGTGGTGAAGCTATTTCTTTGGGAAGCTACCCAGCATATGGTGGTCCAGCTTTAGGGTTTTTAACAACTAGACAAGATTTAGTTCGTAACATCCCTGGTAGGATTGTTGGAGAGACTAGTGATGCGAACGGAAGAAAAGGGTTTGTGTTAACGTTCCAGACAAGGGAGCAACATATAAGAAGAGAGAAAGCTACCTCCAATATTTGTAGTAATCAAGGACTTATGGCCTTAAGGTCAACTATATACATGTCATATATGGGGCAAGCTGGAATGATAAAGCTTGCAGAAGATATTTATGAGAAGACACAATATTTAAAAGAACAGATAGCAAAAATAGATAGTTTTGTTGTTGATAAAAACGTTTCTTTCCAAGATATATTGTTTTACTCAAAAACTGTGGATTTCAAAGCGCTTAACTTATTTTTAAAGGATAAAGGTATTTTAGGTGGGTTAGATTTGGGTAAGTTTAGGGAAGGCTGGAAAGGTTGCTACTTGCTTACAGTTAATGATTATATGAAGAATGAAGATATAGACCTTTTAGTGTCTGCTATTAAGGAGCTTATTAGTGGATAATAGACCAATTTTTGATAAAGTTGAAATATCAAATCAGTTATCAACTCTTAGTTTGCCAGAACAACTTAAGAGAAAGAAGGTTTGTAGATTTCCGAACAGTTCAGAAGCTCAAGTTGCCAGACATTATACTAAACTTTCAACTTTAAATTTTGGAGTAGATAGTGGAATGTATCCTCTTGGTTCTTGTACCATGAAGTATAATTATAAGATTTTAGAAAGACTAGCTTCGTTGCCACAGTTTATGCAGCTTCATCCTTTTCAAGATGACCAAGAGTGTCAGGGAATTTTGGAGATTCTTTATAAGATGGAAAGAAACTTATCTGAACTTTTTGGATATAGCAAATTTTCTCTGCAACCTGTAGCTGGAGCGCATGGAGAACATACTGGACTTCTGATAATTAGAGAATATTTAAAAGCAAATAATGATGACAGGGATTTAGTTCTTATACCTGATTCTGCACATGGAACGAATCCTGCGAGTGCTGTTATGGCTGGGTTTAGAGTCAAGAAGGTTCCTTCTGATAAATGGGGGAATGTGGATATTGATAAATTAAAAGAAATGTTAAGTAAAGAGAAAGTTGCAGCTTTTATGTTGACCAACCCATCGACATTAGGATTATTTGAAAACAACATTCTTCTTATAGCTAATATGATTCATGAAAATGGTGGACTTCTTTATTATGATGGCGCCAATGCCAATGCTTTAATGGGCAAAATAAGACCAGGTGACATGGGCTTTGATGTTTGTCATTTGAATTTACATAAAACATTTGGAACCCCACATGGTGGAGGAGGACCAGGTGCAGGACCAGTTGGAGTTGCTGAGAAGTTGGTTCCTTATTTGCCTGGACCGATAGTTGTTAAAGAAAAAGATAAATATGGATGGAGCAGTTATTCTGAAACTCAAATTGGAAGAATGCATGGGTTTTATGGAAATGTAATTGTTGTTATAAAGGCATATATTTACTTTTTGCTTCATGGTGGTTCAGGGTTAAAAGAAGCTAGTGAGAAAGCAGTGGAGAATGCTAATTATTTAATGAATAAGATTAATGAAATAATTAAAGTGCCTTTTGAAAGAGTTTGTATGCATGAGTTTGTAATCTCTGCTGAGAAACTTAAGAAAGACACTGGTGTTTCTGCTTTGGATATAGCTAAAGCATTGATAGATAAGGGGTATCATCCTCCCACAATCTATTTTCCTTTGATTGTGCCTGAATGTCTCATGATTGAACCAACAGAAACAGAAGATAAAGAGTCAATGGACGCTTTTGTATCTGCTATAAAGTCTATTGTTGACGATGCGAACTCTTCACCAGAGAAGGTAAAGGCAGCACCTGTTACGAGAATAGTTGGCAGACTAGACGAAGTAAAAGCAGTTAAGGAACCAAATTTAACGTTTTATAGTTAAGTAGTTTGGGACTATTCTTTTTTCTTTTCGATATATTGATATAGTGTACTAAAATAATAAGTACCAACCATAACTTTTCTTGCAAGAATCAAAGGTTATCAAGTATTAGGCATCATTTAGGTAAGAATGGTGTTGAAGAAGAGGATTACTCAGCCGTTTTGTATCGAGGCAAGGTCATTATTGGTTCATCTTTAGAGTTTTCTCATTTTGATATTTCTGTTATTTGTGATGAGTTATTTGATGGAAAGAAACATAAAGAAGATCAGTATTTTTTTGTTTTAGGTTATGTTGTTAATTATGATAATTTTAAAAATGGAATAGACGATTTTATAGATAAGGGTGGTTTTATACTTGATGAAAGAGAAGGATGGAGTGTTATTCCTCTTTCTAGTGAAAATGAAGCTATTCATCATACGATGTTCCTCGATATGGATGATTCTTTTAAGATTTTTGAATATTTTAGTGATTCAGAGTCGGTTATTCTATTAAAGCGTAAGTAGCTTTTTCTTGTTTTAAATACTATGATTTACATATGAAAATTGTACATCAAGGTTACGATGTTTTATCTGCTTCAGACAACATGCAAAGAGACTTTTCTTTAATAAGCGAGATGTCTGATGATGCAAAAATTCGTTTTTATTCTTGGAAGAATAAGTGCGTTACTTATGGATATAATCAAATAGAAGACAATGTAAAATCGTTGGTTAATAAAGTAGACTCAAGTATTAATGAGTTTGTAAGAAGACCAACAGGCGGTGGACTTATAATTCATACACCAGATACTTTATCTTGGACGCTAATCATACCCTTAACTGTACTTAAAAATGATTCTTTGCTTTCTTTTTATTATGAATTATCTTCTGTCTATGCAGAAGCGTTGAGTGATTGTGGAATTAATTGTAGCCTGTCAAAGGCAACAAGAGATGAATATAGGGAAAAAAGGATTAATGATATTTGTAAAGAATATCCTGCAAAGTATGAGATTGTTGATGAAAATGGCAAAAAAGTTATTGGTAGTGCTCAGAAAAAAACAAAAGATTTGTTAATTCAGCAAAATAATTTATTTATTAATGAGCCATGTGGATTTCGGGAAAAACTATTACAGGCTTTATCGGAATATTTTATAGTTTGAAGTTGAAGTTAGGTATTATCTTAAATCTTTTATCTTTAGTCTTTTATCTTTTTGCTTTCAGCTAATTTGTGATAGAATTAACTAAAATATTTGAGGAGAAATGCTTATGTCAGCAGAGAAGATGAAGGGTTCTAAAATACTTTTAGAGAGTTTGAAAAAAGAAGGAGTCACTGATATCTTTGGATATCCAGGTGGAAAGGTGCTTCATATATATGATGATATCTACCAAAGTGATATTAAACATTATTTAGTAAGACACGAACAAGCTGCTGCTCATGCTGCAGATGGATATGCTCGCTCAACAGGTAGGGTTGGAGTTTGCTTAGCAACTTCTGGTCCAGGTGCAACGAATTTAGTAACAGGAATTGCTACAGCAAATATGGATTCTATTCCAATGGTAGCTTTAACTGGTCAAGTTAGTACAGCAGATATTGGTACTGATTCATTTCAGGAAGCTGACATCGTTGGTATCACTATGCCAGTTACTAAACACAACTTCTTGGTAAAAGATGTAAAAGACTTAGCTATGACTATTAAGAAGGCTTTTCATATAGCAAGAACTGGTAGACCAGGTCCTGTTTTAGTTGACCTTCCAGTAGATGTTACAGTAAATAAGGCTGTTTTTAATTACCCAGATTCTGTTGATATGCCTTCCTATAAGCCAACAACAAAGGGTAGCGATAGACAAATACAGAATGCAATTAAAATGATTAGGGAAGCTAAAAAGCCAGTTGTATTAGCAGGTGGTGGTGTAATAGGTTCTAATGCTTCTGATGAACTTAGAGAATTTATTGCATTAACAAAGATGCCAGTATCAAGTACATTGCTTGGACTAGGAGCGTATCCGTATAACGATTATTTCTCGCTTCAAATGCCAGGCATGCATGGTACAGCTTTTGCTAATTATGCTATTCAAGAAGCAGACCTTTTGATTTCTATTGGTATGAGGTTTGACGATAGAATAACAGGCAAGCTTGATACTTTTGCTCCAAATGCAAAAGTTATCCATATTGATATAGACCCAGCTGAGATTGGAAAGTGTATTGCTTCAATCCTTCCAATAGTTGGTGATGCAAAAGAAGTTCTTAAGGAAATGAACGCGTATTTGAAAAAAGAACCAATGGAGGCAAAAGAGCCTTGGTTAAAGACAATAGAGAAGTTAAAACTTGATTATCCTTTATTTTATAAAAAGGACACAAATGTTATAAGTCCTCAGTACGTTTTAGAGGTTATAAATGAACTTACAAAGGGAGAGGCTTTTTATACAACAGAAGTTGGTACACATCAGATGTGGGCTGCTCAGTATCTTGACCATAAATTACCAAGGCATTTTGTTAGCTCTGGTGGTTTGGGTACTATGGGGTTTGGTTTTCCAGCTGCTATGGGTGTTCAAGTAGCTAATCCAGGAGCAACTGTAATTAATATTGCTGGTGATGGTTCTTTCCAAATGAATATCCAAGAACTTTCTACAGTTTCCTATTACAATATTCCAGTAAAGAATATTATTCTTAACAATCAATGGCTTGGTATGGTTAGACAATGGCAAGAATTGTTTTTCCAAGAAAGATACTCTGCAACTGACCTAGAGGGAATGCAGCCTGACTTTGTTAAAGTTGCTGAGGCATATGACGTTCTTGGATTAAGAGCGACAAAGCCAGAAGAAGTTAAAGATGTTTTATCTAGGGCATTAAAGCATAATGGACCAGTTGTTGTTGACATCCGAGTAGCAAGAGAAGAAAATGTTTTTCCTATGGTTCCTGCTGGAGGAGCAATAGACAAAATGATTGGTGAAAGGGGAATCAACTAATGAGACATGTATTATCAGTTGTAGTTGAGAATAAGCCAGGTGTTTTAGCAAGAATTGCTAGTCTTTTTAGTAGACGAGGTTTCAATATTGATAGTTTAGCCGTAGGCGCTACTGAGAAACCAGAGTTTTCAAGAATAACGCTTGTTGTCACTGGTGAAGATTTGGTGATAGAACAGATAACAAAACAGTTATATAAATTGATTGATACCTATAAGGTTACTGATTTAACGGCTGTTAAGCATATTGAAAGAGAAATGTTATTGGTTAAAGTTAGTATTAATCCAAACACTAGGTCAGAAGCTATTGAAATTGTTGATATTTTCAGAGGCAAAATAATTGATGTTGCTGAAAAGAATATGACAGTAGAGATTACTGGTGACTATGACAAGAACGAAGGCTTTTTATCTCTACTTAAGAAGTTTGGAATAATAGAGATAGTTAGAACTGGTACAGTAGCTATACAACGCGGTACAGGTAATTAGAAAGGAGAAAGAGGAAAATGACAACAGTATTATATGAGAAGGATATAGATAAGAACGTATTAAAGGGTAAGAAAATAGCAATTATAGGTTATGGTTCACAAGGCCATGCTCATGCTCTTAACTTACAGGATAGTGGGTTTGACGTAAGAGTTGGACTTAGAGCTGATTCATCTTCAGTAGAAAAGGCAAAGAAAGCAGGAGTTAAGGTATTATCTCCAGATCAAGCAGCAAAGGAAGCAGATTTAATAATGATGCTAGTTCCTGATGAATATGCAGCTGATATTTATAATGAATCGATTGCTCCTAATTTAGTAGCTGGCAATGTATTAGCTTTTGCTCATGGATTTAATATACATTTTGATTTCGTAAAACCACCAAAGGATGTTGATGTAATAATGGTTGCTCCAAAAGGACCTGGTCACATGGTTAGAAGAGTATATCAAGAAGGATTTGGCGTTCCAGCAATCTATGCTGTTGGTCAAGATGCTTCTGGTAAAGCAAAAGATATCGCATTAGCGTATGCTTACGGTATTGGTTCAGCTAGAGCAGGTGTTTTAGCTACCACATTTAAAGAAGAAACAGAAACCGACCTATTTGGTGAGCAATGTGTTCTTTGTGGTGGTACTACAGCACTAGTTAAAGCAGGATTTGATACGTTGGTTGAAGCTGGTTATCAGCCAGAAATAGCTTATTTTGAGTGTTTACATGAACTTAAATTAATAGTTGATTTAATGTATGAAGGTGGAATGGATAAAATGAGACATTCTATTTCTAACACTGCGGAATACGGTGATTTAACAGTTGGACCATTGATTGTTACTGATGCAACAAGAAAGGCAATGAAAGATGCTCTTACAAGAATTCAAAAAGGTGAGTTTGCTAGAGAATTTATTGCTGACTCAAAAGCTGGTAGACCAAAGCTTAATGCTCTAAGAGCAGAAGCAAAAGGATCAATGATTGAACAAGTTGGTGGAAAATTACGTTCAATGATGAGCTGGATAAAGAAAGACTAAAATGGATATCGTTAAGATATTTGATACAACGCTAAGAGATGGAGAGCAGTCCCCTGGTTGTTCAATGACAATTGGGGAAAAGCTTGAAATGGCTAAGCAGTTATCATATCTTAACGTAGACATTATCGAGGCTGGATTTGCTATTTCTTCAAAGGGTGACTTTGAATCAATTAAAAAGATTGCTCAGGAAATAAAGGGTCCAGCTATTTGTAGTTTGGCTAGAGCAAGACAGGTAGATATTGATGCTGCTTGGGAGGCAATTAAATATTCTAGCCGTCCTCGTATTCATACTTTTTTGGCAACATCTCCACTTCATATGAAGCATAAGCTTAATAAAAGTGAAGACGAAGTAGTAGCTATTGCAGTTGAAGCTGTAAAGTATGCAAAAAAGCTTTGTGAGGATATAGAGTTTTCTGCAGAAGACGCAGGAAGAAGTGATAGAAACTTTCTTTATAGAATCTTTGCGGAAGTTATAAAGGCTGGAGCTACAGTAATAAATGTGCCAGATACAGTTGGCTACACTGTGCCACACGAGTTTGGTGACTTAATAAGAGACATAAAGAATAATACAGAAGGTATAGAAAAAGTTGATATAAGTGTACATTGTCACAATGACCTTGGCCTTGGTGTTGCAAATAGTATATCTGCTGTAGTAAATGGTGCTACTCAAGTTGAGTGTGCTGTAAATGGTATAGGCGAGAGGGCAGGCAACGCTTCATTGGAAGAGATTGTTATGGCTATATATACCAGAGGTGAATTTTTAAATAAGAAAACGAACATTAAGACTACTGAGATTTATCGAACATCTAAGCTGTTAAGTAGCATTACTGGTGTTCAAGTTCAGCCAAACAAGGCTATTGTTGGTGCTAATGCGTTCTTGCATGAAGCAGGAATTCACCAAGATGGAGTTCTCAAGAATAGAATGACCTATGAGATTATGAGTGCTGAAACTATTGGGCTTAGAGACCAAGAGTTAGTCCTTGGCAAGCATTCTGGTAGACATGCTTTTAAGCAAAGACTTATCGATCTTGGTTTTCATTTAAGTGAGGAACAATTAGAAAAGGGCTTTGTGAAGTTTAAGGCGCTCGCTGATGAAAAGAAAGTTGTTTCAGACAAAGACATAGAGTCACTTGTTTCTAATGACACAGTTCAATTTGAAGAAAAGTATAAGTTAGAGTATGTTCAAGTTACTGCTGGCAATACAACAACGCCAACTGCAACAGTTAGGCTTTCTTCTAAAGATGGAGAGATTTTGGAAACTGCCTGTATAGGAACTGGCCCAGTTGATGCTATATATAATGCAATTGAACAGCTAGTTGGAATTAAATTTAATTTACAGGAATATATCGTGCATGCAGTTACTGATGGAACAGACGCTTTAGGTGAGGTAACAGTTAGAATTAAAGAAGATGAAGACGTTTATACTGGCAGAGGTTCTGATACTGATGTTTTAGTTTCTACTGCACAGGCGTTTATTTCGGCAATTAATAAATTTTTATATTATAAATAAATGAAATCACTGACCAATAGGTCGTTATGCAAATGTTAAGACTAATATTATTAAGTGTAGTATTCTCATTCTTATTTGCAGGTGCTTTTAATCCAGATGTTAAATGGTATCAATATGAGACTAAAAACTTTAGGTTATTTTTCAATGATAACTCAAGGTATTTAGCTGATGAGACATATGAGATTATAGAGGAAATTTATGATAGGATTTCTGCAGAGCTAGGTTATAAAGTTAGAGAAAAAGTAGATATAATATTCAATGATAGTTCAGATATTGTTTTAGATTATGCTAATTATTTCTCTAATACAATTATGCTTACAACCGCCAAGATTCATTCTTCGCAGATTGGACCATTTTCCAAGGGGCCATTATATAACTTATTAACTCACGAGCTAACCCATATTGTGCATTTACAGATGTCGCCAGTTACAGATGGTATCTATACTTTTGTTAAAAGAACAACAGCCAAAGGTATGTTGTATCCATATTTCATGATAGAGGGTGCTGCTATTTTTAATGAAAAGCAGATAGCAAACGGGGGTAGGCTTTATAATACTTCGTATTTAGAGCAGTTTATGGCTTTTGCCAAGGAAGATGATTTTCCGACTTTGACACAGACTTATCAGCGAAGCATGGTTCGCTGGCCAATGGGCTCTGCTCCTTACCTTTTTGGTGCAAGATTTGTAGATTATTTAGTGGATACTTATGGGCTTGGTAGATTAGTAGAGTCTTATAGGTATTTTGCTGGTCAAGTGAATGAATCATATGAACAAGCGTTTTTGCATATCTACGGAATTAGTCTAGCCGATGAGCATGCTAAGTTTATTAGTACTTACAAAAATTTGTATTTAATTAAGAAAAATGAAGATCAAAAATACAAGGCTATTTTAGGTGGAGACGTTGAGGTGGGTTGTTCTTTGTTTACCAAAGATGGTTATTATGCCTATCTTAATGATTTTAAGCAATCGCCAAGGATTATCTATGTTGCTGGAGAAGAAACAATAACAATTTTTGAGAGTAGCTTGTTGTTGGATACAAAGATTGCTACCAGCAGGGGAGAGTTATATTTTACGAGAGCACTTTTCCCCAATATTTATGAGAGTAGGTTTGTTTTAGTTAGATTGGATAATAATAGAGAAGTTGTGATTGATGATGGAGTCGTTGATATTGCAATTAATGATAATAGGATGCTTTATATAAAGAGTAACTTGGGTAAAGATAGTATAGTAAGTCTTGAAAATAATATAAAAGAAGTAATTTATAATGAGGGATCTTTAGAGGCAATAGCTGTTAGTGTCTCTGGTGAAAAGTATGCATTTATAGAGAAAATCAAGAATCAAAAGACAGTAGTTTTAAGTAGTGATAATAGTAGGAAAGAAATTGTTTCTGGTGATATAAAGGATGTAGTTTTTGTAGGAGAAGATGTTTGGTTTGTTGCTGGTATTAATGGTTTAGGACAGTTGTTTCGGTATGACAGTAAAACAGGAAATATTTATCAGAAAACCAAGGTTTTAACTGGAGTGTATAATCCTCAAGTAGTAGGCGATACAATATATTTCGTCACCTACACTTCGAGAGGAATGTCTTTGGTGTCACTTAAGAACAGTTTAGATGAGCCTGTAAATCGTAAGGGTTTGTTAGTTAGTTTCGCTCCATCAGTAGAGTATAAATGGGTAAGTGGTGATAAGAAAGAGGAGAAACCAACTACAAATATTAATAAGGCATATAGTTCTTCATGGATGCTTGAAAAGAATAAAGAACCAATTAAGAGTGCTACTGACTATAGTATTTGGTCGTTAAAAATGATGTATCTTTATCCTTATTTCTATGTTGATAATTATGGTTCGGCAGTTGCGGTAAGTACTTATTTGTCAGACTCTTTAGAGTTTAATGTATTAGCATTAAACTTTTATGGAGCAACTTATGGTAAGTTTTTTAATATCCAATATTTAAATAGCTCTTTTTATCCAAATTATACTTTGCAGACTGTAAAGGATGGCATTAATGATTATTTTATGACTGGTTTTGTTTTTCCAGTTAGGAATGATACATTGCAGCAAAGTTTGTTTTTAGGGCTTAGGGATCACTATGATAACGATGTTCTAACAAGTAATTCTTATTCTTTGCAGTATATGGCTGGAAACATAAATATGTTTCCTTATTCTATATCCTATGAGAAGGGATTTATTAATCAGATGAATATTGATGTTAGTAGAACCAGTTCAAGGGTTTCTGTGCTGGATAGTCTTAAGTTGTATTTGCCTGGTTTTGATAAAAATCATGTAATAAACTTATCGTTGCTAGGGGCATATAGCAAGGAGTTTAGTTACAAGATTTCTGGTATTCCAGGGATTACATATGTAAGAGGGTTAGATTTAAATGATAAGATTTGTGGTGGTATTTTAGGTAAAGTTAGTTGTGAGTACCGTTTGCCGATAGTTGTTGTTGATGAGCTTTCATTATTTGGTTTGTATCATAGACACACTGGTCTTATTCTTTTCTCTGACATTGCTGATGCGAAAGATAGTAACGAACAATTTATGAAGAATCCTTTTTGGTCATATGGTGTATCTGTGGAGATGCTTGGTGAGTATTCAAACTTTTATCCAATAAGTGTGGGACTCGGGATAGCTAAAACCTCACAGAAAGAATCAGTTATATTTTTCTCTTTGGGTTCTCTATTAAACTAAGACCCTTCCGTCCTACACCAGAGGAAGAATTTATATTTTTAAAGTCATTCCCGAGTAGGCGGGAATCTATTTTTTTAAAAAGTAAACTTTTATATTCTTATTCAATAAGGCCTCATTGCCGGCCTTATTAATCCGCTAGGCACATGAAGCTTCAGAGCTTAGTTTAAGTAAAGCTTATTACACTAACGGACAAATTCGACCTCCTTGTCTCAGTTGTCCTGAAAAATCGTCCTGATTTTTCTACGTTTCATTTGCTAACTTAACCTACCGCTCTTTTCGCACAGTGCCATTTTTTGTAATTAATGGGTAGTCAAAATTAATGACCTTATTACTAAAAGTTGATATCATTCCTACATAAAATAAAGGAATTAGCTTATACTAGAAGTATAGACATATTATTGAGAGGAATTGGTAATTAATGGCAATTGAACAAACCCAAAATTTTGAATCCCAATTATTTAAAGCAGCAGATAAATTAAGGAAAAACATCGATGCAGCAGAGTATAAAAATATTGCACTTGGACTTATTTTCCTTAAATATATTTCAGAATCATTCCAAGAACACTATGATAAATTACTTTTAGAAGATTACTCTGACCCAGAAGATAGAGACGAGTATAAAGCAGAAAACATCTTCTTTGTTCCTGAAATTGCCAGATGGAGAAATTTGCAAGCTATGTCTAAACTAACAACCATTGGGCAAGAGCTTGATGATGCTATGGAGGCGATAGAAAAAGAAAACCCAGAACTACGAAATGTGCTTCCAAAAGTATTCGGTAAGCCTAATCTAGATAAAGCTTCACTTGGTCAATTAATAGACCTTATTTCTAATACTGAACTAAAGGCAACCAGTGAAAATTCCAAAGACTTATTCGGTCGTGTGTATGAATATTTTCTAGGTGAGTTTGCTAATGCAGAAGGCAAAAAAGGCGGACAGTTTTACACCCCTAAGTGCATTGTTAAATTAATGGTTGAAATGATCGAGCCATACAAAGGTCGTGTTTATGACCCTGCCTGTGGAAGTGGCGGTATGTTTGTTATGAGTGAGAAATTCGTTGAAGAACACCAAGGCAACATAAAGGATATTACTATTTATGGACAAGAGTCTAACCAAACTACTTGGAAACTTTCCAAAATGAATTTAGCTATTAGAAACATCAATTCGCAATTCGTTGCATGGAACACAGAAGGAAGTTTCCTTAAAGATGCCTTTCCAGACCTCAAAGCTGATTATGTCTTAGCTAATCCTCCATTCAATCAATCTGATTGGGGACAAGAACTCTTACAAGATGATGCCAGATGGAAATATGGATTACCACCTTCAGGAAATGCTAATTTCGCTTGGATGCAACATATGATTTACCATCTTGCCTTTAATGGAGTAATGGCAACTGTTCTTGCAAATGGTTCACTAAGCTCTAATACAAGCGGTGAAGGCGATATAAGAAAAAATTTAATAACCAAAAACATGATTGATTGTATAGTAGCTCTACCAAAGCAACTTTTCTACAATACTGGTATTCCTGCTTGTATTTGGTTCATTAGAAAAGAAAGGACTATCCGTACAAACGAAATACTATTTATAGATGCCTCCGAAATGGGCTTTATGAAGGATAGAGTTCATAAAGATTTATCAGAGGATGATATTAATAAGATTGCTAATGTTTATCATAGCTGGAGGTCTTCGACAAGCTCAGCCACCAATGAAAATGGGTATCAAGACATTAAAGGTTTTTGTAAGTCAGCAAGTTTTGCTGAGGTTGCGAAGAATGGCTATGTTCTAACACCAGGTAGATATGTTGGGATTATTGATGCGATTGATGATGGTATCCCGTTTGAAGAAAAGATGAACAAATTAACAGCTACGCTAAAAGAGCAAATGGATAAAGAGCAAGCAATGAATGAAGAGATTAAAAAGCAATTAGCGAAGATTGGATTTAGTTTGTAGATGGTTAGCGATAATTTTTTAAAAATAAGAAAAATTGACCGCCTCAACTACTCCGAGGAGAGAGCCACATGGGCTCTTATCATTGAAGCGGAACCTTTAAATAAAATTATATGTCCATTAGTTATTAATTGTAAATTAGTTATGACGTTGAATGGGTAAAATAGCTTATAAATGTACGAATTATCACCATCTTATCTTATGGAATTAGTAAAAAAAATAGAAAATGAATTATGGAATAAATTTCAATCTTACCAATATGTTAAACATTATATGATTAAATGGCAAAAAACAACTTGTAGTAATGACTGGAATGAACCAGATGAATGTAACTTTAATATTCATTATAAGATTAATACTCTAGAAATTAACCTTACCGAGACACTACATAATATAAAAGATAATGAATTATTATTTAAAATTGCAATTGATTTGGGCATAGAGATTCCAAATGTTATTTATGGTGTCCCGCTAATAGAAAAAATACTTTATGATAGATATGAAGATGCGCATATTGTTTTTAAAGATTCACTAAAAAAAGTCTATGAGGAACCAGATGTCGCTATTTTAATGGCAAACTCAGCATTAGAAGCCATTATTAAAAAAATTTGCCAAGATGAGAGAATTAAAAGTTGTAGCAAAAATCACACTACATATAATTTAATTCAACACTTATTAAAAGAATTTGAATATTTCCCTAATTCAAAGTTAGATGACAGAATAAGAAATATAGGATCTTCTCTTTTAACAATTTGCCAAGCAATTGAGGGCATTAGAAGTGAAAATACTACCGTACATGGACATTTAAAAGAAAATTATATTGTTGATGATCCTCTTTATGCTCAGTTTATAGTTAATACTATAGCTACGATTGGTTTATTTTTAATTAATTATTATGAAAAAAAATATTTTCAACAAAGAAAAGAAGAGGAAAAAGAGGGACCTTTTAATGATATTCCTTTTTAATGGAGAAAAAACACATTGAATAAACATAAACACAATATTTTCGAATCAATTGGCAAAGCGGTCGGCGACTTTTCTATGGGTCAACGAGAAGCCATTCGTCAAGAAAACAACAAAACCAATCAACTTGCTATATGGATTAGCATTATTGCTGTCGTGGTTTCAGTGGCTAGTATTTTAATTTCTCTGTATGCATTTGTAAGTAATAATAATTCTGACAAGCAATGGCAACAATCGCAAATAAAACTGCTTCAAGAAATTAATAATAAACTGAGCCAGGTTACCAATATGAAAGAAATAAAACCAAATGACTAATCAGACACCAAGGGATTGGATTGAAACTACTTTAGGGAAGGTTTGTAAAACTAATGTTTCTAGTATTGGAAAGGAGTATGAATTTGATAGGATTGTATATTTAGATACTGGATCCATTACAGAAGGAAGAATAGAATCCTTACAAAATTTTGATTTTTCAGATGCTCCAAGCCGGGCCAAAAGACTTGTAAAAGAAAATGATATTATTTATTCAACTGTTAGACCTAATCAAAAACATTTTGGGTTTATACAAAATCCGGATGAAAATTTAGTTGTATCAACTGGGTTTACAGTCATTTCATCACTTGAAAATAAAACAAACCCCAAATTTATATATTATTTTCTTACACAAGATTTTATAACAAATACATTACAACAAACAGCAGAACATTGCACGTCAACATATCCATCAATTAGACCAGAACATATTGAAAATCTGGATATCCTGCTTCCCTCTCTCCCTGAACAACAAGCCATCGCCTCAGTATTATCTGCCTTTGATGACAAGATAGAGCTTTTAAGAGAAGAAAATAAAACATTGGAGCAAATAGGACAGACTATTTTTCAGGAGTGGTTTGGAAAATATTCACCAGATAGACCAGAGGAGTTGCCTGATGGTTGGAAGGTTTATACCCTTAATGAAGTATCAAAATTAATTGCAGGTGGAGATAGCCCAAAAAATACAACTTTTAATAAAACGATTACAAATACTATTCCAGTATATTCAAATGGAATTTCAAATGATGGGTTGTATGGATATACTGATAGACCAAAAATAACAGAAGAAAGTGTAACTATTTCTGCGAGGGGAACAATCGGTTATATTAGTTTAAAACTAGAGCCGTTTATGCCAATTGTGAGACTAATTTCTATTACTCCTATCAAAAAATATCTATCTAATAAATATCTGTTTTTATGGCTAAAAAATCAGAATATCATTGGCACTGGTACTACCCAACAACAATTAACTATCCCTGATTTTTCTACTTCAAGAATTATAATTTCAGAAAGCATTATAATGGATAAATTTACTGTTATATTGGATGCATTATATAAAAAAATATCAGACATTAATTTTCTAATTAAGTCTCTCGCAAAAACACGTGATGAATTATTGCCTAGGTTGATGAGTGGAGAAGTGAGGGTGAAGGGATGAAAATATTTAAAGACATTTGCTTATTAATTTCTGGTGCGTTAATAAGCATAATCGCTTCTCCATATGTTGAATTTATTAAAAGATACATTATCATTTTTATGTCGTTGCTATTTATATTAATAATCATTGGAGCCTTTGATTTATTTGCTTTACTACTTGCTATTGTATATTTTAAGACTCGTAAAGATTTAATAAATAAAAAGAAAATTGGTATTTATTCTCCAAATGAAATTATAGAGACTAAAACATCATCATGGGTAGGGATTAACCTACTTGAGCTTTTTCATTATTTAAAACCCAATTATAAATACGAAAAGATAACAAACGAATATCAAATAAATGAATACCCTATAATATTTAATCCTTATGGTGGTGTTTATCCTGAAAAAGACACCGAAAAACTAACTTCATTAAATAATATTTTTAATTATGTTAGGGCTGGTGGAATTTATATAAACATTGCAGATATCCCTTTTTATTATGCATACGATATTAATTTAAAAAGAAGGGTTGATACAACTCCTTTATCGGGTGAACTGGGTCAATATAGATCTTTCTTAAACGCAATAGTCTCAAAAAAATTGCACACATATATTTCTGGGAAAACCTACATAATTAATAATATTAGTGTTAATAGATTATTCAGCGTATCGTTATATTCTATAGATCTATTTAATAGTTCAGAAAAAACAGATGGATTTAATATTAGTCCAGTGATTGCAATACCATATGGAAAAGGATGGTTTATCTTTTCATCTATAGAGATTAAGAAAGATAATTTAAACCATCTTTCTTTCTTGATAGATGAGGCATATAAATTATTGTGAAATTAGAATAAATTATAAATAAAAAAGGAGAATCAGATATGAATATTAAATTTTCAGATTATAAGGAAAAACTTTTAAAAGCTTTAAATGATACAGACAACACGGGTATAATTGAAAAAGTTAAACTAATGGAAGGGTTTATTAATCAACCTGTTTATAATGAATTAACAGGTTCTTTTATTGTTGGTGGACCAACAATCCCAATGGTGGCGTTAATCGGTGATTCTGGAAGAATTTATTTTTACGCACTAAAAGCACTTTTGCCGGAGATTGAGCTATGAATAATAAAACTAATAATGGAATTAAAATTGATGAGAATTCAGATAAATCTTTTCAATCTGAAAAGATGCCTAAAATAACCGAGCTATCACCAGAAGAAATTAAGTCATTAATAAAAGACGATGTTAAGAATCATATCGAGAAAATTATTGATAAATTTGAAAATAAATTAGCAAATGATAAATTTAATTTTATTCCTGTTTTTGGAATTTTTGTGTCAATTGTTGCATTTCTTTCTTTTCAAATTCAAATTTATAAAAATTTTTACAGTACAGAAAAAATAATAGGCGTTTCATTAGTAATATTGGGTAGCCTATTAGCTTTTAATCTTTTGTTAAACTATTTTTCTATATTATGGATTGATAAAAAATCAAAAATAACTACAGAATTTTTTTTAATCAGTATTATAACCTTTTTTATATTTTCTATAGGAATATTTTTCTCGATTAGGGGGAATGAAGTTAGATTTAATGAAAATTTAATTTATAAAAGATATGAATCCAATTTTGAAGACCAAAGGATTGTTTTTGAAAAAGAATATAATCAAAAGATTAAAGATTTAGAAATGGAAATTAATAAATTAAAAAACAAATAATTTTAAATGAAAATATTCCCTGTGGTCTTGCCACGGGGTAACCTACTGGAGGG
>DYQY01000011.1 GCA_020719045.1 Candidatus Termititenax sp.
GTTTTAAATAATAAACAAAAGACCTAGCATTTTGCTAGGCCTTTTGAAGTTAAATACAGTAATGGTATAGAACTATTTTACGAAGTTTCTGTCTTCGAACCCTAATTCTTTAACAGTAGCTGCACAGATATTTTTATCCATAGCAACTGCTTTGTCATAGCACATAGTCGCAAGGTCATGTTGTTCTTCTCTTCTCATTGTTTCAGCTTCTTTTAATAGAAACTTTATGTATAGCTGAGTTCTTTTTGCTTCAGTAATGCTACCTTTTTGAACTGCGATTGCAGAAGCAGCATTGAATCCAGCTTCGTCTACTCTACATTTAGTTTTATAGAAACCAGCTTTTCCACCTTCACGACTTCTTGATGCTGAACCCTCTGTGTTTTGTGGGATTCTGTAAAGAGTTGGTGAGTCTGGTGTATAAACGAATTCAGCGCCACTTGCTGAGTACACTAACCAAGCATAGTAGTCTTCTGATACTTTTTCTGGTGGGAACTGATTATTGAAAGCAATTTCTGTTCTTACAGAAGTAGCTGATGTTAGGTTTGTGTAACCTGTTTCTGTAGCAATTTGTATCCATGTATCTTTGCCTTGTGGAGGCGCATTGTCATGAGATTCAAGGATTTCAACTATTGATTGAGATAATTTTTCTCTTGGAACTACATTGTCTAGTTCGTCGATTACCTTGAAGGTGCTATATACAACACCAGCGTTTTTGTTTTGTAAGAAAGTTTTCCTAGCTATTTCTACTCTTTTTGGAGAAGCTAAATCATCAGCATCTAGGAATACAATAAATGGATGACCATCGGCGTATGCTTTTTTAATAGCAACGTTTCTTGCATGACCAGGACCATCACTGTGTTCCATGTAGATAACTTCTAGTTTGTCGTCGAATTCGCCTTCTAGTTGCTTTAAATAATCCTTTGCTTCTTGTGATGGTGAATTTCCATCAGCAATAAGGATTTTCCAGTTAGAATCTGTTTGTGCTTTTATTGTATCTAGTGTTGTATTTAGCCATTGTCTTTCTAGACCTGAACCACCATTGCTCCAGTGTGGCATAATAAATACTGCTGAACCTTTTTCCATATCAAATTTTGTCATTTTTTTCTCCTTTTTGTCATAGTATGGACGATTTATATTATCGTTTCTTCATAAGAAATTGTCGACTGGTTTTTATAATAAGAGATATTGTTTAGTAAAAATATGCTGATTGGGAAAAAGTAGATATCTAAATATAGTCTAGTAAAAAGAAGCCTTTTTCTTTGTCATACTTAAGCCAACCAGAGCCACTGTTTTCAATATCTTGTATGTGTTTTTTTACAACTTTAACATCTAGTTTTATGCCCCTAAATTGAGGTTCTGTGAATTGGCGCTGAAATTGTAATTTACTATCTTCGGAAGCATCAACTAGTTCACAGTATTCTTGAACGTTGTTAACTCTAGAGTAAGAGGCCAATATATCCTTTATTCGTTCTGATTTGGTAGGGATGTCTTTTAGTTGCATGCTGGTAGTATAGCAAAAGATAAACTAATCATCATTATTGTTTTTTTATTTCTTTTTCAAACCAATCCAGAATCAGCGAACAATCTTTTATATAAAACTCATGACCCATATTTACTTCTTCTTTAAATTTTACTGGGTATTTTTTGTTTTTAAGAAACTGATAATTTTCTCGTCCAAGCTTAATTGGTATCAGATGGTCTTTTTTGCCATGAATTAGTAAGATTGGTCGTTTGTTTTGAGGTTCTGTTTGATACTTAATATGGTCTCCCAGTGAGTTGGTGACCATGCCCATAAAAGTTGCAATTCCATCAAAATATTGAAAAAAAGTTATGCCAAACTGTTTTTGAGCACTGTTTACTAATGACATGATTCTTGGGATGTCTTCGCCGCTCCAGCCCATCTGGTCAGTGGAGTTTGGTGCAAGCACAAAGTATTCTCTTTTTTCTGCTTCAGCTTGCCAGCCAGTAGCGTACATGTTACCACGCTCTCCTGAGCCATGCAGCGTAACAATCATCTTTGCAGAGGGAGCAGATGGTACATAGATGCTATAGTTGCCACTGTTAGGACCAAAGTCATATAGCTCACCAGCTAAAATTATGGTGCTAACAATGGTTATGTAAAATAGAAGACGAAACGGAGTATTATGTGTATGAAGTGTGTTGCTAAATGTCCTAATGCTGCACTTAAAACATCAATAGGTTTGGACTTTGCAAGTAAAGAGCACTTAAACTAGTTGAGATTTTTTTTGGAAGTCGGATGGGTTCATGCCCATTCGCTCCTTAAAACAAACAGTGAAGTAGGCTGAGGAGGAAAATCCACAATTCATGGCGATTTATGTAATGTTTGATTCTTTTTGTAATAAATGTTTCTTAGCTTTCTGAACACGTAGATTGATTAGAAAATCTGTTGTAGCAATGCTGAATAAGTAGATGTGTGAGTTCAACTGTTATCGAAGAGAGCATGTCTTCTTTGCCGGGAAGTGAGTCCTCGGATTCTATCATAAACCTTTTAATGCATGGAGAATACCTTCATTTGCAGGGAAGAAATCACCTTCAAAAGTTTTTTGGGTGATTCTTGCGTATTTATTTAGTTCTGATTCAAAGAAAGTTTTGTCGATACAAATAGCAAAATAACTTTTGAATTGATCTTCCATGATTTCTTCGTGTTCAATGTCTGGGCTAAATGAGCAGATATTTGATTGCTTTTTAAACGGAGAAGATTTATCTATACCCTTAACTCTGATTTTTGCTTCTCCATCGAAGTTATAGACAAAAGAATACCCTGGGTGTTGGTGGTTTGGGGTAATTGCATAGTCACAGTAGTCTAGGGAAGGCACAAAGATAGCTAGATTAGGGCTAATATGCATTTCAACATTGTGTGATATCTTTTTATAATCCTCAGCAGATACATTTCCAACTAGTTTTTTGAATATTCGATAGTTGTTTTAATCGTTCATAGTAGGAAGATTATATCATGAAGGTTGTTGTGATATGTTGTGGAGACGATGTTTGTCACCAAACTGTTCAGTTTGGCTCCCCTACTTGGACGAGCTAAAATATTATTGTTTAAGTTAAACTTGAATGATTTTATTATTGTGAACGTGTGATAAATAAAGCAACAGAGATAAACATAGATAAACAATATTGTTGTCTATGTTTATGGCTTGAAAACATTGATAAGATAAAGTATAATCTATGGATATGAGAACTGGTGAGTATTTTCCTCAATTATCTGGAGAAGTCAGCTATAAGGCTTTTATTCCTAATAAATTACCTTTTAAAGTAAATTTTGATGAAACGATGCAACTATTACTTTCTGAAGCGGATCAAGCGTTAGGAAGATTAGATGGTATTGGCGAGACCATACCGGATGCAGATTTTTTTATTTTTATGTATGTCAGGAAGGAGTCAACCTTATCAAGCCAAGTTGAAGGAACTAAGGCAACTTTTTCAGATGTATTAAAAGCAGAGGCAAGTATTTATGATACTGAAATGCATAGTGATGTTGATGAGGTTATAAACTATGTTAGAGCAATGAATTATGGATTAGAAAGGCTTGCTAGTCTACCTTTGTCTTTAAGGTTGATAAAAGAGATTCATGGTGTTTTATTAGAGGGAGTAAGGGGCTTAGGAAAGACACCAGGAGAATTTAGAAGAACACAGAATTGGATTGGAGGTCCGACCATTCAGACAGCTTCTTTTGTTCCACCGCCTGCTGATAGGATAATGGAACTGTTAGATAATTTAGAAAAATATTTTTATGACAATAGCCGTTTACCTGTGCTAATTAAAAGTGGGCTGATTCATGCTCAATTTGAGGGTATTCATCCATTTTTGGATGGGAATGGAAGAACAGGTAGGTTGTTAGTTACTTTTTATTTATGCCATAAGGGTGTTTTAAGAAAACCATTATTATACTTATCAAGTTTTATTAAGGGATATCGACAAGATTATTATGATAAGCTTCAAGCTTTTCATGTCAAAGATGACATAGAGGGTTGGCTTAAGTTTTTTTTAACTGGTGTAGCGGAGACAGCAAAACAAGCAATTGATACCGCTCAGAAGATTCAGAAACTACGAGAAGATAATTTATTAAAGATTATGAAGCTTGGTAGAAGTAAAGAAAAAGCATTATTACTTTTTAATGCATTATTCAGAACTCCAATGGTTAGAGTAATTGATATTGAGAGAATAACCAGTTTAAGCAATCCTAATGCTCTTTTATTAACTGTGAAGATGCAACAGATAGGTGTTCTAAAAGAAATTACTGGTAAAAAGAGGAATAGGGTATATTGTTATCAACAATATATAGAATTATTTGAATAATTTGGCTCCCCGGTGCGGATTCGAACCACAGACCCATTGGTTAACAGCCAATTGCTCTACCGACTGAGCTACCAGGGAACACTGAGCAATATTTAACTATATAAATTAAATATCGTCAATAAGTTGAAATCACAGGAAGAGGCAAAAGTATTATCAATAATAAATACGAAACTATATCTCATAGACTATGTCTAAGGTAGAATATAGATACTAGTGTCCTTTTCGGGAAGAGGAAATAATGAAATTAAGTATTAAGTACAAAGTAACTCTATTCTTTTTAGCAACTATTATTTTTACGGTTGTTGTTTCCGTGTTTATTATTGCTTCTTTTAGTACAACTCGTGCAGCTTTAGTTCATGATGATTTGATAAGAAAGTTTGCTTATGAAAACTCGTCAGAAATTATTGCTCATAACTCAACAATTCTTGATTATAAAATGATGATTCTTGGCAAAAAGAGTTCCCATGTTAGCGCAATGTTTTTAATTGATAATAAGAAAGAAGTTGTCGCCAAGTACGATCCTAATAAGATTGTGTTAGATTTAGTCAAAACTGTTATAGCAGATGAAAATATTGGTAGAGATTTCTTTTATATTCAGAGTGGGTCTCGTTATGTTGTTGTGATGCGACTAGACATGAACGGGATGTTAATCGGTATTCTATGTGGAGTATTTGATAAATCTAGTTTTTTGGAAAACATTACTGGTATAGATGACAACATTAAGTTTTACTTAATATTTTCACTTTTGTTTGGGGTTGTTTTCGTTTTTTTAATATCGATATTGCTTAGTAAGCAAATAGTAGACCCAGTAATGGAAATATCTCAGTTTATTAATGAGAATAATCATCTTAGTCCTGAATTAATGAAGAATATAAAAATAAAAAAGAGGAAGTGTTGGGTTGATAAGAAGTGTAAGAATAATGAATGTGAAAAATATAAAGATGCTACAGCAAATTGTTGGGACAGATTTTTAGAGAACCAAAAAGGCGCTGATAACAACCCAATGCTTGCACCTTGCTTCGATTGTAAAGTTTTTTTAGGTCGCGAAGAGGATGAGATAGATAGGCTTAAGATATTTCTTAACCATCTTATCTCGAAGATGAGGTATCACTATAAACAAAGTAAACAGTACAGTCAGTCTTTGGAGGACAAAGTAAATAGAAGAACAGCAGAGTTAAGGGAAATTACTGATGATTTAATAGTGGCAAATTTAAAGACTCAAATGATTATTGAGAATGTGGCTGAAGGTATAGTTGTTGTTGATAAAAATAATATTGTTATTCAGTTTAATCAAGAGGCAAAGAATAGTTTATTTGTTAAGTCAGACATTCATATACTAGGTAGCAGGTTAGAAGATGTATGGGAGGATAAGGAAGCCTCCAAAGAGATAATTGGTATTGCAAAGAAAACATTCTCTCTTCAAAAAGGCTTAGAATCGGAATTGCTTTACTCAACAGATAATCACCACAAGCATTTTGTTGTTAGAACAACAATTGTTAATAATGAACACTTAGGAGAAACTTTTGTTATTTTACTGATTAGAGATAATACAAATGCAAAAATAGTAGAGAATTTTAAAAATGATTTTTTCCATATGATTTCACATGATTTAAGGAACCCATTATCAAGCGTAATAGGGTTTTTGGATTTGCTTCTTAATGGGTCTAGTAAATCAAAACTGCAGGATAAGCAGAAGAAATATTTGGAGTTTGCGAGTAAGAGTGCGAGTGATCTTAAGAAAATGTTAGATGATTTAAGTATTATTATTAAAATGCAACAAAGAAAGATAGATTTAAGTGTTGAGATATTCTTTGTGAATGATTTGTTTATTGAGGTTCAGCAGTCTTTTTATCCGCTTTTTTTACAGAATGATATAGATTTTAAGTTTAAAGTAACACCTAACGATTTAACATTGATGGCAGACTATCAGCGAATTAAGCAGGTATTGTCTAATCTTATTGGTAATGCAATTAAGTCTGGGGAAAATATTTCAATTAAGCTTGAAGCTGTAAGTTTGTCTTCTAATTTACTAATGGTTATAGAGGACACTGGAAAAGGAATTCCTGAAGAAAAAATACCGTTGTTATTTGAAAGGTTTACTCAGCTACATACTTATCATGATTCAGATACAGGGCTAGGGCTAGGGTTGTCTATTGTAAAAAATATAATTAACCTACATAATGGACATATTAGTGTTGATAGTCAGGTAAACAAAGGAACAAAATTTACGATAACGTTGCCGAATAATGGTTAATTTATTTACTTATTTATCTTTAGAAAGTATCTCCTTAGGACAGCTGTATCAACAGTTCGTTATAATACTTTTTTCAATAATTATTTTATTTTCTGCATATTTTAGTATAGCAAAACTCCCTGTAAGTCATAATATGAAGTTGAGATTCAAGATAATTTTTATCAGTCATGTGATAATTTTATTTAATTCTTGTATGTTTTTTATTTTTCTTCAGTTGGCAAAATATAGCTATAATACGCCTTCTTTTTGGTTGCCAATATTTAGTATTTTAATTCAGCTAGGGTATTTGTTGGGGCACGTAATGCTACCCCTTGCTCTTATCGTTCCGCAATATGTGCATGATGGAAGATTCAAAAGAATAATTTTATCTTTTTTTGGTGTTTTTGCTTTTTTCTTAGTCGTTTTATTTGCAATTACTATTAAGTCAGAGTGGACAGAGGCTTATAAGTTTTTGATTAATGATGTGTGGATTGTTATTGTTGCTGAGCTATTGTTTGTAGTAAGTGTTGGCGTAATGATTATTCTGAGCAAGCTTAAGTCTAACTTGTTTTTGGCTTTTGCAAGTTTAAATTTGTTTTTGGCTAATGGTTTACATTTTTTTACACTTGTTCAACCTAAATATATTAAGTATTTGGTTGTTTATAATCTGCTTATTATTTTAGCAAATATCCTTGTGGAAATTTATATATTTTTTGAGATTATTAAGGCGCTTAGATTTAGCAATAATGAAGTTCAAAAACTTAATAATGAATTAGAAAATAAGATTCAAGAGCGTACTCAAGACTTGTTTAATAGCAACAAAGAGTTGTTTCAGTCAAACTATATGCTTCATCAAGAAAAAGAAAAATTAAATGCAATTATTCGTAATATTGATGAAGGAATTATTGTTAGTAACATAAGTGGAAATATTCTTTTAATTAATGATAGCGCAATAAAGATACTTGGTATTAAGGATAAGAAAGTTGGGTCATTAATTAAAGAAATAGTTCAAGATAATGATTACATTAAAGAGATGAACAGTTTGGTTTTGAAAAAAGTTAGGAAGATTAGTAAAGATTTGATGCTTAACTTAGATGGTGAAGATCGCCATATACAGTTTATTTCAACACTTTCTATTGATTCAAAAGATAACATTATTGGAATTATTACTTTAATTCGAGATGTTTCAAAAGAGATTGAAGTTGAGCGTTTGAAGACAGGTTTTTTAAGAACAATATCGCATGAGCTTAAGACTCCATTAACAACAATTATTGGTTTTGCTGAAACGCTTTCATCAGAAAGAAGAGGTCAGCTAAATAAAGAACAGAAAGATTTTGTGGAGATTATCGTAAGCGAAGGAGAGCACCTCCATAGACTTATTTCTAATTTATTGGAGTTTACAAAGATAAGCTCAAGTAAGGCCAGCGTTATGTTCGAAGAGTTTAATCTTAAGTCTGTTATCACAGAGATTATGGAGAGCTTCTTGCCTGTAGCAGAGTCAAAAGGAATTAAAATGAGCATTGATGAGAGTGTTGTTGTGCCTGCTATTCAGGCAGATAGGGCTAAGCTTCATAAAGCTTTTTTTAATGTTATAAAGAACGCAATTGATTATACGAATACAGGAGAGATAAGTGTAACCTTTAATATTGTAAAAAATAAAATAATAACACAAGTAAAGGATACAGGAGTAGGCATACCAGAGAGTGAACACTCAAGGATTTTTGATACTTTTTTTCAGTATGATCAAAAGAAAGTAACAGGCTATAAGAGTGGTTTAGGGTTAGGCTTAGCAATAGCAAAGAATTTTATTCAAATCCATGATGGTAAGATTTGGGTAGAAAGTGAAAAAGATAAGGGCTCTGCTTTCTTTATTGAGTTGCCAATAGCTCGCTAAAGAAGTGTATATGATCAAGGTTTTGGTTTGGTTTCGGGAAATCATCCCTATAATGCGTTCCTCTGCTTTCTTCTCTTGTTAAGGCATTGTCAGTTATAAGCATTCCCGTAATAAGCATATTTTTTGTTTCACCAAACAGAATTATTTCTTTTGAATTTGATTTCTTTATCCTTTTGTACAAATTGGTTAATAAATCTTTTAGTAGAAGTAGGTCGCTTTTGTTTCTTTGTATGCCTACTTTTAAGTACATTTCTTTTTGAATAGTTTTTTGCATGTTAAGTAAATCTGTTTTACTGTATTCGCTTGTAGGAGTAATTTCAGGTTTTGTGTTAATCAGCACAGTTAGAGTAGTGGACTTTATTTTTTTATTAATATCTTCAGCTGCTTTATGTCCAAAAACCATGCACTCAAGAAGGGAGTTGCTTGCTAGTCTATTGGCTCCGTGGACTCCAGTTGAGGCTACTTCGCCACAGGCATAAAGGTTTTTAATTGAGGTTCGTGCTTTGGTGTCTGTTTTGATGCCACCTATCATATAATGTGCGGCAGGAAGTATTTCAATCGCATTTTTAGTTAAGTCTATACCTGCTTCTAAACAGCTTGAGAATATAACCGGAAATTTGTTTGGAATATCAGGAATAGGTCTCATGTCTAAAAAGACTTTTTTGTTGCTTATAAGCTGGTTATAGATGGCACGAGCAACGATGTCTCTTGGTGCAAGCTCGCCTCTTTTGTCATAATCAAAGAGAAATCTCTTATTGTCATCGTTAATAATAATGGCCCCTTCACCTCTAACTGATTCTGATATTAAAAAGTTTTTGATTTTGCCTTTTTCTAATAAAATAGCAGTAGGGTGAAACTGATAGAATTCCATATCGCGAATCTCTGCTCCAGCCATGTGTGCTGCGACAAGTCCGTCGCCAGTACTTCCTTTCCAGTTTGTTGTTTTTTCAAAAACAGCACCTGCACCTCCAGTTGCGATGATTGTACATTTGGAGGCTATGCTAAGTTCTTTTTTTGTTTTCATGTTAATAAATTTTGCTCCAGCGCAACATTTGTCTTGGATTATTAGGTTTTCAAGGAAGAGGTTTTCAATCAATGTTATGTTTGATCTATTTAGTGCTTCGTTAGTAAGTGTGGATTGGATACTGAAACCTGTTTTATCACGAACATGCATTATTCTTCTGCTACTATGAGCAGCTTCTTTTAGGAACTCAAATTCGTTGTCTTGTGTCCTATCAAATTTAACACCAATACTAATTAAGTCCCATACTCGTGCAGGTCCCTCTGTGACAAGCATATTAACCGCATCTTCATCCGATAGTTCGCACCCAGTAAGTAGTGTATCGTTTTTGTGTATTGGTATGTCGGATGGTTCTTGTAGCGCCACAGCTACGCCACCTTGTGCATAAAAGGAGTTAGTGTTGTTCATTTTTCCTTTAGTTACTATAGTAACTTTGATAGAAGGATTTAGATCAATTGCGGCAGTTAGACCAGCTATTCCACCTCCAATGATTAAGACATCCGTTTTTTGTTGGTTCTTCATGATTATGTATTATATGATATTTGTTGGTTTCAGGCGATGAATTGAGTGTTAATCATTGAAAATAAAGGTGAATATTTTGCCAGAAATCGTATTTTCCTGTTTTAGCGGTTCGTAATTTATTTGTACCTTCCTGCCATCTTTAAGCTCAAAATTCCCTAACTCAAAAGAGTTCTCGCTACATTTATTGTGAGTATCTATAAATTTTTCACTATCAATAATTTGGTAAGAGAAATATTTTATGAGCTGTTCTTCATTGTCGTTAATTACAACGTTTTCAGGTAAATCCCACTCTTTACATAGTTTTTCATTAGCTCGAAGCACTTCACCTTTATTGTTTAATACTAATACTCCGTTGCTGTATTTTGATTGAAGTAAGCTTTTTATTATTCCTTCGCTCTGTTTAAGCTTCTTTTCTGATGAACTTCTTCTTAATATTTCCTCTTTAAGCATTATATTTATTTCTTTAATAGCTTCTGCTTTTTCATCTATTGTTTCTTCTAGGTAGACTTTATTGAGAGTATATTCTGTTTCGTATTTCTTTCTTTTTTCTATTTCATTATTGAGTGCATTTATTTGCTGAGAAATAGTATTTTTCATGTTTATGTACCCAGATATTAATGGTTCAAATTCTGAATTTTTTAATGCCGTGTAGTTGTGTGTCTTTTCAGTTATTGCTCCACTTGTGGCAACTTCTTCTAAATCAGTAATAATTTCCTCAAGTGGTTTGGTTACGAGATTCGTGAAAATTTTGATTAGAGATAGTCCAATTAGGAAAGTAACTATGACCATCAATATACTGCCCAATAAAGCCTTTTGTTTTTCTTTGTTTATTTCTTTGGAAGAGTACTCCATTATTATGCCTCCAAGAGGCATGTCCTCTTCATAAAGAGGAACATTAACATATAAGGATTTTTTGTTAAAAGTAATGGATGCTTTTTTGTGTGTAAGAGCTTTATATAATTTTGGAAAAACCAATAGAGGTTCGTTTTTTAGTGTGTGTATATTTTTGCGATCAGAGTATATATAAATTTCTTTGAGGTTAGGTACTCTATTTTTTAGCTCTTTAAAAACAGAATGCCCTTGGATATCAAGTACGATTTTAACGTAGTTTCTTTTATCTTCTATAGTTTCTATGGAGTTTAATCTAGCCATTGTTTGTTGTTGTAGAGGGTTAAGTAGCTGTATTGTTTGAGTTTTGAGACTGTTTATAATAATATTTTTAGCATTATAATATAAAAATATTCCCGTAATCGAAGAAATTAATATCTGTATTAAAAGCGTTGAGAGTATGACTTTATTCTGAATTGTGTTTATTATTATTTTTTTTTGCTTAGGTGCTATCATGGTTTTTTAGAGTTTTTTACTTTATAAGATAGAGATTCTTTGGTTATTAATATAGGTAATATAAGCGTTTCTTTTTGGTAGGGGGCATTATTTAAAATAAGGTGGGTTGTTTTAACAGTTTCTTCTGCCATTTTGTCAGAGTCTTGAGCAACAGTTGCATCTATTCTGCCTCTTTTGATTAATTCAATTGTTTGAGGCAATCCATCAAATCCAATAAATATTATATCTTTTGTTGATTTTAAGTTATTCCAATATGCCTCTGCGACAATAATGCCGGGGTCCCAACAACTATATACTGTAGTAATGTCATTTTCTTTTGATAGGTATTTTTTACATAAGTTATATGCTTCTTCAGTCGACCAATTAGTGTGAGTTATTATGTAGTCCATACCACCTTGGTTGCATGTTTCAGTAAAACCTTTTATTCTGGAACTAGAATTTGGGTGTTTTTCTTCTCCTCCTAGGATGAGTGCTTTAGATTTTTTATGAGTTAATTTTTTAATTTGCTTACAAGCGTACTCTCTTGCAAGTTTTCCTCCAAAAAGATTGTCGGAAGTGATAAATGCTTTAACCGCTGGGTGAGTATGATTAGTGTCAATTAGAATAACAGGGATGTTGGCTTTTTGAAATTTGGTTAGAGCTTCGTTTAGTTTGTTGAAGTTTATAGGTGAGCCTATTCCAAGTATTAGTGCGTGAGCTTTTTGTTTAAGAGCAAATTCCATTAATTCAGTTTGTTCATTTTCTTTAGGTAGCTGTGTAGTTGTAAGGTCAATAATATCAAGATTGTATTTTGCAGAAGAATTTTGAACTTTATTCCCAAGGTCACTCCAGAATGGTTTAGCTTGAGTATATCCAATATAAATGATTTTATGCCTAAATGTATCTTTGCATAATACAAATGATGATAGATTAAGTAGCAATATTATAATGTACAAAAATAATCTATTATACATAACTATATAATAACTCTAACTAGCACTTAATATCAAAGGTGTTAGCTAATATTATTTTCTTTTTTTGAATCCATCAACTATTGCAATAAAACATGGAACAACAAAGAGTGTTAATAGAGAAGCACCAAGTAGCCCGTAACCAAGAGACATTGCCATTGGCATAAGGTACTCATCATAACCTCCAAGACCGTATATCATTGGGACAACGCCACCAACGGTAGTTACTGTTGTGAGGATAATTGGTCTTAATCTTGTAACCGAACCTTCTATAATACAATCGATGCATTGCTTGTGAGTTTTGCTATCAACCTTCTTGATTTGATCTACCATAATTAGGGAGTCATTTACTACTACTCCCGCAAGACCGACAAACCCTATTAGTGCTTGGAATGTTAGTGGCTTGCCGTGTAATGCAAAGGCTAATATTACTGGCATAATGCTTAGCGGGATGGCTGTCATTATAAGTATTGGCTCAATAAATGAACCAAACCCAAGAATAAGTATGAAGTAGATGCTAATTACAGCAATTACAAACAGTTTGCCAATGTCTGCAAAAGAGTCCATTGTTTCTTTGCCTTCACCTTTATATTCGAAAGTTACCGCTGGGTATTTATCTACAAGCTTGCTGTCAATGAATACTTTAGCTTTTTTCATTACTTCAAGAGCAGTGGTTTCTCCCTTAACTATATTTCCTTCAACTTTTATTGATCCAAGTCTATCATATCTTACAATTGTTGGAGTATTTTTATGTGGGTCAAGTGTTGCAAAGTTTTTAACTCTAATTAGCTTACCCTCCTTGTTCATGATCGGTAGCTCCAGTAAATTATTACTGTCTTTTCTGAACTCTGGTGCAAGTTTAACAATTAGGTCAATCGATTCATTCCCTTCTCTAATTGATGTTATGGTCGTTCCAGAAAAAGCTGTTCGTAGAGTAGATGCGACTCCATAGATATCAAGTCCAAGCATGCTTATCTTTTCGTTATCGATATTTAGTCTTAATTCTTCTTTTCCTTCTGCAACATCATCTTCTATTTCACTTGTTCCTTTTGTTTTTTGTAGGAAAGTTACTAATGCATTAGCTGCAGCGTTTTTTTGAGCTTCGTCATTAGAGAGTAACTGAATAGAAATTGCCTTACCTGCTTGAGGTCCACGTGCTCGTATTTCTGTAATAACTTTTTCGAAGCCACCAACATGAGGTTTCATTTCTTGTTTAAGTTTATCAATGATTTCTTGAGCAGTTCTTTCCCTTGTATTTTTTGGTGTTAAATATACATATAGAATTGCACGATTTGAGTCTGTTCCAAGATTTGACCAATAAATTTGTGAGTCATATCCAACTCTTCCCGAAAATGATTCCATTTCTTCTTTAGGTAATTGTGCTACTAAATTTTCAATAGGACTAATCATTTTAAGTGTTTTTTCAATTGGTGTACCAATAGGAGTTTCGAATTTGATAGTAAATTCAGTTGCTCCTTCTACTGGTGCAAAGTAAAAAGGAATGTATTTTTTCGCATACCAAATTGAGAATATGAAAAGCAAGAAAATAAATAATAAAAATTTAAATTTATGTTTAATAACAATCGTTAGTGTTTTTCTGTAGCCATTTTCTAATGCAATCATAAACTTTTTTTTGCCAACTATTTTTTCTTTTTTTCCTTCTTTATGACTTAGATGGGTTGGAAGTATAAACAATGATTCAAATAAAGATGCAAGAAGTACAAGAATAACAACTGCAGGGATAGCGTAAATGAACTTTCCCATAATGCCAGGAAGAAAAATAAGTGGAAGGAAAGCTACAATAGTAGTAACAATCGAGAATATAACAGGAAAGGCAATGTCGGCAACAGCTTCTACAATATCTTTAGTACTAGTTTTCCCTTCTTCTTTAGTTTTATGGATGCTTTCTGATACAACTATCGCATCATCAACCAACATCCCTAATACAAGGATTAGCCCTCCTAAGCTAAGTGCGTTTAGAGTAAGTCCAAGTTGTTTGAAAAAGAGAAATGATAGTAAAAAAGAGAAAGGAATTCCGAAAGATGTCCAGAAAGCAGTTTTAAGGTCTAAAAATAACCAAAGTAGACCAAAAACAAGGACCATTCCCATTAGTCCATTTGAAATAACCATATCAAGTCTATTTTTTGTGTATTTGGATAGGTCATTGCTAAGGGTATAGGAAGTTCCTTCTTCCCATTTAGTTGAGTTCAACACTTTTTTTACAGCTCTAATAGTTTTTAGAATATCAGCACTTTCTTTTTTGTGGATGCAAAGTGAGATTGATGTTTGATTGTTGCTCCTAACATAAAGGTCTTGTTTCTTATAATCTTTTACAACATTTGCAATATCTTTTATTTTTAGGTTATTGCCGGAGAAGTTGGATCTAATAATGATATTTTTTATTTCTTTAGGTTCTTTAAGTTCTTTAACTGTTATAACACTTTTTTCTTTTGGTGTGGTTTCGAGTATCCCACCTGATAGTCTTATGTTGTTAGCATTAACGACATTAAGTATTTCGGTGATAGATGTTTCAGTTGATTTGAGTTTAGAAGGGTCAACCTCTATTCTGATTTCTTTATCTCTATAGCCAACTTTGCTTATTTTACTTACCCCAGAAGCTCTTCTAAGTTTTAAGTCTAGTTTGTCAGTCATTTTTCTGACAGATGTTTCATTTTTGCCCTGGATGTTAACTTCTAAGATAGGGAACATACTTGTTTTTATTTCCATAATTATTGGTTTTTTAAGTATGTCTTTAGGTAACTCACTTATTCTATCTATTGTTTTTTCAATGTCACGTTTAACATCATCTGCTTCTCGGTCATTTAGATTGCCATCTATTTCGATGACTACTTGAGATAAACCTTCTTGGCTTACAGATGATATGCTCTCTATTCCTTCAGTTTCTTCTAAGGCATCTTCGATAACCATGGAAACATTAAGTTCAATGTCTGATGGTGCAGCTCCTGGGTAGATTGTGGTTACCACAAGTTGGTTTATGGTAACATTTGGGATTCCTTCTTTTTGCATGGTTAATACAGTAAGTATTCCAGCTAGGAAAACCATAATTACTAATAAGTTAACAAGGAGTTTTCTTTCAAGGAAAAAGTTTATTAGGTATTTCATGATTATCTCTCCATTAGTTTATTTATTTTATCAAGCAAAGTGTCGTTCTGGCTGGCAATTGATGTTTTAAGTTTTGCTATGGCAATTATTTTGTTTTGGTGGTCTATTTTGCTTTGTGTATACTTTTGTCTAAAGTCAGAGATGCTAAAAAGTGAGGTTTTTCCTTGGGAGAATCTTTTGCTTTCTATATCTAGGATTGATTTTGCATTATCAGCTATTTTGTTTGCATTGTTTTCTATGCTTTTTAAATTAGCTAAGTTTAGTAGACTGTTTTGGTAAAGAGTTTCTAGTGTTTGTTTTGTTTTGAGTATTTCTTGGTTGGTTGTTTTTATGTTTGCAAGAATGCTTTTTGCTTGTCCTTCTGTGCTGTTTTGTCCAAGAGGAGTGGAGAAGGTTATTCCTGCTATGTATTTAGTCTTATCTAGGCCCAAAAATGATTCGCTTGAACTATTGGTGTTCTTATAGCGCGATACTTCACCATAAATTGATAAATCAGTCATATTTTCCCTATTAATTTTTTCTAAATCCAACTCATACTGTTTTAGTGTCCTTTCAAGTGAGGCGATTATTCTGGGTGTTGGAAGATTCAAGATTGGTTCTTCTTGGCAAAACTGTTCACATATCTCTGGGCGATTTGGAAGGTTTTCCCATTTAGTTACTGCAGTGAATTTTTTGCCCATTTTTTGATAAATATTTGAGCCGAGTGAATTCCATGCGTATAGCGTATCATTTAGAGCATTCCTGTAGATTAGAACTGCGTTCTCTGCCTGGAGTAAATCAGTTTTTAGGGCAGCATCATTACGATATTTTTCCTGAACTTCTTCGTAAAGTATCATTGCATTCTTATAGCTAATGCTTAGTGGCTCTAAAGCTAGAGTTAGTGATACCCAATCATAGTATTGATTAATAGCATCATGATAGTATTTTTCTTCAGCTTCTTTAATGGATAGTTCAATAAATTCTTTTTGTAATCTAAGTCTATTTAGTGGCATCTTGCTATAAATGCCAAGCTCATCCTTAAGTAAAGGTTGTGTAAGTCTAAGAGCCAGAGAAGGGTATATTTGTGAAAGATTTAAGGTAGAAAGTTTTGAGCTATTGTCTAATCTCATATAAGTAAGGCTGACATTTGTTCCTGTGTCTTCAAGTTTTTTACTAAGAACAACTGATCCAACAACTAATTGAACAGCAGTGAGGGGAACAGATGTTCCTCCCGAACTATAGAGTTGTTCTTCTTGATTAGTGTATTCAAGCGAGCCTGACATCTTAGGATCGTAAAGCGTTTGAAATGATTGAATAGAACCGTCAATACTTTGGAGGTTAATAAATAGCTGAGAGTATGCTGGGTCATTTTTTGTTATATTTATGAGAAAATCCTTAAGAGTAAAGTTATTTGAAAATGAAACGCATCCTATGAGTAATAGTGTGATTAATTTAAATTTTTTCATATTGTTTCTCCTTTTTTTGTAGTGCTCCGTATAGGAAGATGTTTATTGTTTTTATTAGTTCATCTTCGTTTGGTTGTTTTTCTAAGACGTATGATTTAAGGAATAAGTATGAGAATACAGACATTATAAAGGCAAGTAAAAGTGATGTTGGGTTTGTGTCTATTATTTTGCCATCATTTATATATCTTTGAATTTTATCAATAATTGGATTATTGTTGTTTTTAATCTTTTCTTCCAGAAGGATTTGGAAATATTTACCTTTAAATTCTAAAAAATCAATCATTCTAAGTTTCATGGTTTCTATTTTAAATGATTTTAGAAAGATAGTAGCAAATTTTCTAAAAAATATCTCAGGTTCATCGTTTTCAGTTAGAAGTGAGTTTATGTTTTCTATAAAGGTGTCAAAAGGGATTGCTTGATTAAGTACTTCTTTGAATAAGTCCTCTTTGCTGTTGAAATAGGAATATATACCTCCTTGTGAAACTCCTGAGGCATTTGTTATGTCACGCATACTTGTTCCGTGAAACCCTCTTTCAAGGAATCTTTGTTTTGCAGAACTTAAAACTATTTCTTTTGTAGACATATGAATCCTTCAAAGCGAGCGTTCGCTCTCTAATGATTTTAGCATTTTTTAAATATTATTCAATAATAATTTAAGTGCAAAAGATAGTGGTTATTTTTCGCCTTCAATGAGGGTATTTAAATTAGCTATTATTTCATTTAATTGTACAAGGTTTTCTTGTAGTGTAATGGTTAGACTGGTGGTAGAGTCAGTAGCATTTGAGGTTAACTGAACAGATTCGCTCATTTCGTTAATGCTAGTATTAATTTGAGATATTCCTGATGCTTGCTCACTGTTAGCTGCACTCACTTCAGTTATTAAGTCTAATACCGTTTGAGTTCCTTTTGTTATTTTTTGTAGTCTTTCGTTTACGCTATTTACGGCAATAACGCCATCTTGGCTATGTTCCATGGCGATTTTAATAATGTCACCAGTGTTTCTAGCAGCTTCAGCACTTTTTTGTGATAAGTTTCTAACTTCGCTAGCAACAACAGCAAATCCTGCGCCAGCCTCACCGGCTCTTGCTGCTTCAACCGCAGCATTAAGTGAAAGGATATTTGTTTGAAAGGCAATTTCATCAATCGTCTTTATGATTTTAGATGTTTGGTCTGAGGAGTCTTTTATTTTATTTATTGCTTCAGACATTTTTAGCATTTCATGAGTAATTGTTTGTACTTCTTTGTTTACTTCATCTGTAAGCGATTGGACTTGATGTGAATTTGAGGCATTTTTCTGTGTCATACTAGATATTTCATGAATCATTGATGACGTTTCTTGTATTGCTGCTGCTTGTTTTGCGCTTTCGATAGAAGTGTTTTGGCTTTGTGTTTTTATTTGATCAGTACTTTCTGATACTGAGTTTGCTGTTTCAGTTAGTATTTGTGATATTTGTTCTACAGGTTTTGTGATGCTCATAGAAATAATATAAGTAATAAACGAAACAATAATAATCGAAACTAAAAATACTGTAATAAATAGGTACTTAATAATATTGTTTGATGTAATCATCTTTTTGTAATCTTGTGCGCTTAAGTTTGTTTCAAACGCAAGTAATTCTTTTAGTTCAGAATTTATTTTATTAAAACTATCTTCAAGGTTGCCTAGTAGGGCATTCATCATAAAGGTAGAATCATGGTTATCGTATACCTCAGTATAGGCACCTATGTATCCATCTAACGACTTGATTATGTTTTCTAGAAATACTTCTTCTTCTTTTGCTAGTTTTTTGTCATTAAGTTTTGTTGCTAATTTTTCTTTGTTTTTGTTGAAAACATCTTGTATAAGTTGGTGTTGATTTGCGATTTTGTCATCAGGTAACTCGATGTTAACCCAATTAACAAAGGTGTTTATGTTGTTTTGATTGCTATATAGTTCAGAAATAACTTCTGAGCAGAATTGATAATTTTGAAATCTTAATAAATATATATTATTGGTGGATTCGGATATCTTGGAGATCCCAAAGAGGGACAATGCTCCAATTATAATAAAGAAGCATAAGAACAATGCTGGGGAAAGAAATATCTTCCCCAGCATTGAAATACGATTTAGAAATGTTAACTTATTGTTAATTTTCTAGCCCCCCAGCTAAACTTTAAAACTAATCTTTCTTGTAAACCCCAGCACCTAAATAAGTACCTTTTTTAGCATCTAATTGAATCAAATATGATATTTTTGCTTTTAGTTTTTCTGTTTTTGGCTCTGGCCAGTAGTACTCTACCCATCCAGTTTTGTTTTCTTTAGTTACTTTTACGAATTCTTGAATGAATAGCTTACCGTTAGGGTCTTTCATGTTCCCCAGGTCTTTACCGACTAATTTTGGAGTAACAGGCTGAACTTTACAGGTTGTTCCTTCAAACAAGAATATGTATAAATCGCCTTTAAAGAATTTTCCATCTTTTTTTTGGAATTCAGCAAAAGCTTTTGCTTCACCTTCTTTGTTATAGTAAGCAGCAGCATCTTCAACGAATTTCTTAACTTCTGCTCTTTGTGCCTGAATTTCTTTGCTTTCTGTCCATGTTTCAGCAAAAGACATTCCCATCATTAAAGCCACTAACAAAATACCTAAAACTTTTTTCATACCTTAGCCTCCTTGTTGTATTGTATCTAAATAGTACTCATTTAATGTAAGAAATGCAACATAGACAGATTGAAATTTTTTGGTGTAACTAAACTTTTGTTTTTTGTCTGCGCTAGTTGTAAGATGTTAATCTATTTTAAATTAATAAAAAGGATAATATATGTCGCTTTCGCAAAGTCTTTTTTATTTCCATTAATAACGTTTATTTTACTTTTCTTGCTTAAAGTAGATAGGGTATGATACTTTTTATGTTGCAAAGTATAATGCCTCCAGCAATTAATCTGGTTTTATTGCCAAGCAGAGATGAGGATAAAGGGCAGTTAAGTATTCAAATGATGATTCTGTATGTTGTGTTTATGGTATGTTCTTTAGGTGTTGTTTTATATCTCAATTTTATTTAGTAATAATTAGTCACATTGTGGCTTGAAGTCTCTAAATCCACTGTAGTATTTAACTATTCTTGGTTTAAGATAGCGTGGTATAAGTTTATTTGCATGATACAGTAAATTATTTTTCCAGCCTGGAATTATTAGTATTTTTCCTTTCATCATACCTTTAAAGGTTATTTCTGCGACTTCTTCTGCTGTCATTTTTATCTTATTGTGAGACTGAAATTTATAGTTTGCGCGTTTGCCAAAGTTGCTTTCTGTTGGTCCTGGGCAGAGACAGCTTACGGTTACCCCATGCTTGAGTACTTCTTCATGTAAGCCTTCAGAGAAGCTTAACACGTATGCTTTGCTTGCGAAGTAGGTGTTCATGAATGGTCCTGGGAAAAAGGCTGCCATTGATCCAATGTTCAGTATTTTTCCTGTTTTGTTTTTAAGCAGGGCCGGAAGAAATAGCTTTGTTAGTTCAGTAAGTGTTGAGATATTTAGTTGTAAAAGTTCCATATCAGTTTTGGTGTTTGTTTCTGCAAAGAAGCCATAGTTACCAAATCCAGCATTGTTAATTAGAATATCTACTTCTAATTTTTGCTTCTTACATTCATTAAAGACATTGATAGCTGAATTAGCAACAGATAAATCTTCGGCAATAGTTACTATATCAACGGGATATTTATTATTTATTTGCTTTGCGGTTTCTTCAAGTGTTTCTTTTGTGCGAGAAACTAGTATAAGGTTATGACCTTTGCTAGCAAATTTGTTGGCTAGTGCGAGTCCTATTCCACATGAACCACCAGTAATTAGTGTGTAGGTTTTATTTTCCATTAATCCTGATTGTACAATGTAAATCCTTCCCTTTACAAGGGAAGGTGACAGCGGAGCTGGCGGAAGGGTGGAAAAAGTTCAAGGGAAAAGTGTTGACAGTAAATTTATATAGCACTACGATATGCCCTATAAATCCTATAGGGATTAAGTAAATAAGGAAATATAGAAATTGGAGGTGTATAATTTGGAAGTAGACATGAGGTTTTTTAAGAAGATACTAATTAAGTTAAAAGAAATAATAAGGAGAAAGAAAATGACAAAAGAAAATCAATTAAAACTAGAGACAATATTAATACACGGTGGGCAAGAGCCTGATCCAATTACAGGCTCAAGAGCAGTGCCTATTTATCAGACAACATCTTATCAGTTTAAAAGTACGGAGCATGCAGCTAATCTATTTGGACTTAAAGAGTTTGGGAATATTTATACCAGATTAATGAATCCAACTTCTGATGTGTTTGAGAAAAGAGTAGCGCAGTTAGATGGAGGCGTTGGTGCTTTGGCAGTAGCTTCTGGTTCTTCAGCAATAACTTTGGCTATTCTCAATATTGCAAAAGCAGGTGATGAGATTGTTTCTTTAAATAATTTATATGGTGGAACGTATAATTTATTTCACTATACGTTACCGAAACTAGGGATTAAGGTAACGTTTGTTGATTCAGCTGATCCATCAAAGATTACAGCAGCAATTACATCTAAAACTAAAGCAATATATGCAGAGAGTATTGGGAATCCAAAAAACAACGTTACGGATTTAGAGTTAGTTGCAAAAATTGCACATGACAATCATCTACCATTTATTTTAGATAATACTGTTACGCCGTATTTGCTAAGGCCTTTTGATTTCGGTGTTGATATTATAGTTTATTCTGCAACTAAGTTTATTGGTGGACACGGTACTTCACTAGGTGGACTTATCGTTGATTCAGGGAAGTTTGATTGGACTGTAAAAGAAAATGGGGTGAGTAAGTTCCCATTAATAGCAGACACAGACCCTAGTTACCATGATATTAATTTTGTAGAAGCATTAAAACCACTTGGAAATATTGCCTACATTATTAAAGCGAGAGTGGTCCTTTTAAGAGATCTAGGACCAGCTATTTCACCATTCAATTCTTTTCAGTTTTTACAAGGATTGGAGACGTTACATTTAAGAATAACAAGACACTCAGAAAATGCCTTGAAAGTCGCTGAATATTTGCAGTCACATAAGAAAGTAGCTTGGGTAAACTATCCAGGACTAAGCACTAGTCCAGAGAAAGCGAAAGTTAAGAAGTATTTGCCAAAGGGTGCAGGTGCTGTTCTTGGTTTTGGGATAAAGGGTGGACTTGAGTCTGGTAAGAAGTTTATTAATTCTATTCAGCTTATTTCTCATCTTGCTAATATTGGTGATGCAAAAACTTTAGCTATTCATCCTGCGAGCACGACTCATCAACAGCTTTCAGAGTCGGAGCAATTATCAACAGGAGTTACACAAGACTATATTCGATTATCGATTGGTATTGAGCATATTGACGATATCTTGGCAGATATTGAGCAAGCACTTGATAAAGTTTAGTTTGCAAAAAAGGAGTGCCTCTAATTCATTTGTTAGAGGGTTTCTGTATGAAAGGAAGAAATCATGAGTAAAATATATAATAATATCGCTGAAACTATAGGAAACACCCCGTTAATTAGATTGAATAAGATTGTAGCTGGTTTAGATGCAACAGTTTTAGTAAAGGTAGAATCTTTCAATGCACTTTCCTGTGTTAAAGATAGGATTGGTGTTGCCATGATTGAGGATGCAGAAAAACGAGGATTGATTAATAAGGATACTGTTTTAATAGAGCCAACTAGTGGTAATACAGGGATAGCATTAGCTTTCGTCGCTGCTTCAAGGGGTTATCGTTTAATCCTTACTATGCCAGAAACCATGAGCATGGAACGAAGACAGTTGCTTAAGATTTTGGGTGCGGAGTTGGTTTTAACTGAAGGTGCTAAAGGAATGAAGGGAGCTGTTGCAAAAGCAGAGGAGCTCAATAATGGCATTGCAAATAGTTTGGTTCTTCAACAGTTTAATAATCCAGCAAATCCAGAAATTCATCGCAAAACAACAGCAGAGGAAATATGGCGTGATACAGATGGTGCTGTTGATTATTTCGTTGCTGGGGTTGGTACTGGAGGAACTATTACGGGTGTGGGCGAAGTGTTAAAACAAAAGAAGAAAGACGTTAAGATTATTGCAGTTGAGCCAGCTGATTCCCCAGTTTTATCTGGCGGAAATCCTGGTCCACATAAGATTCAAGGAATAGGTGCAGGTTTTATTCCAGGTGTTCTAAACACAAAGATAATCGATGAGATTATTCAAGTTTCTTCAAGTAATGCAGGTGAAACAGCTAAGAGACTTGCAAAAGAAGAGGGTATTTTGGTTGGTATTTCCAGTGGAGCAGCGTTATGGTCGGCACTTGAACTAGCAAAAAGACCAGAGTCTAAGGAAAAAGTCATTGTTGTGTTGCTTCCGGATACAGGAGAGAGATATCTTTCTACCTGGCTATTTCAGGAGGAATTAGCAGTATGAATTTAGTTGTAAATGGTGAGAATAAAATTGCAAAAGAGGGTAGTTCAGTTAATGACCTAATTTTGTCATTCTCAATAAAGCCAGAAGCTGTAGTTGTAGAGCTCAATTATACGATTATTAGTAAAGATCTTTGGGATAAAACGATACTTAATGAGAACGATAATATTGAAATTGTAAGGTTTGTAGGTGGAGGGTAATGAGATATTTTGAAAAACATATTTGAAGAAGGATTATTGCGTTATTTATCAGCAGAGCAGTTGGGAAAAATACAACAAACCAAGATAGGCATAGCTGGAGTTGGTGGACTTGGTTCAAACATTGCACAGATTTTAGTTAGGACAGGATTTGTGGATTTCGAGATTATCGATAATGATGTTATTGATGCAAGTAACCTTAATAGACAGAATTATTTTCTTGATGAAATAGGGCGGTTAAAGGTGGAAGTTACAGTAGAGAGATTAAAGAAAATCAATCCAGCTGTAAAAGTTAGCTGTTCGAAGGTTAGGCTAAATAATGAGAACATTAAAGATTATTTCCACGATAGAAGTGTATTATTTGAGGCTTTTGATAATGTTCAGTCAAAAGCGATGTTTTTAGAGTGTTTTGCTGGTTCCGACAAGTTACTCGTTTTTGGAAGTGGGATGTCTGGAATTGTTGGAGAAGAGATAAAGGTAAAGAAAATTAGAGAAAATATTTTTATTGTTGGTGATGGTGTTACAGAGGTTGGTCAGGATAGTCCACCTTTAGCACCGAGAGTTATGTTGTGCGCTACAATCATGGCATCGATTGTAGTAGAAAGGGTTTTGGCATGAAGATATCATACAAGGGAGATTATGCTTTAAAGGCCTTATTGCACTTGGCTGTTAATTATAGTGCAACAGAGGTAGTAAGGTTGCAGGAGCTATCAAGTGAGCTTGATATTCCACATAAGTTTTTAGAGGCAGTAATGGCTGATTTGCAGAAGGGTGGGTTTGTAAAAAGTAAGCGTGGTAAAAACGGTGGGTACTATTTGGGTGCAACACCTTCTCAAATAGTTTTAGGAGAGGTTGTTCGTCATATTGATGGGCCGATTGAACCAATAGCTTGTGTGAATAGTTGTTATAAGGACTGTAAAGATGTAGACCATTGTGTTTTGCGTTCAGTATGGCAAAATGCTACTAAGGCAGTTGCGGATATAATAGATAATATAACCCTGCAAGAATTGGCAGATAAAGTTAAGAAAAGGAAGTCTATCCCCGATTATTATATTTAGTAGTAGACATTTGTTTATGATAAAATCATAAGGATTATGAGAGCTTTTATCTATTTACTGTTGATTGTTTTTGTTTCAAGTACTATGTTTGCAGAGAGAATTCCTGATGCTCATATTTCGGTGCTTTGTTATCATCATGTTGATTTAAATTCAAAAACTCCTTATTCCGTAACTAGTGAACAATTGATAGCTCAAGTTTCAGCTTTGAATCAGGCTGGTTTTAAGTTTGTTACTTTAAAGCAAATAGATGATTTTATGTATTTTGGTAAAGATATTCCAAGTAAGTCAGTCGCAATTACTTTTGATGATGGCAATTTAACTGTTCTGACAAAAGCTTTGCCGATTTTAAAGAAGATGGGTGTTCCTTTTGCCTTATTTGTTTATCCTTCCAGTATTTCTGTTGGGCATAAGAAGCAATTCATGGACTGGGATGATGTGCGATTGCTTCAAAAAGAGGGTGTTACTATTGGGTCTCATAGTTTTTATCATCCATATCTTACACGACCAAGTGGGATTAAAACTGCACAAAAGTATAACGAGTGGCTTGAAACAGAGTGTGTAAAATCTAAACAAACAATAGAATCTCAGATTGGTGTAAGCGTGAATTATTTTGCTATCCCGTTTGGTCTTTATGATAAGAATGTTTATGCAAAGGTTAAGAAAAGTGGGTATCGTTTATCTTTTAATATTAATGGAATGAATAATTCCATACATGCTGATCCGTATTTCTATAATAGAGTCATGGTCGTTAATACTGATACTCCGAAGACTGTGGTTTCTAAGGCCTCAGTTAAACCTGTTTATTTCGATTATACCTACCCACTTAAATTAGCAAGGATTACAAGTCAAAATATTCTTGTTAAGTACAAGATATTTAATGCAGGAGACTATGATTTAACTACTGCTAAGCTTCATTTAGGTAATCCAGTTGGTAAGGGTTATTATTCAGAAAAAGAAGCTATGAATTATCAGAAGGTTTATTTAGGGACTGAAGCGTTTTATCAGTCATCGGTTACCTTGAAGGATAAAGCTGGACATTCCTGTATGGGAAACTGGTCGTTTACTTATCAGAAGAATATTCCTGATTATCTTCAATAATAGTCGAAATGGTCGGGGTAGCCAGATTTGAACTGACGACCACACGCCCCCCAGACGTGTGCGCTACCGGGCTGCGCTATACCCCGACTTCGCCAAGGCTACGTCGGGCACAGCCCGTTTGCCTTTGCTAAAGTTTATCAGCCAAAGCTCTCCAAAGAGCGACGGCTGGCTACGGCGGGCAGGCCCGCGAATTTAGCTGTTTTATATTATAGCAACTAGGACTTTGGTGAACCAGTTTAATTTGTAGGCTAAATATGTGGGAAATGTGTGCATAGTTTACGATATTTTTATGAAAAAATGAGAAATAAAATAGTTGCTACCAATCTTGAAAGTCCAAGAGTTAATAAGAAAGTTATCTATAGTCTAGGCGCTCTGGGCATTTTTGCATTTCTTCAGCAGATGAATTCCCTTAAGGATGTTGCTTCCTCTGATCCGGATTTGAATTGGATTAATTCTGTAGTTGATGGTGTTGTTGGTTGTGCTATGTTTGGATTAGGTAGTGCTCTTTCTGTTTTAGAAAATCCAAATAAAAGTTTTCAGGATAAACAAATAAGGAAAGATTTGGCATATGATGCTTTATTTGGGGCTTTTTCAAATGTGACTTTTGGTTATGTGCTTTCTGGTATTATTGAAGTAAATTCAGTTTTAGAGAGGCAGGGTTATCTAGCAAGTTTAACCCAGTTGATGCCAGACAATAGTAACCAAAATGTTGTTTTGACTTCTATAGAAAATTGGGTGATGGGCGAAGATATTCAGATTAAGCTGGCACTTACTCATTGGTTGTTAGTATTAGGATTAGTAAATGTAGTTTTGCAGAAAAGACTTAATATTAATAATGTCGATAATGTTGAGCATGCTAACTACCGAAATCATTTTGATTATTTCAAGGACATCATGAAGAATGTTATAAAATTTAATTTGAACCCTGTCTATCCTAAATTAATAGGGGAGAACAATGTAGCTAATCAGTCAAAAAGATTGCTTAGGTATGGTTTTATGCTTAACTCATTAATGTATATTTTGGTTTCTCCTATGTATTGGTCTGTTATTGGTCCTGGGATATGTTTGGCTCTTATGTTTTCTTTAGCTACGAGTAGAGATGAAGAATAAAATAATATCAGATAACAGTAGTAAAAATAGTAGTTTCTTGAGTTCAACTAATTTTTGGCCACAGATTGATTCACATTGGGATAGCATAGTGTCTTCTTTTATACATAGAAAGGGCAAGAATAATAATTTTTTCTTGAATAATACAGGTCCAGTGTTTAATTGGCATCGTTCTTTTTTATCAGACCTTGGATGCGTTTCTGGTCTTATGGATAGAAACGTCTTGGTATATCCAGCAGGAGGAATGGATTCATATACAGGGTTTGGATTGTCACCATTTGTAGATGATTTGGTTATTATTGGTTTAGAAAGGTTTGGAGAGTCACAAGACTTAGTGAATCTTGGGAAAATAATAGAACATATGCCTGAAAAGGTTTTCCCTCACTTTATGGGTTTGGGGTTTGATTGCATCAACAATATGTATGATAGTAAGAAAATCAGTGCTTTAGTTCCAGATTATACTTTTTTGAGTAGGCTTGATTATAATGTTTTGATAAAAGGTTCGTCTGGAGGAGCTAATTTTGTTAAAAGAGAAGAGTCAAATATTCGAGAGCTACTAAGGATAGCGAAGACTAATAAAGCAAATATTTTAAGCGATAATCCAATTGTAAATCAGGAAAGTAGAGAATTAAGGGAGATACCCCTGCCAGAGGGGGTTCATTTTGGATATAGTGTATTGGAAGATCCATTATGCTATTTTAGTGCTGATAGCCTAGATGTTTAATTTAGTAAATTTGTCTTGGTTAAAAGTTACAAAACGTTGAAGAGAAAAAATAAGGAACAGAATAGGTAATAGTACAAAAAAGATGTTTGCTCCACTTACCCAAAAAAAGATGGCAATAAAAAATGTAGTAATAATTAATGGAACTTCCTTGAAGTCACTATTAAACAGAACAACAAGTAACTCTATTATGGTAAATAGTATAAAAAAGTAGATATTAATTTTTAAATAAAAGATAAACACAAGTATCATAGTGCTTCTATTTTTTATTGGATTCCAAACTGGAAAAACGTGTCCGAGAGTTAATCCAAGCATCCAAGAAAATGAGTTTAGTCCAAGTAGGTAATAAAAGATGATTAGCTTAGCAGTATCAACTAGTATTGCAATCCATTGCCAATTAAATGCTGGATAATGACTAATGGTTATCCCTTTTTTGGGAATAACCACTGTTTTTTTATTAAAACTATCTAGCTTGTCAGTAAAAAAAGATATTCCTGGTAAAGAACCAATTAAATATCCAGCCAATATATATATTAGAAACATTAGTAAGTTTCTAGATTAAATCCTGAGTGAAGCAGTTGAACAGCTTTATTTGTTTCCTTCTGGTCAATGATACAAGAAACCTTAATTTCAGATGTTGTAATTAAATCGATGTTTATATTGTTTTCTCCCAAGATAGAGAACATCTTTGCTGCTACACCTGGACTGGACACCATTCCAACACCCACGATAGACACTTTAGATACATGTTCTTGTGAGTCTACTTCTTTTGCTCCAACTGTTTTTGCAAAAGCTTTTGTTATTTCTAATCCTTTTGCAAACTCGTCTTGTGGAATTGTGAAAGCAATATCGTTTTTAGCATTTGTTTGATTGCTCTGAACAATCATATCAACATTGATTTTTGCCTCAGCAAGCTCAGAGAATAATTTCCCAGCAATACCAGGTTTGTCTGGTAGTCCTGTGATAGCTATCTTTGATGTGTTTTCGTCGTACGCAATACCTGTAACCGGATTTTTAATTTCCATTTTCGAGACCTCCTTAACTATTGTACCTTCATTAAAATTGTAACTATTACGAACAACTAGTGTAACTCCGAAAGCTTTTGCGCCTTCGACAGCTCTTGGATGAAGAACTTGAGCACCAAGACTAGCAAGCTCTAGCATTTCATCATAGTCGATAATATCATGTTTTCTAGCTTCTTTGATTAGATTTGGATTGGTTGTATATACGCCATCCACATCAGTATATATTTCGCAAAAGTCTGCTTTTAATGCAGCAGCGATTGCAACAGCTGATGTGTCTGATCCACCTCTACCTATAGTTGTAATATCGTCATCACTGTTTATTCCTTGGAAACCATTAATAATAACTATTTTATCGTTTTGAAGCTCAGAAAGAATTCTCGCTGGCTTAACATCAAGTATTTTAGCTTTATTATGAGAAGCTTCTGTATAAATACCAGCTTGCCATCCAGTAAGAGAGATAGCTTCATGGTTCTTTTTCGTTAAAGCCATAGCAAGTAGGGATGATGATATAGATTCGCCTGTGGCAAGTAGTGCATCATATTCTCTGCCAGAGGGATATGGGTCGATTTGTTTTGCGAGAGTAACAAGCTCATCTGTGAAGTCACCCATTGCAGATACAATGACGACCATTTTATAGCCTTTTGCTTTATTAGTGATTATTCTGTCAGCAACTCTTTGGATTTTTTCTATACTTCCAACGCTCGTGCCACCGTATTTTTGAACTATTATTTTCAAAGAAGTTCCTCCTTTTTGATGATGTAATAGTTTACAATGACAGTTGTTTTGTGTCTATTTAAAACTTATCTTCGATATAGACTTTTAGAGGTGGGAAGCCGTTGAAACAGACTGAGCAATAGCTATATGTATAAGCGCCAGTTGTTAAAATAAATACTCTATCTTTTTCTTTAAGTTTATCAGAAAGAGTATATTTAAAATGTTCATACATAATGTCAGCACTATCACAAGTTGGTCCTGCAATAATAACGTCACTTACTTTTTTTGAATTCATATGTTTCTCTGTAAATATTGGAAATTTAATAGATTCATCCATAGTTTCGATAAGTCCATTAAACTTTCCTACATCTAAAAACACCCAGCGGTAATTATCCAGTTGTGCTTTTTTTGTGACCATAACTACTTCAGAAACCATAACACCAGAGTCAGCAACAATAGACCTTCCTGGCTCTATAATGATTTCAGGTAGTCCTTCTGGAAAATCTTCGTCTAAGAATCTTGTTATTTCATCAGCATAGACCTCTAGTGATTGTGTTGGTTGAACATAGTTAGCAGGAAATCCGCCACCCATGTTTATCATCTTTAGCTCAATGCCGTCTTTCTTTAGCGCATCAAATAAATATTTGCATTTTGCAATCGCATTGTCCCATTCTCCGATTTCTCTTTGTTGTGAACCAACGTGGAACGAAATTCCGTAAGGTATAAGTTCAAGTTTTTTAGCTTTTTTTGCTAATTTATAGGCAGTATCAGGATAAACGCCAAACTTTTTCGATAGAGGCCAGTCAGCATCTCCACCAGAGGACAGCAGTCTAAAGAAAACCTTAGATCCTGGTGCTGCTCTAGATATTTTCAGTAAATCAACAATGGAATCAGAAGCAAATATTCTTATGCCTTTTTCATATGCGTAAGCAATGTCTTCTTCTTTTTTAATAGTGTTTCCAAAGCTTATTCTGTCAGGAGTTACTCCTATTTCTAATAGTTGATCTAATTCATAGATTGTTGCTGTATCAAAGCAAGAACCTTTTTCAGCTAAAAGCTTTAATATCTTTACGTCAGGGTTTGCTTTTACTGCGTAGTAAATTTTCGCATAAGGGAGATTTTTCTTTAAATCATCGTAATTTTGGGCTATTTTTTCAAGGCTCACAATTAGGAATGGTGTTTGTTTGCCTTCAGAAAATTCTTGGATTCCTTGAAGTTCTTTTCTGGTTAGGTAATCGTAAATTCCTCTATGTTCCATCAGTGCCTCTTTGTTATTTTAATAATTAGACAACGGATAATAACAATGTTTGAGTGATAATGCAAATGATATTATTTGCATTTTTATGATTACTATTTGAAAGCTAAATTTCTATAAATAGTTATTTGGATACTGAGTTATTTTTGTGTCTTGATATTGTTGAAGTTCATGGTGCTAAGATAGGATATATTCGCTTATTTCTGTAAGGATATTTCGGTCGTTTTTTGAGCTTAGTTTAGGTTTAATTTTACTAAAAACATCTTTCAATTCTTTCAGTTTAGCCGTGTCTGATAATATTGAGCTTATTTCTTGGTAGATTGCTTCTGTATTGAAATACTGCAAATATTCTGGAACTACTTCTTTTCCAGCTAAAATATTTGTTAAGGAATAGTTAGGGTATTTAAATTTCTTTTCAAGAACTCTTTTAACCATAAGATAAGAAATAGAATTGAATTTATAAAAGATAGCATGAGGTGTGCCAACTAGAAGACTTTCAAGTGTAATAGTTCCAGAAGTAACAAGTGCAAATTCGCTTTTGGCTAGAGTCTGATAGGTTTCTCCAATCGTAATTGATACATAGTTTTTCATGTCTTTTATTTGGTTCTCAATATTTGATAGGTAGTGTTTGTTGGGTAGATTGATAATAAATTGTTTATCATTCTTTTCATGAAGAAGCTTCATAACCTTTATCATTTCAGGGAAGCTATAAGTTATTTCTTGTTTTCTGGAGCCAGGGAAAACCGCAATCAAATCTTTCTTTGGAGAATGCTTAACGTTGGCATCTTTAATTATTTGCGTCAGCGGGTGGCCAAAAAAACGAACGTTTTTGGTGTATTTTATGTAAGAATCATACTCTTCTTGGAAAATAGTAATGATTTTGTCTGTAATGTGAGTTATTTTTTCAACACCTTTTTCTGAACCCCAAACCCATTCTTGGGGTGGAATATAGTAGGCAACAGTTATTCCCATTTCCTTTGCTTGTTTTGCTAAAATTGTATTGAAACCTTGGAAATCTATACAGATTAATAGGTCTATATTCTTTTCTTTCATAAGCTTAATGAGCTTGTCTTTTAAAAGTAAAAGCATTGGGATATTCTTTAGTGTTTCCAGAAACCCAATGGTTGATTTTTTGGTGATATCTTTTATTATAGTTGCTCCTGCATTTTGTAAATGAGTGCTTCCCATAGCAAAGACTTCAAGGTTTGGTGAAATTTCTTTTAAGTGTTTAAGTAAATTGCCACCATGTAAGTCCCCAGAAACTTCGCCTGTTAGGATTAGTGCTTTTTTGTATTTATTAAAATCCATAGAAACTAATTATTCAGAGTCAGATTCAGAGGTATCTTTGTTCCCTCTTTTCATAATTCCATTTTTAGATTCTGCTTGAAGAAAGGATATTAAGTGGTTAACTTCGTGTGAATCAATTTTTAATTCTTTTTCAATTTTTTCAATTGCTTGGCTAGTATTCATGCTAGAGCGGAATAATGCTTTATAAGCTTCTTTCATGTCTCGTTGGTTTTGTTTTGAAACATCATTTCTTTCAAGTCCAATAATATTCATGCTTCTTATGCATGCTGGGTTTCCTTCAACAAGCATGTAAGGTGGTACATCTTGGTTTACTTTTGAATATCCGCCAACCATTGCCATGGTGCCAATTCTACAGAACTGGGTTATTCCTGCCATTCCACCAAGAATTGCTTTATCCTCAATTTGCACATGACCTGCAACTTGTACTGCATTTGACATAACAATATTGTTGCCTAATTTACAGTCATGTCCAATATGCACCATTGTTAGTAGTAAGCAGTTATCTCCAATTATTGTCGCCTCGTCTTTTATCGTAGCTCTGTTGATTGTTACGTATTCTCGTATGTCACAATTTTTGCCGATAATTACAAAGCTTTTGTCTGTTTTGTTGAACTTTTTATCTTGTGTGGAGTTTCCAATAATTGCACCATAGTGTACATGTGTGTTTTCTCCAATTGTTGTCCATTTTTCAATAACAACATTGGCCTCAATAGTAACATTGTTACCTAATACTACACCTTCACCTATGTAGGCATTTGGTCCGATTTTAACGTCTTTTCCTATTACTGCATTTGGGTGAATTTTGGCAGATGGGTCTATCAATGTTTCAAGTTGTGAGTTAACTAAAGAGAAGGTCATTTCTGTTTCTGCTACAAGATTTCCATCAACAAAAGCTTTGCCTGAAGATTTTGCAACTGGTCCTCTAATTTTTTGTATTTCAACTTCAAATCTTATTTGATCACCAGGTGTTACTGGTCTTTTGAATCTTGCATCATTTATGGAAGCAAAATAAGCGATTTTGCCTTTTGTAGCAGGTGTGTTCAGTAAAATAATTCCAGAAAGTTGAGCCATTGCTTCAATAATTAGAACTCCAGGCATAACTGGTTGACCAGGAAAATGTCCTTGAAAGTATGCTTCATTGATGGTTGTGTTCTTGATTGCCACAGCTCTTGTTTCGTTCGCTTCTAAAACACGGTCTATTAGTAAGAAAGGGTATCTGTGTGGAAGAATGTTCATTATTTCGTTAATGTTGAAAGTCATTCGTATTTCCTTTTTTCGAGTATCAATTGTATTCTAACAGAAATATTATTAGGTGATAAGCCGTCTATTTTCATATCAACTATTTCTGTTGGAATTGGTAACTCATTTAGTTTTCTAAGGAATAATGCTAAGTCTGCTTTATTGCACTTGAACTCCAATGAGCCTGGCACCATTGTTGTTTCGTTTGAGTCTATTTGTTTTGCTAAGGATAAATCTATTAGTTCAAAGGTAGATGGTAAGTTATTTATTACCTTTCTTTTAATCAATTCAGAGAGGTCTCCACGATATGATAGTTTTTCATTTAGTATTTGCTGTGTCTTTTCAATGTTTTCTTTTTTCATCATTGTTTCTGAAATTTGATTATTCATGTTGTTAATATCACTGCGAAAGGTTTGGATAAGCGTGTTGAAAGTGTTACCTTTTCGTATTTTTGGATATATTAGTATTTGAAGTAAAAGAATAGCTACTAGCACCAATAATACCCAGAGTAGGTATTTCTTTTCTTCAGGTAAGAAAAAGTTGTTTCTTTTGGCTGTTTTCATAATTGGACCTCGATTGTAAATCTTAGTGGTGTTTCTGGATGAATCCTTTTTAATAATATTTTATTGTTTGGCATTGAGCTGTTTAGGTTTTTTAAGTATTTTAGTATTGGTTCTTCTTTCTTTGATTTTCCTGAGACGGTGATTCTTCTATTCCTCAGTTGGATTGTTATTTCAGAGAAAGGTATTTCAGGAGGTAGATTGCGAATGATTGTTTGAGTAACAAGAGTGATAGCATTGTTGTCTTTTGATTGATTATCAAGTCTTTCCTCAAGTTTTTCTAGCTGTTTTAAGTTATATAGGGACTCTGTAATATCAATATATTGAGCTTTTGTTGCTGTGGATAAATCTTTAAGTCCATAGAGTGTTGCTTTTTTTACTTCTAAGGATTTGCTCATATTGAAGCTAACGATGAGAATAATACTTAGAGTAAGTAATGAAGCAGCAATAAATGAGGCTATCTCTTTGTCGATTATTTTCTTTGGAATCGTGTCATCTGCGTTAACTTTTTTAGGTATGTATGTAATGAAAATTTGCATATTTTGAACAATTGCTACTGCTTTTTCAATAATTGTAATTAGTTTCTTTTCTTGAATAATATTAATTAAAGCGGAATTTGCATTAGTTTCAGGTAGTGGTGCATATTGGCATGGGATTAACATTTTTTCAGATAAGATATTTGCTAGGTCTGAGTGTTTTAACTGGTCTGCAATAATGTAGCAGGACTTAATGGATAGTTTGTTTATTGAACAAATGAACTGAACTTCTTTTTGGATATCTGATAAAGTGTCGTTTACTAGTAGTCTGGTGTTAAACCCTAATTCTTTGTCAAAGTTTAGTCGTAGGTTGAGCTTATTATTAATCTGGTTGTCAGAAAAACCATCTTCTCGCATGCATATTTTTAGTTTTTCAATTGAGAAAGGTAGTGTTGAGATAGCATTAATTTCTGTGCCTGTTTTTATAATAATATTGGTTTGTTTTTCTGTGATGTGGATAATTAGTGGTGTTTCTGTAAAGTCACTACTTTCAATTATTGATAAAGTTAAGCAGTAGTTAGCCGGTATCCATTGAATAGTCTTTTTTTTAACTATTTTAGTTAATTTTTTGGACATAGTTTTATATAAATCAATAGGAATTATTAAGACAGATAGTAGGTATTCGCTTTTATCGCTATGGTTTTCGGATACAATTTTATACTTTATAACGGTGTTTTTTGTTGAGTAGTAGTTGTTTGTGAGTTTATTAATTAGTGATTCATGGAAGTTATCGGTTGCTCCAATAGTTAGGCTAATAAAGGTTGTTTGGATGCTAGATGTTTCTGGGACTACAATTACTCGATCGATATTTTTTCTAAGTTCTGGTTCTAAATTAGATGGGCATGATGTTTTTATTACTTTATGCTCATCATTGATTATAAGAAATAGTGTTTCTTTATCCGTAATATGTACAACTAAATGATTAGACATAAATCCCCCAATTTTTTAAATTATAACTTTAATTTTTATTAGTTGCACTAATTTGGCAGTTAATAAATCGATAAGGTTCCATTAGCAAAAGCCACGCTACCTTTGCCAGCCTCTTCAATAAGGTTAAAGGAGTTAAACATTTTGTATTCGTAAGAAAGCGCTTGTTTGTTTAGCTTGGATAAGTTTATAGCTGTTGTAAATACATTGTCTCCCTTGATTTTATCTAGCCCTTTACCATCATCAGCCAAGATAATGCTTTTATCGTGGTATTTATCAGAGAACTTTAACGCTATGTATATCATTTTTTTATCAGTATTTGAGAGTGCAGTTATTTTATAAGTTGAAGGAGTTATGGTTTGAAGTTTAATTTCTATAGACTTGGCTGTTTGCTCTAGATTATTACGTACAGGTAATAGTGCTAAATCTACACCAAGCTCGTTTTTTATTCTTTTCCTAAGGTTATCGGTTCTAGCTATAATATAGGCAAATTCTGCTCGAGTAATAGCTTTATTTGGTTGTATTTCTTTGCTACTCGTCCACTCTCTTGGAAGGTAGCCAGATATAGCAATATCAGATATTAGTTTCTCGTCAGTGAGATTATAGTTAAGGTCAAGGAACGGTTTGTTCTGAGAAGTGTTTGTTATAGTTATAAGAGATTTGATTATTGTGGCTAGTTCTTTTCTTGAGATATAGGAGTTAGTTCCAAAGAGGCCACTTTCTTTAGGTTCAACGAGGTTTCTGTTTAAAGCTGTTTGAATATACTCATATGCCCAATGGTTGGGAAAAAGATCTTTGAAATGGTACCTTGTTTTATACCCTAAAGGTTGAATGTTATTTAATTTTAGCAGTGTTTGTACTAATTCAGCTTTAGTTAAGAAATTGTCTGGCTTAAAGAAGTCTGTACCAAAATATGAGCTAATAATTTCCATGGTAAGCAAAATATCAATTTCTTTTTTAAACGGACTAAGATAGCAATCAAGTAACGTCTTAAGTGTTAAGATGTTAATATCTTTATTAGTTGTTTGTTGGTCATTTCTTGCTGATAGCTGAAAAGTTCTTTTCCCTGGATATTGTTTTGGTATCTCAAAGCGAAACAATCCTTTTTCAACCTTAATTTTGTTGTTGTTTAAATAAAGGCTGTCTGTTTTCTTTACTTCGCCAAAGATTATTGTCTTTTCTGTAGTAATAATAGGGTCATTATTAATAGGAGAAATGATTCTGATTATTGGTTGTTCGGCAAAAACAAAAGACAGTAATACAAAGATATATAAGTATTTGCTAATAGATATTTTCATCCTAACAGAAAATAATAGCTTTATTAGCCTCAATTAACAATAATGAATCTTCTTTTATTGTAATTCTTCTTTTGGGACCTTCTTCTTTTTTGTCTATTAAAACTATTTCACCTTTTTTTAGCACTGTTAGGTAGTTGGCATGATTGTCTAGAAAAGTGACTACACCATCTACTGCTTTGCCGGAGAAACCATAGATATCTCCCTCAAAAACCATTGATTCAGAACCAGAGACTCTCAGATGCATTATTTAGTTACCTCGTCGATAGTACCTTTCATTAAGAAGTTTTGTTCTGGTACATCGTCGAATTCACCTTGAAGAATTCTTTGGAATCCGCTAATTGTATCTTCTGTTTTTACGAATTTACCTTGCATGCCAGTGAACTGTTCAGCAACATGGAAAGGCTGTGATAGAAAATTTCTAATTTTTCTTGCTCTGTTAACTGTTATTCTGTCTTCCTCTGGTAGTTCGCTTATGCCAAGAATTGCAATAATATCTTGAAGTTCAGTGTATCGTTGGATTATTTTTTTAACAGACATTGCTGTAGAATAGTGATCGTCTCCAACTAGGTCTGGATTTAGAATTCTAGAGGAAGAAGAGAGTGGGTCAATTGCTGGATAGATTCCCATTTCCACTATTTTTCTAGATAATACAGTTACAGAATCAAGATGGCTAAAGGTAATCGCTGCAGCTGGGTCTGTAAAGTCGTCTGCAGGAACGTAAACAGCTTGGATAGAAGTAATGAATCCATTTTTCGTAGAGGCAATTCTTTCCTCAAGTCTTCCCATTTCAATATCAAGTGTTGGTTGATATCCTACAGCAGATGGTATTCTTCCAAGTAGCGTAGATATTTCGGAGCCTGCTTGAACGAAACGGAAAATATTGTCTATAAAGAAAAGCACATCTTGTTTAGCAACGTCACGGAAGTATTCTGCTTGTGCTAATGCTGATTGTGCAACAATAAGTCTGGAACCAGGAAGGTCACCCATTTGACCAAAAAGTAGGATAGTTTTATCGATAACACCAGTCTCTTTCATTTCTAACCATAGGTCATTACCTTCTCTAGTTCTTTCTCCAACGCCAGCAAATATCGAAATGCCACCATGGTGTTTTGCCATATTATGAATCATTTCCATGATAACGACTGTTTTACCTACGCCAGCACCACCAAATAGACCTGTTTTTCCGCCTTTTACATAAGGAGAAAGAAGGTCGATTGCTTTAATTCCTGTTTCATATATTTCGTCTTGGAACTCTAGGTCTTCAAATTTAGGAGCAGGTCTTCTTACTGGGTAGAAATCAGCACCAGTGATAGGTTCTCCACCATCAATAACTTCCCCCCAAGGATTAAAAAGTCTGCCAAGGCATTTTCTGCCAACAGCTATTTCTAGTGGCTTGCCAGTGTCAATAACGTCCATTCCTCTAGCAAGACCCTCGGTAGGTTGAAGGGCAACGGCTTTTACAACATTACCTTCGGTTTGTAAGGCGATTTCGGCTATTATGGACTTATCTTTACCGTCCCTTATATTTTTAAAGTTTATTACCAAAGCATTTCTGATGTCTGGTATTTGGTCTGGTGCGAATTTAACGTCGATGATTGGGCCGATTACTTGAACTATTTTCCCGATATTTGCCATTTTATTTTGCCTCCCTAGTTTGTAATACTTTGTATGCTGAAACTACTTCGCTCAATTCTTGAGTGATAGATGATTGTCGTGCAACATAGATGTCTCTTTTGATTTCATTTCTTAGTGTTTCCGAGTTTTCAACTGCGTTTTTCATTACTAATAGTTTTGATCCTATTTCTCCTGTGTAATTTTGTATAAAAAAGTAATAAAGCCTATCTCTAACAAATTTATCAATAATAAGTTCATCTAAAGAAGAGCGGTCGACGTCAGTAATAGTCTCTGTTGGCTTATATACTGTTTCAAATATTGGGAATAAATCAATTATTCCAGGCTTTTGTTGAAACATGTTGTTGTATTTATTAATAATAATCTTTGTTCTTCGAGGAAAATTATGTTTTTTAAGAATATTGTAAATAGGTTCAATAATTGATTCATGAGGGATTGAAGTTGCTGCATGAAAGTAGTGTTTAAATGGAATTCTCATTTTTTCACAGTATTGTCTTCCTTTTTCCCCTACAATTATTATGTTTGGGTTATTTCTGTATTTTGCGAGAGAAGGTAATAGTTGTTGATTAAAGCCTGAAACAAATCCTTTTTCTGAGAAAAATGCAATCACCCATTCTGCTTCTTGTGATTTTTCGTTAGAGACTTGGCCCGAGTTTACGCTAAAAAGTAATCGGTCAAAGTAAGGTTGTATTTTTCTTCTATAATGAAGGAGTTTTTGTGACCTTCCAATTAGAATAGTTGTGATAATTTGCATTGCCTCAGTTATTTCATGAACAGAAGATATGTTAGATAAACGTTGCTTCAGAAGGGTTATATCAGCCATTATGTATGTAAATCTCTTTAATTACTTTTGGTAATATTTCGTTAAGTTCAGCAATATTTTCTTCTGTTACATTTTTTGAGCTATCTATTTTTTCATAGAGTGCAGGAGCAAATTCTTTAAAAAACTTAATAAAATCATCTTGAAAGTGATGAACCTTATCTAGAGGTACTTCATCAAGGAATCCATTTATCGCAGTGTAGATAGTTAGAACTTGGTCAGTAACATAGATTAGATGGTGTTCTTTTTGTTTTAATACTTGGATTAGTGTTTTACCTCTCTTTAATTGAAGAGTAGTCATTTCATCTAGGTCTGATGCAAAAAGTGAGAATTTTTCTTTTTCTCTGTATTGTGCAAGAGTAATTCTAAGTAAGCCTGCTACTTTTTTCATAGCCTTAATCTGCGCTGCTCCACCAACTCTGGAAACAGAGATACCAGGGTTTACTGCTGGTCTTAGGTTAGCGTTAAATAACTCAGAGGAAAGGAAAATCTGACCGTCAGTAATAGAAATTACGTTAGTTGGAATATATGCCGATACGTCTCCAGCTTGCGTTTCAATGATTGGAAGCGCTGTCATGGATCCTCCACCTAATTCATCGTTAAGCTGTGCAGCTCTTTCAAGAAGTCTGGAGTGTGTATAGAAAATGTCTCCTGGGTAAGCTTCTCTTCCAGGCGGTCTTTTTAATAGAAGCGATATGTTTCTATATGCATGAGCGTGTTTTGTTAAGTCGTCATAAATAACGAGTGTTCTTTGTCCATTAAACATGAAGTGTTCTGCCATTGCACACCCAGCGTATGGAGCATAGAATTGTAGTGCTGAAGGTGCAGAAGCTGGAGCGTTTACTATAATGGTGTATTCCATTGCTTGGTGTTCTTCTAGCGTTCTTTTTAGTTTTGCTACAGAGGAGTTTTTTTGCCCGATTGATACATACACGCAAATAACATTTTTACCTTTTTGATTAATTATTGTATCAACAGCAAGCGCTGTTTTACCTGTTTGTCTGTCACCGATAATAAGTTCTCTTTGACCATGGCCGATTGGAACCATAGCATCTATGGTTATGTATCCTGTTTGAAGAGGTGTATCAACTGGTTTTCTTTCAATGATTCCTGGAGGAACAATGGTCAATGGTCTATGTCCTTCAGCTTTAATGTCGCCTAACCCATCCATTGGTTCACCTTGTGCATCAATAACTCTACCTAGGAATTCTTTTCCAACAGGTATTTCAATAATACGGTCAGTTTTTTTGACGGAGTGACCTTCTTTAACTTTATTGTGTCTTTCTAAAACAACAGCAACTAGTTCTTCTTTTTCAAGATTAAAAACTACACCGAAAACGTTATTACCAAAGTCTAGGATTTCGCCCATAAGCGCACCAGGAAGTCCAGCTACTCTAGCGATTCCGTCTCCACTATCTAAAACAATTCCTACTTCTTGTTTTTTTACTGTGTCGCTATAGTTTTCTATTTGTTTAAGGATCTCTTCAACAAGGCTCATTTTGTGCTCTATTTTTTCTCCAAGCATTTTTTATCCCTTTCTTTGTATAATGTCTTTTATTTTGTCGACTCTTTTTCTTATTGTTGCGTCTACTTCACCAGCATGCCAACGAAGCTTAAATCCGCCCAACATATTTGGTACGGTCTTATAGATAAATTCAACTTTTTTATCTTGGTTAGCATCTTCTATTTTTCGTTTATAGAAGGCAAGAATCTTTTCATCAATTGGATATCTTGAGATGACCTCTACTAATAGAAGATTATTTCTTTCAGCAAAGTAATCTTTGAATGTGTGCATTATGTAACTTAGTTTATGAAGTAAGTTTTGTCTTAGTAAATATACTAGGAAAGCAATAGTGTACTCTGATGGGTCTTTTAAAAGCTTGATAATTAATTGTGTAAGGATATTTTCTCTTACAGTATGAGACACAATGATACTTTCAAGGTAATACTTAATTTGTCTGTTATCAGAAATAAACCAATGTACTTCATATAGCTCTTTGACTATACGAACAGTTTCTTTTGAGTCATTTTTTTTGACAATAGACTGAAAAAGGTTATGGTAGGCAATTTCTTCTCTTTTACTCAACCGAAGTTACCACCTTTTTTATTTCTTCCATAACTTTTTTATCAAGATCTTCGTCAACAACATTGTAAAGAACTTGTTTGATTGATTTAGCAATAATGTTAGATACGTCTTTACGAACTTCCTGGAATGCTTTGTTCTTTTCTTTTGTTATTTCTTGATGTGCTTTTTCTAAAACCGAAGAAGCTTCCATGTGTGCTTTTTGAATAAGGTCATGTCTAATTACTGAGCATTCGTGCTTTGTATCAGTAAGTATTTTTTTTCTTCTTTCAGCAGCACTTGCGCTTTCCTCTTTAATTTTTTCAGTTAGTTCTAGTATCTCTTTGTTACGTCGTTCGTATGAGCTTTGTAGGCTTTCTATTTTTTTTCTTCTGGCTTCTATGAAATAAAATAGCTTAGGCCAAATAGCATAACGAACGATGAATAGCATTAGTAGAAATGCTATTAGGTTCCAGATTATAAGTAAACTATTATGGCTTTCCATAATTATTTAGCCGCGTTAAGAATCATAAAGCTAATAACTAAAGCATATAAAATAGCAGTTTCAACGAAAGCAATTCCTATAATCATATTAGATCTGATATTGCTCGTTTGTTCTGGTTGTCTAGCAATAGATTCAACTGCTTTTGACCCAATCATTCCAATACCTATTGAACCTCCTAGTGCGGCTAGACCTATTGCTAGTCCTGCTCCAATATAATGTAACCCTGATCCAATTCCTATTTCCATTTTTTCCTCCTTATTTTTCCTTTTTACCTTCAACCTTTTCATTCACTACTTACTTTTCACTTTTCACTATTCTTAGTGTCCCTTATACATATTGTCTGTTACGTATATCGCTGATAGATAAGCGAAAACATATGCCTGAATAAATGCTACCATTAATTCAAAAAGCATCATTACTGTAAGAACAATAATGTCAAAAGGCACAAAAAATATTGATTTAATGGTTTCAGTTAATGAAAGAAGAATCATTATTGTTAAATGACCTGCAAACATGTTTGCATATAGTCTTATTCCTAAAGAAAAAGCTTTAGAAACTAAAGAAACTAGTTCAAGCGGGAACATAATAACTCTCATTGGCCAAGCAACTCCTGAAGGAGTTAGATCAACAAAGAAAGATATTACTCCTTTATTCTTGATTCCCATAAAGATACTGATTAAGATAACCATACAAGCAAGTGAGCCCGTTACATATATGTTTGCTGTTAAAGAGTGACCTCTAGGTATTAGTCCAGCAAGGTTATGAATTAATACATAGAAGAAAAGAGTAAGGATGAATGGCATCCAATACTTATAGTCCTCTGCTGAGTGGTATAGACCACGTATTTGAGTTTCCAGAAACTCATAAATAAGTTCAAATATCGATTGAATCTTGTTTGGAATAATATCAAACTTAGCTGTGCCAACTAAAATTATTACGATAACTGGAATAAATAATAGAAGCACATCGCGTGTAACGTGAAAGAAATGTGCAATAATGATTAACTCTTTTAAGATAAAATCTATCATAAGTTATCTCCAAACTGAAACGTATCTTACACCCGCCAAATTAATCAGTAAATCATTAAATATAGGTTATTTTTTTGCTATTTCTTTCTTTCTTTTATTTTTGACAAGCAATTTAATGGATATTTATGCTTTTTCAAGAAAAAGCTTATACGCCTTATACGTCATGTAGATATCTAGCTTTGAGCAACATTCCATTGGTGAGTGCATTGCAAGTACTGGTGTTCCCATGTCTACTATTTCCATTCCATATTCAGCTAGGTACTTTGCAACAGTTCCCCCGCCACCTTCATCAACTTTTCCAAGTTCTCCTGTTTGCCAAACTATGTTGTTCTTGTTCAATAGAAGTCTGAGTTTTGTGACGTATTCTGCATTTGCATCTGAACTGCCAGATTTTCCTCTTGAACCACCGTACTTTTCCATGGATACACCATAACCTATTTTGGCGGAGTTTCTGGATTCAAATACTTCTTTCCAGTCTGGGTCATATGCACCTGTAACATCGCCAGAGATAGCTAGACTATTGAAAAGACACTCATCAATGTTGATTGCATCTGGTTTTTCACCTAAGTTAATAAATGCTTGCTTAATAATCTGTTTAATAAATGCGCTTTTTGCTCCAGTGTTGCCATCTGAACCGATTTCTTCTTTGTCTACGAGCCATACCACTATCGGTTTATCATAGTTTTTTGCGTTAATAATTGCCTGAAGTGCATTATAAGAACAAACTCTGTCGTCGTGTCCGTATGCTCCTATCATGGATCTATCAAAGCCAAGCTCTCTTGCTTTTCCAGCAGGCACTATTTCTATTTCAGCAGTTGTGAAGTCTTCCTCTGTAATCCCGTATTTTTCGTTAAGGAGTTTTAAAATATTTAGCTTAACCGAGCTTTTTTTGTCTTTCTCTTCTTCGTCAGGAATATATGGGATGTTCCCAACTAATAGGTTTAATTGTTCGCCAGTAATAGCATCTTTAATCTTTTTATCTTCTTGTACTTTTGAAGATAAGTGAGGAAGAAGGTCCGCTATAAAGAAAACTGGATCATTTTCATCTTCTCCGATAGAGATATCAATCCTTTGACCTTCTTTATTATAAATAACACCATGAATTGCTAAAGCACGAGATACCCATTGGTATTTTTTGATTCCACCATAGTAGTGAGTTTTAAGATAAGCAAGGTCAGTGTCTTCATACAAAGGGTTAGGTTTTAAATCAAGCCTTGGGCAATCTAAGTGGGAAACTATGATATTTACACCTTTAGTTAAGTCGCAATTGTTAGGCATCCTTACTATTCCTACATTTTTTTCTTTATGCGTTATAAAGAAATTGTTGCCGGTTTTTTCAGTAAAGCCTTTTCCTTTAAGTGAGTCAATGCAATATGAGACTGCTTGTCTTTCTGTTTTATAGTTAGATAAAAACTCCATGTAACTCTTGTTATGTTCGTTAATGGTGTCTTTGTTTATGTCTTTGTTTTCCCAACCGTTTGTTTTTTTGTATTCAAGTTTCTTTGAAATATCTTCCATTTTTTGCTCCTTTTTATTGAACCATACTCCTTTTGTTGATTTAGAAGTACCCCCAATGCTTCTTATTATAGCAAAATAAAACGTTGATAAAATAGCTTATTTAAAGTAATGTTTAATTACGAAAGATTATGGTAAAAAAAACTAAAAAAAATAAAAATAGAATTGTCCCTTTAATCGTTTCGGCGATAGTTTTTATCCTTTTTATTGTTTCGGTAGTAGTTCTTATCGATAAATTAAAGGATGTAGCTATTGGCGATGTTCTTGATAGTTTGAATTTGCTTGATAACTCTAAGATTTTATTAGCATTTGTGCTGATGTTTTTTAGTTATACTATTTTTACTCTTTATGATTTTTTGGCTGTGGCATATCTTGGGTACTCAGTTAAGTTCCGTAAAATATTCATGGGATCTTTTATTAGCTATGTAATTAGTGAGAACATCGGTTTTGCATTAATTAGTGGTTCAACTATTCGTTATAAGTATTACAGTGAGTGGGGTATCCCTCCAAAACACATCGCAAAAGCAATTTCTTTTTGCACAATTACTTTTTGGTTAGGTATGTTTACAGTTGCTGGTGCTTTTTTGACTATTTATCCAATTGCAATACCAGATGCGTCCATATTTAGTAACTTGCTTTTATATAGTGGGAAATTACTTGGTCCATTAATGTTAGGAGTTGTTGGATTTTATTTTTTCGTTGGTGTATTAAGAAAAACTCCTTTAAAGATAAGAGGATCTCAATATATTGTTCCTTCTAATCGGCTTGCCTTTTTGCAGTTATTTATTGGAGTAGCTGATTTTATGGTAGGTTCTGCCTTATTTTACGTGTTATTACCTTCTTCGGACTTGTTAACCTATTTTCAATTTACAAGTTTTTTTATGTTTGTAAAAGTTATTGTGCTTTTTAGTAATATTCCTGCTGGGTTAGGGATTTTTGAAACGTTAATGCTTATGTTTCTAGCCCCTTATTACACAGATGTTGCAGTACTTGGGTCAATTGTTATATATAGAGTTATTTATTATATTTTTCCTTTATTTTTGGCTTTATTTATTTATGGATATAATGAATTTAAAACTGGCCACAGACGCTTTAAAGCTTTGCAAAGATTAGTCCGTTTTAAAAAACGAAACGATTAGACCCTTCCGACAGGTTTTACTAGAAGTCTAGTTGTCCACCAATAACGATAATGGAGTTGTCAGCAATTAGATTCATTTGCTCTAATGACAATTTGAAAAACAGCTGGAATGTGCTAGATGTTTCAATATTTGTAAAAAGAGAATAAACAGACGATAGTTGAGATAATTCTGCCCTTGCATTAAATAAAGCATTTGGAGCTTCTGCTAGCTTAAAAAGACTACTAGCAATAATTGAGTTATTGTTTTTATAAGTTTTTATTGATACTTCTGTTGTTTGAGATTCACTAAAAAACATGCCTGTTAGGTATAGGCTGTTGTCGTCTTTTTCCTCAAAACCAAGGATTTCATGAGCAAACAATCCCTTGTATGATATTCCAACTGAGAGCTGTTGTGTTAGTTCGTAGAGCAGACCAAAGTCTAATCCGTAATAAAAGAATGATGATTCAGTTCCAGCAGAAAAAAGGCTTTGAAATGGTTCTGTGAAAGAAGTTTTAGATTCTTTTGTTGAAGTAATAATCGAGCTTCTTATCAAGAGCCCAATGTTCGTGTTTTTCTGTATTTGAAAGGATTTACCGTAGAAAAGGTTAAGAATGTTGTTTTGGTAGAGGTTAGCGTTTGATGAGCTGACCAGTTGTAAGTATCTTTGTTTTTTAAAATGAACCCCTACACCTGTTCCTCTTTCAAGTGTTCTTACTCCTAATATTTGGTTTTCTTCTAGTCTTTCATTTGTTCCTGCATTTACTTTCTCAGGAGAACTAATGTAGGAATTATCAGAGTAGTTGTTGTTAAAGTTTAAAATGCTTAAATCACTTCTTGATGTATAGTAAACTGTATTCATTTTATTTATAGGTATTTTAGCAAGGATAGCTGGGTTTCTAAAAAGTTGGGAATCTTCAAGGACAGAGGTTGTTTTGTCTTTTGAGATTAATAAGTTCATAATAGGTTCTTCAATAATATTAGCATCTTCAGTGATATCCTCAGTTAAAATATACTCTAATTCTTGTTCATATTCGTTTTGAGTAATTCCAGAAACGTTTTCTTTAATTATTTTTTTGGCTTGAGCTACTTTTGCGTTAGTTTTATTTTTTGCTGGAGTAATAATTCTATTTCTTATAGTTTTAATGTCTTTTGCACTAATATATGTGGATGATTGCTCAAACTGCTCGAAGGAGCTAATTCCTTCAGAATCAATATGCTCAGCTTTAGACATGAACCCAAGCGAATTTATTCTTGTTTGTTCTCCAGCATTTACTTCAATGCTTAGGTTTTCTTGTGTGACTTGTATAGTACCCTCGTACGCTACTATTTTGCCACTTGGTGATTCAACGGAGAAAACAGTGCCCTTAACAGAAATGGAAGCATGAGGAGTTTCTAGTACAAAATTTTCAGCGTTTGGAGCGCTGTTAATGACCTTTATCCATAATTTGCCTGCGTTAAGCTTGAAGGCAGCCCATCTATCTATGCCTGGGTTTCTTTCGGCAAATGAAAAGTTAGAGCTTGGTTCAAGTCTAAGAATGTGGTCTCCATAAAGCTTTATTTCGCAAACTGAGTTTTTTTCTGTTTGGATAGTATCCTGAGGGTAGAATCTAGTATTAAGCTCAACGTTTTGCCAATAATCAGAGTTTGCTCTTTTTACATGAACGATTCCTTTTTTATAAACCGCAACACCAGCACTTCCAGCCACTTCTATTGAGTCAATTTGCTTAAGCTGTGCTGGAGTTAGTTGGTTACTACTGAAAACAACAGAAAACAGAAGGAACAGTAAAGCTAGTGCAATTATTTTTTTTATTAACATTATTAATATTCTATAACATAAACCAAAAACCATAAAACAATTAAAGTAAATTTGATATGATAAAGAAAGGTTAATAAAAGGAAATGGGTTTTATGAAAAAAAGTTTGTTTATTTGTCTAATTATATCCGTATCGCTTTTTCTTTTGTTTTCTTTTGGCATTTTTAAAGTGTTCGATAACTTCTTTTATGATAATTGCCAAAGAAGTATCGACTCTGGTTCGCCTACAGAAAATTTTATTGTAGTTGTCGCAATTGATGATTTTTCACTTAAGAAGTTTCATGTTTGGCCTTTCCCTAGAAACAAATACGCCGAGCTTGTTCATGTATTAGATAAAGGTGGTGCCAAGGTTATTGCTTTTGATATCAATTTCGATTCCTACAGTGGTCGTTCTTACAATGAAGATTTGGCTTTTTCTCAGGCTTTGCTAAGTAAAAATAATGTCATTCTCGCTAGAGACTACTATATGGATAAAGATACTCCAGTCATTAGAGACCCAATTGATGAGCTAAAGAATGATTCTGTTTTAGCAATGATAGACCCTGTTTTAGATGATGATTCATTCATAAGAAGATACAAAATGTTTGCGTATTACAAAGATGAGGTGTATTTGTATTTTGCAGCTCAAGCTTCAATGATGTATAAAAATTGTTGCGAAGAAAAGATGGTTTTTGATGGTAGTGGTTTGTTGTTGAATGGAGTGAGGATACCTTTAGATAAAGACGGTAGAATGCTAATTAATTATCACTCAGAAAATAAGGCTATAAGTGTAATCCCTTTTTCTCATGTTTTAGAGCCTGGATTTTTAGAGATTAATCCTGATTATTTTAGAGGGAAGATTGTGTTGGTAGGTTCAACAGCTAGTTATTTGCAAGACAGGTTTCCAACGCCTGTAGATATTAGTATGCCGGGTGTCTTAATTCATGCAAATGCAATAAGAACTATTGTGAATCAAGAGTTCATTTCACCATTGCCGATATTGTTTTATGTCTTGTTTATCTTTATTGTGGTTGTTGCTATTTTTTTATTAACAATTATTTATGGTTCGCTTATTGGGTTTATATCAGTAGCTGCAAGTACTGTGCTTCTTTTGTTCTCTCATAAGTTTTTATATCAGAAGGGTATATATGTAGAAGTAGCTGTTTTATTTTTCTCTTTATTTATTAGTTATTTGGTAGCTTTTTTTATGAAATTTTTAAGTATGAAAGATGAGAAAACAAGAATTAAGGGCATTTTTAAGCAATATGTCTCTCCTAACATTGTTGATAGGTTTATTTCTGGTGAAGAGAGTCTTGTAGAACAAGGTAAGGAAAGAATCGTAAGTGTGCTTTTTGCTGACATAGTGGGTTTTACAAGCGTATGTGAAGAGCTTCCCGCAGAAAAAGTTGTGGAACAGTTAAATGAGGTGTTAGATGTTCTTACTGAGGAAGTTTTTAAATATAACGGTACTTTAGACAAGTTTATGGGTGATGCATTAATGGCAGTTTGGGGAAGCCCTGTAGAGCAGATGAATCATGCAGAGTTGGCTGTGGAGTGTGCTTTAGCAATGATAGCTTCACTAAGAAAATTGAATGACAAATGGAGCAAAGAAGGAAAACAAGTACTTAATGTTGGGATAAGTATAAGCTCAGGAACTGTAATATCAGGGAATATCGGAGCAAAAAAACATAAGGATTTTACCGTTATTGGAGATGTTGTAAATATTGGTGCAAGACTTCAGCCTCTTACTCGTGATGGACATGCTATTGTGATTGAAGAAACAACAAAAGGTCTAGTTAAGGATAAGTATAGCGTAAAAAAGATAGGAGATGTAATCGTTAAAGGGAAAAAGAATAAGGTAAGTGCATGGGCAGTAGATGAAGAAGTATAATTAGGATATAATATTTTTATGGAAATAAAAAAACCAGTCTTAGTTCCGAAAGAACCAATCAAAACTAAGCAAGCTAGCCATTCTGCTAAGTGGTCACTAGTTTCAATTTCCGGAATAGTTTCCTTAGCTAGCATAGTGATTATTTGTCTGTTTGTTATATTCACACCATCTCAAATGATAATTGCAGGGTGGGTTATATCAGCATTAGCAGTGATGGGTATAGCAATGGCTGGCGCTGTTATTAAAGCTTAGTTTTCACTGATTTTAGCGGGATATTCCCAAGCATAGTTCGATATATTTTCATGAACAATAAACTAGTTGCATTACAAGAACTTCAAATTACTCAAGGAGAACATATTCGTGCTGTTAAAGCTAGAAGATTGAGGGCAAAAGTTAATAACGAAGTGGATGTTTCTCTTTTTCCAGCCTTTAATAAGGATACAGCTAGAATTTTTTTTAGATATAGATGGCGTATTAAATAGAAT
>DYQY01000031.1:0-3669 GCA_020719045.1 Candidatus Termititenax sp.
CAAATTTTTTAAAGCAGAATTTAGGTTGCGATTTAGGAAAAATAAAACCTATGCCAAGTAGAGACAAATCAGAATTGCCATGTCCTATTTTTAACCGCTAATAAGCGGAAAAATAGCCTATTAATAGCTAAGTTGCTATTATCATTGCCTAAAATGACCGGAACTTTTTGTTCTCATTTTCAATCGCTACCGGAATAAAAAGTTCTGATTTAATGGATTTTCGTTTGATAGCCCCTTTTTCTGATTGCTTTTCTATATGGCTATATCCCTATCTGTTTTTCTTTTGCGTTTAATAAAAGCGATTTCAGAGCGTTTTAAAGGTTATTTTATAATGGCTATCCTTTATATATATAGGCACAAAAGATGCCCCTTTTCAACGCCAAGAAACTTTTGCAATCCGAAAACTTTTTGATAAGCAATCCAATATCTCATATCTCATATCTCATCAACTTCATATCTTCCCAAAAAAGTTCAATGAGCCATACATGACTCAATTGCCTACCAATAAAAGATAAAAACTTTTGTCCAAGTAGTTTTATTATTTAAAGTGACTCCAAATCAGTGCAGACTAAGTAGATTTGACGAGCCATACATAACTAACGCATCAAAAAAGCCAATAAAATCAGCTACTTAGAATACAACTACACTAAAATCCTAATGCCTTCCGCACCTACTTCGGCGAGCCATACATGACTCAATCCATCGTAGAAGCAGCATTATCAAGGCTTCACGGGGAGTTGTACTAGTAGTACAACTACTTTAGCCCCACCTTCAAAAAATTCCATTTTTTAAAACCTATTCAAATGTAGAAGGTAATTTATACAAAGTAGAGATAGATATGAAATTCTCCTTTGCAGATTTTCGTTTGCGATGATATATTGAGTTTTAAAAATGGTAAGAGGGAAAGGTGGTGGGGTATGGAATTGAGAGTGGGTGGGGAAGATGTGAAGAAGGGGTTGAGGAAGCTTGGGATGAAGCATAAGGATATGGCTTTTGACCATGTTTATGGGGGGATGTCAAATGTAGAGTTGGCGGAAAAGTACAATGTCTCGTCTTGCTATGTAAGTCAGGTTATAAATTCAAGTTTAATGAAGATAGAAATTTCTCGTTTATCTGATAGAAAGCGGGCAGAAGAAATGTCGTCATTAAAGAATGAATTTGAAAAAGCCTTGCTTCTTATTAATGAAGACATGAATATGACCTGTTTAACGGCTAAAGATAAATTAATAAGACAAAAGGCTTATTTAGCAGTCATTAATTTAAGAGCTATACCAAAGAAAGACGAATTATCTGTCAGAAAGAACGTAGATATATTAAAAGACGTTCTTGATTTCTTAGCAGAAAAAGATACCGATGAAAAGGATATGTTTGTTAATGGAATAGAGAGTGATGTGAAAGATGAGGAATTAATAGTTACTGATAAAGAAGATAGCTATCAATGATAAATGATATCTCAGTCACAGCAAGACATAAAGAAGTATTACTTAAATGCGCAACAAGTACGGCATATTTCAGCAAAACGCTCTTTGAAAATGATTTTTATACTCAATTTAACGAATTACACAAGCCAATTCTTGACTGCTTAGACTGTAAAAGAGAAAATAATAAAAAGAAAAAGTTAATTATTGCTCCACGAGGTGCTGGTAAATCAACTATAATAAAAAGTCATATAGTTAAAGAATTGCTATTTTCAGGTATTATAAATGATAAGCAGTTATTTGTAGTTTACATGGCATCAACCGCAGACCTTGCAATAACGCAGACAGAGTGTATAAAAAGCATGGTACTCGATCAGAATGTGACAAATATCTTTGGAAATCAAAAAGTAAAAGAAGCTGATGAAGCCTTAACCAACTTTTCAAAAAAGAGCTGGGTAACTTCTTCAGGAGGAGTTATAATTCCTCGTGGCTGCCAGCAAGCAACAAGAGGTTTATCATATAGGGTAAATGGAAAAATAGTACGCCCTAATTTTCTCGTAGCTGATGATGTTGAAGACAGATTAAAAATGCAGTCTCAAGCATATAGAGAAGCAACAAGAAAATGGTTTATGTCTGATGTAATGGAATTGGTTTCCAAATACGATGATGATTGGACGATAGTGTTTATAGGAACGGTATCGCATGAAGATAGCTTGCTTATGCACTTTCTTCATTCGTCAGAATGGGAAGTTATATTTTTAAAAGCATGTGATGACGATTTTAACCCTACTGCTAAATCATATATGACAAAAGACCAATTAAGGTGTAAATATAACGAATTAGCAGCAATAGGTGAGGAAGACGCTTTTTATACAGAATATATTGGAGAGACACAAAGCAAGAAAAATAAAATCTTCAAACCTGAATACTTCCGTTATTATATGGAGTCAGCGGGTTGGTTAAAAACAGTAGAAATGACAAGCAATGACAAAATGTCAAAGCCTATTCATTCATCAGACCTTATATCAATAATCCTTGTTGACCCTGCAAAGGAAGTAAAGCAACATAGTAAAGAATCAGCGGCAGTGTTGATAGGTTATCATAAACAGACAGGGCAAATATTTGTTAGAGATTATCGTTCCAATAAGTATAAACCAGATGAGTTCATTGATGCAATAATAGCTCTTGCAGAAGTAGGAAGAGCTGATGTTATAGGATTAGAAGTAACGTCATTGCATCTGTGGATAACTCAGCCTTTAATGGCAGAAATGGGAAGACGTGGAGTATTTACACAGATAGTACAGTTAAATGCAAGAGGTAAAAAAGAGGATAGAATAAAGTCACTCGCACCATATTATAGATACGGTTTCATATACCATAATATTTTGGTAAAGGATAAATTAGAAGACCAACTAAAAGCCTTCCCTACTGGTATTTTAGTAGATATAATAGATGCTTTTGGCTATCTTCCTGCTCTGTTAAAGACTTTAGAAATATATCCAAATACAGATGAAGGTATATCGGGAAGTATAAGAGAAGAACTTATTGATGAAACATATTTTGACAGACATACCACTTTTGCAAAGGAATATTATCAATGGCAATAAGAGACACATATACAGACGGTACAGCCAGAGTTCATTATAGTTTACTTGCCGCAAGAGGCAATTCTTCATTTGGATTATGGTGCGATACTACAAAATTTACACTTTACGACATTGCTATTGAAGTAAACCCTACAACTGGAAAAGTGGCTATTTATCAATTAATAGCTCTACCAGCTAATACAGAACATTTACTTGGTTATATGCCATCAAAGTATCCTGCTTATTGGCAGAGATTTAATATTCAATCTGGTATAGCTCTATTTTCTACTGGAAGCGCACCTTCCACGTCAGAAATTAGAGACAAGATTAACCTTATATTATCAGCGTTAAAAGGATTTGGAGTAATAGCATGAATACAGTAATAAAAGCAATAGTAGGCATACAGCTTCAATCGGATGTTATTACTGTGATAGAAGGAGAAGCCGGTACTGTATATCTGCCTATAGGAAAGCCCAGAGGCACTGAAGTAGCTGTCGTTAATAAGACAGACAGACTAATGATTGAACCACAAAGTGAAGATGTTACAATTCATGGAGTAGATATCCCAACAGGAGGTGTAACAACTTCCGATAGAAATGCTTTCGTGGTATTTACCTGCATAGGAACAGAAGAGTGGCTATGTGAGAAAAGAATAGGTCAATGGG
>DYQY01000031.1:3769-5203 GCA_020719045.1 Candidatus Termititenax sp.
GGACTTGGTGCAGACGTTTCTTCTCTGTCCGGTATTCTCTCTATTGCCGGTGGCGTTACATCAACATTGGCAGTAGGTACTACAAGTGGTACGGTAGCTGCTGGAAATCATCTCCACTCAGGAACATACGAACCGGCTAATTCAAATATTCAGCTCCATGTAGTAGAAACCACTTCCGTACATGGAATGACTATTGCACAGGTAGCCATGAAGAACTCGGCAAACACCTTTTCTGCAAGACAGACGTTCAATGCTGGAGTTGAAATTGTCCAAGTATCGGGCGATCCTTCAAAGCCTGCTATTGGAAAGGCGATCTGTTGGGTAGCAGATGGAGCAGGTATAATAGGAGCAGCTGGTGATGTTATTATGGCAAGCAATGTAGCAGGTGTTACTTCCTATGTTGTTTTTCTTGATGCTTCTGCTGGCACTATCTGGAGTTAGCATGTGCTTTAAGGTTCTACATAACAATGGTAAAGCCTATGTCTTGATAGGCAGATGTACGTTTACTTGACTTACTTAACCATTTTAATTAAATAAATAGGGCAATATTATTACTTACCCGTCTTCTCTATTTATAATATTGCCCTTATACAAAATAAATTACATGAGTAAAGATGTTAAAGCTACATATTATGATGCAGGTGGAATAGAGACATTGGAAATAATAAGAGCCAAACTTACTAAAGAACAATACACTGGTTATCTTATTGGAAATACTATGAAATATTTATGCAGAGCCAACTTTAAAGCCTCAAGAGTTAGAGATATCGAAAAGGCTCATATATATTTAACCGAGCTGCAAAAAGTAATTAGTAAAAATATAGGAGACGTATAATGCCTATCTTCTCAAGAAGAGATACTGTTGGAGTAATTGGAGTATTATCAGACTCTGATGGTACACAATTTGGTATATGGGATACTAATGTAAATTGGCGAAGAGGGGCTATTTGCCTCCATATAAATGGAGAAGTAGGCTATTTATATCGCTCCTCAGTAGAGAATAACAGAGGCTTTGTTCCGTCAGCGCATAAGGATAAATGGGAAATATACGCCGGAAGTATCGGTTTTGCATACCCTGTATTGCCCACATCAACAGGTGCAATAACTACAAATGATGATACTCATATACCAACAATAGGCGCAGTAGGTAGAGCGTTAGATTATAAAGTAGATAAGAATCCTCCTATTACGGCTGCTACTAAAACAAAAATAACATACGATACAAAAGGACTCGTTACTGCTGGAAGTAATTTAGTCGCTTCCGATATTCCTGATTTATCAGCAACGTCATGGTTCTCTACTACTACTACTACAATAATTTCCTCTTTAATATCTTCCACCACAGGAAAGCACGGTGATCATATAGGAGATGTTACTTCAGTAGGATTACAGACACAGATAAATCCTAATACAATAAATAATATCAAATTAGCA